>JACQZR010000238.1 GCA_016213775.1 Acidobacteriota bacterium
CACCCCATCGTCCATCACGCTGCCGCTGGTGTCCAAAAACACTGTGGGGGCGTTGCGCAGCGCCTTAATCGTCCATTCCCAATCGCCCCCGCCGCAAACATGCGCGCAAATAATCATCGCCTCCGGATACCGCCGCGCCAGCTCCGCGATATGACTCGCGTCGCTGATTCGCGGCTGGGCTTCGGGCAGCCACGTCGTGTGACCGGCGTGCTGCAGCACCGGCACGCGCAGTTGAATCGCCAACTCGATCAACGGCCAGACTACTGGTTCCGTCGTGCGGTAGTCGTTGTACAGTTTGATTCCGATGAACCCCTGGTCTTCCACACGGCGGCGGACCTCGTTGAGCGTGGCCTGACCGTACCCGGGGTTTGCGGTGCAGTAACCGAGCACACGCCCGGGAAACCGTTTCATCGCTTCGCGCGTGCAATCGTTGGATTGCACACACCCGTCATGCGTCATCGGCCGCTCCGGCGACAGTGTCGAACAACAGAGTTGTTGAATGCCGAGTTTGTCGGCGGCGTCGATCAATTGACGGTCGGCTTCGGCCCAATCGGCACGCCGGTGATTCTGCGTGTGATTGTGGGCATCGATCACTACGCCCGAAAGCGGCGCGGCGGCCGCCATCGATGCCGCCGCTGTGGTGAGCATTTGTCGTCGAGTCATGCTTTCATCCAACGATCCAAGAATCCGTACGCGCGATTGGCAGCCTCCACTGGAAAGCCATGGCCTCCGCGGAAATAATAGCTCTCCAGTTTCGATTCTGCCGCGTGCAGTCTGTAGACAGGCTCCAGCCGCGCGAGCGCCATGCGCGCGCTCCATCCGGCATTCGGAAAAATCGCGTCCTCGTCCGACGTCGAAAGGAACAGCGGACGCGGAGCAATCAGACCCAACACCCAATGCATATCAAACGGCGTTTGCGGAGTTTCCGAGTCCTGCACTCCAGCATAGTTGCGCATGTTGATATGCGGGCTGGAAATGTAGAATCCCAAACGTGGCAGCAGCGCCGTGGCATGCGACCAGCGCCAGACATTCCCATCATGACGGAACGTCTCAAACCCGCAACTGCTCACCCCTGCCCGAATCCGTTCATCGAGAGCCATCGCGATCAGAGTCGTGTAGCCTCCGTGTGAATGACCGATGCTTCCAATCCGCGCCGGGTCGATGAGATCCAGTGTCTGTAAGTAGTCCACCGCACGCGAAAGGTCCCACGCCATCTTGCCGATCACGCTCCACTCCGGATGCTTCCTGTAGAACGGGATCGCATCGCCATAATGGCCGCTGCCCGGATCGTGACGCTCGCCGAAACACATCGCATCGTAGGTGAACGCCGCATACCCGCGCCGGACCAGTTCCAGCGCAATATGCATGCGCGGATTCCCTGCCAGCCCTGCGGGCTCCTTACGAGCCTCCTGCGTGGTCTGGTGCGGAACGATCAGGGCAGGGAGCCGGCCGCGGCGCTGCTTCGGAATCAGCAGAAAGCCCGGTACAAACTCGCCGGTTTCTGTTTGAAACAAAACATGGCGCCGGTGGTGATCTCCGGCGTCCTCCTCCTTGACGATCTTCGCCTCCAACGGTGGCTTCGATTGCGGCGCCTGTCCCAGAAAAACATCCAGCACCTGCCTCAACCTGGCGCGGCGTGTCGCCCAATCCGCCGAATCCAACAGATCCGACAGCGCGGCTTTTCCTGTCTGATCGGAAGTGATCGCGGGCCGCGATTCCTTGGTGATCTCCCGCCACCGGTCCCATGACCAGTCCACATACCCGCTGCGGACCGCGGGCCGTTGCGATTGCGCGGCAGCCAGGGCGGGAGCGAGCAGAAGGCCGCGCCGCGAAAAGGCGGTAGGCATAGAAGAAGATGGTACGACAACGGCGCGGCCGATGGCATATACTCGTCCTACCATGCGCAGAATGCTGCTCTTGCTCCCGCTCTGCCTGCCCGTTATGGCGGCGTCCCTGATTGTTTCCAAGCCCGAAGATTCCGGCATGTCCGCCGAGCGCCTGCAGCGCCTCAAGGCCGGCATGAAAGCTTACATCGACCGCCACGAAGTGGCCGGCACTGTAACCCTCATCGCCCGCCGCGGCCGTATTGTCCACTTGGAAGCGCAGGGAATGGCGGATATCGAAGCGCGGAAGGCTCTGACCAACGATTCGATCTTCCGCCTGGCTTCCATGACCAAACCCATCACCAGCGTCGCCGTCATGATGTTGCTGGAAGAAGGTAAGTTCCTCCTCAGCGATCCCGTCTCGCGCTTCATCCCCGAGTTCAAGAACTCTATGGTCAAGGTGATCAACCCGCCCGGTTCCAGCCGCCAGGGGTTCAAGCTGGTCCCCGCCGCCAACGAAATCACCATCCGCGATCTGCTCAGTCACAGCGCCGGACTCGCCGGGCCCACCAGCGTTGCACTCCAGGCTGACCTGGAGAGATTCCGCGCCGAAACGCCGAAGGGCGAGACCATCGCACAGTACACCAGACGACTCGCGAAACTGCCGCTGAATTTCCACCCGGGCACGGCCTGGGAGTACGGCCCGGCTACCAATGTACTTGGGTACCTGGTGGAAGTGGTCTCTGGCATGCCGTTGGACCGCTTCTTCGCCGATCGCATCTTCAAACCACTGGGCATGACCGATACCTTCTTTTATGTCCCCGACAATAAGCTCGACCGGCTCGTAACCCTCTACCGCCCTGAAGGCGGCACACTGCGCCCCGTCGCGCCTGCTCGCCAGCAACGCGGTTCGAATGTCTTCTTCTCCGGAGCTGGTGGGTTGTCCGGCACCGCCGAAGACTATTTCCGGTTCTGCCAGATGCTTCTCAACCGCGGTTCTTACAACGGCGCGCGCCTGCTCAGCCCAAAGTCCGTGCAGTTGATGACCGCCAATCACATTGCGGACCATCCCATCTGGCCCGACCTCGCCGGCTACCGTTTCGGGCTCGGCTTCCGTGTGATGACGGATCTCGGCCAGTCCGGCCATCTGGATAGCATCGGCAGCTACGGCTGGGGCGGAGCTCATGGCACCTACTTCTGGATCGACCCCAAAGAAGATATGCTCGGCATTCTCATGATCCAGGCAACCAGCTACAAGAACATCCGCATCGACGCACAGGGCCTCGCCATGCAGTCAATCGTTCAATAGGAAGAATTCTGCTAATCTGAGGAAGAAAGGCAGAATCGTGGCTCTCAACATCAAGAACGAGCGCGTCTCCCGGCTTGCCAATGAACTCGCGGAGAAGACCGGCGAAACCATCACCGAGGCAGTAGGCAAGGCCATTGAAGAGCGGCTGGATAAAGTGGTTCGCAAAAAGCGTTCGGAAGGACTGGCGGAACGCCTGCGCCTCATTGGGGAGGACTGCGCCAAGCGCCTGCCGCCGGGTTTCAAGAAATGGGACTACGACGCCGACCTTTACGATGAGCGGGGCCTGCCTAAATGATCATCGACACCTCCGCAATCATCGCCATTCTCGACGAGGAGCCCGAGTCTCCCGCCTTTCGAAAAGTCATGGAGAAGGCCGAGTCCCTCCGCATGTCCGTAGTCAGCTACGTGGAGGCCTATATCGTGTTGCGATCAGTGAAGGACCCAATTGTGCTTCACCGTCTGCAGGATTTGATATCCGCATCCTTCATCGAGATCATGCCCGTCACGGCCGAGCAAGGGAGAATCGCCTGCGACGCCTATCGCGATTTCGGGCGCGGCAGCGGCAGCAAAGCCAAACTCAACTTCGGCGACTGCTTCTCCTACGCCCTCGCGAGGGAGACACGCGAACCGCTTCTCTTCAAAGGTAAAGACTTCCTCCACACGGACATCAAGAGCGCCACGTGATTACCCGCCGCGCCGCACTTCCACTACTCTCCGTCCCCACACTGGCACGGGGGCAAGAGGAGAGTGGATCGCTCCTATGGAATTGGTTCATCCCTCAACTGGAAGCCGCCGATGCCCGTCGCATGCAGGCGTTGGCGCAAATCAGAACCCCATCCGGCATCGCTGCACTCCGCACGCGCGTGCGAGCCCAACTACTCGCCGCGATCGGCGCCTTCCCGCAACGCACTCCACTGAACGCGCGCATCACTGGCACGCTCCGCCGCGAAGCCTACTCAATAGACAAGGTCATCTTTGAGAGCCGTCCCGGTTTCGCCGTTACGGCCAACCTCTACCGTCCCAATCGCCTCACCAAACCGCTCCCCGCCGTCATCGAATCCTGCGGCCACTACCCCGAAGGCAAAGCAGCCCCGGAATATCAAAAAGTGTGTGCCGGCCTGGCATCGCACGGCATCATCGCGATGGTCTTTGATCCTATCGGACAAGGGGAGCGCTACATGTATCGCCAACTCGGGCTGCGTGCGCAACCGGCAACCTACGAGCATGTTCTCGCCGGCCAGCCCGCATATCTCACCGGCCGCACCCTCACCCACTACCGTGTTTGGGATGCCATCCGCGCGCTCGACTACCTACAGTCGCGTCCCGACGTGGATGGCACGCGTCTCGGCATGGTGGGTCACTCGGGCGGCGGCATGACCACACTGCTCACCGCACCCTTGGAATCACGCCTCCGCGCCGTCATGTCCACTTGCGCGGTCACCACCTTCCTCCACAAGACGAAGGCGCTCCTCACAGCCGACCCGGAACAAATCGTGCCCGGCGTCTACGCCAACGGGATCGACCATCCGGAACTCATCGCCGCCGCTCTCCCGGCTGCGTTCCTCATCGGCCTGACCACCGGGGATTACGTGCCGCAGGAAGGCACCCGCCGCACGCTCGCCGAGGTGCAGCACTTGTCCGCCAACATCAGTCTTGTGGAAACGCCCGGCCCCCACGCCATGAATCAAGGTCTGCGCGAAGCCTGCTATGCCTGGATGCTGAAACATCTCGCCGGCCGCGAAGCGAAGGTCGTGGAACCGCAACTCGCCGTGGAATCCCCCGCCGATCTTCAATGCACCACGGACGGCGCGGTGATGAACCTCCCGGGCGCGCAGGGCCTCTTCGAGCTAAACCGCGAACAGGCTCGCGCTGTCCACGCGAAGCGCTCCCGCGAAACTCCTCGCTCCGTAAGGACAGCCCCTCCCATTGACTTCCCCACACGGCGCACCGGTCTGGGCACCACGCACATCATTGTAGTGAGCGCCAGCTTCCGCGCGGACTTCGCCCGTTCTCTCGTGACCCCTAAGTCCACGGTGCTCGAACTCGACATCCAGGGCTGGGAGCAGCAACCCGGACGCAAACTCAACTGGGAGGAATTCTTTGCCTATCGTGCTTTCGAACTCGGCCGCCCGCTCATCGAACTTCGTACTCAAAGTCTCATCCACCACGCCACGGCACACCAGGGCCGCGTTTTCGTGGTCGGCCTGGAGGAAGCAGGCATCATCGCTCTCCACGCCGCAGCCAACACGCCGCGCATCGCCGGCGTGATCACCGTCAACACCCTCCGCTCCTATCTCGACGTTTTCGACAAACCCGCCTCCAAAACGCAAGTCAGCAGTTATGTTCCGGGCGCCCTCATCCGCTACGACCTCCCCGATCTCATCGAACGCATTCGCCCACGGCCCGTGACGCAGCTTGAAACTCCCGACGCGGCGCGTATCCTAGAGGTATGCGCGCTCGCCTGAAACCGCTGCCCCTGTTGATTGCCGGAAGCCTCACCGCACTCACGATCTGGCTGATTCGTCCTACCGCGCCTCATTCGGTCCTCGCCGCCGACGCCGAGCGGGCCCGTTACCTGATCCAGTTCGGCGTGGACGGTAAAGAGAACGTCGATTGGTCCGGCTCTCTTACCGCGCCGCAGGCTAAACTCAGCGCCTGGCAGTTCGATCCCGCCGCCGACTCCCTCACTGCCAACACATGGAAGGCCGCCACCAAGCGCGAAGTCTACTGGGACACACCCTACGAGAGAATCATGGGCCCCACCGCCAATCGCGAAAAGGTTACGGCGAAAGGCCTGTGGGTGGAACTCGGCGCGCCCGTAGCCGAAATCCGCGTCACAACAAAACAAGGCGATTTTGTTTTTGAGCCCACCATGACGCCAGGCGACGCTCCACAGCGATTCCTCGACGGCCGCGTCGCCGTACAGGCCGTTCCCGCCGGGCATTCTCTTACCAAGGACGCCGCGGTGGAAGACTACCCCTCCATGATCGAAACACGCGACGGCACGCTCTGGATGGCCTATCAGCGCTACGAGAACGACCGCGATCAAATCGTCGTCCGCAAACTGGTGAAAGGCGCCTGGACCAACCCCGAGCCAGTCTCCGCTCCCTGTGATTGCTACAAGACCGCCCTCGCTCAGGACCGCCTCGGCCGCATCTGGGTCGTCTGGTCCGAACAACAAAACGGGAACTTCGATCTCTACGCGCGCGCGTTTGATGGCAAAGCGTGGTCCAAGTCCGAGCGCATCACCAACTCGCCCAACTCCGACATCAATCACGTGATGGCGAGCGATGCCGCGGGCAACATCTACCTCGCCTGGCAGAGTGCGCGCAACGGCAACTTCGATATCTATTTCCGTGTGCTGAGGGAAGGGAAGTGGGGTCCCGAAATTGCCGTCAGCACCGATCCCGCGAACGATTGGGAGCCCACCGTTGCGATCGCCCCAAACGGCGCTGTCGCGGTGCTGTGGGACACGTACGCCAACGGCAATTACGACATCGCAATGCGTACGTACTTTCGCGGCCAGTTCGGCCCACCGGTTCCGATTGTGACGAGTGAAGCCTTCGAGGCCCGCCCGGTTGCGAAGTTCGACGCGCAGTCGCGCCTGTGGATCGCCTGGGACGACGGCGATAGCGCGTGGGGTAAGGACTACGGTTACCAAATCGGCGATCGCGGCCGCGGTCTCCTCCTTCGCCGGCAGTCCCGCGTCGCGGTTTGGGAAGGCGGACGCCTCCAGGCCCCGTTGTTCCCAGAAACCGCCCTCCCTGAGGATCTCCGCCAGGTGGCCCATCAACCCAATTTCGTCCTCGATGCCGCCGGCAATCCGTGGCTCTTCTTCCACGTGCGGGTCAACCTTCCCCGACAGCGCGGTGGCCAGGAAACCTACCGTGCCATGTGGCGCATCTACGCAACCACTCTTCGTGGCGACAAGTGGACCCCGGCTATGGAATTGGCCGAAGGCTATGGCCGCATCGACATGCCCGTCGCCGCAGCCGCTCGGAAGAACGGTGAAGTCGCGGTGGCATGGGCCTCTGATGGCCGCACGTGGCCCGCCGGTCACCCCGCCGAACATGACCTGCACGTCGCGATGATCCCCAAGGCCGCTCCCACCATGCCCGCCATTCTCGCGCCGTATTTCGCCATGCGCGAACGCCGTCCTCCCATCCATCAGCAGGAGGCCGCCGATGTCGCGCGCATGCGAAACTACCGCGCCAAAATCGACGGCAAGGAATGGCGCATTGTGCGCGGCGACATCCACCGTCACACCGATCTCTCCTGGGACGGCAATCGTGATGGCTCCCTCGACGACAGCTACCGCTACGCCCTCGACGCCGTGGCCTTTGATTATCAGGGTGTGTGCGATCACCAGGCCGGCCAGTCGATCCCCTACAACTGGTGGCGCATTCAAAAGGCCGTCGATCTCTACACCATCGCCGGAAAATTCGTGCCCGTCTATTCTTACGAACGCAGTCTCCCCTGGCCCAACGGACATCGCAATGTCGTCTTCGCCGAACGCGGCCGTCCTCTTCTGGAAATCCCCGAAGCCGAGCGCAGAGGCCAGGAAGGCGCGGGCAAGCTCTACGCTTACCTGCGCCAGTTCTCCGGCGTCACCACCTCGCACACATCGGCTTCCGGCATGGGCACCGACTTCCGCGATAGAGACCCTGAAGTGGAACCCGTCGTCGAGATCTATCAAGGCTACCGCAGCAACTATGAGGCGACCGACGCTCCTCGGGCTCCCAGCCGCGGCGAGGTCACTCGCTACTCCCTCGGCTTCGTTTCCAGCGCCTGGGCCCGCGGGATCAAGATGGGCGTGCAGGCCAGCTCCGATCACGTGTCCACCCACATCTCCTACGCCAACTTCTGGGTCAGCGCCTTGGACCGCAAAGAGATCATCGCCGCGATGAAAGCCCGCAGATCCTTCGCGTCGACCGACAACATCATCGTTGATCTCCGCGCCGCCGGCCACTTCATGGGCGAGGCATTCGCTGCCGCAACGCCGCCCAGCTTGCACGCCGTGGTCAATGGCACCGGCCCGCTCAAACAAGTCGACGTCATCCGCAGCAACAAGGTCGTCTACACGGTTCCCGGCAGTGGCTCCGAGGCGAAGTTTACATTCACCGATCGCGAGAAGCCCGAAGGCGAAGTCTTCTATTACATCCGTGCCCTCCAGCAGGACGGGCAGTTGGCGTGGAGTTCGCCCATCTGGGTGAAGTACAACTGACCGGCATTTTGCGATCTAATATCATTCATGGTTACCCGCCGGACTTCCGTCTCTGCGCTTGCGGGCGCGGCCGTTATGGCTATGCCTCCCGCCAAGGGTGCTCTCGATAAGATGGTGCTCTGCGCATTCTCCAAACACTTTCAATGGACCAGCGTTAAGGAGTGCGCCGAACTCTGCGCCAGTTGGGGATATGAAGGAATCGACCTCACCCTTCGCCCTGGTGGCCATGTGCTGCCCGAACGCGTCGAGGAAGATTTGCCGAAGGCCTTTGAAGCCGTCAAGAAGGCCGGCATCACCATGCCGATGGTCACCAGCCACATTGTGGACGCCAAAACGCCGCACGCCGAAAATGTTCTCAAGACTCTCAACAAGCTCGGCATTCACTACTACCGCTGGGGCGGTTTCCGCTACACCGAAAACGCGCCCCTCCCCAGGCAGGTGGACGAATTCAAGGCCCGCACCAAAGACCTCGCGGCGATGAACAAACAGTACAACGTCTGCGCCATGTATCACACGCATTCGGGCGTAACGCAGGTCGGCGCGTCCTTCTGGGATCTCTATATGATCCTCAAGGACTACGATCCTGAATCCGTCTCCGTCAACTACGACATCGGCCACGCCACCGTCGAAGGCGGCCTCGGCGGATGGATTCATTCCAGCCGCCTGCTGCTGCCCCACACGCGCGGCATCGCCATCAAGGATTTCGCCTGGGGAAAGAACGCCCGGGGCGCGTGGGCGCCTAACTGGTGCGCCATTGGCCAGGGCATGGTCAACTTCAAACAGTTCTTCACGATGGTGAAGGCTGCGGGCTTCCACGGTCCATTGCAACTCCACATGGAGTATCCCGAACTCGGCGGAGCGGACAAAGGCAACGCCACCTACTCCATCCCCAAGGAGCAGTTGCTCGCCATTTTCAAACGCGACGTCATTAAGACGAAAGAACTGTTGAAAGCAGCGGGACTGGCCTGATGCGATACGCGATCCTGATTCTCGCCGCTGCCGCCGCGTCCGCGCAGCATAGCTCCACCACCATCACCAACCCCTACAACACGGCGAAGGATCGCGTGGAAGGCGCGGCCACTTACCGTTCGCAATGCGGCGCATGCCATGGACCCGACGCCAAGGGCGGCTCCGGCGGCCCCGACCTCTCCCGCGGCCAGTACAAGCACGCCGTCTCTGAAGAGGCCATGTTCAAGGTCATCACCAAGGGTGTTCCCGGCACATCCATGCCCGGCTACAGCTTCGATGGCAAGCTCGCCTGGCAGCTAGTGGCCTATCTACGCGGCCTCAATCAGGAGCAAGGCGGTGGTGTTGGCGATGCCGGGCGCGGGGCCAGTCTTTTCGCTTCCCTGCGTTGCGCCGGTTGCCATTCCGGCAAAGCGCCAAACCTTGCCGATGCCTCCCAGCGCATGACGCGAGCCGAACTCCGTCTCGCCCTGGTCGATCCGAACGCCAGCGTCTCCGCTGAATATTGGCAATGGAAATGGAAACTCCGCGACGGCGCCACCGTCTCCGGCCGCCGGCTCAACGAAGATACGTACTCCATTCAAGTGATGCTCGCCAACGGACGCCTGCAAACGCTGCTCAAGCACGACGTCGCCGCCAGCGAAGACGCGCGCAAATCCCCGATGCCTTCATTCGCGGGCAAAGTGCCCGATGGCGACATCGACAGCCTGGTCGCCTATCTGGTTTCCCTGCGGAGAGCCAACTAAATGAAAGCCATTTTTCTCATCACCCTTTGTGCGGGCACGCTCGCCGCACAGACTGGAGCCGATTGGCCCACCTACCACGGCACCTCCATGAGCCAGCACCACTCCATGCTGGACCAGCTCACGCCCGCCAACATCGCCAACCTCGAATTGAAATGGGTCTGGCAGGCGCATTCGATGGAGAAGTTTGAAGCCACGCCTCTCATCGTCAACGGCGTGATGTACGTCACAGAAGCACCCAACAACGTCGTCGCGCTCGACCCGCAGACCGGCCGTGAATACTGGGTCTACGAGCACAAGCTCCCCGAAGTCACCTACAACTGCTGCGGCAAAGTGAACCGCGGTGTCGCCTTGGCCAACGGCATGGTCTTTGTCGCCACACTTGACATGAAGCTCGTCGCGCTCGATGCCGCCACAGGACAAAAGCGCTGGGAAGTCACTGTCGACGATTACAAGAAAGGATACGCCCTCACCAACGCGCCGCTCATCGTCAAGGACAAACTCATCATCGGAACCGCCGGGGGCGAACTCGGCATTCAGGGCTACATCGCCGCCTACGATGTCGAGACCGGCAAGCCGCGCTGGCGCTTCAACACCATCCCGCAGCCCGGCGAGCCCGGCCACGACACCTGGGGCAAGGACGCCAAGGGGAACGAATCGTGGAAGCACGGCGGAGCTTCCATCTGGCTCACCGGCTCCTACGACTCGCAGTTGAACCTGACCTACTGGGGTACCGGTAATCCCGGCCCCGATTGGAACCCGTCGATGCGCCCTGGAGACAATCTCTATTCCGATAGCGTCGTTGCGCTGGACGCGGATACCGGCAAACTGAAGTGGCACTTTCAATTCACGCCCCACGACGAATGGGACTTCGATTCCGTCCAGACCCCGGTGCTGGTGGATGCCAACTGGAAAGGCGCTCCCCGCAAGCTGATGCTCTGGGGCAACCGCAATGCCTTCTACTACGTATTGGACCGCGCCACAGGCGAATTCCTGCACGGCTCCGCTTTCGCCAAGCAGACATGGGCCCAGGGACTCGATGCCAAGGGCCGCCCCATCAAAGCTCCCAGCCGCGGCCCGAGTGCGAAAGGCACACTCACATTCCCCGGCGTCCAAGGGAGCACCAATTGGTATTCTCCGTCCTATAATCCGAAAACCGGCTTATTCTATCTCAGCGTCTGGGACGATTACTCGGGAACTTACTACTCCTGGGACCAGACTTATGAGCAAGGGAAGTGGTTTGTCGGGGGCGCGGTCCAGGGTGAAGTGCCAGCCACGCGCCGGCTCCGCATCAACCGCCGCGATCCCAAGAACGGCTATGGCGCGGTGCGCGCCCTTCGCTATGAAACTGGCGAAAGGGTCTGGGAGTACCGCATGGGCGACGTCACCGAAGCAGGTATCCTCACCACCGCCTCTAACCTCCTGATCACCGGCAACCGCGAGGGGCATTTTCTGGTCCTCGATGCCCGTGACGGAAAACTGCTGTGGCGCCGGTATCTTGGTGGGCAGACGGCAGCTTCGCCGGTAACGTACATGGTCAACGGCAAGCAGTACATCTCGTTGGCGGTTGGTCACTCGCTGTTCACTTTTGGGTTGAAGGAAGGTACCCCTACCATACCTGCCCAATGAGACTCATGCCAACACCGATGAAAGAGCGATTAATGACCTACAAAGTTATTTATACGAAATTGTTCAATAGTTATCTTCGCGGACTAGAGAAGCAAGGTCAAAAGAAGGTTGTGTCAGCCGCCAGAGTGGCGATAGCGGAAGCTGGGATGAATGGCGATTATTCGTTCACTACCACGCACGAAGCACGGTGAAGCTCGCATTCCTAACGTCGAAAATACGACATATCCGATGGCTACCGTCTGGTCGTGCAATTGGTGGATGGTGAAGAGAAGATAAGGGCTTTTCCTGTTCGTTAGAGCCCACGATGACGCTCAACGGTGGCTGTAAGTGTGAGTATGGTACTCTGGTATTGCCATGAAGCTGGCCAAGCGTACATACTCCCTCCCGTATCCAATCGTCGAGCGCTTCGAGCAGGCCCTATCCGCTGGCAACCGCAGCGCGTTCCTCGCCAAACTCATCGAGGAGTGGTTGGCCGAACAAGAAAGGGCCGAACTGCGCCGGCATATCATTGAGGGGTGCCAAGCCATGGCGGAAGTGAACCTCGAAATCGACGCGGAGTGGAACTCGGTGAGCGAGGAGGTTTGGCGGTCCCTGGATTGCGCCAATTAGGCGAGGGGACGTCTTCAGGGTGCTCAACCCTGTTCAAGGATCGGAACAAGGTGGGGAGCGGCCGGGACTTGTCATCTCCGCCGACATCATCAATGCAAACAGCCCGGTTGTGCTGGTTGCCCCCATCACCTCAAAGCGCACGGAGAAGATCTACCCGTTTGAAGCCGTCATCCATCCTCCTGACGGTGGTCTGACCATGCGATCAAAAGTTTCTTTCATTCAACTGCGAACATTGGATAAGTCTCGCCTCGTGGAGCACGTGGGAACCCTGGCGCCAGAAACAATGGAAGCCGTCGAGCGAGCCCTTCGCATCGCAACCGGTTTGTTCAAGGTTTAGCCATGACCTGGCCACCACCAACTGGACAACTCCGTGAGCGGTTCCCACCGCGCCTCTCGCAATGCAGTAGGGTTTGAGAATCGCCAACTGGGCCCGTGAAGGAACGCTGATGAGCCAACACCAGGATGAGATCCGGCGCCGGCTGGCGTTTTGTACCCGAACCAGGGAAGGCGACAACGGAGATGCATCAGGATCACGGCGCCCAATCAATCCTTGAGCCGGTGGTGGGTGAACAAGACGAGTTTAGTAAGACCAGATCAGCCGAAGAACCGCGCATCATACTACAACGGCTCCGGCGAGCGTACCCGGATGTTCACGAATTGATTCACGAATTGAGGATGAAGGGGATTGATCAGCCAGATCGACTCCGACGGGACAAGGGCCGAGGGAAGTATCAGGACTGCGACCTTCCTCTCCGCGATGAAGGAATCTCCGATGGCCGCGAGGGCGGGACTTGCCGGAACCTGTCGCCAGTCTGTCGGAAGATCATGCGGTTTCAGTATCATTCGAGATACGCTGTCCGGAATATCGGCACCTGCCACGACCAGGTCCTTGGGCGGATCGTCCGCATTAATGTGGACAAAGTACTCCAACATCGCCAGTGACAGATGTTCCGCTGCATAGGCGATGCGCGTGCCGGGACTGGACCAGCGTCCTCCGAACAAAAAGGAGCCTTCGCCGTCGAAGGAGTTCTTTGCGTAGCGCTTCCGAAGGATCCTGTAGACCCGCGTCAACTCACGCCACCGTACGCAATCCTGCCCAGCGCGTTCTCGACCGCTCGTGCACCCGGTTCGGTGTCGATGAGATCCAGGGGGACATGGCCGCTCAACGCCCGGTTCGGCCGCTTGAGCCAGCGCGTCGCCGTTTCCTCATCTCCGATGTACTGTTTGGCAAGCGCGACGATGCGCGCTAGCCTGTACAATCGGTCGGATTCGTAGGGAGCCAGGCGGCCTGAGTGCCGCCTTCGCTGCAAGCTGCGAGGGGAAAGGTCGAGCGTCGCCGAGAGTTGCTTGAGCGTTAAACCAGACGAGTTCATAACGCTTCCGACAACCTTTTGGGGGAACCCCTCGCGTATCGCCGACTGGAGGTCGCTGGTGGTTCGCAGAGTACGGCCAAGCGCACTCTCGCCGCCCAACTCCGCGACGACAGCCTGGAGTTCGTTTGCCATTCTGTCCACTAGTATAGCGCCACTTGACGCAAGCTAGCGAGGGCGACGGCGATCTGGCCTCAATTCAGCACAGCCGATGAAACCGGGGCCCAGTAGGAGGGTACACGCTCACAGCAAGCCAGGCGACTGCTGGTCACTCACATCGTGCGCCTGTCACCCTTCTTCCTCACGAGCACAAGAAAGCCCAATCCGCCCCCAAGTAACCCCAGACTCGGCGGTTCCGGTGTCGACGCCGTCCCTACGGTGAACGCCTCCACCCGCGACACATTCACCGTCACGTAAGTATTACTGGTGGTTCCCAGTAGATTCGCTCCACCGGAGCCGTTGCCATAGCTAAAAGAGTACATCAGCGCCTGAGAGAGGCCTCCCGGAACATACAGATCGTGCCCACCGCCGAACGTCGGACCATAAGCAAGGTTATTGTAAGTCTGATACTGGCCCGTAGTGCCCGCGCTTGTGAGCAGTTCTGCCAGTTTCTGACCGGCAGTCAGGTTAAACAGAAACGCGGTCCGCATGGCATCGGTAGGCGCCAGGACATAGTTGTTCAGGCTGCCATCCCAACTGACCGGATTGTACCCGCCCACTAATCCCTGGGCAGTCTGCACCAGAATGAACGTTGCTCCCTTGTTATCCGCCGCGGCGTGAAAATTGGCCGCTCCATTCACGTCCGGCCCGGAACTGAATATGTTGGTGAGCGTCAGATCCCCTTGCCCCAGCCATGTGGCAAGCTGATTCGCGTCCGTTGCGTTCAAGAGCGTGCCGCCGTTCACGATCGTCGCGGCACGAAGTGGAAAGATGGCCAGCAAGGCCAACAGTAGCGTCTTCATGCCCCTATCAGCGGAATCCGCTCACTCAAAGTGACACACGCACCATGCTACGCTTGAGCCGTGCACGCCACCGGCGCAGCACCTTTAGAAACATCATGCTACCGCATCAGTGGAGCGCCTTTAAACGCGCCGCCCGCCTGGAGAAACTCGACCGTATCCCCATGGCGCTCATCATCGACAGTCCCTGGATGCCCGGCTATCTGGGGCGCAAGCACCTCGATTACTACCTGGACCCGGAACTCTGGTTCCAATCCAATCTCCAGATCATGCGCGAGTATGCGGATATCATCTTCGTGCCCTCGTGGTGGATGGAGTACGGAATGGCGGCGGAGCCATCCATACTCGGAGCGAAGATCAAGTTCTGGCCGGACAACACACCCAGCGAGTGCCACCGGTTGCACCGGCTGGAAGACATCGATCAGATTTCCGATTACGATGTGGAAGCGGACGGCTTCGCCGCTTTGACGCTGCACCGCATCCGGATGCAGAAGCAGCGCATCCTCGACCATGGGTACATATTGCCGATGGTGACCGCCCGCGGGCCTTTGTGTACGGCTGGATTCGTCCGCGGCACCACCAACTTCATGATGGACCTGGTGGAGGACCCCGAAGGCGCGCACCGGTTAATCGACCTGTGCACCCGTGTCGTCATCGACTGGATGAAGGCGCAGCAGAAGGCGATGGGCGATACCGTCGAGGGATTCCTTCTTCTTGACGACATCGTCGGCTTCATCAGCAAGCGGCACTACATCGAGTTCGCCCACCCTTACCTGAAGCGGATCTGCGACGCCTTTCCGCAGGACTGGGTGAAGGTATACCACAACGATGCCAAGATCGAGGCGTGTCTGGATCACCTGCCCGACGCCGGTTTTCACGTCCTCAACTGGGGCAAGCAGCCGGACATTCGCGAAGTGAAGCGGCGCGTCGGACAACGGATGTGCCTGATGGGCAACGTCAACCCGCTCGAGATTGCAGTTCGAGGGACACCCGGCGAGGTCCGCGCGGCAACTCTCGACGTGCTCGAAGGATCGGGCGGGGAAGGCATCATCCTGTCGGTGGGCGGTGGCGTGAGTCCGGGTATGCCACGCGACAACATCCTCGCTATGCGCGCTGCGCTCGACGAGTTCCACGCAGGCCGGTTGGCTATTATATAGGCGCTCCGTATCGCTCTCGGACGACGCGGTCCATCAGAAGCTGCGCACGAACATCGCGGGTCCCGTTGTGCGCATCGGGCGTGTGCAGGATGCCGCGCACGCCGTCTTCGGCAGGGTTATCAAGGCGCGACTTGGGGCTGCTTGGCGGAAGCACGCAACGGAAGCGGACGGATCGACAGGGCATCGACGAGCTGCTCGTGCGCCGTTTCGTCCAGGATGTAGTAGCGATTGCCGTCCTCCTCCACCAGGGTCGCCGATCCCTTGCTGGCGAGGATCAGGCAGAACTGCAGTTCTCCGCTCGTCATCGTCGAGACTTCGACGCGAGCCATGCCGCGCGCGCTCGGCTCCATCTTGCGCAGGAAGTCGCGAACAAACACCGGAGTGTCGGCGTCGTCCAGCGTCGCGGCGGCCGCCGACCAGCGGGCTTCCGGCGCCTCGAAGAAATGCGGCCCCGAGGCATAGGCAAGCAGGAAGACGATGATGTCGATGAACGCCGCCAGCGCCAATGCGAAAATGTGCCGTCCCGTCGGCGCGCTAAACAGTTCGGTGAATGCCAGCATCAGCTCTTCCTGGCCTGTTGCTGTCTTATCCACGAACTCGGCATAGACGGGGATTGCCGGCTTCTCCAATCTCCCGGAGTGATTGCCCTCCTCCACCTCGGTCCACGGGACGGTGTTGTAGACCTCCCGGTACTTGCGGATCTGCGCCTCCGAGCTATCGAGGGGCTTTAACTGACTTTGAAAGTCGGCAAGCGCGCGCTGCGAGGTCTGCATCTGCGCCAGCGACTGTTGCGCGAGCCGCGTGTAGCGATCAAAGGCGGTGTAGCGGATGCCTGCGCCGGTACCCTCTCGATAGGTGCCCGCCTCCTTCGCCACAGCCTCGCGAATGCGTGCCAGGTAGGGGTCCGGATCCTGCGCCCGCGAGATATACCCGTGCGACTTCTCGGCCGCGGTCATCTCCTCCAGCGCCAGAACATGCTTGCGCTGTTCCCCGATGGCAGCGGCGAGGATCTGCTGGGTCTTGCCCGAAGACGCCGAGATGGTGTCGTAGAGCTGGCGCTCCACCTGCACGGGCCGCTCCTTGGCGGAGAACCAGGTGTAGAGGCTGACATAGGAAAAGGCGACCGAGACCAGCGCGGTGATGACGTACACTGCCACGAGCAGCGCGCGTCGCGTCTTTGATACACCCACCAGCCATGCGACCATCACCAGCGCCGACTGCACTCCCAGGGACGCCAGCAGCGCGAACCAACCGGACAAGTACAGGGCCATCCCCTGTTGTGTCGTATACCAGGAAACGATCGATAGCAGGCAGGTGGAAACGAACAGTGCGATCACCATCGGGCGGCTGGCGGAAGATTCCCGTAAGCCGGTGCTAGGTGCAAGGGTCATGGCACACTCCTCAGTAGAAGTACTTACGTACGAGGGGGGCCAAAGGTTCCACTTGCGACTACGGATTGCGACCTTCCCACAATGCGAACAGCCCGCGCGCCAGAAACACCGAAATCTGCCCGCGCGTGTTCGGATCATCCGGACAATACGTGGTCGCCGAACAACCCGACGTGATCCCCAGATCCTTCATCCGCTGAATGAACGAATAGAAGGAATGCCTGTTGGAGACATCGGTAAAGGACTGTTTGTTGGAGTAAGAGAACTGGTCCACCACAAAGGCAGCCTGTCTGATCAGGACGTCGCGGCGAGCCAGTCTGTTTTGCGCCTCCGTGCGTGTCGATAGCCAGACGTTCTGGAAGTAGTTCTTCACTTGAAGAGCGCGCACGACGAAGACTGACATTTCGCCCCTGGTCACCGGACGATCGGGGCAATACTCGGTTGCACTGCACCCGGCGGTGATGCCGAGCAGCTTCATCTCCTGAACGAACTTGTACAGGGGATGTGTCCCTGGAACATCCGCAAACGCGGGTGTAGGTGATGGCGCGGGAATCCCGGCATCTCCGCCATAGATGGAGCGGATGATGAACTGAGCCATCACGCCGCGTGTGGTTGTACCCTCCGGACAGAACTGATGCGCACCGCACAAGTCAGCCAACCCGCCATTCGCCGACAGAAACGATATCTCCTTGTGAAAGCTGTGCGACGTGGGGACATCGGTAAGTGTCGCATCCGCGACGCCTGCCTGGCTGAAATGGATGACTCGCCGCTGCTCTCCGATCACACTCACGGTGCCCAGGCGCGGCGCGGAGTTTGCGCCGTCATTGCGGGCAACCATGTAGGTCACGGTCGCGTTCCCGGTTCCGGCTTTCGGACTGGTGATCGTAATCCAGGCTGTATCGGAGGCAACGGCCCAATTGCAGTTAGCGGGTATCGTGATGGTGAAGTTCCCACTAGCACCGGTTGCAGCAATGGCTTGATTGCCAGCATTGATCGCGACCTGACACGCTCCGGGCTCAGAGTTATTGAGGTAGCTTTGGACGCGCGGAAGGAACGTCGACATTCGCCCGAAATTGGCATACCAGGGAGGCGAAACCGAACAGGTATTCGCAGGCGCGCTGTGAAGGATTCCTCGAATCTCACGGTCAGAATAGAAGAGTGGCGCACCTGACGAACCAGGCTCGGCGGTTCCCGCGTCGGGGTTCCATGTGGTGGTGAAGAAGTAGTCGCGGGGATTGATCACGCCATCCACGCGCACATTCGAGGCCTCACTGGTAACACCAGTGGACAGCCGTTTGAGGGCTCCTCGCGGGTGATGGACTGCGACAGCGGTGGCACCGTAAGCGATCTCAGCGGGACTCCATTTGGCTGCCGGGGACCTGGAATTGGCAAAGTTCGAATCCAAAGCTAAGAGGGTGACATCCCCCTCACTTCGTGGGGCCGTGACTAAAATCCGATCACCGCCGACTCCCCCAAACCCAAAATAAGCGAAGCGGTGCAAATCCAGGTCGTATCCATTATCACGAGTGGGATAACCGTCTTCGACGTACAAGTACGCTGTTAACGTGCGCAAATCCGTATCGCCATTGAGGCAATGATTCGCTGTGAGAAGGTAACCGCGACCGGAATCGGCACGATCACTCACGATCACACCGGTGCAGAGAGCCCATACTTTCAACGACGGAACGTTAAACACGAGTAGAGCTACAGGACTGGCGGTGAGCTTCCAGGCCGGAAAGGCGTCGGCATAGGGTGTTGTGCACTGAGCGCCAAAGGACTCCCGCTCGCGGCCTGCCTTCGCGGCGGGCACAGCGCCCGCTTTGCCAAAGTGAGCCACCGCTTCGATCCGGAATGGCAACGAGAGGGTGCTCTCCCCCGGATGATACTCAACGATGACGATATCAGAGGCAACGGAGGCCGTCCATTGGTCACTGTCGCCGCGCTGGCCCCGACCAGTGAGCGGCGGATCGAAGCGCGTGTTCTGCCCCGGTGCATAGATGCGCAACTCTCCGGCGCCAAGATCGAGCGCGGCAAAGTGCACGCGCAGCGAAGATGCTTCCGGCGAACGGAGGATCAGGCGCCACGTGCCGTTGTACCATTTGCCACGGTGGCGCCAGGCATCGGGCACGTCGCGGTCCACCGCCGCCATCGACGGGCTGGACTGGAGTATCTCCAATTCCGCGGGACTGAGATCCGGCAGTTGATAAATAAGATCAGTTGCTACCGGTATATGAAGTAGATGGGGGCGTGTGTTTTGCGACTGCGCGGACGAAACCGACAGCGCAAGCACTAGGAACAGACGAGGAGTTATAGCCATACTTACCGGTCCGCCGCGGAGATCGTGTAGCGAAGCTTCGCCGCTTTGCCGGGCTCGATCACCGCACCGGTGCGGGCGGGCCATGACGCTCCGATGAAGCCGTAGAAACGCAGGCACCAGACGTTGGGCTCGCCGGGATTCGCCGGATCGGCGGTGACGCGCAGCGCGGCCACGCGGCCTTGATAGGATGCTTCTAGCTCGGCCCAGGCATGCGGCACCAGGTCTTCATCCTTCTTCAACTGGCCTTCGCTGGTGCGAAGAGTTGTGCCTTGGCGAGGAGCAAAGCGCACGCTCACCCCACCGTAGCCCTTACCGCTTTCAGGCGCGCCTACGATGCGCACCGGCTTGGCCGTTGCCTCCAACATCAGCGTCACCACGAACTCACGTGATTTGCCGTTGGCCGCGCGGGGCTCGATGGTTACGAACTCCTTGACGATCTTCGTATCGCCGGCATACCAGCCGTTTTCCACCACCAGGCGCCTGGCGCTCTTCTCCACGAAGCGCTCATGCCTGGTGGTGATGCCCTTCATCATCCACGAGTCGAGCCGCGGTCCTCCATCGACGAACACCTGCGGCCACGACCAGAACACGCCGCGGTGATGATAGTGGTCTTTCGGGAAGTCGTCGGTCACGGCAACGCCTGCGGGAGTGTAGACCGGATGAATGTAGCAGCAGCGGCGCCGGTCTTCGGGGACACCCGCCGGTAGTTGCGGATCGTAGTTATAAACGAGCGCGGGTTTGCCGGCATCCAACAACTGCAGCCGTCCGCCATCGAGTTCCTTCCAACTCAACTGGGCCCATAACGGGCTAACCGCGACGAGCGCGCCGAATAGCTTCTTCATTTACTTCCACTCCTAGTCCGATTCCCGTGGGTACACGTAGCGCGCCGCCTTCCAGTACAAACGGCTTTTTCAGGTAACTGGCGGTGAGGAATTGCAGTCCGTTCAGCGCCGCCGGATACTTCAACCGGGCCGCGCCGTAAATGGCGAGCGATGCAGCCAGCGACACATCCGGATCAGTGAGGCCGCTGCCCAACACCATCAGTCCTTCGCGCTCGCAGAACTGCAATTGCTTGATCGCATCATAGAGGCCCGCGGTGCGCGCCGGTTTGAACGCCACGCCGTCGAGCAGGCCAAGCTTGAAGAACTCCTCAAGTTCGACATGCGACACGAGGCCTTCGTCCATGAGGATGGGCAAGGCCTTCTGTTTGCGCAACGCCGCGAAGCCGGAGAGGCGGTTGGAGGCCACGGGCTGTTCGAGGACGTTCACTCCGGCGTCAGCCAGTTTGGGCGCAACGGTCAACGCAGTGCCGGTGTCGTAGCCGCCGTTGGCATCGGCCCAGAGGAAACAGTTGGGGGCATACTTGCGAACGCGCCGCGCGAGATCGAGATCGGCCTTGGGATCCGGCGCGACCTTGATGTTGTAGTGCCGGTAGCCGCGGCGCTTCCCTTCTTCCATTAACGGTTCCAGATCGTCCATCGTCGCGGGGTTCAGGGTCCAGCTCAGGTCGATTTTGTCCACTGGCTTGCGCTTCCAGAACTGGTTCATCGACTGTCTGGCGAGCTTCGCGGCGATGTCATGCAGGGCGAGATCGATGCCAGCCTTAGTGATGGGCATGCCCGTTGAAAACGACGGCGAGATAGCCTTTCGCATTTCCAGGTGCGCGCCGGCAATGTCGAGCGGATCGCGTCCGATGAGGCGCGGTGCGAGGTATCGTCGCAACGTATCCTCAGCCGATTCGGGCGTCTCGTAACTCCACGTTGGAACGGGCACGCTTTGGCCCCAGCCAACGGTGCCGTCCTCGAGGGTGATCTTCACCATCACCGTCGGCCGCTCCGGCTTGGGGAAGAATTTGAAGTGCCCGGTGACGGGATAGCTCACCGGCAACACATCCACAGTGCGGATGCGCGGCGCCGGCGCGGCGGCCAGGCTGAGCGGCATGGCTAGCAGGTCTCGTCTTCGCATCAGGTGAATTCCAGCTTCTCACGATTGAAGCCCACGCGGCGGCCGGACCTGTAGGCTTCGGCGCTCATGCATCCGGCAACCGCATGAGAGAATCCGGCCTGAATATCGGCTCGCGGTGTTTGTCTGGATTTGATGCAGCGCAGCCAGTTGGCCATGTGCGATTCGATACCGGGCTTGGCTTCGATAGCGACTTCCTTCTCCAGGCGGTCGGGGCGGCGGCTGCCCTTGGGGATCAGCTTCATCAAGTCGGCATCGAGGACGCCGCGCGTTCCGTACCACTCATTGCGCGCGCCGGAGGCGTTGGTAAGCGACATGGCAAAGCTGATCATGCACTCTTTGTAGGCCACCAGGGTCTGGAACACATCCTGTGTTGCGCGCCCGTCCTTCCAGAGGAAGACTCCGCCGTGGGCCACGGCGCTGGTGGGGTACGGATCATCGAGGAACCAGGCTGCAAGGTCGATGAAGTGCGACATCCATAAACCAGGAATACCGTTCGATGTTTCGGGGAAAAGCTGCCACTCACGGAACAGGCGCACGTCCGGGACCTTTGTAAACTCGCCCATGGTGAACTGGCCCATGGTGAAGGCGGACCAGTCGATGTCGGCTGGTTGGATCATGTGATGATCGCGACGCCAGCGCGGCTCCTGGAAGTGGACCTGCAAGTCGGCGCGCGTCAGTTGGCCGATGGCGCCGGACCGGATCATCTCGGCGCAAGTGATCATCTTCGCTTCGCTGCGGCGCTGGGTGCCGATCTGGACCACCTGCTTGGACCGTTTCACGGCGAGGTAGGCGGCACGTGCGTCCTGGAGCTTGACGCCCATGGGCTTCTCGCAGTAGGCGTCCTTGGCGGCTTCCATGGCCGCCCGCAGCATGATGGAGTGGGTGAAGTCCGGCGCGGAAATGATGACCGCGTCGACGTCCTTGCGCGCGAGCAACTCCTCGTAGCGGGTGCAGGTGAATGGGGCTTTTCCATACACTTGGGTGATTCTGCGCGTGGCGTCCTCGCGGGCCTGCCGCAGCACGTCGCACACGGCTACGATCTCGACGCCCGGTTCTTTGGCGGCCTGGATCTCGCGAAACAGATAGCTGCCGCGTCCGCCAAAGCCGATGATGCCGAGACGGATGCGATCACTGGGTGCGGTTTGCGCCAACAAGGCGGGCGCGGAAGCGGCGGCGGACACAAATTCCCTACGTTGCATGCTGGGCGGGGAGCAACTTAGTGGCCATTCGACCGGGGATCACTTGAGATCGAAGGTGACGGTGGACTCGGCGCCGAAGCGCTTGTAGGTCTCGTAGTCGATGGCCATCTTCATGCGCAGCGCCCCGCTGCGGAATTGGAGGACATCGTCGGCCGAGGTCTTTTCCGGGAACCAGAATTTGCCGTCCACCAGCTTGCGCACGGTGACGAAACGGGGGAACAGATTCTCCTTCTTGCCGAGCATCTGCGGGACGGCGCGGCCTTCCATGCGGATGACAGCGAGGTCCTGTTGATGGACCCAGATTAGCCCTTCAAAGAGGCGCTGGCCGTCAAGGATCTGGCGTGGGCTCACCTGCAATAGCCAGCAGCGGAAGCCGGCGGTGGTGTCCTCGCCTTTGTACTTCGTCTGGTACATGGGCAACGAGTCGCGGGTGAACAGGAACGGCTGTACCTCGCGGATATCGCGGAAGTCCTCTTCGGTGAGGACGAGGCGGTCGAGCGAGCGGAAGGGCTTGCCCACCAGTTGTTCGAAGCGCTTGCCTTCAGGGGAGAAGATGACGTCGCGGGCTTCGCGATATTCGCCACGCTTGCGGCCACCGGGTTCGAGCTCTTCGATGTGGACCTTCTGGCGATAGGCGTAGTTGGCGCGCTGCTCTTCAGTGACGGTCTCTCGTTCGAGGACGCGGCGCAAGAGGCCGGCGGGTGGCTCATCGGCCCAGGCCGACAGCGAGCCACAGAGCAAGGCAACGATGCGCATCGCACGCGTCATGATTCCCTCAACAGGATACCAGCGCTCAGGGTGGCGCTAGTGGGTTTTGATGGGCTTGACGCAACGGAAGCCGATGTTGGGGCTGCGCTCGGGCGGCCGCGCCCAACTGCGGTAGGAGCAGGTGAGGTACTTGTCGACGTCGGCCCAGGAGCCGCCACGGAGGACACGGTACATGCCGGACTTGGGCCCTTGGGGATTCGCCTCCGGTGCGGAGGCGTAGTAGTCGATGTCGTACCAGTCGGCGGTCCATTCCCAGACGTTGCCTACGATGTCGTGGAGGCCGAATGAATTGGCGGGGCAGGAGCCGGCTTCGGAGGGTCCGTTGACGGTGCCGTACCTGGCGTCCTTCGCGGTGGGTTTGCGATCACCCCACGGGTACTTTGCCTTCTCGGTGAGGCCGCGGCAGGCGCGTTCGAACTCGGCCTCGGTAGGGAGGCGCTTGCCGGCCCACCTGGCGTAGGCCGCTGCGTCGTCCCAGCTTACGGCGACTACCGGGAACTTGCCTTTGCCATCGGGAACTTTGCCGTTGGGCCAGTTGTAGGGGGCGCGGTGTCCGGTAGCGGTGATGAACTTCGCGTACTGCTCGATGGTGACTTCGTGGGTGTCCATGTAGAAGGCATCCACTTTGATGGTGCGGACCGGGCGGTCGTCCTTCATCACTTCAGGGACCCACTTGAGGCCGTCGTCAGGGAGCGGGTGAGAGCGGCCGCGCTCGAACTCGCCTCCAGGGATGAAGACCATGCCGGGCTCAGCGGCGAAAGCTGTCCAGGCAAGGAGTAGAGGAAGAAGCCCGGATGGAAATCCGGGCTGCGGCCAGGATTGGCCGCCCCACAAAGACGGGGTGAGGCTACACGTAGAGTTCCGCGATTTCATCCGTGGGTATGTAGCCTGCTGGTCCAAGGGCATCCACATACGGATAGGCCCGCTTGGATGGGGTGTTGGTGATCTGCCTGGTCCAATCGATGCCGAGGGCGGAGTACATGGTGGATACGACGTTCTCGATGCGGGGCTGCACCTTCTGATTCCAGCCGTTTTCGAGACAGACACCGCCGTCCTTGTCGGTACGTCCGAGGATCTTGCCCGGCTTGACTCCGGCCCCGGCGAAGAGCGCGGGGAAGCAGTGGTTGTAGTGGTCGCGGCCAGCCATGTTGTTGAGATGGCCGATGGTCCGGCCGAACTCGCTCATTACCACCACGAGCGTTTCGTCCAACAACGTTTTCGAGGGATCGTGTTTGGAACGAATCGTGGACAGATCTTCCATCAGGCTGGTGAGCACCGGGTCTAACTCGGCACAGAGGGTGTAGTGATTGGAGCTGGCCTTGCGATCCCAGATGGCGACGTGATGGTCCCATCCAGGATGGCAGAGGTGAATGTAGTGAGTACCGGCATCGGCGGCGAGCACGTTGCGCGCGAGGATGGCGGAGACACCAACGGGGGTGTTGCCGTAACGCTTCCGGTCCTCGGGTTTGATCTGGAAGGCCTCGGGCCAACGCGAGTCCGTGAGCAGCCGGTGGGCGGTGTCATAGAAATCGGTGTAGCCGGCCATCTCCTTACCGTAAGTGGAGACGTTGTTGCGGTTGGCGTCGCGCAGTTGCGAAAGGAGCTTCCAGCGCTGTTCCATCAGCTCGACGGCTTTCTGATCGAGGGTGTTGCCCTTGACCGCGGCATCAGGATTGATGTCGACCACGGAGAAACGGGGTTCGAGGAATCCGGTGGAGAGGGCGCCGGCCGCACCCTTCTCCAAGTAAAAAGACATGTAAGTCGGGAATGTGTCGGCGGGCCGTTTGCGCTTCTCCAACTCCATGGCGACGACGGAGCCGATAGCAGGGATTTCCTTGGCGAAGGCAAGGTTTAACTGACGTCCGGTCTGGACGTAGTACTGGCCGCGGAAGTGGACCTCTTCATGGCTCTGAAGCGAGCGCAGGATGGCGAACTTATCGAACTGCGATTGGAGGCGCGGGAACAGCTTGTTGGAGAGCCAGAGGTCGTTGTGGACTTTGCGGAAGTCAAGGTCTTTGGGGGATCCGGCGTTCTCCTTGAAGTCCCAGGATTCGATGTGGCTGATGGCTCCGGAGATCTCGTAATAGAGGACGTTCCGCGCGGTGTTGCGCGGGGTCGCCTTTGGGCCGGTGGCACTGAAGGCCGGGTTTATGCCGGTGGCGGCTGCGCCTAACAGGCCTAGGCCGCCGAACTGGAGGAGTTCGCGGCGGGAGGGGAGGAGGTCGGCTACGCGGTGTCTAGACATGGCGTTAGTGGTTGAACAGGAATTCGGACTGGTTCATCAAGGCCCAGTGGAGGTTCTGCGCGCCTTCGACCCTGTTGTTACGCAGGGCTTGGAGGGCGATTTGTTTTTCTTCGGCCGAGGGCATTCGCGACAAAGTTCCGAGGAAGAGCTCGTCGACGACGCGGGCATTATCCTCTTTATAAGTGTCGACCAGGCGTTGCACGGTGCTGTCGCTCTTTGCGAGCACGCGATCGTTGACCACGGAGGACTGCATGAGGAGCATGGCCTGGAGGGGCGACCCCATGGGAGGCTTTGGCGGGTTGCTGCGGTTGGACTGGCCAAAGGTCTGCATGAAATACTTGACGTCGCCACTGCCTGCGGGGCCGCTGGGTTGCATGGCCCATCCCATCTTCTGGCCGCCGTAGTTGAAACTGCCGGGACGTCCGGTGGCGGAGACGATGGCGTCGTGCAACTCCTCGGCGGCGAGCTGCCGGACGAACTTGCGGGCGTAGTAGCGCGTGTAGTCTTCTTTCCATTCGCCCTGATATCGCGCGCTGAGCTGATAGGCGTTGGACTTGACGATGTTGCCCATCAAACGTCGAATGGAGAAATTGTTTTTGCGGAAATCGGTGGCGAGGGCTTCGAGCAATTCCGGATGGAAGAGCTGCGCTTCCCAACCGGCGGGGACGCTGCGCGGGTCGAGGCGGGCGAGATCGAATTCGTCGTAAGGCTCGACGAGACCGACGCCCATGAGTCGGGCCCAAAACAAATTCGCCGTGGCGCGGGCGAATTGCGGGTGGGCTGTGATCATGCGGCCGAGGGCCACTCGCGGCTCTTCGCCGGGCTTGGGTTGTTCGCCAGTGAGGATGAACGCGGGCTTGGAGTCGCCACCAAAACGCGGGACACGGATCATGGATGCGCCGCGGGTGTCATAGCCGGGGTTGGCATCATCGATCATGAACTCGCCGGATTGAGGCTTGCCGTCCTCCCAGTACATGAGGTAGCGGGAGTTGCCGAGGAAGCCGGCCATTTTGTAGAATTCGATGCGCTTGCGCTGGCTGAGATAAACGTTGACCTTTTCGAGGTGGCCGCGTCCGTCGTGACAGGAGATGCACGAGAAGTTGATGCCAAGGAATGTCTTGCCATAGAGCACAGCGAGTTCATCGTGCGTGTCGAGCTGCTGCACCATGCCGAAGTCTTTGCCGTCGTCGGGCTGGGGCTTGCCTTGGACGTGCTCGCGCGCGATGACGTTGGATGCGGCGACGACGTGATTGCTTTTGGCCGATGAGGCGATGATGTCGCGGACAGCATCGTCATACGGACGGTCGACGCGAAGGTTCTCCTTCATCCAATAGTGGAAGAGGTTCTGACCGCGCCCCATTTTGCCGTTGGCGCGGAAGAGATCCATGAAGAAGTAGGCCCACTTCTCAACGCAGGCTTCACTGCGGAGGAGCTCGTCGGCGAGCTTGTCGCGTTTGGCAGGATCGCGATCGGCGACGAAGTCGCGCACTTGAGCGGCGGATGGAATGCGTCCGGTGAGATCGAGGTAGATACGCCGGATATACTCGTGGTCGGTGGCTAGCGGCGCGGAGGGGATGCCGTCTTTCTGCATGCGCGCGAAGAGAAGTTGATCGACGAAGTTCCTGCGGGCGATAGCAATGGCAGCTTTGCCGCCGCCGGGCACACTGGGTGCGATGCGTTCAGTGAGTGAGCCGGCTTCGTTCTTTTTGGCCGGTTGGAGCAGCGGCGCGTGGATTTCGGAGAACTGTTCGGAGGTTAGCGCCTCCGGCTTCGCGGGTTTTGGCTTGTCGCCGGCGAACAGAATTGCTGCGGCAAAAGCTGCCGAGGTCAGAAGCAGGCGTGGCATCCGAGTCCCTCCCAGGGTTTGTGCTGATTCAGAGTATATATGAGATTTTTGACGTTTGCTGGAGGTGCAAGGGCTTGGGGCCGGTGTAACTTTATGTTGTGACTCACTTGCGCTGGGGGCGCAGGGACGTGGTTGTGGATTCGAGGATGTCTTGTTCGGGTGTGGGGAGGGCGGAGAAAAAGTCCAACCTGGCGCGTTGTTCGACTTCACGGATGGAGACGGTTTGACGTGTGGCGGCGGGTTCATTGGCGAGGATCACGGCGTAGGCGGAACGCGTGTCGCCCTTTGTGGAAAGGAGGACCTTAAAGGTTGCGCAAGGAACCGCGATCTGGTTGGGGCCGATGTGCTGGATGTTGCCGCAATCGAAGAGAGCGCCGGTGAGGATGTAGAGGACGTCGCTTTGGGCGGCAAGTTTGCGAATGTCGTTTTCGATTCTACGCCAGGCGGACATGTTGAGTTCGGGTAGTTGAGGAACAGTGTTGGAGAGGTAGTAGGATTCGCGGAGGGCGGCGGGGGAGGAAGCAAGGTCAAGGGCGGGGACGAGGTGGCTGCGGTGGAAACCCGAGTTGCGGTAATCGACGTCAGCCGCGGATGAGGCGAGTTCGGGGTCATGGCGGAAGTGCTGACGTGGGGCGGAGGGGGCGTCGAGCATTTCGGAGGTGAGCTGGTAGGCGGTCCAGAGGGGGGCCTTGTGCGTGTTGCTGTGGCAGAGGGTGAAGGCGGTGCGGGTGGCGAGTTGTTGGTCGGGGGCGTCGCAGGCGGGGAGTCCGAAGCGGCCGGGCTGGGCGTTCAGGGTTTGGATTGCGAGGAGGAGAATCGTGGTTACCATACATTTATTAGATCGTTTGTTTCAAACATTTCTATATAGTACTAGGTCATAATTTTTCGAAGGAGGTTGGGGCGGAGACGGGGAGACCGAAACTGCTCCGCCCGGCGCTCAGGTGTCGGATTGCGCGGTACGAAAGATTCGGAGGAGTTTAGGAGGGGAAGCGCCAGATGCGGAGGGCGTTTTGGCCCAGGAGGAGAGCACGGTCAGCGGGTCTATAGAAGTCGCAGATCCTGTTTACGAATTCCAATTCCATGTCCATAGGGAGATCCCAGCGCGGGCGAGGATACCCTGTACCCCAGACTAACTGGCGAGGGCCGAACTCTTCGTAAATCGCTTTGTAGAAGGGCAGAGTGTCTTCGTAGGGATACCGTTTGAGCTCCGACATCTCGTAGGGTTCGGAGCTGGAGATCCACACTTGCGGGAACTTTTTCAGCCGGAACATCTTGCGGAATTCGGGCCAGCAGTCCTTGGCCTTGAGGTCCGGTTTACCTGCGTGGTCGATGATGATTTTGACGCCGGGGAAGCGGCCAGCCATGTCTTCCAGCATCGGCATCTGGTGCGGCAGGATGTAGTAGTTGAAGACCGCCTGCAGGCGCTCGGCTTCTTTCCACAAGGGGTAGTGCTCGCTGGAGTTCAGCCAGGTGGATTTTGGATGGTAGATGGGACTGAAGCGCATGCCCTGGAAGCCGTGCTCCTTCATCCAATCGCGGAGTTTGCCGGCGACTTCGGGGTCCTCGGGCTGGATGAGGCCGTGGGCGACGAAGAGCTTAGGGAATTGTTTTAAACAATGCGCGACGTAATTGTTGTTCCAGCCGTAGTAGCGGGGGTTGATGAGCACGGCGTACTTGAGGCCGAAGTCGCGCATCTGGCTAACCTGGTTTTCGATAGGCGCTTCGATCTTCACGTTGAGATTAGCGCCGCGTTCGGGGTGGGAGAACGGGAACTGGAAGGACCAGACCTCCAGATGAGTGTCGATGATGGGGGATGACTGGGGCGCCATCGCCTGCAGCAACAGCGCACGGCGCGATAGATGAGTCAAAGTAGCCGCTCTCCTGTCTCTGCATCATACAGCGGGCCAGGCTTGGAATGGGTTCGGCGGAGCTATAATCGGGTTTTCATGCCCATCTCGACAGGTGACCGGTTCGGACCGTATGAGATTGTCGCACCTGTCGGAGCGGGTGCAATGGGCTCAGTCTATCGGGCGAGGGATACACGTCTCAACCGCGAAGTGGCGATCAAACTCCTGAACGAGGGGGCTAACCGCGGGCGGCTCCAGGCCGAAGCGCGCGCACTGGCATCGCTGAACCATCCCAACATCGTTTCGATCTTCGACGTCGGAGACAGTTTCCTGGTGACGGAGTTGATCGAGGGAGCGCCGCTCAAGGCCACGGGCACGCGGAATGCAATCGAACTGGTGGCGCAGTGCGCCGATGGACTGGCGGCTGCGCATTCGCTCGGCATCTGGCATCGCGATCTCAAGCCGGACAACATATTGGTGACCCATGGCGGACGGGTGAAATTGATCGACTTCGGATTAGCGAAGTTGAACGTGCCTGGGCCTGACGACCGGACGCGCACGATTCCGGGCACTGTGATGGGCACGGTAGTGTACATGTCGCCGGAACAAGTCAGGGGAGTCGATGTGGACGGCCGGTCGGACATCTTCACGCTGGGAGTCATTCTCTTCGAAATGGTGGCGGGTGTACGGCCGTTTTCCGGGGAAACAGCGGCGCACGTGATGACACGGATCTGCGATGAGGATTCCCTAGAGCTACCGGATTCCTTGCCGGCGGCGCTACGGCAGATCATTTACCGTTGTTTGGCGAAGGAGCCCAGACAGCGATTTCAATCGGCGAGCGATCTCGCCTTTGCATTGCGCAATCTGTCCGCGACAAGCGTGAGCACGGCCAGGCCCGAGGCTGCAGTCGTCCGGCGGGGGTGGACGCGCAGGTACCTTTGGGTGGTGGGCACGCTGCTGATGGGAGTGGTGGCCGGCGCCGCCGGCTCGTTATGGTTGGCGCCCAGCGAAGCGAAACTCCCCCGCTACAAGAACATCACATATTCGGGCCGGGACACGCAGCCCGCGGTGGCGGCGGACGGAAAGACGATTGCGTTTACCTCTGATCGTGATGGGTACGCGAGGATCTGGCTGAAGCAACTCCAAAGCGGCGAGGAGTCCGCCATTACGACGGGCGAGGATGAGTGGCCGCGTTTTTCGCCGGACGGTGGTTCCCTGCTATTCATCCGCAAAGAGAGTGGCCGCAAGGCGCTGTACCGTGTTGCGACCATCGGAGGCGAGCCGCGCAAGCTGCTGGATGATGTAGTGAATGCGGAGTTTTCACCGCAAGGCGGACAGATCGCCTATGTGCGGTGGCAGAGTGCACCCGCTCCGGAGGGGACGCTGGTGGGGCTCATCAACAGCAACGGTTCGCAAGCGCAGGACATTACTGTAATTGCCGGACTGCGTCTGGAGCATCCCCGTTTTTCCGCGGATGGCAAAACTGTCGCGCTCGTGGGCGGAGAGCAAAGCGGTTACCACGGCAAACTCGTATTACTGGATGTCCTAACACGGAAATACCGCACATTGCCCGTGAACAGCGTCAATGCGGAGTTGTCGACGGTGGCCTGGGGGCCGTCGCAGGGCGAGTTATTCTATCTGCGGCAGGATGGCTATTTTGGCGATTCCCAACTGGTGCGGCAGAACACGGGTTCGGGTGCGTTGAGCTCCGTTTCGTGGCAGTATCCGAGCGCCAGCCTGGAGATCAGCGGGGCCGGCCAGATCCTGTTTGCCCCTTATTCCATACGCGAGAGTTTGCAGGAAATCGACTTATCCAGCGGGAAACAGGCGGAAGCTAAGTGGCGAGCTCGTAGTTACAGCACGGACCGGCAGCCAGTATATTCGCCGGGGGGTGAGTCGATTCTGTTTGTATCCAACCGGACGGGGAATACCGATATCTGGCAGGTGGCGACGAAGACAGGAGTAGTGACGCGCCTGATTGAGGAGGAGGGCGAGGACATCGATCCGGCGTTCACTCCCGACGGCCGCATCCTCTGGAGCTCGAACCGGAATCATGGCAGGGCAAAGGATACTGGCCAGATTACGCCGTTCAACGTCTACATGGCATCTGCGCAGGGGACGCAACCGCGGCGCGTGACCAACGAGCAATACGATGCGCAGAACCCATCCATGACGCGCGACGGCAAGTGGATCGTTTACGCCTCAAGCGACCCGGCCAAGACGGGAATCTGGAAGATCCATCCGGATGGGAGTGGCGCTTCGATACTTGCGTCCGGACCGTTTTTCATTCCTGAGGCGTCGCCGACGGGCGAATTTGCGCTGTACATTTTTAATTCGACGCCGGACAGCAATGAGATCCGTGTAGTGCGAGTGGCCGACGCCGCCGAAGTACCGTTCCGCATCCGGCTGCCGATTCGCCGGCACAGCGTCGGACTGGTTGGCCGCGCGCGATGGATGCCGGACGGAAAGTCGATCGTGTTTCTCGCTCAGGATGAGTACGGGCAGAACGGGATCTACTGCCAGGCGTTCCAGCCTGGACAGGACACAACAGCAACGAGACGTCTGCTTTTTGAGCCGGATGAGAACGCCTCGGTGATGACCTTTGGTGTTTCGGCTGACGGGAAGCGGATCACGAGCTCCAACTGGGAGCAGGTGTCATCGTTGACGATGGCCGATCACGTTCCCTTGGGGATCCGTCCACGGCAACGGTGACCCGCGGCTAGTCCGTTGGCAGCGGGTGAATGAGTCCGGCGAGCAGGTCTTCCAGAAGCGGCGACTGCGGATAGGGATGGCCTTTGTAGCGGCGGAATCCTTCGCCGTAATCGAGATGGGCCCGCTTACCGCAGATGCGGGTCCAGCGGGTCATGGTTTCGATGTAGTCGTCCATGCCGTGCTGGCGCTGGAGCCAGGCGCGCTGGCTTTGGTGGGCCTTGAGCATGTCGCTCTTGGTTTCGAACACACCGCCGACGTCGATGACAAAGTCGGGCATGATGGGATGGCCGTCGCGATCGGCTCCGCCGATGGCATCCATGTAATAGAGATGCGGGATCGCCTTGAGTGTGGCGGCGGGGTTGTTCGCGCCAGTGAGATAGTTGGGGGCAGGAGCTCCGAACAGCGCGTCACGGACGAGTGTGCTGGTGGATTCGTGATCGCAGAGGTAGTCCGCCGGAGATGAGGTGAGGACAATATCGGGCCGCAATTGGCGCACGATCTCCACGACACGGCGGCGGGACTCATTGTCGTTGAAGACCTCGAGATCGCGAAACTCGGCGCATAGATAGGACGCGCCGATCAGTGCGGCGGCGGTAGCGCCTTCCTTGCGCCGGAGAGTGGCAGTCTCGTCCGGCGAGAGGATGTCGGAGCCTTTGTCGCCGGGGGTCATGGTAACGATGGTGATCTTGTGGCCTCGCGCGGCCAGGATCGCGAGCGTACCGCCCGCGAGAATTTCGGCATCATCAGGATGCGCGTGGATGGAAACGATATGTTTCGACATTTACGATAGCTTTGAGCGGACCTTGTCAGAGAGGGCTTTGCCGTCGACGCGCTTGCCAACGAGTTTGGCTTGAGTGGCCTTCATGACGACGCCCATTTGCTTAACGCTGGTGATGCCGGTTTCGGCGAGAGCGGCAGCGATGGCGGCTTCAATCTCATCCTCGGATGCGCCGGCGGGCATGTAGCTTTCCATGATCTTGAGCTCGGCTTCTTCCTGATCGGCCTGGGCGTCGCGGCCGTTCTTGCGGAAGATGTCGGCTGATTCCTTACGTTGTTTGATGATGCTGTTGAGGACCTTCATCTCCTCAGCCTCATCGAGCTCCTTCATGGTGTCGACCTTGTGCTTCATGAGGGCGGCCTTGAGCATGCGGATGGCGCCGAGGCGCAGTTCCTGCCGGGCCTTCATGGCCTCGACCATGTCTTTTTGTACTCGTTCAAGGAGTGGCATCTTGATTTGCTATTCTAGTGAATTCAACCACTCCAACGCCAGTCGTATCAATCAACATGTACATTAAGAAACAACGTCTTCTTACCCCTGGTCCGACGCCTCTGCTTCCTCGTGCATTGCACGCGATGATGGCCTCGGACGTCCACCACCGGACACAGGATTTTCAAAAGATTTACCGCCAGGTTCTCGCGGACCTGAAAGAAGTCTACGGCACCACCAACGACGTGCTGCCGCTGGTCTCTTCGGGCTCGGGCGCGATGGAAGCGGCCATCTCGAATCTGTTCCGCCGCGGCGACAAAGTGATCGTCTGCACGGCGGGGAAATTCGGGGAACGCTGGGTTTCCATGACGAAGGCATTCGGCTTGAACGCCGTGGTTCTCGAATCGCCATATGGCGATGTCGTGACGGCGGCGCGCGTGGACGAAGCGCTGGCTGCGAATCCCGATGCGCGCGGCGTGTTCGTGCAAGCTTCCGAAACTTCGACAGGCGCGGCTCACGATGTGCAAGGCATGGCCGCGGCGGTGAAGAAGAGCAACGCGATTCTTGTCATTGACGCCATCACTGGTTTGGGCACGATGCCGCTCGACATCGACGGCTGGGGCCTCGATGTGGTTATCGGCGGTTCTCAGAAAGCATTCATGATTCCTCCGGGTCTGGGCTTCCTTTCGGTGAGCCCGAAGGCTTGGGAAATGGCCAAGACGTGCGACCTGCCTCACTTCTACTTCGATCTGAAGAAGGAACTGAAATCCGCGCAGGGCGGCGAATCGAGCTGGACGCCGGCAGTGTCGCTCATCATCTCATTAGGCGAAGCGCTGAAGTACATCAAAGAGCTGGGCATGAACAAGCTGATCGCCAACGCGCAGATGCTGGCGCAGGCAACGCGTGTGGCGGCCACCTCCATCGGGCTGGAGCTGTTCTCGCCGGGGTCGCCTTCTTCGTCGGTGACGGCGATCAAAGCGCCGGCGGGTATGGATTCCGGTGTGATCGTGAAGGGATTTCGCAACGACTTCGGCATGATCATCGCCAACGGACAGGGTTCGATGAAGGGACAGATCTTCCGCATCGCGCACCTGGGCTACTTCGATTTCGCCGACTTGTTCTCGATGGTTGGCGCGCTGGAGTTGATCCTCAGCGCGAACGGCTATCCGGTGCAGTTTGGCAAGGGCGTGGCGGCGGTGCAGCAGATCTATGCGGACGCGGCCTACCAAAAGGAGGCCGTTGTCGCCGGATGAAGGTTGTCGTAGCGGAACCAATGTCCCCGGTGGGCGTAGCCAAGTTGAAGGCGCAACCGGGTTGGGATGTCGTTGTGTCGAGTCCCAAGGAATACGCCGCGCACCTTGCGGAATGCGAAGCACTTTTTGTTCGCAGCGCGGTCAAGGTAACCAAGGATGTTTTGGCGCAGGCGCCGAAGTTGAGAGTGATCGGCCGCGCGGGGGTTGGCGTGGACAATGTCGATCTGCCCGCGGCCAGCGCTGCCGGAGTGGTGGTGATGAACACGCCCGGTGGCAACGCTGTCTCGGTGGCGGAGCACACGCTGGCGATGATGCTGGGGATGGCGCGATCGGTACCGCAGGCGTCGGCGTCCACCAAGGCGGGCAAGTGGGAAAAGAAGAAGTTTCTCGGCAACGAACTGCGCGGAAAGACGCTGGGCGTGATCGGGCTGGGCAGCATCGGACGCGAAGTAGTGAAGCGTGCCCAGGCGTTTGAGATGCGCATCGTGTCGTATGATCCCTACGTCAGTTCGCAGGCGGCAGCGGACATGAATGTCGAGCTTGTCGATCTGGACAAGGCTCTGGCGGAGAGCGACTACATCTCGCTGCACGTGGCGCTGACGCCCGAGACCAGGAAGATGATCGGCAGGGACGCCATCGCGAAAATGAAGCAGGGCGTTCGCATTGTGAATTGCGCCCGCGGTGAGTTGGTGGATGAAGCGGCCCTGGCTGAAGCGATGGCTTCGGGCAAAGTGGCCGGAGCGGGCCTGGACGTGTTCGATCCCGAACCGATGGCGGCGGACAATGCTCTCCTGCAGGCCGAGACGCTGATTGCGACGCCACATATTGGCGGGTCCACTGAAGAGGCGCAGGAAATTGTCGGCATTCGCATTGTCGAGCAGGTGATCGAATACTTGCAGAACGGCGTGGCGATCAATGCCGTCAACATGCCGGCGCTTTCGGCGGAAGCCTACAAAACGCTTGGGCCGTTTGTGGAACTGGCCGAGCGATTGGGCAGCTTCGCTTCGCATGTGGCGACGGGGAATCCGAACAAGGTTCGGTTGAGCTATTCGGGCCGCATTGCTGCCTTGAACACGGCGCTTCTGAGGAACTCCGGCGTAGCGGGTGTGCTGAAACTGTCCACGGCGGGGCGCGCGAACATGGTGAATGCCATGGGCATCGCAGCCGAACGCGGCTGGACTGTGGAGGAGGCGCACGATCAGCGGTCGGCGCACATGGATGCCATCCGCCTGGAGTTGGAGACGGACAGCGGCGTGACGCTGGTGGAAGGGTCCGTGCTGTTGGGCCATCCGCGGCTATTGCAAGTGGATGGGATCTACTGCGAGGCGATGCTCACCGGGCACATCGTGTATCTGAAGAATGCCGATGTGCCGGGTGTGATCGGGCATGTGGGGACGGTTTTGGGTGCGCACAATGTGAACATCGCGAACTTCAATCTGGGGCGGCCGATTTCGGCTGAACCCGGGAAGCCGACTGAGGCGATCGCGCTGGTGGAAACGGATGCTTCGGTGAGCGAGGAAGTGCTTGCGGAGTTGAAGAAGAACACGGCGGTTAAAGTGGCGCGGGTGGTGGAGTTCTAACTGAAATCGGTAAGCCACTGGTTCGACCAGTGAGACTTGAACAGGTTTGACCGTTCCGGGAGTAGAATCCTCTCCAAGTGGCTTGATGATCCGCAAGGAGAGGATTAAATGTCGGACGTTTATCAGAGCCTATCCC
>JACQZR010000042.1 GCA_016213775.1 Acidobacteriota bacterium
AGAAGCGATTCCGAAAGAATCTCCCCCGCCGTGCTCATCCCACTCTCGGTCAACTGGAAGCCAGCATTCGCAACGCTCTGCGACCCGCTGAGGCCTACAACATGGTCCCCGGTCGCGATCCCCAAAACGGTTAAGCACCCTAGCCGTGCCAGGTTCTGGGAAGTGCTGCCCCATAAATGTTCGTAGATTTTCGAATGTCCCGTAAAGCCGATGACCAGCAGGTCGAAGTGGTTCTCCCTGGCGAATTCGACGATCCGCTTCACATCATGGCCGGCGAGAACCGTACACTCCACTGTCACGTTGCCAAGCGCTGCCCGCCGCTTGGCCTGGGCCGCCAACTGCCCGAAGTAGGTGTCGTCCTCTTCTTTTTTCTCGGCAACTTCGAGTATCATCTCGGCGTACCGCGGCAAGTCCTGCTCGACGCTGATCATATGCAGGCGGCCGCTTCCGGCGGCAGCCAGGCGCACGGCGGCATCAAAAGCGCGCAGGGCGCCATCGGAGCCGTCGTTGGCAACCAGAATGCGCTCAAACATGGTCGCTGCTGGCCCCCTTTTGGACACGAATCACATCGGCGTCAGACACGGCGATCATCCCGGTGTTCATCATCGGTTCGATGTCCACTAACAGCCGTTCGATCTTGTCGGGAACATCGGCTATCGTAATGACAATCGGAAGATCGTGGCCAACCAACCGGCCACGGTGCATCTCTCCCGTCTCCCCGAATCCTTCCAGTCCGCGAAGGACGGTCGCTCCCGCGATCCCGAGAGTCTTCGACCGCTCGACAATGGCCACGTACAATGGCTTGCCCTGGTAGCGGTCGCTTTCCGAACAGTGGAGGCGCAGCAACTTAGCCCGGTAGCTTGCCGGCATCGGTCACCTCCGCTAGAGAACGCACCAGGCGCAGCACATTGACATCCGAAACGACGATGAGGCCGTCCACCAGCATTTCTTCCACGGCGGCGGCGGCCTCGGCGATCTTCGGCGGGGCATCTACCACCGAGATCATGATTGGCAGGTCGTGGGAGAAATGCAACAGGCTTTGTTTGTGAGTGTGCCCTTTGGCGCCGTAGCCGAGAATGCCGCGATACACCGTCGCTCCGGCGACATCCATCATACGCAAACGCTTCACGATGGCGTCGTAGAGGGGTTCACCGTGCCACTTGTCGGCTTCGCCAAGAAAGACGCGCATCATCTTGGCGTGCATCTGCTTGCGCTCCCGTGGAGGGCGATGCTCAGGATGTTTGCGGTCCTTCATGGCGGCTTTCACAACCGTGGTGTCCTGCACTTCCATCAAGCCGTCGGTGACCATCTCGTACAGCGTCGGGAGCACTTCGTCGACGCGCTCAGGGGTCTCGACAAACTCGATGCGAAAAGCGAACTCCGGAGTTTCCGGGGAACTTGCGGTGTGCGCTAGTTGGCGGTTGCCGAAGCTCATGCGGGAATGAGTCACGGTGGTGCCCGCCACCTTCTTGTGCTTCAGAAACTCGAAGAGCGCCACCCACAGCGGCTGGTGGTGGTGGCGCGTTTCCTCATTGACGTAGATGATCACTTTCTTGGCTGGACCTTTGGCAAGCATGCTTGTCACCTTTCTTCGGCTGTTGCCTCTGCAGTCATTCTCGCGCCGGCTCGGGCATTTGTGAGGACCTCGGCCGGATCGCCATTTAACAGGTGGCGCGGCATGAAGAACGCATTGGCGATTGCGGTTGGGATTACGGCGCTGCCGATGACGGCAGCGACGAGGAACGAGTACTGCGTCTGGTCGATCACACCGTGATTCAATCCGAACAGCGCTGAGATGGTTCCGAAGGTCAGGCCAGTAGACATCATGAGGGAATAGTAAAGCCCTTCATGCCCGAGATAGTTGAATGCTCGCACCATTGGCACTAAACCGGCAAGCTTGGAGACCATTTTCGCGAAGAACAATGCGACAAACACCAGTGGCGCCGCCATCAAGGCGGGCACCGAGACGAACGATCCGGCGCGGATGAAGTAGAACGGCGTGAGGAACCCGAAGGTCAGAGTGCGCAGGCGGCGAATCAAGACATGGTCTTTCCCGACGGTTCCCGCCAGAACCATGCCGATGACGTATGCAGGCAGCACCGCTTCACTGCCTGACCAAACGGCCAGCCCGCCCATTCCGAAGAGCAGGAAGAGGAGATACTTCGCCTCCAATTCGGAGACGCGCCCACCAAAACGATCGAAAAACCAAGGTGTCACGAATGGCAGCGCGGCGAAAACGACGATGCAAACGACGATGAAAATGAGGGTGTGAACTGTGAACGGCGAAAAGATGAGGCCGAGCGCAATCACCGTTCCAAGGTCATTGATAAAACATGCCGCCAAAATCGACTTGCCGAATTCTGTCTGGTTGAATCCCAGTTCCAGCATAACGGCGTAGACCACGGCAACGGAGGTGGTGGAGAGAGCAACTCCAGTGAGCCAACTCGCCTGCCAGTTCCAATTCAGAACAAAGCGTGCAATCAACGTAGCACCAAAGAACGGACCAAGGAAGCCAATCAGACCGATGGCGCTGGTTTCCTTCCATTTGGAGCGGAAGATCGCCGGGTCAAGTTCGGCGCCGGCGAGGAAGGTGAGGACGATTGCGCCCGTACCCGCCAGGAAGCCGATCCATGCAGCCTTTGCTCCGAGCGCATCCGCGCCCATGGCAGCGCCGATGATCAGTTGCGCCACAGTACCGACAATGATCTCGGAAAGCGCAGTAGCAATGCGCAACCAACCGGCCAGTAGCACCGCGAGCAATGCCAGCAGCAGCCACAGCGCGGCTACGAACCAGACTTGATCCATAGCGGATCTCCTTTTCGATTTGTCTGGAAAGTACCGTAGGAGGGAACTCCTACAGTATTTCCTGTAGGAGTCATTGGCCGCGGCTGGCGGCGTTAAGCGGACTCCACCGCTTTCGAACCTTCAGAATACCTCAGCCGGAAGGAGGGTTCCACCGATGCGAGCCTACGAGAAGGGTTGTCTGAGCTTGGTTACTGGCCGCGTGAGCTACGGCACGCGCCGGCGGTGTACTTCGTTGCTCCCTGATCGAGCGACCACTTTCTCTACTCGTCCGTCCTTGCCTTTGACAAATGTCCAGCGTGTCGCATTGCCGGCCGCAAAAAATTCCGATGCTGACGCGGGGTAGATTCGAAACCAGGGGTCGTCACCTGCACGGGCGAAAAGCTTGTCTTCCTCAAAGATAACCGTCAGGCGAGGACGATCAGCGGTCTCGTAGACGCCCGCATACGAGCGCTGGACCGAAGGCGGGACCGGCTCGTACTCCTGCTGCGTCGACGAAGGAATATAATCAGGCCACCTGTATTCCCGTGCCACGCTCTCGAGAACCTCGTTGATAAATCCGCCGTTGTTGTTCCGGTTAATCATCACCACTGCGCCCTGGCGGCCATTCTTGTACGCGAGAAGCAGCGCGTCGAATCCTGAGTTGCGCCCCGAGTGCATGAAGCGGCGCGATGAGCCGTTTGGACCTGCCAGGAAGAATCCCAGGCCGGCATTGTCCATGCGTCCGGTGAGCATCTCTCGCGCCGATTCGGCCTTGAGCAGACGGGATGGCCTTCCCCCAGCGGCATCCTGCACCTCAATAATCACCTGCGCGAGATCGGAAGGCGTGGTCCACAATCCAGCGGGACCGAGTTCGGGATGCACTCTCCCGTTGCCGGGCAGTTTCGTTCCGTCGCGTTGATGTCCGATCGCAGCGGCGCGAGCATGATCCTCCGATAGCGGTTGCTCGAACAGGCTGTGATTCATGGCCAACGGCGCAAAGACCGCCTTGCGCATGTACTCGTCAAACGAGAGTTCGGTCACGGCCATAACAAGTTGCTGCACTGCGACGTACCCGCCGCCCGAATACTGGACTTTCGTGCCTGGCCGCATCGCCACGCGAACCGGCTCATTGCTGGCCGGAGACTGACCGTTCAGTATTTGCGTAACCGCCGGCAGTGGTGTTCCCGGCGCGTATCCGGAAAACCCGGACACTGTCAGGCCAGCGGTGTGACTCAGCAATTGACGAAGTGTAATCGCCTCTCCCGGCGTCCACGATGGCAACAGTGGACGAACATCGGCGTCCAGTTTCACGCGCTCCTGCTGTACGAGCAAAATGGCACCGAGCGCCGTGACAGGCTTGCTCAGCGATGCGGCCTGGAACAGCGTGTCGGGAGTAACCGCACCCTGGCCGGCGCGTTCGCGCACGCCGTATGCGCGAGCCCACACGAGGTGCCCGTCTTCGATCACCGCCAAGCTCATCCCGGGAATGCCGTGATACGACATACGCTCGGCGATTGAAGCACGCCTTCCGGCCTGGCCCTTGAGGACGCACTGTGGGAGCAGTCCTTGTTCCACGCGAGCAATTCGTTCGTTGACCGTACGCTGACCCTGCGCACTTGCGGTTGAGGAGACCAGTGCGAACAGGACCGCGCACGCTTGGCTACGATGGCACCGAAGTCCAGGCATTACTGGTCCCGTAGAGCGGTCATGGGCTGGCTGCGCGCGGCCACCCACCCGGGAACGGCGCTGGCGATGAGTGCGGCCGCGAGCATTACGAGCGGCGCTGCAATCAACGTTATCGAATCCGCTGCGGAGACGCCGAAGAGCATGGCCTTCATGGCGCGGCCGGCGAGCGGCGCCATGAGAATGCCGGACACAACACCGGCGAGGGCGAGACGGAGACCGCTGCCAGTGACCATCCACAAGAGCGCCTCGCCGCTGGCGCCGAGGGCGATGCGGATTCCGATTTCTTTGCGGCGCTGCTGGACAATGTAAGTGAGGAGACCGTAGATGCCGATGGCGGCGAGGAGCAGTCCGAGTCCTGCGAAGGACTGCAAAGCGAGGAGGGCGAACCGTCGTTCGGCGAGTGCGGCTGCGGCTACGAGATCGAGCGAGCGGAGTTCAGACATCGGCAGTTCGCGGTCGAGGGAGGCGAGTGCTTCGCGCAATCGGGGTACCGTGGCGATGGGGTCGCTGGCCGTGCGCACGACGACGCTCATGCCACCGTCGGCCTCCTGCGCAAAGGGCATCCAGACGGCTGGCTCGGCGATGTCGTCCGCGGGGAGGTCGCGCACATCGGCGACGACGCCGACGATGCGGCGGGGCTTGCCGAAGAAGTTGATTTCACGGCCGACTGGATCGGCGCCATCGAAGTAGCGGCGGACCAGGACGTCGTTGACGACGACGACGGGCTTGGAATCGTCACGGTCCCTGTCATCAAAGAGGCGTCCGCTGCGGAGCGGCCACCGAAGGGCTTCGAAGTAACCGGGGGTGGCTCGCTGGAAACGAGCCTGTATGGATTCTCCGGGTTTGGCTGGGCGACCGGGGATATCGAAAGACGTATTGTCGTTGTAGCCAGTCCAGGGGACTGTGCTGCCACCGCCCACCGCGACGACACCGGGGACCTCGCGCCAGCGGCGGAGCACTTCGTTAGAGAAAGCGATGATACTCTTGCCGCTGTTGTAGGTCTTGCGCGGAAACTGGATTTGAAAGCTCAGTATGTTGGCGGGTTGGAAGCCGTGATCGCGGGCGGACAGTTCCATTCCGCTACGCACAAGCAGGGCGGCTCCGAAGCACAGGACACAAGCGAGGGCTACTTCTGCGACGACAAGCGCACCGCGAAGACTGCGAATCCCGTGACCGGGTAGTGTGACCCGAGTGCTGCTGAGACCTTCACCGGGGCCCGACATGGTTTGGCGGAAGGCAGGGATGATTCCGGCGAACAAGCTGGTGAGCACAGCGGCAACGACGGCGAATGCTCCGGCCATCGCGTCCATTCTGATTTCGTGGATGCGGGGGAAATTGGCCGGGAGGACGGTGCGCAGCACAGGGATCGCGACGGCTGCCAGAACGAGCCCGGCGACCCCACCAAGAATCCCGAGGACCATGTTTTCGGCGAGGACCGTGCGGATGAGACGCCAGCGTCCGGCGCCGAGGGCCTGGCGAATCGCGAGTTCGGAGCGCCGGGCGATCACTCGCGCGACGCAGAGCCCGGCGATGTTGATGCACGCCACGATCAATACCAGGAAGCCCGCGGCCATGATGAGTTGGACGGTCCAGGAGGACTTGCCGACGACTTCGGCAGCGAGTGGCTCGACGCGCGCACGTTTCTTTTCGTAGGCGTCCGGGAAACGGCGGTTGAGGTCATCCATGACGAGGTTGAGATCCTGGCTGGCGGCGGTTAGGGGGATTCCGGGTTTCAAGCGGGCGATGGCGTTGGTGAAGTGCCAGTAGCGCAGGCCCTTCTCGGGGAGATCCATGCCGAGAGGACACCAGAGGTCGACGGTTTCCCCTTGCAGCGGCGAGCGGTACGATCCGCCGGGATGTTGAAAGCCCGGAGGCATGACGCCGATGACGGTCCAGTTTTCGCGATTAAGACGGATAGTCTGCCCGACTGAGCTGGGGTCGGATTGAAAGCGGGAGGCCCACATTTTGTGGCCGAGGATGACGACGCGGGCGGAGCCTTTGAGCTCGGATTCGTCGAAGTTGCGGCCAAGGATAGGCTGGACGCCGAGAGTTGGGAAGAAGTCGTGGGTGATGCGAACGGCGGGAAGGCGCTCGGGGCGATCACCATGCATCAGTTCCATCTCGCCACCGGTGTAGAGAGCAATGCTCTCGAGGGTCTTGCTCTGGCGACGGTCTTCGAGGTAATTGAGCATGGAGAGCGGGAACTTCGGGTTACGCTCCGACCATTCGTAGATGTTGACGAGGCGCTCCGGGTCGCGATAGGGCATCGGCTTGAGAAGGACGCCGTTGACGACAGAGAAGATCAGCGTGTTCGCCCCGATGGCGATGGTCAGGACAGTGGCGGCAATGGCGAGGAAGCCGGGCTGGCGGCGGAGTCCGACGCAGGCCTGGCGGAGATCGGCCAGGGTGCCGCTGAGCCAAGGGAAAGTGCGTTGATCGCGGGTGTGTTCGATAGCGGAGGCGACAGTCGTGGTGCGAAGCACAGCCTGGCGGCCCGCCTCTTCAGGTGAGAGGCCGGTGCGCTGTTGGGCTTCGGTTTCCATTTCGAGGTGGAAACGCATTTCGGATTCGAGGTCGCTATCGGCACGCCCGGGGAATAGTCTGAGCAGCCACTCTCGAAGGAATCTCATGAGAATTCCTCCGTCAGCAGCCTCTGGATGGTTCCGGCGGTTTGTTCCCAGCCGGCTTTTTCACGTTCCAACTGTTTGCTTCCGGCGGCGGTGAGGGAGTAGAAGCGCGCTTTGCGGTTGTTCTCCGTGACTCCCCATTTGCCTTTGACGAAGCCGCGTTGTTCCAGGCGCATCAGTGCGGGGTAGAGGGTGCCCATGTTGAGTTCGAGGGCGCTGCCGGAGGCCTGTTCGATGCGAGCGGCGATGGAGTAGCCGTGCTGCGCACCCATGGAGGCGAGAGTCTGGAGCACCATGAGATCGAGGGTGCCCTGGAGGATGGCGGGGCGGGAGTCTTTATTGGCCATTCAAATGGAGGGTACAACGAATTCCAGTTGAATGTCAAATGGAGTATTGGAGTGGGCCGGTCGAGGGGTGTTTCGCAAATATAATCGATGATCGTTCAAAAGGTATCAATGGAGACGGTCGAGCATTTCTTAACGCTTTTTTTGTAGCGAACGGCATAGTACCTTTGATATATTACTCTTCTGGTACGTCAGGGGTGCCGGATCCGACAGCTTTAATACAGGGATGGCAGATGCCCCAATACCGTTCGTTTTACATACAGCAGCTTGATTCAATAGGCTTTCAACACAAACCCGAAGGCGCAGACCTGAGGAAACTGAACGAAAGGCCAATCCATCATCGATTAGCAATCCATCGACTCCGCTGGCGATTTCTTGTCCCGTTGCGTTTTGATACGAGGCGACAAGCGGTCCGCGAGTCAACTGAACAGCCACACTAGAACCTTATCCCGGTAGATCCAGCTCTGAAGTTTAGGACGATCTCCTAGGGCCTTCTACGGTGAGGATCTGTGTAGCTAATTTCTGAAGTGGTCGATTTTTGGGTTAGTTTCAGTAAACAAACAACGGAGTAGCACCGGGGGAGCTACGCCGGTACAGGTTTGCCGATTTAAGAGTCGGGTTTGAAGAGACAACCTCTCTTTTGGGCCGCGACCGTGAATGGGACGGGTTTTGAGAACATGCGAATCACCCGGGGTTCGAAAGCGAATGGCCGCAGGCTGGTCCTGCTGGCGCCGCCATCGGTGAATGTTGTCACCGATGGACTACGTGCTGCCGAGCACTTGCAATATGATGACCTGCTTGCGGGGATGCAGCGATTGCGCGGCGGCGTGTATCTGAAAGATGGAGCGATCCGCGAGTCGCAACTGACTGAAGACGGGCGTCATATCGTCCCAGCCGACCGTAGCGGCTGGCATGTGCTGCTGGTGGAAGGCAGGAACACGGTGAAGGGATGCGCGCGGTATGTGTCCTATCCGGAACACGCGTCGTTCGGGTGGCTGGGTGTGAGCCGCTCACCGCTGGCGATGTCGGACCACTGGAGCCTGATCTTCCGCCACGCGGTGGAGCAGGAAATGTCGGCAGCTCGAAGGCAAGGGCTCTCTTACGTGGAGGTGGGCGGTTGGGCCCTGGACGACAACCTGCGCTGCACTACGGAGGCGTTGCACATTGCGCTGGCGTGTTATGCGCTGGCGGACGCGCTTGGCGGCTGTATTGGTATCAGCACGGTGACGTGGCGTCACGGCAGTTCCACAATTCTGCGCAGGATCGGCGGACGGCCGTTGGGAATAGCGGGCATTGAATTGCCGCCTTACTTCGACTCATCGTATGACTGCCAGATGGAGGTGTTGCGCTTTGACTCGCGCGAACTAAACCCGCGCTATGAGGAAATGGCGGCGACACTAGGTGAGGATTTAATTGGGACGGTGGTGTGCCAAGGCGAGACACGGCCTTCGGCTTTCTGGCCGGCTGCCGAGCCGGTTAGCGTGTACGCGGTCTAGGTTGTATGATAGCTGAGTTGCGATGGACCGACGTCGGGCGCGGCGACGGAAAGGAAACACCGGATTGACCAGACAACGGGCACTGGAGGAGTGGCGGAGCGCCTTGGGGCCAGCGCACGTCCTCACGGAAGCGGCCACGCTAAATCGTGCGGCCAAAGCAACCTTCGACACAACTGCACGCATTCCGGTTATCCTGCGGCCCGCCGACACCGGGCAAGTGATGGCTGTATTGCGCATCGCGGGGCGGTACGGTCTACCTATCTATCCGATCAGCTCCGGGAAGAACTGGGGATATGGCTCCCGCGTTCCGACGGCCGACGATTGCGCGTTGCTGGACCTCAGCCGGATGAACCGGATAGTGGATTTCAGCGAGGAACTTGCATATGTCACTGTGGAACCAGGTGTCACCCAGGGACAGCTATATGAGTTCCTGCAAAGCCGCAGATCGCGGTTGTGGATGGACGCAACGGGGGCCAGTCCGGAATGCAGTATCATCGGCAACTGCGTGGAGCGTGGCTTCGGACATACGCCCTACGGCGACCATTTCGCTCATGTCTGCGGTTTGCAGGCGGTACTGGCCAACGGAGAAGTTGTCGATACAGGCTTTTCCGGTTACGGAGGCTGTCACGCGGGACCCCTATATAAGTGGGGACTCGGCGCGAGTGTGGATGGGTTGTTCTCGCAATCCAACCTGGGGATAGTGACTCGTCTCAGCGTGTGGCTGATGCCGGCGCCAGAGCGCTTTGAAGCCTTCTTCTTCCGCTGCGATGAGGAAAACCAACTGGAAGGCGCCGTCAATGCTCTGCGTCCGCTGCGGCTTTCTGGAACGCTTCGCAGTTCTGTGCACATCGGCAACGACTATAAAGTGCTTTCGGCACTCCAGCAGTATCCCTGGGCACAAATGGAGAACCAGACGCCGCTCCGGCCCGCGGACATGGCGTATTTCCGGCGGGCACTGAACTTCGGATCATGGAACGGATCGGGAGCGTTGTACGGAACAGCAGGGCAGGTGCGGGAGGCGCGGCGCCTGGTGAAACGGGCGTTGAAGGGCAAAGTCTCGGCGTTGCAGTTTGTGGACGAAGCAAAGCTTGCCTTGGCGGAGCGTTTTACCGGGCTTTTCCGGTGCTTCAGCGGGTGGGATCTAAGCCGGACGATTCGGCTGGCGCGCCCGATTCTGGGACTCATGAAAGGGGTTCCCACCGAACATCCCATGGAGAGCGTGTACTGGCGCAAGCGGGAACCGGCGCCTGCACACGCCGATCCGGATAGAGACGGGTGCGGGCTTCTTTGGCTTGCTCCGATTCTTCCGCTCGAGGGGGCACACGCACAGCGGGTATCCAAATTGGCCAGTGACATCCTGCTGCGATATGGCTTTGAGCCGATGTTGTCGCTGGCACTGGTGAGTGATCGGGCGATCGCATGCGTAGTATCGATCACCTACGACCGGGAAGTGCCCGGCGAGGATCGCCGAGCCGCGGATTGTCACCACGAACTGCTGCAATCGCTTCTCGCGGCCGGATATCCGCCGTACCGGTTGGGTGTGCAGTCGATGGGGTCAGTCCCTCTGCCTGAGGGGCTCAACCACGTGCTACAAGTGCTTCGGCAACAAACAGATCCAAGCGGGATACTGGCACCGGGTCGGTACGAATCGCAGGCACCTGTACTCGCTAAGCGTTTAGCGATATAATTTGACACAACCTTTTCTCCTACCTGGGACAACTCCTAGGTTTATTTTTCCGCGCCAGTAGTGTATATTTAATCCGAATAGCGGTTCGTAGTGTTGAACCAGAGACCACATCTTCGCAGTAAACCCCAACGAAGCGCCTAGTGGTATGTTTTTGATCATTGACAAGAGGATGGTGTTTATCTCCATCTGCAAAGGGCCTGATATATGGGCGCCCCCAACGGGGTGTATAGATCGTTCATTGGAGCCCGACTACTGGTTTCTCTGTCAGTAGGTTCGGGTCTCGGAGGAGAATCTGATGGATAGGACAATGTGTACACGATTATCGGCAGCCTGCTGTTTGGCTGCCGCACTACTTTTCATGCCAGGGGTGCTTGGTGTCGCCTCTGGCGCGGTTACCGGCACGCTTAGCTTGGCCAATTGTGGCGGTGGTTTGGCTACCGTGACTGCTACAAGCATCGTTTGGACGCCAAATGGTACGATACCAAACACAGGGTGCTTCATCACGGGTGGGTCGACGAATCTGGCCTACTCTGGTGGAGTGGTGGGAGCCGGGGTAAGCGGTGATATCAGGAACCTGACTGCGGGCGATCCCTTCCCCATTCTCGACTTCATGTCCATCCCCGCACACGTCCCTGGCCCGGTGGTGCTGAGCTTCGATCTGTCGGCGCTTGGACCCGGTGTAGCGAACACGAACTGCGCGGGGCTGCTGGTGGGCGAAACCTGTTCACCCTTCGCGGGATCGCCGTTTGTTCTGCAACTTCTGGCGGGCAACCAGACCGGAGTGACCCTCACGGCCGCCGGGACAGTCTTGGACGCTGGGGTGCTCAGCAACTGGATTGGTTCTTACCACACGACGCTGTCAACCCAGACTCCTGGCCAAGTGCAGGCAATCATCGGCGCCGGAGGAAGCGTCGCCAGCACGTATGGGGGAGACTTCACGCTGACCGTGATCCCGGAACTCGGAAGCGTGTCGATGACACTCCTCGGGTTGTCGCTCGTGGCGCTGGGGAGATACCGCCGCTGGAAATAAGTGGTCCCGGGTTGTTCTTAGCAGCATCGTAAATTCGGGGTTGCGAGAATCGGAGGCACCGGCGGATCGATCGGGAAAGAAACGCGTTGCCTCCAGGCACCCAGCAGTGCCTGGAGGCATTTCTCATCTTGCTCCCGCGTCATTCTCCGGTGATAGTTGCCCGTGGCGCCAATATTCCACCGTAGTCCTCACGCGCAGGAGGAAACAGGCACTGCGCTTTCCGCATCCATCTTAAACAGGTTGCAGCTCTTCGAGTTCCACGAGTGCGGCTGGTTTCCCGAGAGTTTCCGCAATGCAATTACAGAGATCTTGCGCGTTCTCGGGGAGAGACTCAAGGTGCATCATGTGATCCTGCCCGTGCTGGAGCGTGTGCTCGAGGAAGGCAAGGCGACGGCGATTGTCGACTTGTGCTCGGGAGCGGGGGGCGCAGTTCTTGGTGTGCAACGCGCGCTGGCGGCACGCAAAAAGTTAGTTTCCGTGCTGCTCACGGACAAGTATCCGAACGTGCCGGCTTTTCGAGCAGCGCAACGGGACAGTGGAGGCTGGGTGCGTGGCTATGACGGCTCAGTAGATGCGACGCGGCTGCCCGAGGAACTGGCGGGGGTGCGGACAATGTTCAACTCCTTCCATCATTTTCCTCCGGCGGTGGCACGCGGCATCCTGGCGGATGCGTTCCGGACGAGGCAACCGATCGCGATATTCGAGACCACGGAGAGGAGTATCCTGAATACCGCCACTAACCTGCCGCTAAGTTTTCTGACCATGCTCGCCTTAATGCCGGGCATGCACGACAAGCGCCCGGAGTGGTGGGTGTTCACCTACCTGGTTCCGCTTCTGCCGCTCGCATTCGGTTGGGACGGCCTCGTCTCGTGCCTGCGGTCTTACACGCAGGAGGAGTTCGACGAGCTCAGGAAAGGGCTGGAGGACACGACGTACAGATGGCGCAGCGGGAGGCTGCCGGTTCCCCGAAGTCCAATCCATGTGAACTACTTTATCGGGATGCCGGGATCAGGAGCCGCCTGAGGCGAGGAACTGAACCACCACTCGTAGCCCCAGCGGCAGTTGACCTGCCGACTCATCGAGATCCGCGGTGACTTCGAGGATGTCGCGGTCCGACTTTTCAGTAGGCTCTCCCGAGTAAACCCGCTTGCGACCCATGGTGGAAGCCAGTTGGGTGACGGTCCCTGTGAATTTGCGATCGCCAAGCGCGTCACTGCGAACGATGACTTTCTGGCCGGGAGCTACTTTGCCCACGTCCTTCTCGTCAACCTCCGCGCGAACGCGGCGGCCGGAGAGATCGGCAATCGTAAAAAGGGGCTTCGGGGTCACTGTGGAGAAAGACTCGCCGGGACGGAGCATCACGCGGAGGATGGTGCCGGAAATCGGGGCCTTGACGGTGCATTTGGTGATCTGCTGCTCGATGGCGACGAGCCGATTCTCGGAGGCGCGGATATCGGCGTCGGCCTTGGCAATGTCCTCCTGCATGGGAGGCGCTTTCACGAGCGCTTCGTGGCGCAGGGCCTCACGCAGCCTTGCTTCCGCCACTTCGAAGTCCCGTTGCGCCTCGTCGAGAACGGAGCGGGCCATCACGCCAGCCTGCGCGAGCTCCTTTGTCCGTTTGAGATGGGCCGACGCCTGATCGAGAACGGCCTTGGCGGCGAAAGAGCGTTGTTCGGAGGCCTGCCGCTCCTCGTCGCGGCTGCCGCGGAGCAAGCGGGCGCGAACCTGGCGGGATGAGTCCACTACGGCGAATGCCGTGTGCAAGGACGCGCGGAGGTCAGGGCACCCAATCTCCGCCAGGACGGCGTCGCGGAACACGCGCTGCCCTTCCTTCACATGGACGGCGGCCACCACGCCCTCAATGGCGGCGCCCACCTCAATAGTGTCGGAGCGGCCCTCGATGCGGCCGGGGCTCGCCAAAATCACCGGTCGGCTGCCGGCGAAGGCTTGACGTTCGCGTTCCGCCGGGGGCTTGGATGCGGCTTCAGTATGCAGTGAGGTGCAGGATGTCTGGGTCAGAAACGCCAGCGCTGCAACGGAACAGATAAATCTCATACTCACCTCTCATCCCCCGATTAGTACATTCACCAGCGCATCGATGCGCTCTATTAGCGGTTTGGTCTGTTGGCGGACAACCCGGCCATCGGAGAGTGCAACGCGCTGATGCGCAAAGGACTCCCATCTAGGGTCGTGAGACACCACGACAACCGTCCGTTTTTCGTCATTGGCCAGGCTTTGTAGGATGGCGGCGATCTGCTCGCCGGAACGGGTGTCGAGTGAAGCCGTCGGCTCGTCCGCGAGAAGGATACGCGGATCGCGCAGCAGCGCGCGGGCAATCGCTACACGTTGTTTCTCGCCACCGCTCAGTTGATCGGGCTTGAGCTGGAATTTTCCGCCAAGGCCGAGTTGGTCGAGCAATTTGCGAGCGCGTTTGCTGTCGGAGCGGCCGGCAACGTCACCGGCAATCATGACGTTCTCCAGCGCGGTCAAGGAGCGCAGAAGGCGGAAAGCCTGGAACACAAAGCCGATACTCTCGCGGCGGATTTTCGTACGTTGACCCTCGGAGAGCCCGGTCACCTCACGGCCACCGACATAGACCTTGCCGCAGTCAGGACGGAGCAAACAGCCAAGCAACGAGAGCAGCGTCGTTTTGCCGCTCCCGGAAGGTCCGGTAACCAAAGTGAGTCCGGTGGAAAAGGAAACGGTGGCGTCGGAAAGTGCCAGGCATCGCGCGCCACCACTGCCGTAGCCCACAGTAACGTTCTGTATCGCCAGTAAATGCCCAGGCACGGAACACCCTCGCCGATCCGGTAAACTGCTTGCTGACGCGCGCGGCTCAGAAGCGAGCGGTTTGACGTGTTCGTTGCTTGACAATGTTTCAGGCACGGAATACCCTCGCCGGTTCCACCCGCAAAGCGGCGCGGATGGACATCAAGGCCGCCAGACAGCACATCAAAAGTCCAGGCGGCAGAATGAGCCAAGGGAGCCAAGCCGGAGTGGTGAGCCAGGCAATGCTCCCACGAACAAGTTCCACAACGGGGGATGTCCCCATCAAGCCGATGAGGAAACCCAAAAAGCCGCAGACAAGCGCCTGTGACAGAACAACCCGGATCACAAACCAGGGGGAAGCGCCGAGCGCTTTGAGTGTTGCGTACTCTTCCAGATGCTCCATCGTGGTGGCATAGATCGTCTGAGAAGCCACCACCAGGCCAATCACAAAACCTAGTATTGCCGCAGTAAGGATTGCCCCTCCTGCTCCGGTCTGCGTGATCCAATAGACCTGCGCTTTGCGGGCGAACTGCTGGCGGGTGAGAACGTCAACATCGGGCAGGCGCCGGCGTAGCTCGTCTCCCACCGCTGCCACATTGCTACCTCCAGCCACCCGGGCCAGGATGAAGCTGGTTTCCTCCGGTGCCGTGCCAAGGTAGCGCATGGCATCCGGATAGGCGGCAAAGACGTAAGGACTTCCGAGGAACGAACTGAAGCCATCCACCTGCGCCAGCACCTTCGACTTGCGGCGGTTGATCTCGATCTCCTGTGGGAACCGCGAAACTCCCAGCAGTTGTGCGTGACTCCGGTCGATCAGCACGCCGTCCGGTTCCATCACCGATGCGGAGCCGGTCACAGTGGGCATCGGGAGTGGACCAGCCTCAGGCTCGACGCCGATGAGGAGCACGAACTGATTATGTCCGTCAGGGCTATGGAAGCGTGCGAAGTTGGAAACGATCCGGCTGGCGCGCAGCACTCCAGGGACACCCTGGGCGATCTCAACGAATCGATTAGGGAGCGGCGATGCAAAATCGAAACAAGACACTCCACGCGCCGTGATCCATAGATCGGCGTCCGTAGTCTGAATTACTCTTGAGGAGGCATCGAGGAAGCTAAGCAACAGACTCCCCTGGAAGATCATGAGAAAAACGGCAAAAGCTATCCCTAACACCGCGACGGCAAAACGCGAGCGGTCATGCCACAGATTGTTCCAGGCGAGCCTCAATGCAGACGCTCCGTTAACAGCCCAGCTTCACACGCTTGCAGGATGTGCCGTCAGAACGGACGCACCTCGGAGCGGATGACCGGACAGCAATATTATGTGAATGATCGGCAGCGGCACTTCAGAGCATTACACCGGGAGAATCTGCGGGGAGGGAAATCTCACAGAATGTAAACTGCTGGATTCTGCTGGCTACGATTTCTTTTCTTGTCAGCATGACACAAGGAGGCCGGTGATGCAACACCAACAGAGCCCCCGCGTCAATTAGGTTTTACCCTAGATTTGTCCCTTCGGGTCAAGGCCGGGCACGGACCTTCCGAGGCATCTAATCGATCTGAACATGAGGTTGCTTTCTGGCACGACATATGCAGAGGAGTAGCCCTTTAGAATCAGACTGTTTGTGATCTCGTTCGGGGGTGCCGCCAGGTGAATTCAGCGTGAACGCCGGTGTTGGCCCAATTACTACAGAAAGGAGAAAGGCGCCCAGCAAAGCCCGAGCGCCTTTCGTCGCGTCAATCCGGTTTAACCCTGGATTCAGAACTTCTTGGTCCCCTTCGCATCGGGGCTCATTTATTATAGCTCGAACAGATAAGGCTTGCCGTGTTCCAGCTCCTGATAGCGCACATCGGGCGCGCGCAGGCCCAGTGTGGCGCGGAACTGCTTCGGGTCGATGGAATTGTCGGGGAACATGTCGTAGTGGCAGGGAATCGCCAGCTTCGGTTTCACCTTGCCGCAGACTTCGGCGGCCTCCCAATGTGAGAGGTTGTTGAACCCGCCGTTGATCACCGTGATGACTATGTCCGGCTTCTGCTTCTCGACGCTGAACAGCAACTCGCTGAAGTCGGTGTCGCCGGTGACGTAGATCATGGGGCCATCGCCGAAGGAGTAGATGTAGCCCATGTGATTCAGATCGGTGTCGTCCGTGGGCAACGCAAAGGTTCCCAGCATGGACACGTCGCGATGTTCGACGGTGTGCGACGGCCAGGTGGGGACAATGCGGGATGATTCGACGTTCTCGGCGCGGTAGACCTCGCAGCTTGGATGCGGCCCGACAAACAATGCCGTGTCCTTGTTGCGCAGCCCGCGCACGGTGAATGGATCGGTGTGGTCCTGATGGTTGTGCGTGCAGGTGTAGATGTCGACGTCGAGTTCTTCCGGCGGAATCAGCACCGGCACTTTGCGCGACATGTCCATGTGCGGAACAAGCGTGCGGCAACTGTCGGTGAGGTACATGTCGACGCTGGTGAGCGTGCCCTCGGGTGTCTTGAATATGTATCCGCTTTGGCCAAACCACCACAGCGCCACGGCACGTTTCGGCACCGGGTAAGCCCGGATCTCTTGCATCAGCGACATGTGTTACCTACACGATCGCCGACGGCGGAGCGGGTTCATCGGGAGAGCCCGCGCTCTTGAGCGGCCAGAAGACGAGCAGCAAGGCAAGCCCGGCAAGCACGGCAAGCCCTACGGCATACGATCCTTCGTGGAAGCTGATGCTCTGGATGAAACCGGGAATGAACCACAATCCGCTCCACAGCAGACCGATGAGCGCCTCGCCCGCGATGAGGCCGGACGCAGCCAGAATGCCCGCATTCTCGACACGTGCCTTCTGGGCGGCGTTCAACTTCCGCCCTTCCGCGATTGTCTCGGCGATCCACCGCACGATGCCGCCGGTGAAGATCGCAAACGTGGTAGCGAAGGGGAGATACATACCCACGGCGAAGAGCATCGGGCTCTTTACCTGCAGCATGATCATCACGATCCCCAGGAACATGCCGACGACAACCAGCGGCCACGCCATTTCGCCGCCGACGATGCCTTGCGCCATCATGGCCATCAGGCCGGCTTGTGGCGCCGGCAGCGCTTTACCGCCGAAGCCCTGGCCGCCCTGCAGCTTGTCGCCTTCATGCAGCAGCCACAATGGGAAGTACATCACGAGACAGGCGCACACCACGGCAATCAGTTCGACAATCTGGATGGTGCGCGGCGTTCCCCCGAGGATGTAGCCGACTTTGAAGTCCTGGAGCAGCTCGCCGGCAACCGCCGACGACACGCACACCACGGCCGCCACGCCCAACACCACCGCGACGCCCGTGGGCCCGGTGAAACCAAGCGCAACCATCAGTAGAGCGGCGATGAGCAGTGTAGATAGTGTGAGGCCGGAGATGGGGTTGTTGGACGACCCGATCATTCCCACCAGGCTGCCCGACACTGTGGCGAAGAAGAAGCCGACGACGATCATGATGGCCGCGGCGACTGTGGCTGCCAGGATGCTCTGTGAGAAGTAGAAGTAGAGCGCGATCATCAGGAAGAACATCACGCCGATCAGCGAGAGGACGACCTTGGAGCTCATGTAGCGTTCCGTGCGCGAGAGGGTTTCCAGCGCCGGAGGAGGGCCGCTGAGTTCGGAGAATGCGCGGCTGAGCCCGCTTGTGAGGCTCTTGCGCATCCGAAACAGGGTGAAGCCGGCGCCTACCAGCATGCCGCCGACGGCGATGGGACGCACGACAAAGCGCCACAGCGAAGAGGACATGCCATCCCAATTCGTAGTTCCGTTGGCAGTGAACTGCGGAGCAAGCGTGGGTCCAAGGAAGTAGACCAGCATCGGCACCATCAACGCCCAGGCGAACACACCGCCGGAGAATTGCAGAGCAGCGAGCTTGGGCCCGATGATGTAGCCGACGCCGAAGTACGCCGGGCTGATGTCAGGCGCGGAAAACGAGGTGAACCCGCCGGCATTGGCCATGGGCGGATTATCGCCTGCGCCCAGCCGGACCTTGCTTTGGCCGAGGCTGCCGATGGAAACGCCGCTCACATGATATTCGAGCGCGAAGAGATTGATCTTGCCCAACAGATAAAGAAAGCCGCCGATGAAGATGTTGTAGAAGAGGAATTTCACAGCCTCCGCGCCGCGCTGGCCGGCTTTGTGTATCTCCGATGCCGCCACCGATTCCGGGAACGGCAGGTCCGGATCCTCCACCATCCCGCGGCGTACCAGCGATACGAACAGCACGCCGACGATGCTGCCGACGAGCATCAGCGCCGTGGATTTCCAGTACGCATCTTCAAAGCCGAACGAGGGCCACGCGCGAGCAATGACGAATGCGGGAATGGTGAAAATGGCGCCGGCGGCCACCGATTCGCCAATGGATCCGGCGGTGCGGCAGATGTTCTCTTCGAGGACCGAGCCTCTGAACAGCCTTAACGCCGCCATCCCAATCACCGCCGCTGGATAAGTGGCGGCAATCGTGATGCCGGCGCGTAGTCCCAGGTAGGCGTTCGCGGCCCCCAGGATGATCGTAAGTACAATGCCGATCAACACCGCCCGCACGGTGAACTCGGTCATCCTCATGGATTCGGGTACAAAGGGCTGATGCTTTTTCGCACTCATATAAATTGTTCCGCCAAGGTTACAATAATGCCATGAAATCCACGACGCCAGTTGCGGCTCGCGAGGTGAAGTCGTTGAGCGGAATTCCGCTTGATCCTTTTTACGACGCTTCGCGGCCGCCGCGCGAATTGCCCGCCCCCGGCGCATTCCCGTATACCCGTGGCATTCACGCCACGATGTATCAGGGAAGGCTGTGGACCATGCGCCAGTTCTCCGGCTTCGCTACTCCCGAGGAAACCAACGCGCGTTATCACTACCTGTTGCAGCAAGGGCAAACGGGATTATCGGTGGCTTTCGACTTGCCGACCCTGATGGGTGTCGATTCCGATCATGCGACGGCGGAAGGCGAAGTGGGCAAGTGCGGCGTTGCCATCAGCTCACTGGAAGATATGGAGACTTTGTTCCGCGGCATTCCACTCGCCGGTGTCACCGTCTCCATGACCATCAACTCGCCGGCCCCGGTGCTGTTTGCCATGTATCTGGCCGTGGCGGAAAAGCAGGGCGCGGATTGGAAGAAGCTCTCAGGCACGCTCCAGAACGACATTTTGAAGGAGTACATAGCGCAGAAGGAGTATCTCTATCCGCCGCGGCCCTCCATGCGGCTGGTGACCGATGTGATCGAATTCGCGGCAAGCGAAACTCCGCGGTTCAATCCGGTTTCCATCAGCGGCTACCATATTCGCGAGGCGGGATCGACGGCGGTGCAGGAACTCGCCTTCACGTTGCGCGACGGAATCGAGTATGTCGATTGGGCTGTGGAGCGCGGGCTGCCGGTGGATGAGTTTGCGCCGCGGCTGAGCTTCTTTTTCAACGCCCATAACGACTTCTTTGAAGAGATCGCCAAGTACCGGGCCGCGCGGCGAATGTGGGCGCACATCATGCGCGACCGCTTTGGCGCAAAGGACGAGCGCAGTTGGAAGATGCGGTTCCACACGCAGACCGCGGGGTGCTCGTTGACCTGGCAGCAGCCCTATAACAATGTGATGCGCACGGCGATTCAGGCGTTGGCCGGCGTGATGGGCGGAACGCAATCGTTGCACACCAACTCATTGGATGAAGCGTATGCGCTGCCGGGCGAGCATGCGGTGACGCTGGCCTTGCGCACCCAGCAGGTGATCGCGCACGAGACAGGTGTCACCGCGGTGCCCGATCCGCTTGGTGGCAGCCACTATCTGGAAGCACTCACCGATGAGATGGAAGCACGCGCCTACGATTACATCCGCCGCATTGATGAGATGGGCGGCATGATCCCGGCCATCGAGCGCAACTTCCCGCAAAGCGAAATCGCCGATGCGAGCTTCCAGTTCCAGCATGCGGTGGAGAAGCGCGAAGAGATCATCGTCGGTGTGAACAAGTTCCAGAGCGAGGAAGAAGAGCACATCGAATTACTGCAGATCAGCGAATCGGCGGCGCGGCAGCAACGCGAGAAGCTGGCCCGGCTGCGCACGGAGCGCGATACCGCGCGAGTGAAGGACAGTCTCGATGCACTACGGCGCGCGGCGGCGGGTACCGATAACACGATGCCGCACATTGTGGCCGCGGTGAAGGCGTATGTCACGGTGGGCGAGATCTGTCAGGCGTTCCACGATGTCTATGGCGGTTGGACCGAGACGAGCGTGGTGTAGTGGGGAAGACTCGCAGATCGGGTCGAGTGACGGGGTTTGTGCCCTGTCACCCTCCCACACCACCGGACGTGCGGTTTTCCGCATCCGGCGGTTGAACGCAGCGGTTTATCGCGCCGCAAGATCCGATGGCATTAGAAACTGAAGTTGCTTTAGCAGCGCGTTGGAAAGCCCTTTGTTCATTACCGCGTTCTTCGCCATGAACCAAGCTCCCCGGCCCGTCCGCACTACCTTCAACAGCCGGGAATTTACCCCCAAGCTCCGAAGTGCGCGTTCGCGACCCTCCGCACTGTGCCATCGCAACCAGAAGCATTTCCGGATATGCCGTCGGATCCATCCCTCCAGCCGCAAGATTGGCCCGCGTACTTCCGCTAGCCGGTAGTATCCCCACCAGCCGCGTACATACTGCAGCCAGCCGTCTCGCAATTCCTTGCTCGTTCGGCTTTGCTGCCCGCGCCATAGCTCCCGTACCTTCGC
>JACQZR010000239.1 GCA_016213775.1 Acidobacteriota bacterium
GAACTTTTCTCAAGCACATCCGCGTTGCCTCCGTTCAGGAGTTGAAGGACCGAATCCTCGCCGGAGTCGCGGAAATCAACGCTCAGCCAGTCGTCCATCGCTGGAAGGCCTTTGATGCTCTTAATGAAGATGCGGATATAATTTAGTGAAACGGTGTACTAGTGCCGCTGGACCAAGCCAGGTCTTCCGGTCCCGGTGGGCCGGTTTGACAAGCTGCCCCACGGAGTTTGTAACAAAGTCGCACTAGCGGCCCACAAAGATCGGCGAGCTCCAGGCGATTTCGCCTTCGACATCCTTCTCCTCCGCGCTGTAACTTTGAATCACGCGCACGTAGTAATAAGTCACCGGAGCTTTCGGACGAGGCCGAATGCCGGTTTCGGGTTTCTCCCAGTTTTTGATTTGCGACGTGACGATCATATCGGTGTTGGCGAACGAATCATCACGATAGGTGAGCACAGCCTCGGTGCCGGGCGCGGCGCTATAGATCACCTTGTTGTTCTTGATGATCTCGTAGCGGAGAATAGGCGCGGTTCCGGTGGCGCGAATAGTGAATGTGGGCGAACTGCGCGCAGTGAGCTCCCCGCCCTGCAACACATCGCCGGCGCGGAAATCGACGATGATGTTGTCGGTGGACGCGTAGGTACGGCGGGCGCGCAGAGCCTCCTGTATTGCCTCGCGCGTGGTGACGCCGTCCGGGACGATCAGGTTCGCGTAGGAGATGTGCGTGGACAGATGGTCGCTGGAAGCGATGAAGCCCATCTTGTAGCCAACGCCAAGGGCGTTCCAGATGAGTCCCTTTTGAAACGGCTGGCGGCCAGCCTCGCCGGGACCGGTGGCATCGGGAAGCGCGGCGCGGGGCTGTCCTTCGTCTTCGTAACTGTTGCGGTCGCCCTGATAGATCTCCGTCACCGGTTCGACGCCGTCGTCGCGAAGCCGCCAGTCCGTGCCCATGCTGGTGGCCGACGTGTGCGGCACGCCAACGCCGGCCGTACGCCGCAAATAGGCCCACAAACCCTGCGCATCTTTTTCGATCAGGTCAGGCCGCTCGCTGACGTGCAGGCGTGGCACGCGATAGCTGAACACGCCGCGCTTGACGTGGATGATGTTGCGGTGGCCCAACGGGAAATTGATGGAACGCTCGTAGCCATACAAAGGCGTGAAGCGGCCCGGCACGTGAAACAGATCGGCCGATTTCTGCGTGCGCCAGTATTGGTAGATGTCGTCGGTGTTGCGGCCCTCGGGTTCATCGGTGTCAAGCCAGGCGCCGTAGTTGTGATCAGTGACCGCGATGTAGTCGAAGGCAGCGGCGTTGAGCGCATAGCGGTACAGGTCCCAGAGGCTGCCGTCGGTAGCGCCATCCATGGAAATCTCCGTATGCCGGTGAATATCGCCGCGCACGATTTTATACGTCGCGCCGCCCGCCTGGATGCGATAGCCGCGCATGCGGCGCACGGCTTCCTCTTCCTCAGGATGCGTCACGGGGACATTGCCTTCCGCCGCCGGCTGAAAGGCTGCGAGCGCAGGCAGCCCGCGGGAGAGCGTCGCTGGGTCGACCTGCGCCACCGTGATCTCGTGATTCTCGGGAAGCCCTACCGGGAGCCTGCGCCCGTCCCCAACCACTGCCACGGTGAACCCTTCTCCCGGGCCGGGCACCGCGGCTGTGGCCGTATCCTGACGGCCCGTGCTGGCGGGCAGCAGCACCGGATTCATCCACTTCTGCGCGGCGCCTTCGCCGGTGAGTGTCGTGGCGTAGTAATCGAACATATGGCCGGCGAAACGACCAACGGCGATAGTCTGATGGCGCAGCAGGAGCCACGCGCGCCCGCTGCCATCCACCGCCAGACGGGGATTCTGCCAGAGGTTCTTCTGCAATGTGTCCGGATACGCGGTGGCGATATTTGCAGGCTGCTGCAACTGATCACCGGCAAGCACGGCAACGCGCGGGCGGCGGTATAACGCGGTCTGCGAATTGGGCGGACCATACAACTCGTAGCCGCCTTTGCGCAGCTTGATGCGATGCTTCGCATTCTCGTAGCCCGTGTCCTTGCCCCAGTTGATGCCGCCCTCCTCCCAGGCGATCCAGACACGGCCGGCGGAATCGGCGGCAACATCGGCGCGCATTTCGGCAAAGGACGTCTGCGCGACGGGCCGCACGGCGCCGGCCGCCACGGCCTTCTGATAGCTCCGCATCAGGATGTCGTAGGAAGCCACCGGGCGCCCACCCCGGCGATAGGAATCCCACGCGATGTGAGCTTGCCCGTTGGCCGCCACCCCCAGCGAGGGCTCCCAATCATCATCAGCCGATGCGCTCACGTTCATCTCGCTGCTCCAGTTTCCGTTTTCGAATACCTTCAGCAGGATTTCACTTTGAGCCGGCGAGCCCCGGTAGCCCATCCAGGTGAGGTAGATGACGCCGTCGCGAGTGGATGCGGCACGATGGAAGATGTCGGGGTTGGCATTATTGGTGAGCTGTTGTTCAGCGGACCAGCGCTCTCCATCCCATACCTTGGCGAACAAATCGAAATTGCCCGACTCCATCTTCTTTTGTAGCCCATAAATAGCCCATATCCGCCCGCGCGCATCTTCGGCTAACTGCACCCGGAAATGATCCCCCGGCGGCGTGATCGACTCGGGTGTCGACCATCCGGCCCCGCCACTGCTCCGTGAGATCAGGATCTCGTCGGCGCCGGTGAGGGAGTACTCGTCGCGGGCCCGCGTTTTGTAGGCGACCCACGCCATCCAATAGCGGCCATTGCGCGAGCGGAGCAGGGCGGGATCGTCATCCTCAAACTCTTTTGACGTCGGCGTGACCGGCACCGGCACCCGCTCGATGGTGACATCGCCGTTGTACTGCGGGGGCGTGTATACAACGCCATACGGGATGCTGCCGGGAACAAAGGTAACGTCGCCTGTGCGAGTGAAGAACGTGACAGGCTGCCCGGGCGGTGTGAGAATGTCGATGATTACGCCCTTGGGAGGGACGAAGTTGCCGATGGCGCGCAGCGATACGTTCCAGCGGTTGGGCGGAACGATGGAGTCGGTCTCATCCAGGTGCCATCCCAGGATGCGCCGCACTTGAGCGGCGTCGCGCACACCGCCGCTCCAATTGATCCCCGGCACTTTCCGCTTCTGGCCGAAGGTGATTTGGAAGGCGCAGCAGGCAGCGGGCGATTCCAAAGCGGCGTGAACGGGCACGGGACGCCGCTTCCAGGGCGCAAGCCACACCAATGCCGACGCCGCAACGACCGCCAGGAGTGCTTTCTTCATGGGATGATCGAACACCAGCATATCCCAAACTGCCGGGGCGCATCCTACAATAGAAGGAAGCTATCCGCGCATGAGTTTCCCCCTTTCGAGAAGAGCTTTTCTGGGCGCCTCCGCTGCCGCCGCCGGCACTGCCACCATTGCTTGCTGGCGCAAGGAAAAGCCCGGTTTTGCAGGCTTCGCCTTCGTCGCTAATGAGGAAGGCTCCGCCATTGCGTGCGTGGACCTGACTGCATTCGCCGTAGTGCGGCACATCCCCTTGAAGGCGGCGCCGACGAATCTCGTCAGCCACGAGATTCGCAAAACGATTTATGCCTTGACCCCCTCGGACGGAACGATTCACGAACTGTCGACTGCAAGACTGGAGAGGGAGCGTTGGACCCAACTGGGCGGTAAGGCTCTGCAGATGCGCCTCTCCCCCAAGGGCAACGCGCTCTACGTGCTGCTCGAGGAGCCGAAGCAACTGGTGGAAGTGCTTCTCGACAGGATGGAGGTGTCGCGGCGGTTTGCCCTTCCCGCGATCCCCGCCGATCTCGACCTCGCCAGGTTAGAACCGCGCGCCATCATCAGTTGGACCGGTGAGGCAACGGCGGGCATGCTCGATCTGGACCGTGGCAAGCTGCATCGCATCCCCACCGGTTCGCCCATCCGCATCGTACGGTTCCGCAAGGATGGCCGGCATTGGGTCGGCGGGCACGAGCAGGAATCACTGCTTTCCGTTTTCGACACCGGCACCTCGAAGGTTGTGGCGCGTTTGCCGCTGGCACTGAAGCCGCGCAACATCTGCCTGAAGGCCGACGAGGGCCAGATGTTCCTCACCGGCGAAGGTTCCGACGCAGTAGCCGTAATCTACCCATACCTCACCGAAGTCGCCGAAACAGTACTGGCAGGACATTCGCCGGCCGCGATGGCTGCATCGTACCTCGTGGACGACAGCCCGGAGTTCCTCTTCGTAGCCAATCCGGAATCGAGCCAGGTCACCATCCTCAACGTGAACGAATCCTACAAGCTGGTCTCCAGTGTTCAGGTGGGCGCCGAGCCATCGTTCATCACGTTAACCCCCGACAATCAGTGCGTGCTCGTGCTCAACCGCCGCAGCGGCGATATGGCGGTGCTAATGGTGAGCAACAGCAAACGAGCCAAGCAGATCCCGACGCTCTTCACCATGATCCCCGTGGGGTCCAAACCGGTAAGCGCGGTGGTGCAAGCTGTTTAAGAAGGTTCAGGCGGTTTAAGAAAATGCAATACACAAATCTCGGTTCTACCGGACTCAAAGTATCGCGCCTCTGCCTCGGTTGTATGAGCTATGGCTACAAGGCGTGGCGGCAGTGGGTCCTCGAGCAGGACGACAGCATGCCCTTCTTCCGCGCAGCTCTGGACGCGGGCATCAACTTCTTTGACACCGCCGATATGTATTCCAATGGCCGCAGCGAGGAGATCGTCGGAGCGGCGTTGGAGAATTTCGGGGTGAAGCGCGACACGGTGGTCATCGCCACCAAGCTCTTCAACCCGATGGGGCCCGACGTTAATCAGAAGGGCCTTTCCAGCAAGCACATTATCCACTCGATGGAAAACTCGCTGCGGCGGCTAAAGACCGATTACGTTGACCTGTACCAGATCCACCGGTTCGATTACTCCACGCCGATCGAAGAAACGCTGGAAGCGCTGACGCGTCTGGTCCGCGACGGCAAGGTGCTCTATCTGGGGGCGTCCTCGATGTTCGCCTGGCAGTTCGCGAAAATGCTGTACACGGCGGACCGCCACGGGTGGTCGCGGTTCGTCACCATGCAGAATCACTACAACCTGATCTATCGCGAGGAAGAGCGCGAGATGATTCCGCTGTGCCACGCCGAGGGAATCGGCCTGTTGCCATGGAGTCCGCTGGCGCGCGGCTTTCTTGCCGGAAACCGGCGCTCTCAGGACTTTGGCGATACCACCCGCGCCAAGACCGACGACTACGCGCACAAGCTCTACTACCAACCCTCCGATTTCACGGTCGTGGAACGGGTGACCGAGATCGCCACCCGGCGCGGTGTATCAAACGCACAGGTGGCGCTGACTTGGATTCTGCAACAGCCCGGAGTCACTTCGCCGATCATCGGCGCAACCAAGATGATGCACCTGGAAGAGGCCGTGCGGGCGTTGGAGATGAAACTGGATGAGGCCGAATTGAAGGCGCTCGCGGACCCGTATGAACCGCACCGGGTGCTGGGACATTCGTAGTGGCGCAGGTTGTAAACCTGCGGCCTCCACCGCAGCCCCCGTCGATTCTTCCTCTGGGATGACACCGGATGTGCTTCCACCCAAACCCATTGAGTCGCGGTAGGGACGCCCGTTACCGGACGCCCCCCGCACAGATCCGTACGGGCGCACTTTAGCGCATACGGCTCCTACCTTGAGTCTTGGCGTCGAAGCGGGCGTCAGGGTACGGATGCAGGATTCGCGGTGTCGGCAAA
>JACQZR010000240.1 GCA_016213775.1 Acidobacteriota bacterium
AAGTCCACTATAGCGGGGAATCTCGCAGCCGAATTAGTGGATTTGGGACGCACAGTCGTAGTGCTCGACGCCGACCCACAGCACAGTCTTGTCGCCTGGGCCGAACAGGGCGAAGGAGTTCTCTCGCGGACGGTGGAGAAGGTGGAAGACGGCGACTCAGACTCGCTCCGCGCCAAAGTGCGAACCGCCGAAAAGCACGCCGATGTCGTAGTCATCGACACGCCGCCTGGTATGCCCGAGACGACGTACCGTGCCGCCATGCTCGCCGATCTGATGCTGCTTCCCTGCGGCGCATCCCCACTCGACGTGTTCGCGCTCAAGGACGCACTCGCACTGGCGTTAAAGGCGCGAGCCCAGCGCCGCAACAAGAAGCCGCGAATCCGTTTTGTCCCCTCCCGCGTTCCCGCCAACACCAACCTCGGCCGAGGCCTCTCCGAGACTCTGGAAAGAATGGGTAAGAAGGTGCTTCCGCCGATAGGGCAACGGATCGCCATTGCGGAAGCGGTAGACAGCGGACTCACAATGTCCGAATTCGCCCCGCATTCTCCGGCGCGGCTGGAGTTCGCTGAACTCGCGCGTGCGGTCGACAAGATTCTACGCCGTTAGTTGCTGGTGGAGGGAACGGTGTCGTCGTGCCGCCCTTCGTTTTCGCAAGTGATGGTCTTCTTCCGCCGTAGCGAAACGCGAGGACGTCCGCTTTCCACCTCTATTCGTTTGTAGTCCGCGAAGATGGCGTCGAGATCATAGTTAAATTGCGCTGCATGCTCCTCGCGTATGCGACGGACTTCCTCAACGATCGGATCTACCATAGCTGTTCCTTCCTCTTCAGTCTCCCATCAATTGCTGTGGTGTGCAAAGGATAGGCGCCACATAGCCAAACTCCTGGCAAATACCCGCCAACTGCCCGAAAATCTCCCCGTTGGCGATGTGCCTGCAATTCCATGTCAGCAGAAAGTCCATACCTTCCACGGTGGCAATAGCCACATGCAACGCGTCTTCCACTGCCGCTGGTGGCAGGAGTTTCCGTTGCAGGAAGATTCGTGAGAGCGTGAGAGCTTCCACATCAATTGCGAGTACGTCGATATCGCGCAGCTCGCTGAGCCGTCGTGCCGCAGCCTCAGCGTCTCCGCGAGCCGCCTCCCGCAGTACGACATCCGACACGTACAGCTCATAGCGCCCCCGATGGTACGTCCACCATTCGTACGTCAATTCCTGATTCGCCGCCGCCACCAGATCCCGGCTTGGACGCGCCGTCAAATAACTCGCCACGCTCGTCTCAATGTATACCTTGCGCTTCATCGGTCCAACGATCCATCCTACCAGTAGATGAAATCCACCTGCTCCAGAGATTAGAATCAAACTGATATGCGTATCGCTCCCGCTCTACTGACCGCGTCGTTGCTGCTGGCATCGTCCGCGTTTACGAAAGACAAGCCCGAAAAGGGGTTCAAGGCCCTCTTCAACGGCAAGGATCTCACCGGTTGGGAAAAGGCCAAGGAAAACGAGGGGACCTTCTCGGTCAAGGATGGCGCCATCGTCGCCCAGGGCCCGCGCTGCCACCTCTATTACACCGGGCCCATCAACAAGCACAACTGGAAAAACTTCGAGCTCAAAGTCGATGTCATGACCCTGCCGAGCTCCAACGGCGGCATCTATTTCCACACGGAATACCAGGAAAAAAACTGGCCGTCCAAGGGCTTTGAAGTCCAGGTCAACAACTCCCACTCGGACTGGCGCCGCAGCGGTGGCCTCTACGCCGTCGCCGACAACAAGGAAAAGGTTGCTGAAGATGGCAAGTGGTTCACTGAACACATCATCGTCAAAGACAACCACGTCACCATTTTTGTCGATGGCAAGAAGACCTCCGAATGGACCCAGCCTGCCGATTGGAAAGGCGGCAGCAGCGGCCCCGGCCGCGTCATCAGCTCCGGTACTGTTGCTCTCCAGGGCCACGATCCGAAGTCCACGATTCACTACAAGAACATCCGCATCAAGGCGCTGAAGTAAGTGCTTCATCGCATCAGCACATGAGCCGGGCATGTCGATTCACGCGGCCAGCCCGGCTCTAGTTGTTAATTCGAACAAACCTCTTGACGCGCCCTTCCGAAAGTTATATAGTTTTTCTCACCAACAAAACGCGACTTCCTCGTCTGCGCAGATGCTTTGGGGTCCGTAATCGATCTGGGTCCGAATCCAAGTTCATTCCAACGTCAGGAGTGCGCCTCTATGCTGATTCGTCTCTGGTTAGCGGCTATCTGTCTCACTATCTCCGCTGTTCCCCTCTCCGCGCAGACCGGCGTGGGACAGATTCAAGGAACAGTAACCGACGCCACTGGGGCTGTTATTCCCGGTGCTGCCGTCACGCTCATCAATATCCGTACCGACACACGGTTCCAAACCATCACCACCGAAGCGGGTTCCTTCGTTTTCCCCACTCTCGTCCCCGCCGAATACAGACTCACGGTGGCCGCCCCGGGTATGCAACGCTGGGAAGGCACTACCAAACTGGTAGCGGGTCAAAGAGCCGTCATTGACGCGACCCTGCAAGTCGGCCTCGCGACGGAGCAAGTCACCGTGGCCGGCAACGTCACTCCTTTGCTGTCCACCAGCAGCCCCACTGTAGCCACCATCGTCGAACGCCAGCGAATCGAACAACTCCCGTTGAACGGCCGCAGCATACAGACGCTGCTTTCCATCTCCGTCCCGGGTCTTGAAGGAAACGCCAGCCAGCCCAAGATCTTCGGTCTCCGTGATTCGGCGATGGCCGTGTTACAGGATGGCGTTAACCTCCAGGACCGCAACACCGGCTCCATACAGTCGCGTCCGCCCGGCCTCGACACCATCGACGAGTTCCGCGTCGAGACTGCCGTCTCGAGCGCCAAACTCACTCGTCCGGCCAGCGCCATCATGATCACCCGCAGCGGCAGTAACGTCGTCCACGGTTCGCTTTTCAGCACGGGACGCAACAGCGGCTTCGGCGTCGCCCGCCAGCGTCAGGACACGTTCACCAAAGCGCCCCATCTCGTGCGTAACGAATTCGGCGCATCCATCGGAGCCCCGGTCTACATCCCGAAACTTTACAACGGCAAGAACCGCACATTCTTCTTCGCCGCCTGGGAAGAGTTGCGCCAGCGCCAGGCCGCCACGACAACCTCTGCCGTCTGGACCGGCGCCATGCGCGTGGGCGATTTCAGCGGCCTGATCGACGGCCAGAACCGTCGCGTTACCCTCTATGATCCCTGGTCCGTCGGCGCCGGTCCGAATTACGTAAAGGTCCCGTACAACAACAACCAACTCCCCATGGCCCGCCTTTCTCCCATCGCGAAATACATGTTCGGAGTGAGCCCGCTGCCCACTAACACGCTTAGTCCGCTGGTGGGCAGCAACCTCACTGCGCTCGCTCCCGTGGTCCAGAACCAGCGCACCTTCACCACACGCATCGACCACAACATCAGCGAAAAGGACCGCGTGTTCGGACGCTATTCACCCGGCCATTGGGATCTTCTCCAGCGGCGCGGGTTCTCCACCGGCGGCTTCCCCATCACCTCGGACGGTCTCTACAATCGCGAAACCTACCTCGAGCCTTCGCACACCGCCATGGCCTCCTGGACCCACGTCTTCGGGCCCAAGCTCTTTGTCGAATCCGTCTTCACCAGTTCGCTCATCCACTGGCTCTACAGCCACGACCAAGCTTCCTCTCAACCGAACATCTCTGGGATGTTCGGCACGCCGAATCCGTTCAACCAACCCGGCGCACCATACATCAACAACGCGCTGTATCAAGGCGTCAGCCTCAACGGCATCGTCCCGCGAACGCAATACACACAGGTGTTCAGCGGCGAGCAGAACTACTCCTGGAGCACGGGAAAGCACCAGGTGGAATTCGGCTGGCGCTATCAGGACGACACGCTCGACACGCTGCCCGACGCCCCCGCGCAGTCGGTTCTCTCCTACGCCAGCAACGCCACGGCGCTGTACAATCCCGCCACCGGTACCGCATTCGGTTCGCAGGCGGTGACAGGCGACAACGGCGCCAACTTCTTCCTTGGCATCGCCGACTCCTACCAGCAAACGCGCCGCCCGCAGAACTTCAATATGCGCGGCAGGGAACTCGGCGCCTACATTCAGGACAACTATAAACTACGCCACGACTTCACTCTCAACCTCGGCGTCCGCTGGCAATACCTCGGACCCTATGTGGACGAAAACGGCATGACCGCCGGATTCGATTTCGCCAGCAAGAGCCTGGTGCGCAACGTCACCATCCAGCAGTTGATCGACCGTGGATACACGACCAAGGCCATCGCTGATGGATTCGCGGCCGCGGGCGTGAAGTACACCACGCCAAGCCAGGCCGGTTTCCCCGATGACATCGTATCGGCGAGTAAGCGCGACCTCAGCCCGCGCATCGGCTTCGCCTACAATCCGCGTCTCGGAGGCAAACCGCTCGTCATCCGCGGCGGCTATGGTTTGTACCTCTTTCCCATTCCGGCGCGCACGTTCAGTGAGCTGCGGCTCAACGCGCCCATGCAGGGCAGCTACCGGTTGAGTTGGAACGATCCGGCGGACACTGTAGACGGACTACCCAACTCGCTGCTCCGGCGCGCTCCCGACGTCATCACGGGAGTCAATTCCGCCAATGCCATCCGCATCGCGCCACCTACTCCCGGCATTCAGATGACCGCCCTCAATCCCGACCTCCCCACCGCGCGCGCCCACCAGTTCAACTTCACCGTCGAACACGAGGTTCTCAAGAACACCGTGGTTCGCGCGGGGTTCGTCATGACCAATGGCCGCAAGCTCGAGATGATGGAGCTTTTCAATCGCAACCCCGTCAGCAACTACGTCTGGTTCGTCAACACGGGGTTGCCGCTGCCTACAGGCACCTACGCGAACACCGCGCGGCGTGCCTATGATCAGACGACGATCGGCGATATCCGTGTTTACAGCAAATTCGGATACTCCAACTACGCCGGCATCCAACTGGAAGCCGAGCGCCGCTTCAGCCGCGGAATGGCCTTCCAGTTCTTCTATGTCGTGAGCAACTCGATGTCTACGGGCGCGACTCCATCGCAGGGCGGCGACTTCACGGTCAATGCCATCGACCAGTCCGACCGCTTCCTTCGTGGCGCCTATCCCTCCAGCGTCGAAGACCGCGTTCGATTCTACCGCTACGCGCGCGACGGAGACATCCCCAAGCACCGGATCCGCTTCAACTACCTTCTCGATCTGCCCTTAGGGCGCGGCCGTAGATTCGCTAACAACGCCTCCTCCGCTGTCAACCACCTGATCGGTGGATGGCAGGTGGCAGGCTACGGCGCCAGCAACAGCCGCTGGTTCTCGCTCCCGAATAACCTCTTTGGAGGGGTGAGCCCTGTTAGCAACTACGGCAACACGCCTATAACGGATTGCCGCGGCGGCGCTTGTTTCGCCGGCTACATGTACTACAACGGATACCTGCCGGCCACTGTCATCGCCGATGGAAGCGGCCGCTGCGCCGCCAGCCCCACCGCCTGCGTGTTCGGAGTCCCGTCCGGTTATGTGCCCGTATCGAGACCCATCAACCAAGCCGTCATTGGCGGCGATGCCAACTTCAACAACAACAACAACGTCATTGTCCGCCTCAACAATGGGAACAATCAGACTGTTGCTTACGACAACGGGCTCAACCCGCTGCGCAATCAGTGGGTCGGCGGGCCATGGATTACTAACCTCAGCGCCAGCGTCTACAAGACTGTCGATCTCACGGAACGTTTGAAGCTCCGTTTCAACCTCGATGCCTTCAACGTGCTCAATCAGCCCGGCGTCGGCAACCCCAGCACCGAAGGTATCATCAGCCTGCGCAATTCCGCCCAGGGCGCGCGCGTCCTCCAATATACCGCCCGCCTCACCTGGTAACGCCAGAGTCAACTCTCCAGAAACTTGAATCGATGCCTCGTGCGCGGAACGGCAAGTCGAGTTCTGGGAATCTGGACTGCGATCTGCCTCGCGGCCAGCGGCTGAAAGCAGACTGTCACGCACCGCGGCCCGCTTTCCACGTAGAATAGAAACTCAGACCTGTTTGCTTCTTGGGGGTTTCCATGATCGTACGTTTCAGCGCCTCGCTGCTCCTGTTCGCATCTCTTGCCGCCGCGCAAGAGTTCCGCGCATCCATCTCTGGTGAAGTTCACGATGCTACTGGCGCGCCAGTTCCCGGTGTCCGCATTGTTGCCAAACACCAAGCCACCAACCTGACTTACGAGGCCGTCAGCAATGAAACCGGCCGCTACCTCCTCAACTTCCTCCAAGCCGGCGATTACGTCGTGGCGGCCGAAAAGGACGGCTTCAAGAAATTCGTCCGCGAGGGCGTGAAGCTCCTCCTTAGCGACCGCGCCAACGTCGACATCCGGCTGGAAATCGGAACGGTCAGCGACAGCGTCACCGTCAGTGCCTCCGTCTCGGAACTGCAAACCGAAAGCGCTGTGCGCATCGCCACGATCGAACGGACCATCCTCGAAAAAGCCCCCAACAACGGCCGCAATCCGTTCCTGCTGACGCACGCGCTTCCCGGCGTCGAAAAGACCGGCTACTGGGGCTCGGCCGAACTCTATGCGTACGGACAGGTCGGCGGCGTCTCCATCTCCGGCGGACGCTCCGGCGAGAACGAAACCGTCATCGATGGCGTTACCGACACCCGCCCCAGCCGCGGCGTCAACTTTATCCCTGCCATCGACACGCTCGCTGAAGTCTCGGTGCAGACGAACGTCTATGACGCAGCCTATGCACGCACCGGTGGCGGCGTGAACGTCTTCGGCACTAAGACCGGCACAAACACCATCCACGGCGCACTCTACGAACACCTCAAGCACGAGAATCACATCGCCAACGGCTGGGAGCGGAACAAGGCCGTCGGTGCACTGCTCGCGTCAAACCCCAACGCTGCCGTCCCAGCGAGGAAATTCCGCAACAACACCTTCGGTTTCGAATTCGACGGACCCATCTACATTCCCAAACTTGTTGATGGCCGCAACCGCCTCTTCTTTCTCGTCTCGATGGAAGGGCTGCGCGAACGCAACCCCTCTACTCAGGTCCGCACCTTGCCGCAGGCCGAAATGCTCACGGGCAACTTCGCGAATTTGAAGGGCGCCACGAACCAGCAGGTGGTCATCTACGACCCGCTTTCTACAGTCCCCGCCACTGCTCTTCGCACACCATTCGCGGGCAACGCCATTCCGCAATCTCGCATCAGCCCCATCGCCGCCAAAGTGGCCAGCTTCTATCCCAAGCCGAACGCGCCCGGCGAAACCCCCGCGCTGCTCAACAATTACATCAACGTATCGCCTTCTCAGAACGCCTACAACCAGTGGATCGGCAAGCTCGACTACCGAGTCAACTCCAAAAACACTGTCTTCTTCCGCCGCGGCGAAACCCCTTGGGAGAACTTCTCCCGCGTCGTTTGGGGCAATAATGAAGCCGAGCCTTCGAGCGAAGCTCCCTCCACCCGCCGGGCCATTAGCTATGCCGCCGATTGGACCAGCACCCTCACTCCAACCTTCGTGGTGAACCTCCGCGGCGGTCTGGCGCGAACGGAGAACTACGGTGGCAACATCTACGGTATCGGCTACGATCCGCGCAACCTAGGCTTTTCCAGCAACCTCGTCTCGCAGTTCTCCACGCTCCAGTTTCCGCGCTTCAACATCGGTACCTATTCTGAACTCGGCACCGCGCCCGCCTCCTCCGACATCAGCGATTCCTGGAGCCTTCAGCCCAACTTCAACTGGATCCGCGGGCGCCATGTGATCAAAGCCGGCTCTGAGCTACGCCTTTACAACCAGAACAACATCGGACCCGGCTACGCCTCCGGCAACTACACATTCAATCGCACCTTCACGCAGCAGAACGCGCAGCGGGCCGACGCCCTCTCCGGCAACGAATTCGCCAGCTTCCTGCTCGGCAACCCGGCGAGTGGCAGCGTCGACAAGAACATCAACCCCGCGGTGAGCTGGCGCTACTATGGGTTCTACTTCCAGGATGATTGGAAGATCACGCGCCGCCTCACCTTGAATCTCGGCGCGCGCTGGGATTATGAAGCCCCCGCCGCCGAGCGCTTCAACCGCATGATCCGCGGCTTCGCCTTCGACCAGCCGAGCCCCATCGCCAGCAGAGTACAGGGCCTTAGCCTCAAGGGCGGCCTTATCTACGCCGGCAGCGGTGGGAACGATCGCCAGGCCTTCAACCGCGACCTCAACAACTTCCAGCCCCGCGTCGGACTCGCATACCAGATGCGTCCGAAGCTCGTCTTCCGTGGCGGCTACGGGCTCGTCTACCTCGGCCAGAACGCCGTAGGTCCCAGCACCGGCTACAGCCGTTCCACTGGTATCATCGCCAGCGCCGACGGCGGCCTGACTCCGCGCGTCACGCTCAATAACCCGTTCCCGGAAGGCCTCCTCCAACCCATCGGCAACAGTCTCGGCGCGTCCACCAATCTCGGCCTCGGAGCAGGCTTCCAGTACCTGAGCCGCCCGCTGCCCTATTCGCAACAGTACTCGGCCGGCTTCCAATATGAGCTGCCCTGGAACGTCATCATGGATGCTTCCTACGTTGGCAATCAAACAAAGAAGCTCCCCATCAGCGCCGAGTTTAATGCGCTCCCCATCTCGGAATTGGGCAAGGCCCAAAGCTACTACACAGAACGCGTGCCCAACCCGATGGCCGGTCTGCTCCCGGACAACGGTGCAAAGAACGGAGCTACGATCCCCCGTCAGGATCTGCTGCTCCGGTTCCCGCAGTACACCAGCGTGAATGCATCCAACGTCCCGATCGGTTCGCAGCGTCACGATGCGATGCAGATGAGCTTCACCAAGCGCTTCAGCGCCGGACTCACGTTCCGCGTCCACTACACCGTTTCCAAGACTCTCGAACGGATCAATTTTCTCAATGCACAGGACTTCAATCCCACCAACATTGAGGCTTCCAAGCTGGAAAAGCGCCTCGTCGATTTCGACGCCCCGCAACACTTCGCCGTTCTCGGGTCGTTTGACCTTCCCTTCGGCAAGGGCCGCAAGTGGGGTTCCAGCCTCCATCCAATCGCCAATTTCTTCATCGGCGGCTGGAATATCGCGGCCAACTACAACAAGCGTAGCGGCCTTCCACTCGACTTCCCCAACGCCGCCCCGCTGCAAGCCAAGAGCGCCAAGCTCAGCGACGCCCAGCGCGACGAACTCGCCAGGCAGTACGGCAAGGATCGTTGGGACGTGTCCTACGTTCCCTACTTCGACGTGTCGCTGTTCCCGAAAGTAGCTGGCCCGGCGCCATTCACTCTTCGCGATTTCCCCACCCGCTTCCCGGATGTCCGCGGCTTCGGTTTGAACCAGCTCGACCTCACATTCGCTAAGGAATGGGCGATCAAGGAACGCGTCCGCTTCATGTTCCGGGCCGAAACCATGAACGCCTTCAACACCACTTACTTCCGCCGTCTAACAGGCACCAATGTCACCGCGAGCAACTTCGGCTTCCTCAACCAGGACCCGACTGTCGACCCGCGTATGACAGTGATGGTCCTCCGCATGACGTTCTAACTTCTTGGCTCTCGGGAGCCGGCTCCGCCAATCCCGTGGCCAGCGCGGTTATGGCTAAAAACGAAAATAGCGGCGCGCGACAGACCGAAGGTCAAGGTGGAATGGCATATTTGCGGTTGAATGCCGGGGAGCAGCGAATGTTCGAGCGCAATCAGCGGCAGGCAAGACCGGCGCCGTAGGAGGAGGAGACCGTTATGGAATACGTCACCAGTTGGGAAGAGCGAGGCGTCGAGAAAGGCCGCGTGGAAGGCATGCGTGAAACGCTTCTCGTTATTTTGACCACACGGTTCGGCGTGCTGGATCCGGCGCTTGTGTCCCGAATTCAGTCGCCCCATGAGCTAAAGGAACTCCTTCAAAACGCACTCACCGCCAGTTCCTTACACGAACTCGGCCTGGCGAGCGTCACAACCTCTTAAGCACCTTAGAGGGCTCAACCTCTGAACCCCATATCGCTCGACCGCCCCCCTGCCGCCGGTATATAGGACTGCAACACATAGTCCATCACCATGCGATTCGCATTAAACCGCCACCCCAGCGTGCGGATCGTCCGCTTCATCCGCTTGATCCACCCCCGTGGCAGACCATCCCTGTCTCGCGTATAGAACAACGGAATCACCTCATCCCGCAACACCCGGTACAGATCCTCCGCGTCCCGCGTGTCATGAATGTCCATGTTCGAATGTGTACGCCCCGTGCCTATCGCAAACCCGTTCAGTCCGTCATATGCCTCGGCCCACCAGCCGTCGAGAACCGACAAATTCAAGCCGCCATTCAGCACCACCTTCTGCCCGCTGGTACCCGATGCCTCCAGTGGCCGCCGCGGATTGTTGAGCCACACATCCACGCCCTGCACCAGCAGCCGGCCCACATTGATGTCGTAGTCCTCCACGAAAACAAACTTGTCAGCGAACAGCGGCCGCCGCATCAACCCTGCGATCTCCTGTAGCACGCGCTTGCCCGGATCATCATGCGGATGCGCCTTCCCGGCAAACACAAACTGCACCGGCCGGTTGAGGTCGTTCACCATCGTTCCGAGCCGTTCCATATCCCGCAGAATCAGATTGGCTCGCTTGTACGTGGCAAACCGCCGTCCGAACCCGATGGTCAATGCATCGGGACTCAACACACTACGCAGCCGCTGCAGCACCTCCGCGGGTTCGGCCCGATTCGATGCCTGTTCCATCGCGCGCCGGCGCACAAACTCGATCAGTCTCGATTTCAGCGCAAGGTGTGTCTCCCACAACTCCCCATCATCGACACTCTCAATGCCCTCCCAGATCCGTGACTCGCCGCTGTGTTCATGCCACCCCGCGCCCAGATGCCGGTCGTAGAGCCGGAACATTTGCGGCGCCAGCCACGTCGGCACATGGACCCCGTTCGTGATATGTCCGATCGGCACCGCGTCGGCGCTCTTTCCCGGATACAGGCTGGTCCACATCTCGCGCGACACCTCGCCGTGCAACGCCGACACCGCGTTGGTTCGCCGCGAAATCTTCATCCCCAGCACCGTCATGCAGAAGTCCTGGTGATGATTGTCGGGATGCTCGCGTCCCATCGCCATCAACGCGTCATGCGACAGCCCCAGGGCTTCGCGCAACGGCCCGAGATGCTCTTCAATCAGTCCGGAGGGGAACCGGTCGTGACCGGCGGGCACAGGCGTGTGCGTGGTGAAAACAACCTCGCGGGCAATATGTGGCAGCGCCTGGTGGAAGCCTACACCTTCCTCCTCCATCCGGCTCCGGATCGCCTCCAGCACAACAAAAGCGCTATGGCCTTCGTTCAAGTGCAGAACACCTGGCGTTACGCCCATCGCCTTCAACGCACGAAATCCGCCGACCCCGAGCAGCAGTTCCTGGCGGATGCGCACCCGCCCATCGCCGCCATACAGCCGCGAGGTAAGCTGGCAATCCTCCGGCGCGTTCCCTTCGACGTTCGAATCGAGCAGCAGCAGGTCCACACGCCCCACCTTCACCCGCCACACCTTCGCTCGAATGGACCCGTGCCGCGTGAACACCTCCACCGTGACGGGCGCACCGTCCTTCCCGATAGCCGGCTCCATCGGAAGCTGGTTCACATCCGTCGGCAGATACTCTTCGCGTTGCCACCCCGCGCCGTCCAGACGCTGACGGAAGTAACCCTGGCCATAGAACAATCCGATCGCGATCAACGGAACGCCAAGATCCGAGGCGCTCTTGATGTGATCGCCCGCAAGCACGCCCAAGCCGCCCGAGTAAATTGGAAAGGATTCGTGCAGGCCAAACTCGGCCGAGAAATACGCCACCGGCCGCGGACGCAGCACACCAGCATGCGTGGCGCCCCAGGTCCGGTCCGCATGCAAATACTCTTTCTGCCTGTGGTAAGCGTAATTGATCCGCCCGTGCAGGACGAACTCCCCGGCCCGTCCTTCCAGTTTCTCCAAAGGGATCTCGTTCAACAGCGCGATCGGATTATGATTGAGCGCCCGCCATCGCGCCGGGTCCAGATCCCGGAACAGCGCGTTGGACTCCTGATCCCAGCTCCACCACAAGTTCCGCGCCAGCGACCACAGCTTCTCCTGCGCCGGTGCAATAAAGCGGTCAAGCGCACGTGCCTCGCGTATGATCGGCGCCACTTCGGCCGCAGCCGCACCGAGCATCTGGATCTCGTCCTCGCGGAACGCGCGCGGCTGCAGCGTCTGCACCACAAGAACGCCTTGCAGCACACCGCGGTCAATCAGCGGTACGCCGAGAAACGACTGGCACGAATCCTCGCCCGCTTCACGGAAATACTTGAACCGCGGATGTTGGGCAGCCTGCACCACCGCTACCGGACGCAGTTGCTCGGCCACCAGTCCGGCGAGCCCTTCATTAAGGCCCATGCGCAACGTTCCCACGCACTCTTTGCGCAATCCGAGTGTCGCGGCCAGAACGAGGTTCGCACGGTCAGGCTCCAACAGGTAGGCCGAACACACGTCGGTTTCAAATCGCCGCGCGATCAAGGCGACAACGTTCGTCAACGTCTCTGCCGGTTTGCCGCCCTCCTTCACGAGAGCTTCAATTTCCTCGATCGTGAGGACATGGGCGATGTCGGCTTCTGTTTTTGTCTGCAATGCGATTTCCCCTAACACCAGTCTTGTGGAGCGACGCGGTAAAAGAATGCGGCGGAGGCGGTTGTGCTTTGGGGCTTGGTTAGCGGGGCACTCGATTCAGTTTAAGTGCACCCGGATCGGCGACGCAACCGGGCATCTGAAAACGTGGCATCCGAAAAACAAGAACCATCCCGGGGGACCGCAGTCCCTGCCCGCCTCAGAAATCGCCCGTTCATCAACTGAAATCTTCCACGATTGCCCGCGCCACCGTAATCGGCTCCGTATCCCGATACCCGCCGGCCTCGTTGTAATCCGCCTGCACCTGCTTCCATTGCCAGTGGATCTCACTCTGAATCTGTACCAGTTGCCCATCCTCTATCGGCTCGCCGTTGCGAAAGTTCAGCTCACAGGCAAACACCTGCCCCGGCTTGTCCGGATTGTAGAGCGGCATCCCGAACTTCCGGCAGATCAGCGGACGGTACTCGTAGATCGAACACACGCCCTCCACCAGCGCAGGGCAGGGAAGCCGCGACCCCGGAGGCGGCAGCCTCCCCCACGCCTCCTGCATTCCCTTCCGGGCCACCACTGCCTTCCGGTCTTCCAGATACCGCGCCGCCCTCCCCCGCAACCGCATCCGCTCCTCCTCCTCCATCCGCGACACGCCCACCGACACCCACGCAGCCTCGATTTCCGTGATCTGGAACAACTGCCCGCAACAGTCCGTGCACCCGGGCCCGCATTTGATCCGCGCCCCATGCAGCCTACGGTTTCGTGAGAATTCCGTTTCCACTGCTCTACAGATTTCCATATACCGGTCGATCATCTTGTCTTCAGGCTCCCTATGTCCTATGTGGCATAGTACAGCAAATGGAATTTTTCCTCTTGCAGTTTCCAAAAGTTGGTTCATAATCAAGGCTACACTTCGTTGGTGTAGGGCGTCAGTGTAGAGGGTGTCATCACCCTCCCCCTTTTGTAACGCAATTGAGCCTATAATGTAAGCGGTTGTGGCTCGCGCCCGGTGGTTGGACCCGGACGGGCCCTGCAATCGGTCCGGCCAAGGTGCCGGCGAGGGCTGATGGTGAATATGGGTTGGTGGTGAACATGAACAGCCAGTGGTGGGGATGCTCAATGCGCCTACTGGCGGTGGGGACCTTCCTGATCCTCCCGTTCCATGTGTGCGCGCAACATTTGGTGTCCGGCAGCGGGCCCGGAGGATCGGTCCGCATGTTCAACACGGACATGGCGGTGCTGGAGATGCAGGAAGCGCGCAAGGACTTACCTTGCACGGTGACTCCCGGCAAAGCGCTCCTCGGTTTCGACCTGCGCTTCCATGCCGCGTACGACGTCACCATCCCTATGAAGGAGCTCTCCGGCAGCGAGAATCTCCTTACGATACTCTTCCGTGTCACCCACGAGGACCGCAAGGACGATCCCGTCTACTTCACGCAACGCGTCAAGGTTCCATCCATAGAAGAGGATGCCAAAGGCGAGGCGTTCTTGCAAGGCATGTTCGATCTCGGCGAAGGGAAGTATCACGTCGACTGGCTCATCCGCGATCGCAGCGAGCGTGTCTGCTCCCATTATTGGGATCCAGAGGCCCAATTGCCTACCAAAGATCGTAGTTTAGAGGTGGTTCTACCGAAGGGCGCCATCAGAGCTGCCGAAACCGAGCAATTCCATGAAGAGCCACCTGTCGAACGGGCCAACCTTGACCAGCTCAACGTAAAATTGTTGGTCAACTTCGCTCCGCAGAACTCCCGCTCCGCAACCCTACAGCCCTTCGACACGTCAGCTTTACTGTCGATATTGCGAACGATTTCCCGTGATCCCCGGATCCACCGGTTTACGCTGGTGGCTTTCAATCTGCAGGAGCAACGGGTGGTGTACCGCCAGAAAGAAGCCGACCGGATTGATTTTCCGAAACTCGGCGACGCTCTGGGGACCTTGAAATTAGGAACGGTGGACGCAAAGAAATTGGGACAGAAGAAGGCCGATACGGAATTCCTTACGGACCTCATCGTCACTGAAGCCGGTGACGAGAAGCACCCTGACGCCATGATCTTCGCCGGCCCCAAGGCCATGTTGGAAGCCAACGTCCCTTCCGATGCGTTGCGTGAAGTAGGCGATCCGGGCTACCCGGTCTTCTACCTCAACTACAACCTCGATCCGCAGCGCGCCCCGTGGCGCGACAGCATCGGCCACGCCGTCAAATTCTTCAAGGGTCAGGAATTTACCATCAGCCGCCCCAGGGATGTGTGGTTTTCTGTTTCCGAAATCGTTTCGCGCATCGTAAAATTGAAGCAAGGAAGGCAGCTCTCCGCGGCTGCTTCAGGCAACTAAACATATGCTTCAGGTGGCAATTTCCGTACTTTCTCTGGTCCTCGGTTCTGGCGTGCCTCTCGCAGCGCAATCGAATCACGCCAAGAGTCTGGCTCCTTTCGTCCCCTCTCCCATCACCGTCGTTGAGCGCATGCTCGAAGCCGCGCAGGTCAAGCAGGGAGAAACTGTCTACGACCTCGGCTGTGGTGATGGCCGCGTCCTTATTACCGCAGTTGAGAAGTTTCACGCCAAAGCCGTCGGTGTGGAACTCAATCAGCGGCTGGCCGACGCCGCCCGAGGCGCTATCAAACAGCGCGGCTACGAAAATCGCGCCAGCATCATCCAGGGCAATCTTTTGGAAGTCGATCTGTCCAGCGCCGACGTCGTTACGCTCTACCTGCTGACGGAATCCAACTCCCAACTCCGCCCCAATCTGGAGAAATATCTCCGCCCCGGCGCCCGCGTCGTTTCTCACGACTTCGAGATCCGCGGCTGGAAACCCGTACGCGTCGAAGAGGTGCAGGCCCACCGCCGCATGCACAAGATCTACGTCTACGAAGTCGGCAAGAAGTAGAAGGCTGGGTACGCTTCAGCGTGCGCGAGGCTTCAACCTCGATCTTTGCGCAGATCTATCTACGCCGCCTCCTCGACACTCACCACCAGCTTCTTGCCTAACGCCTCCAAAGCTGACTTCACCCTCGGCAACTTCGTCGGGTGTCGCGGGTTGAGCATCCGCCGCACCTTCTTTTCATCGCATCCGAGTCTCCGTGCCAGCGCTCCGTTGCTAATTCCCGCATCGCCAGATAAAGAGCAGCCTTCGCCGCCATCGGCGCCGCCAGCGTAATCAGTCGCTCCCCACGCCGTGCCTACGAACCCATCGGAATCTCCCGGCCGTCGCTGATCCGTCCGGCAATCGCCTCCTCCAGACAGTCCGCCGCTTACCACAGCGCGTCTCTTTCTCCCTCGCCTTGCGTAATCGCCTCCGGCACGTCCCGAAACGAGACTATGAAAACCCCCGCCTGCTCACCCCGCTCCAACCGCGCTGGATACCGAAACGTTCGCATTCCCCACCTCCTTTTAGCCGAAGTCTTCCTTGGTTAAGCCCAACCGGACAAACTCGTTCCCACGCGCAATACCAGTGTCGGACAAAAATGTCCCGGAGGGAGGGCCACCTCATATGGAAGCGCCGAGCGATTTTGAGTGCTCAGCATAAAGCGGTCCCTCGTCACCACCATCGTTCTTGACGCCGGCCACATGGCCCATCAGTTGCCGCAGTGTCACGGGCCGCTGCTTCTCCGGAAACGCCTGCACGTACTTCTGAATCACATCATCGAGCTTCAGCCGGCCTTCCTCCAGCAGCTTACCCACAGCGGCCGACGTGAGTACCTTGGAAGCGGTTGCGATCCGGAACCGGTGCTTGGGTGCGACGAGAACGCGGTTCTCGACGTCCGCAAACCCAAAGCCTTCGGCCCACACGATGTCGCCACCGATTCCAACCGCTACCGAAAGTCCCGGCAGATACCTCTCGCTGAGATTCGCGCGCACGATCTGCCGCCCCGGCTCGACGGCATCCGCCCACTTTGGCAACGGCGCAGTTTGCGTCACGAAGGCATGTTCTGTGGGTTCGGGTGAATGTGCGTCGCAGTGGCGCGCATGTACGTCCGCATTCCCGGAATCGCCACGAGCAGCATCACAACCACCACCACGATCACGACGAGCCAAGTCTCACTTCTCTTCGACATCCTCCCTCCACTCACCTTCAGTTTCACACCAACCTTGTCGAATGCAAGCCAGAAGGCCCGCAGTTCCTTCCTTCCACCCCTCTGATATACTGTCCAATTCAGGAAAGGAGACCACTCCCACGTGTTCCGAAACTGCTGCCCTCACGCCTTCCGTGCCGCCCTCATCGGCGGCTTTGGACTGTTGCTCTGTTCCGCCTACTACCGCGTCAATTCGCCTTCTGTCATGGCCGACGCGGCCACGGCATTCTTGAATTCGCTCACCCCCGAGCAGAAGGGCAAAACAGCCTTCGATTTCAAGGACGATGAACGCCACTTCTTCCACTTCGTCCCCGACAACAACATCCAGCAGACTCTCAAGCGCGGGCGCAAAGGTCTCACGCTCGGCGAAATGAGTCCCCATCAGAAGCACCTCGCGCAGGCGCTCCTCAACGCGGGACTCTCCCAGCGCGGCTACATCAAGGCCATCTCCATCATGAGCCTCGAAGACATCCTCCGCATTCAGGAAAAGGACAACGGCACGCGCCGCAACCCGGAGACATACTATTTCTCGATCTTCGGCGCGCCCGCCGAACAAGGCACTTGGTCCTACCGTGTCGAAGGCCACCACCTCAGCCTCCACTTCACCGTCGTCAACGGCAAGGTTGTGGGAACGCCGCTCTTCCTTGGCACCAATCCCGCCCTCGTGAAGGAAGGCCCGCGCGCCGGTCTCCGCGTCCTCGCTAAAGAAGAGGATCTCGGCCGCGAACTGCTCGTCGCTCTCTCCGCTGACCAGAAGAAGCTGGCGGTCCTCCAGAAGGAAGCCTACAAAGACATCCTCACCATGGCCAACCGCAAGGCCGCCATCGAAGGCGCACCCGCCGGACTCCCCATGAATAAGATGAACGCCAAACAGAAAGCCATGCTCCAGGCCCTCCTCGAAGAGTACTGCAGCAACCTCCCCGAACAGGCTGCCATGGCCCGCCAGGATGCCATCAAAAAGTCCGGCAACAACATCTGGTTCGCCTGGACCGGCGTCGAGGAAAAAGGCGGCCCCCATTACTACCGCGTGCAGGGCTCAACCTTCCTGGTGGAATACGATAACACGCAGAACGGCGCCAACCACGTCCACTCCGTGTGGCGCGAATACGACGGCGATTGGGGCGACGACATCCTCAAAGCCCACTACGCCGCCAGCCACCGATAGCCTTTCAGGGCAGACGCCCTCGTCTCTCGCGGGGCCCCTCCGGCCCCGCCGTAGCAGGATCCACCAATGCGCATCACCCGCCTCATCATCCCCGCGATCACGCTCGTCGGCCTCGCCGTCACCGCCAAAGAAACCGGCGTCTTCGAAATCCTCAAATCCACAGCGCGAATCGGCAAACAACAGAGCGGCGTCTTCCTCCTCCCCAGCAGTCAACTCCTTCGCCCGTGGGGAGAACTCCGCGCCCTCCGCGGACGCCCTGTCGACGCCGTCTTCGATTCCAAACACCGCCTCCTCGCCGTGCTCAACTCCCGCGCTGTCGAACTACTGGATGGTTCCACCGGCGTCACCTTCGGTGAATTGAAACTCCGCTCCAGCTCCTACACCGGAGTCGCCTTCCACCCCAACGACCGTCAGCTCTGGGCCAGCGAAACCACACGCAACGGCCCCGACGCCATCATCATCGGCAACCTTTCCGACGCCGGCAAGCTCGAATCCAACTCTCGCCTCGACCTCAAGGGTCACCCGCTCCCCGCCGGTATCGCCTTCTCCCCCGACGGAAAGTCCGCCTACGTGGCTTTCTCCCGCAACAACACGCTCGCCATCATCGACACCGCAACTCGCGCCATCCTCAAAGAGGTGGAAACCGGCATGGCGCCCTTTGCCGTCGCCGTCACCAAATCGGGCCGTGTCTTCGTTTCCAACCGCGGAGGCCGCCGCCCCAAACGCGGCGAAATCGCCGCCCCCAGCTCCGGCTCCCTCGTCGCAACCGACCCCCGTACCGGCTCCACCACCACCGGCACCATAACCGTAATCGATGCCGCTACCCACAACACGAAAGAGATCGCCGCCGGACTCGCACCCTCCTCCATTGCCCTCAGCCCCGACGACTCCACTCTCGCCGTCGCCAATGCGCACGCCGACACCGTCTCCCTTTTTGACACCAGGACCCTCCAGCGCAAAGACCTCGATGTCCCCTCCTACCCCGACAAGACTTTCGGCAGCCAGCCCGTCTACCCACGCTTCTCCCCTGACGGCAATACGCTGTACATCGCCTGCGCCGGAACCAACGCCATCATCGTCGCCGCGCGACAGGGCAGCGCCTATAAGGTGAAAGGCGCAATCCCCACCGCGTGGTTCCCCTCGGCCATCGCCATCGACAAGGAAGGCGCCCTCCGCGTCATCGCCATCAAGGGCACCGGCAACACCGACAACGGCCGCGGCGGCTTTAACTCGCGTTCCTACGAAGGCGCTCTGGTCCGCATTCCGCCTCCCATTCCCGCGCAGCTCTCCGCCGCCACCCGTGAGGTCAAGGCCGCCAACGCCCCGCGCTTCGAGCCCGCCGGCGGCGTCACCAATCTCGCTTCCCTCGGCATCCGCCACGTCGTCTTTATCATCAAAGAAAACCGCACGTACGACCAGGTCCTCGGGGACTTGCCCAAGGGCAACAACGATCCCAAGCTGGTGATGTACGGTCGCGACATCACCCCCAACCATCACGCCCTCGCCGAACAGTACGTGCTTCTGGACAACTTCCACACCGGTGGCGCAATCAGCTTCGACGGCCACCAGTGGCTCATGCAAGCCTTTGTCAGCGACTACGTCGAGCGCGCCTTCGCCGCTTCTCCCCGAGGCTACGCCTATAACATGGCTGACGCCCTCACCGTCGCCCCGAGCGGCTTCTTCTGGCAGAATTCCCCGCGTCCCGTCAGCGTCCGTCTCTACGGCGAGCTCTGCACTGCCGCCCGCTGGGACTCCGCCAAAGACACCATCGTCGACATCAATGAAAGTCAGGAATTGAAGTGGTCCGATTACTGGCGGCTCTATAAGGAAGGGAAGTGGCAGAACGCCGTTGGCTGCAAAGCCGCAGTGCCGGCGCTCGCGTCAATCTCCAATCCACGATTCCCGCACGCCACTCTCGCCATCCCCGATCAGATCCGCACCGAGGAATGGCTCCGCGAGTTCCGTGAGTTCGAAAAATCCGGCAACCTGCCCAGCATCAGCATCATCAGCCTGAATAGCGATCACACCAACGGTACCCGGCCCGGTTCGCCGCGCCCCGCCGCCATGGTTGCCGATAACGACCTCGCCCTCGGACGCATCGTCGAAGCCATATCCAAGAGCCGCTTTTGGCCCAACACTCTCGTTCTCGTCACTGAGGATGACGCGCAGGATGGCATCGATCACGTCGATGGTCACCGCACCATTGGCCTGGCGATCGGACCCCACATCCGCCGCGCCGCACTCGACTCCAATCACTACAACCACACAAGCATGGTGAAGACGATCCAGGAGATCTTCCGCATCCCGCCAAGGACGCGCTTCCTCACCGCCGCCAGAGCCATGACCAGCATCTTCACAGCGCGCACAGATCCAAAACCGTACCAAGCCCTCACCCCCAAGCAATCTCTCGAGGAAATGAATCCGCAGACAGCCGCGCTCAGGGGCCGCCAGCTCTGGGCGGCGCAAGAATCACTCGCGATGAATTTTGCAGACATCGACGATATCCCGCAGGACACGCTCAATCGCATCCTGTGGTGGGACGCGAAAGGTTGGGAAACCGCCTACCCCGCTAACAAGGCTGCGAGGAACTCCGGTCTCAATTCGCGCTGACGGCGCGCGGGGGAACTGTCTGCGCTATGCCAGCAGCCGCAGCAACCTCAATTTCCACCTCTGCACCGGCGTCTCCACTATCACCACCGTCTGCTCCAACGCCGCCTTCTCATAGAACTCGATGAACCGCGCCACTTCCGCCGGCAGTGCCCGTGCAACCGTCCGTCGCTGTGCGTGCAGCTCCTCCATTACCGCCTGCGCCGGCAACTGCTTCACCGCTACCTGATTCGCCAGCACCTCCAGCGACACCAGCGACGTCAGCGACAACAGATGCGCCGTGCTGTCCGCCGACATCCCGCAATCCTCCGCAATGGCCTTCCGCACCGGCTCCGACAGCGTCCCGAAAATCCCCTCTGCCGCCCGTTCGCCCAAAGACACCACCGCCTGGGCCGACCGTGGATTGCTCAAGATGTTCCCAATCTCGTCGAGCAGATTCCCGTCATGGCTTCCGCGCGCCAACAGCCGCGTCAGAAACGCCGCACCCGTTGCGCTGGGGGAGCCGCCCACTGTTGTACGGTTGATCAGTTGCGCCAGCACTGCCGGTATCGTCTCCTGCAGTCCACGACGCACTTTCGCCTCTTCCTCTCCAAGAAAAGACGCCGTACGCCGTATCGCCGACGGCGAGAATGAGTTGCGAACAAGCGCCAGTATCTCCATGTGTGTAATGCTCCGCAAACGCTCGCTCCGGTGGTTCTAGACCGGAACCAGGCCTATTCCCAATACCAAAGTTCTAGTGCCTTATCTATTACAGTACTGGTTGCGGTACACTTCTAGAATCAACCGGAACCCTCAAGGGTACTGGAGTTGGCACTTAGGCAGACTCAGGTGTCCAACCTAGGCAGTTCGTCCTTTCTGCTGCCGATGTGAGAACAGAACCTCTATCAATGTCCACTCGCCGGCGGTTGCGGAAGCTTTCTGGTGCCTTGCTTTCTGGCATCGCATGGTGTTGCGTTTGTCACGCGCAACAACCGGCAACCTACTCATTTGATCACTACACCCAGGAACAGGGCCTCGAGAACGCACTCGTCCGCGCCATCGCACAGGACCGTACCGGCTTCCTCTGGGTCGGCACTCGCGGCGGCCTCTTTCGTTTCGATGGGACGCGCTTCCAGCAGATGGGTCCGTTCAACGGTTCCTCCCGCGAAACCGTCCGCGATGTCCATGTCGATTCGTCCGGCGGTCTATGGTTTGCCACCAAATTACAACTCGGCAAGTTAGATGGTCCTAACCTCACACTCGCCTTGCTTTCCGGCGACACTGACGGCGTACGCTACGCCCTCACTTCCGATAGTAAGAACACCGTCTACATTGCCACCAGTAAAGGTGTTTTGCAGTACTCCGGCACTGGTTCACCTACACCGATCAACCCCGCAACCCAGGAGCCGGCGTGGGGCGTCTATGTCACTCCCGATGACGCGCTCTGGTTTGGCTGCGGCTCAGAAATATGCCGCCGCGACGCGAACGGTACGCGACGCTACGGCGCTGCTCAAGGAGTGCCGCAGCGTCATTGGACCAGCTATGCCGCGGATCGCAAAGGCAATCTCTGGATCCGCAGCGACACCCATCTCCTGAAACTTGCCTCCGGCTCCTCCACCTTCGCGGAGGACACCTCCTGGCGGGTCTCGCGCCTCACCGCGCCGCACACGTCCTCAGTCGGACTCCAGCGCAACGGACGCATGATCGCCGATCGCAGTGGGCGTCTCATCATACCCACCGAGGAAGGCCTCTGGATCCGTGACGATTCCGGCCACTGGGAACAGATTGAGGAATCCCAAGGACTACCCTCCAACCGCGTCAATTGTGTCTTTGAGGACCGTGAAGGCTCCCTCTGGATTGGACACGCCGACCTCGGCCTCGCCCGATGGCGCGGCAACGGGGATTGGAAAGGATACAACCACCGCACCGGCCTCAGTAGCAACGAAGTGAGTGCCGTCGTTACTTCCGCCGACCGAACCCTCTGGGTCGGCACCCGCCTCGGCCTCAACCGCCGCGACCCAGTCACCGGAGACTGGCGTCTGCTCAACGTTAAGGATGGCCTCACTGCCCCGGACGTGCGTGCCCTCGCCGCCACACCCAACGGTTTCCTCTGGGTCGGCTCCCGCGACAACGGTCTCGTTCGCCTGGATCCGCGCACCATGCGCACGCAGCTCATCGTGGTCCGCGACCAGCGTCCCAATCAGGTCAACTCCCTCACTGTCGACGACCGCGGCACGCTCTGGCTGGCCGCCCGCGAAGGCGTCTTCCGCAGCGACCAAAGCAGCGGTAGCAGCCTCCAGTTTGACCGCGTCTTCTCCGCTCAACTCCTCCCGGGCGAGCAGATCTACCGCGTCCGCGTCGACCGTCAGGGCAACGTCTGGATGGCAGGTACTCGCGGCGTTCTCTATCAGACGAAATCCGGCTGGGCCCGGATCGGCACAGCCGAAGGGCTCCGCTCACAAAACCTTTCCTTCATGGCTATCGCCCCTGATGACTCCATCTGGACCGGCTACGGGGAATACCTCGGCGTTTCCCGTCTCCAATGGGATAACGGCCGCCTCCGCCTGGAGCACTTCGACAGGTTCAACCGTCTCGGCTCCAACGACATCTGCTTCCTCGAAACCGGGGCGAATGGCAAAGTCTGGATCGGGACCGATAGCGGCGTCGACGTATTTGCCGGCGGACAATGGCGTCACTTCGGTACCGCCGACGGCCTCATTTGGCACGACATCGTATTCAACGCCTTCCACGTCGATAGCGACGGCGTATGGATCGGTACGAATCGCGGCCTGTCCCATTTCAAGACCAGCGGCGCGCTCGCCTGGCCAGGTCCTCCGGCAGTCGCCATCACTGAGGTTCGCTTCGGTGGCACAGCCGAGCACCTCAATCCCGTACTCAAAATCGCCCACGATCGCAGCCTGATGGAAGCCCGTTTCTCCACACTCTCCTTCACCCGCACCAGCCTCACCCGCTTCCGCTATCGCCTCATCGGGCTCCATTCCCATTGGGTGGAAGCCTCGGGCCGCTCCGCCAGTTTCCCCAATCTTCCTTCGGGCAACTACCTGCTCGAAGTCGAAGCGGGAGAACAGGGCGTTTGGAATTCCGATCGCGCGTCTTTGCGTTTCGAAATCCTCGCGCCGTGGTGGCAGACAGGATGGTTCCGTGCCCTTCTCGCAGCCGCCTTCTGCGGGCTCCTCTACCTTGTCATTCGCCGCCACATAGGAAGCCTGCGCCGCCGCCGCCTCGAACTCGAAGCCGCTGTCGCCGAACGCACCCGCGAGCTTGCCCTCGAACGCGACCGCACCGCACAGGAAAAGGTAAAGGTCGAAGAGCAGAAGCGCGAGATCGAACGCCTGCTCGTCGAATCACAAGAGGCCAACCGTCTGAAGGGCGAGTTCCTCGCCAACGTCAGCCACGAGATCCGCACACCGATGAACGGCATCCTCGGCATGACTACCCTCGCTCTCCAAAGCCCCCGCGACGCCGAGCAGCGCGAATGCCTTGAAGACGCCCGCCAGTCGGCTGAATCCCTGCTCGTCCTGCTCAACGACATCCTGGACTTCTCCAAAATCGAAGCCAACCGCCTCGAGCTTGAAGCCATCCCCTTCTCCATCAGCCGCACCGTCGAGGAGAGCGTTCGTACCATGTCAGTGCCGGCGCAGCAAAAGCAACTCTCGCTCGAATTCGAGATCGCCCGCGACATCCCTCCTCTCGTCATCGGCGACCCCACCCGTCTCCGCCAGGTGTTGCTCAATCTCGTCAGCAATGGCATCAAGTTCACCGCCGATGGACACGTCCGCATCTCCGTCGTCCGCGAATCCGACCGCAACTCGAGCGCGCTGCTTCGCTTCACCGTCGTCGATTCCGGCGAAGGCGTTCCTCTCGAAAAGCAAACCGCCATCTTTGAAGCCTTCCGCCAGGCCGACGGCTCCACCACTCGCCGTCACGGCGGCACCGGACTCGGACTCGCCATCTGCTCGCGTCTCGTCACGTTGATGGGAGGCGAGATCGGCGTCAAGAGCAAACCCGGTCACGGCAGCGAATTCTCCTTCACTGCGCGCTTCCACATCGCAGCTATGGTTCCGGTAGCCGGTAACGGCCAGGGGCACGAACTCAACAGGCTCGCGGGCGCTGTCAATCGCGGCGGCCAACGTCCACTCCGCGTCCTCGTCGCTGAAGACAACGCAGTCAATCAGAAGGTGCTCACCCGCATGCTCGAAAAGCAGGGACACGAAGTCGACATCGCCATCAACGGCGTCCAGGCCGCCGAACTCACCCTCCGCCGCCGCTACGATCTCGTCCTGATGGATGTCCAGATGCCCGAAATGGACGGCCTCGAAACTACACGCCTCATCCGTGCCCGCGAGGGCTCCTCCGGCGAGCGCCTTCCCATCCTCATCCTAACTGCTCACGCCATGACTGGCGACCGCGAACGCTGTCTCGATGCCGGCGCCGACGGCTACCTCGCCAAACCCGTTTCCCTCGACCGTCTCATCGAAGCAATCGGCGAGGTGTCCGGCCAGCCCAACCGGTCGGTGCACTAGCCCGAAGATAGCGCCTGCACCCGTCTCGGCTGACACTCACTTGAAGTATCCGTTGATATCAAGTATGACGTGTGTGGGATTCGTGACGAACACATTGATAGACCCACCGGCTGAAGCGGGGACGATTGCTGCGTTCGAGGTTACACTGCCGTCCATGGCATTCAGCGTTGATACAAACGGTTGCGCTTCGCCCGCAGGCCATAACGTCAGATAGGACAACGATCCCTGCGGCACCACCGTAACATTCAGCGAGTAGGCACGCGCCGTCGAAGGGATGCCGCAAGCGCTCGCCGCCACAGGATAGGCGCGCGTCTCACCGGCTGCCATGCCAGGGCCTCCGAATAGGCCCGTCGCAAGACGCGTATCGGAAACCCGGCATGGCGTCACCGGATAAAACGACAGACCGCCCGGCGAACCGGGTGCGGAGTAGTGACCATTGATGTCGAGCACCACGTCCGTGGCGTTGTACGTGTACACCACGATGCTGCCGTTGGTACCGGCCGGCACGATCGCCGCATTGGCTGTCACCGTGCCTGTGAACGCGTTGAGAGTGGAAACATACAGCGTCGGAGATCCAGCCGGCCACGTAGACAGATAGCTCAACTCACCTTTGGGCACTGCCGTGAAGTTGAGGGAGTAGGCGTCCGCGTTAGATGGAACTTTACAGTTGCTCGACACAACGGCAATGGTACGGCTTTCTCCGCCCCTCATGAAGGGACCACCCAGCGGGCCGTCGGCGAGCCGCGTGTCGGATACGCGGCATGGCGCGAGCGGGTAGAAGGCGTTGCCTCCAGCGTCCGGCGGCACAAAGTACCCGTTCACATCCAGCACGACATCCGTGTAATCGGTCACAAATACGCTCACGGCGCCATTGGTGCCGGCCGGGACAATCGCCGCATTGGCTTTGATGCGTCCATCGAACGAGTTCAGTGTCGACACCAACGGCTGCGGACTGCCCGTGGGCCAAAGGGTCAGGTACCCGAGCGTTCGTGGGCGAGGCGGCTGCACCGTCACGTTTAAGGAGTATGCCGCGGCAGTGGCCGGAATGCCGCACGAAGAGAGCGGCAGCGCAAAGCTGCGGGGCGTGCCCGCCTGCATCATCGGATATCCGAATGCGCCCAGACTGCTGCGGGTATCGACGGCGCGACAGGGAAGAATGGGGACGAATCGCAGTCCTGGGGAGCCACCGACAGGCGCTTCCTGCGAAATGAGGAACGTCTGATTCCCGGTCAGGCTGATGGTTCCGCGGCGCGGCGGTCCGCTGTTGGGCGCAACGCGAAACGAAACCGTCCCGTTGTTTGTCCCAGTGCCGCCCGCCAGGATGGTGATCCAGGCAACGTCGCTGTTGGCCACCCAGGGACACCCCGGTGTTGAAGTGACGTTGAAACTTGCCGTCGTGCCCGCGGGTGGTGCGGCATAGCTCGTAGACGGTGAAGCCGACGCCGCGCACGAGCCGGAGACCGTCAGGTACACCGGCACGTTCACCAACAGATTGGTGGATGTGAGGCGGATGCTGCCGCTGTAATCCGCCGCGATCAGCGCGTCCGGGGCGACGCTCACCGTGAATGTAGCAGGGGTGTTCGTGGTCCCCGGGCTAACGGATAACCACTCCGCCCCTGAACTCACGGATGCCGCAATCTGCGTCGGCTCGGAATAGCTCAGCGTCAACGGCTGCGGCGCCGGCAACGCGCCCCCGCGGTCGTAGGTGAAGCGCAGGTACGCGGGCTGCACAACGATCGGCGGGCCAAAGTACCGCACGCGCAGATTGTCGGTATCGCCGATGTAGAGTGTTCCCGCGGGGTCCACTGCCAGCGAGTTTGCGCCGGACAGCATGCTACTCGCAGCCGGTCCGCCATCGCCTGCGTATCCCGGATAATCGCCCCCTGCCACGGTCACGATGATTCCGTTGGCGCCCACCTTCCGAATCCGTCTGCCGTCCGTGATGAACAGGTTGCCCGCGGCATCCACGGCCACCTGTCTGGGCGACATTTGCGCCGAGGTCGCAGGCCCGGAATCGCCCGCAAAGCCGGCTACCCCATTGCCCGCTACTGTGGTGATGATTCCGGACGGCGACACTTTACGGACACGGGAATTTCCCGTATCCGCGATATACACGTTGCCCGCATTATCCACCGTCACCCCTTCGGGGAGTTCCAGACGCGCACTGGTGGCGGGCCCACCGTCTCCTGAGAACCCGTACGCCCCGCTTCCTGCGAACGTTTCCATCTGCCCGTCCGGAGTAACACGGCGAATGCGGGAGTTGCTGCGATCGGCTATATAGATGCTGCCGCCGCGGTCCAGAGCGATCTGCATCGGGTCGCCCAGCTTTGCCGCGGTGGCCGGACCGCCGTCTCCCAAATACCCAAAGACTCCCGTCCCTGCGATGGTAGAAATGATCCCGCTGCTTGTGACCTTCCGAACGCGGCTATCGTATGTGGCGATGTAGAGGTTTCCCTGCCCATCAACCGCCACGGAGCGAGGCAGCACGCCTGCGTTTGTCGCCAGGCCACCGTCCCCCGAGTGAAGTGCGGAATCGTTTCCGGCGACTGTGCTGATAGTGCCAAACGCGGCGCTCACCCTCTTCACACGCGTGTTGTCGCACAGGAAAACGTTGCCCGAAGCATCTGTGGCGACGCAATTTGGCCAAGTGAGTTGCGCGTGACTTGCCGGTCTTCCCTCCCCGTAGCTGCCGCTTCCGCCGACAACGGTGGTGATGATGCCATCCGGGGATACCTTGCGCACGACACTGTTCGTGGGGATTGCGTCTGAGTCAGAGTCGGCGATGTATAGCGCGCCGGCGGCATCAAACGCGATGCCTTTAGGGAATCGTAAAGACGCACTGGTGGCCGGCCCGTTGTCGCCCGCGACCTTCACCACGCCATTCCCGGCAACGGCGGTGAGGACACCATTGGACAACCGCCAGACTCGCCCCGCCACCACGGCGATGTACAATTCTCCGGCCGGGCTGATGGCAATGGCCGCCGGTGAGAGCTTCGATTGGATCGCGATCTCGCCTTCGGCACCGCTACCATAGGTCCCGTTACCAGCTACCGTGGTCACAATGCCGGACGTCCCGATCTTCCGTACGCGGCGCGTAGCGTCAATAAAATAAACGTTGCCCGCGGAATCCGCAGCCACGTCTGTTGGAGAGTCCATGAGAGCGTCCACCGCCGGTCCCCCATCCCCCGCAAATCCGATCGCGCCGGTGCCGGCTATGGTCGTGATCAGCCCACTTGGCATAACCTTGCGAATCCTGCGGTGTCCGGTATCGGCGATGTATACATTGCCCGCGTTGTCCACAGCTACGCCTCGCGGCATGTAGAGCGACGCTCTCGCCGCTGGCCCGCCGTCGCCCGAAAAGGTCTGATCCCCGTTCCCGGCGAAGGTGCTGATCATGCCAGCGGGGGTAACTTTCCGAATGTAATCCGATTCTGTGAAATAGAGGTTGCCCTGCGAGTCGATCGCCACGCCATAAGGTCTGTTGATGGAAGCATCGCGTGCCGGGCCGCCATCTCCGCGATGATCCAGACCACCGTTTCCCGCCGCGGTGCTCATCATCCCGTTCGGACGGATCTTGAAAATGCGATTCTGGTAATTGTCCGAGACGTAGAGGTTACCGGCGCCATCAGCAGCGACCCGCACCGGAATAACAGTAGTCGACGTGGCCTGAATTCCGTCCGGAGGTCCTCCACCCGCGAATGTCCGAATGCTGTATTGAGCATGTGAAAGCTGTGATGTAATGACGAGAATAGCGGCACAGGCCAGCCGGGACAATACGAAGGTACGCATGCCTCGGCATGTTACATGGCTGTGGCCACTCTCCAGGTGATTGCAAACAAACAGGTTGTTCAGGGTATCTGATGTGCCATTTCGCGCAGTTGTCAAACCGGAGCGGACATTCAGTGAAATTTGACGCTCTGCCAGCCGCTTTGCTTCGGTACGACCGAATGTGACGCGGGCGGTAGGGGTCTCTGATGCACAACTGCTAAACTATTGTCGCTCTGGCCCTGCTCCGCCGTGGATCGTCTTTCGCCCTGGAACGCCCCGAGAAGCTAAATGCTCTACTGCATGAAGAGAGTCGTCTTACGAACAGGCATCCGCGAATTGTTTGCCATCGCATCGCTAGTTACTATTATACTCTTAGTGTATTTGAAGTTGCTACTTCCTACATCTATGGAGCAGCAGCGCGTCTGGTATGACCACTGTGACATGTGCGAATTGGAGATACCGAGGCTCCAGTTCGTTGCCAGGGAGATAGCGACTCGTGGGTTTCCCTTGTGGGATCCAAATATGTGGTCTGGCCAGCCTGTGATTGGGCAAGCGCAACCTGGGCTTGTCTATCCGCTGAATTTACTCTTTCTATTCGCTGCTTCATCTCCCGAGGGCTTGACGAATGCTGCGCTTAATTGCCTGTTTCTGTCGGTTCATTTCATAGCTGCCTTCCTCCTCTACCTGCTCTGCCGCGATCACGGTCTTGGCCGTGCGTCATCGATTTCTGGCGGCGTTCTGTTCTCGGTCTTAGGCTTCCTTGGAAGTGCACCATGGCTGGATGTCGCGAATGGCGTTTCCCTCGCTCCTGCAATAATGTTGTTTACCTTCAGGCTGGCGACCCGCCGCATGTGTGTACGTGACAGTCTCTGGCTCGGGTTTGTGATCGGAATGAGTTGGCTGACCGGCCACCACGAGATCCCTTTGATATGTGGTCTTATAATGTGTGGGGCCATAGGCTGTGTGTTCGTTTGGCGAGCGATAACACTGCGCCAGTTAGAATTCACAGTATTAGCATCTGCCGGGGCCGCACTAAGCGTGGGTCTTGCGATTGCTGCTGTACAGTTGTTTCCTCTTATGGAATTTGGAGAGGCTGCGAAGCGTTGGGCCGGGGCCCCTGAGCCTCTATCGTGGGGTGATCGTGTTCCATATGCCGTTCACGCGCAGTACTCGCTCGCTTGGCGAGATCTGATCGAAGTCCTCGTCCCTCCTTCCTCTGGTGTAGGCAGCATGTTGTTTTCAGGTGTGACCGCTGTGACCTTGTCCTTAACAGCGATAGTGGCCGGCCGCAGGTCTGTCCTGGTTAAGGGCGCTGTTATGATTGCTGTGGTTGGCACTATCTATGCTCTCGGGGGTAACACGCCAATCCATCGGGTTCTGTACGAAATCATCCCCTTTTTGGACAAGGCGCGCAATCCTGCCCGTGGCGGCTTTCTGTTGTCGATAAGCATAAGTATTCTTGCCGCTGTCGCACTTGTAATCGCCATCCGCAAGGAACTGTCATCAGTGTCACTACGGCGTTGGCTCTCGTTAGGCTCCGTGTTGGCCGTAATGTCTCTTCTTGTCGTTTGTTGCGCGCAGACCTCCTGGAATATCCGCTTTTATCCGCTTTATGACGGTCGCCGAGGCCTGGTTGACTCTGCTTGCAATCTTCTTATTGAGGCGGGGGGGTGAAACCCGCTCGGGAAAAGTCGCTATTGTGCTCCTGTTGGGCATGATCGGCAAGGACATTGTGCGCCTCGCTGAACGAAGAATAGTCCCGGTTTCGAAGTCTGTATGTGCCCGTGATGTCCTCGGTCATCTGGAACTTGCCAATGATATGTTGCGGATTCGCGATTTGGGGCGCTTTACGTTGGCGCCGCATGATATTCTGTCAAATTTTGGAGATCTGCATGGATTCCAACAGCTTCAGGGATTCGCGGCAGGTGTCGCAAGTACGCTCCTCAGACATGAGTATCATACACGGAGGACCCAGACACTGTTTGGCGTCACTCACCATGTTGGAAAAAGGCCTGGCTCAATTGATGACACATTGTTGCGAAAATACCCATCGGGCATAGGCTTGTACCGAAAGGCATCGGCGTTGCCCCTGGCATGGCTGGTACATTCGATGGTCGCCGTTCCGGATGAGGTGACTTTGCGTGCCATGATCCAGAACCCTGACCTCGATATAGCTCATACTGCATTAGTGCTGAATGGGCCCATACCGAAAGTGGAGGCTTGCCGTGGGGCCGAGTCTGTCGATTTCGCCAGAGCCAGACCGGGAAGAATTCGCATCGTCGTCACTGCGCAATGTCGCGGTGTGGTTATCGTCAGCCAGTCAAACTACATTGGGTGGAATGCTACCGTCGATGGTGTTGGGGCGCCAATCATCGAGGCGTTTGGCACTTTCCCCGCTGTGGTTGTTGATGCCGGCGTCCACGAGATTGTCCTCAACTATGCACCGAAATCCTTTCAAAGCGGGGCCATCGTGTCGATGCTGGGATTGCTTCTCTTTGTGGTAAGTCTTCTCTTTGCGCCGCCTCTGGTCCGGGTCTAACGTCCCAACCACCTTCGGATCGATGCCGTCATCGGCATTTCCGGCGCTACAGCGGCCTGATGCTGCGTAAGGTCACACCGCCCTCTTTGCGCGAGAAGCGAATGGAGGTGCCTCGATTCCGCCGGCTTGGCCTCTCCATCGCGAACCGCCTGTTCCTGCGCCAATCCATGCCCACAAAAGGGCAGTTGGCGGTTTGGGACACGTTCGTGATTCCGCTATCCCGCATCTTGGAGCTGGGACCAGTGCGTCTCAGTTCCGAAACACCTCGCTCGCCACCACCAGCTCCATTAGATCCCGAAACCCATACCCCTTCGCCCCCAACTCTCGCACAAGCGCATTCACCTTCGGACGGTCCATCGGCTCCATCCGTCTCCCACAGGCATAGGTCAACAGCCGCTCCGTCAACAATCGCGCAAACTGCGCCTGCCGCTCCACGAGAATCTTCTTCAACCCCGCCACATCTTGAAACGCGCGTCCATCCGCCAACTGCCCCGACCCATCAATCGCAATCCCGTTCTCGTATTTCGCCCGCCACACACCGATCGGATCGAAGTTCTCGAGCGCAAAGCCCGGCGGGTCGATCTTCTCATGACACGACATGCACGCGGCGCCCGCCCGGTGCTTGGTGAGAATCTCCCGCATGGACTTCGCCCCGCGCACATCCGGATCAATCGGCGGAACATTGTCCGGCGGCGGGGCCGGCGGCGTCCCAAAAATGTTCTCCAACATCCACACCCCGCGGGTCACCGGCGAAGTCTCCACCCCATTCGCCGACACCGTCAACACGCTCCCTTGACCCAACAATCCCCCGCGCACCGGATTGTCGATTCTCACCTTCCGCAGCATATGCGAATCCGCTCCGGCAATGTTCACCGGCAATCCGTACAACCGTGCCAGCGGCTTGTTGACGAACGCATAATCGGCATGCAGAAAACGCGACACCGGCTCATTCTGATCGAGTACATAGCGCGTGAACATCTGCGTCTCGCGCTTCATCGCCGCCTCGAGATCTTCGGCGTAATACCGCTCGAATGTCCCCCGGTCCGGCGGCATATCGCCAAGGCTTCGCAAATTCAACCAGCTATCCAGAAAGCCGGTAACGAACGCCCCCGACCGCGCATCGGCCAGCATCCGCCGCATCTGTGCCACCCGCACGTCCGGCTGGGTCAACTTCCCATCGCGAGCCAGCCCCAGCAACTCCGCATCCGGCATCGTCGACCACAAGAAGTACGACAACCGCGACGCTAGCGCATACCCGTCCAGCGGCTTGCCCTCAGCGGCATTCCCCAAATACAGGAACCCAGGTGCGCACAACGACGCCTTCAACGCATCCTTGAAAGCATCCGAAGGCTGCCTGCCGTCCATCAACCGCCGCCCGTACACGGCCATCAGATGATCCACTTCCTGTGCCCGCGCCGGTCGCCGGTACGCCTTCGCCGCAAACGCCTCCAACAACTCGCGCACTCGCGAAGCCTCAAACTCAATCCAAGGCCGCGATCCCTCCGCCAGCGGCCCGCGAATGCTCACCTCATGAATCCGAATGTGCGGCATCTGACCGCCTCGTAGAACAATGGGCCGCGCCGGCCGAATCCGCGGATCCGCTTTCGCCTGCATCTCCGGCGTCAGCGTGTGCTTGAACCGCCGTATGATTGCCACCCAGGCGCCGCGCCCATTCACCGCCCCATTGGGGAACGTGAACCGCGGCGTGTAGCCCGCATCCAGCCACACGCGAAACGTGTGCCACTCGGGCTTATCATCAGCCACCGTCACCTCGCCCAACTGCGGCTCAATCGGCTGATTATGGTGCAGCGGACCCGCCTTCTCATTTCCCGGTACCAGCCCCATCCGGAACGGAACCTCCGGATCGATCGACAACAGCTTCCCATAGGGATGCCGCCGGTTCTTGCCCTCCGCCAGCACCTTGATCTCGTAATACCCGTCCGCTGGAGCACCTTTCGAAAAGGCCTTCAGCGGCCCGTACGCCCCCTCATGTGTCAACGAATTCGGCGATTCGTACAGACACAAATACTTCAGTCCGTATACTTCCTGGTGCGCATAATCGAGTTCGTTCTGTTGCCGGAAGTTACCCTTAAAATGCCACTGCTGCTCCGCCGGACGCCTTCCGGCTGCAAAAGCCTTCTCGACAATCTGTTCCGCCGCGTCGAGATACTGCTCCAGTAAGTATCCGGAAGTTATCAGCGTATCTCCGATGTTGTCCATATTCCGCGCCGTCTGATCCTTCGGGAACTTACCCGTAGGATCAAACATCGCCATGTTCATCTGAAACAAATCGCCGATGGTATTCAGATACTCGCGCCGGTTCAGCCGCCGCATCACCGTCCGCCCACCGGTGCTCGCACGCCTGGCATGCGCCGCCGCGATCGTCTCCGTGAGCGACTCCACCGCCGCCCTCCGCTGCGCTTCGCTTGGCTGCGGCGCCGCCCGAGGAGGCATCTGCCCCAACGTCAGTTGATCGGCAATGTCCTGCAGCAGCAGAATCGCGTCGTCATCTTTGGGAGGCATCGCTAACCGGTCAAACCGCCGGTTCGCCATCTGCACCGCCGCCCCGTGACACGACACACAATAGGTGGCCAGAAACGGCGTCACCTCCGCCCCGGCCGCGCTCACGGCCATCCACAACAGCCAAGCCGCCCGCATTGCGCGCCTCAGCCGAGTTCCAACCCGCGCAACGTGCCGGTGCTGATCCCAAACCGCTGCGTCTCCACCCCGAACCGTTGCAGCATGCTCAGATACAGGTTGCACAACGGCGCGCGCCCCAGTCCCGACTTCGGAAACGCGCGGTGTTGCCCGTGGCGGAAACCTCCGCCCGCAAACACCACCGGCAGATTGTCATTCGTGTGGGCATTCGCGTTCCCCATGCCGCTGCCAAACAACACCATGGTGTTGCGCAGCAGGCTCACCCCGCCATCGTCCACCGACTTCATCTTTGTCAGGAACCGCGCGAACTGCTCCATCTGATACTTCTCCAGTTTCAATAGCGCGTCGATGCTCTCCTGCACCTGCCCGTGATGCGTCAGCGCGTGATACTCTTTCCTGATCCCGAACGCCGCCGCTTCAAACCCCCCCGCAATCTCCAGCGTCGCAATTCGCGTCGAATCCGTCTGTAGCGCCAGCGCAATCAGGTCGTACAACACCGGCAGATCGGAAACAAAGCCAGTGTTCTCCGGCTCCGCAATCCCCGGCTTCGGCTTCGGAACCGACGCCCAGCGCTTACTCAACTCCAACTGCTTTTCCACATCGCGCACGGAGGTGAAATACTCATCCAATTTCTCGCGATCGCGCTTCCCTAACTCGCGTTGGAGCCCCTTGGCGTCCTCCTGCACCGCGTCGAGGATGGACTTCTTCAACCGCGCCCGGTCCTGGAAACTCGCGCGGTCCGCCTCGCTGTCGGTAAGAAATAACTTCCGGAATAACTCCCGCGGACCCTGTATCGGAGGCACTCGATTGCCGCTGCGCGTCCAGCACATCATGCATCCGCCATGCAGCCCATCTTCCGACCCCACCGTCAGGGTAGGGAATCGCGAATGCCCCCCGACCACCTCCGCCGCCCGCTGATCGAGGCTGATGTTTCCCTCGGGCATCCCTTTCGCATCGGCGTTCCGCACGCCGCTCAGAAACGAGTGTACGGCGAAGTGCCCGCCCTTCACTCCATGATCCAACCCGGAGAAAACAGTGATGTCCTTCCGATGCGCCTCCAAAGGCTGCAACAGCATGGGAAGATCATAGGCAGCCCCAGTCGCCTTGGGAAAGAACATCGGTTGGTAGAACCCGAAGGCATTCCCAATGCACACCATCCTGACCGGACGCACCGCCTCGGCCCGAAGCGCATCAAAAACAGGCAGTGCCAGCGACACACCCGCCGCCCGCAAGAAAGCCCGCCGTCCGGTTATTGTATGGTTGTCGTAGCGCAACGTATCAGCTCCTGTTGCACCACATTATATCCACTTCTTCGCGTCGTGGGACAATCCGCGACGTTTGACAGTGACTAAAACGGCAAATCCCTCTTCGGTGTCGCCATCGTATACGCCGAATCCTTCAGGAACTTGTAAGGATTCATCGGGCTCCCGTGGACCCGCACCTCATAATGCAAGTGCGGCGTGGTCACCCTGCCCGTTGCGCCCGAAAAAGCAATCACGTCCCCCATGCGTACGCCCTGCCTCGGCAACACCGCTGGCCGCGACAAGTGCGCATAATACGTCTGGACGCCGTTCGGATGGTCAATAATGACAATCCTCCCATACCCCGACATCGTGCCCACGTAGCTCACCGTGCCATCCGCCGTCGTCCGCACCGGAGTCCCCGTCGGCGCGGCGATATCCACGCCGCTATGGAACGCGCCCGTGCCCGAGAACGGATCCGTGCGTCCGCCGTAAAAGCTCAACAGCCGGCTGGCAATCGGCCAAAGCGAAGGCTTGGCATTTGCGAACACCGCAGTGTTCGGTTGATGCCGGTTAATCCGCGCCGTCTTGAGGAAGTCGTAATCCGCCAATGTCTCGTTAATCGTTGGCACCAGGCGGCCTTCGTTCACGATATCCGGCGGTCCTTCCAACTGCTGCTTCAAACCATACGCCAGGGTGATCTCCTTGGCGAACAACTGCAGATTGGCAAGCTGCTGGTTGGTCTGCGTGGCGGATTTTTCCAGACTCTGATACCGCGTCCGGAGCGCATCCACTTCTGCGCGTAAGTTGTTGTAGTTTGTCACTTTCCACAGCATGCGCGCATAGCTCGATGCAATGCCGAATAGCGAAAAGGTGCCCAACAGCGCCAGCGCCAATACCGCGTACAATGCCGAGTGCGGAACGTGGATTCGGCGGAGCCTACCATGCAGGGAATGTGCAACTACTAGAATGAAGTATTGCTGCTTCACGAAGGAAACCTGAAAGAGCCGAGAACTATCCCACTGGGTTCAGGGAGTGCCCGACCCACTACTAGAATCAATAAAGACTAGCTACGACTCTAAACCTTATCAGGGAATACTCCTCTGTGTCAAGATCTAATGACACACTGGGGCATTCTGATACAACCTTAACAGGTGCGGCTTAACCCGTTGTATCCCTTGGGTTAAGGGCCCAGCCTCCTGATTCCCCACCCCCCATTTTCCCCCTTCTCGAACACGATCCGGTCATGCAGCCGGCTTGGCCTTCCCTGCCAGAATTCAACACGTTGCGGCACTATCCGGTAACCACCCCAATGCTCCGGCAGTGGTATCGCCCCATCCGGATACTGCGCCGCCACCCCCGCAAACCGCTCTTCCAACTCCGCCCGGTCCCGCAGCGGCTGGCTCTGCGGGGACGCACAAGCCCCAATCCGCGCCCCGACCGGTCGTGTCGCGAAATACTCTTCGCTTTCCCCGCGCGTCACCCGTTCCACCTTCCCGTGAATTCGCACCTGCCGTTCCAACTCCCGCCAGTAGAACGCCGCCTCAGCAACCGGATTCTCCGACAAATCCCTCCCCTTGGCGCTGGCATAACTCGTAAAAAACACAAACCCCGCCTCATCGCATCCTTTTAATAGGACCATTCGCACCGACGGCACACCATCCCGGGTTGCCGTCGCCAGAGCCATGGCATTCGCTTCCGTGATCCCAGCCTCAAAAGCCTGCTTCAGCCACGACTGAAACAACTCCACCGGGTCCCCCGCCACGCTCGTCTCATCAAGTTGCCGTGACCTATAGTCCTGTCGAATCGCCAGGTAATCCACCAATCCAGTCTAATCGAATTGAGCGCTGTTCAACCCGATCTGGGCGGGTGAGAACCGGAGCACAAACCGCTGCATCGCCCGCTCGAACCATCGCATGCCGAGGGAGCGAGCTTCACTCAAGGCTTTACGGTTCTCCCAGCTATCGTGACTGATCCGGTAACAGGCAATGACGGTTCCAGTGCGATCGGCGCCTCGTTTGCAATGGATGAACACCGGTGCGGCAGCAGCGTTCCCCAGGATGGCGAGTATTTTGTATATCTGTTCGTTTGTGGGAGCAGCCAGGCCTTTCATCGGCACACTGACATAGCGCATGCCATTGGCCCTGACGGCATTCTCCTCATCACTCTGAGAGTGCTCACTGATCCGCCGGAGATTGATAACCGTCTTAACTCCTAACCCGGCGAGGCTCTTGAATCCCTCTGTTGTTGGCTGACCTCCCCTGTAGACGCCTTCATTCACCTTCCAGAAGTTGGGGACACCTGCCAACTTGGGAATCTCAATGCTGGTGGCCAGGGAGGCCATTGGCAGAAACAAAGCGCAGCAAGTCAAATACACGCCAACTCTTTGCCGTCGGAGTAGAAACGCACTAAATGTCACTCTTGTCCAAGACAGCAGTTACACACAACCTAGCTGAGGTGGAAGCCGTGATTTAGCGAAGTGGCATCGCTTCGCCACAGCCACAGCCTCCCTCAAAATCCTTCAACTTCCCCTGCGGCATTGCGATCAGCGTGCCC
>JACQZR010000243.1 GCA_016213775.1 Acidobacteriota bacterium
AAGATTCTTCTCGGCGGCTGGATTTTGCACATTCGCCCTCATGTGGGGCGGCCAATCCTGGCCGCGGCTGGCCTTTCCAGGCCAGCCTTGCGCCGAGACTCATCTCGGCGCTTCATCGCCGCCCGACGGCCTCACAAGCCTTCGAAGTTATTTTTGCGTGGACCCTAAGCCGCGCCAACCTCTACCTCGATTGTCCGGAGCAATGGTGGACGTGTCGCACAGGGTGGTTCGAAGTAGAGTTCCATGGCTTCTTTGAGGTTCGCCAACGCCTCATCTTCCGTCTGGCCCTGGCTGGCAATATCCACTTCCAGGCATTGGGCAACGTACCACTCGCCTTCCCGCCAAATGCTGGCAGCAAACGGACGCTTCATGTCTCCATTCTCTCAGACTGAAGAATTGTTGCGCTGACACCGGGCCCGCTCATTCCCACCCGCACGCCGGTTCTTTTCACCGCTGTCCCGAGAATCGTCGTTTGCGCAACCGGATCACGTGGCTGCTGAAGCGCCCCGGTCTCCGGATCGCGCCGGGTGCGGCGCTATGCTGATGAGGACGGACCCCAGGGCCGAGAGGGAGCGGGCATTGGAAGGAACAACCTTGACACTCGAACACGACGCGAGGCGGGCGATCGAGGGCGATCGCGATTCTCTCGAAAGACTGATCCGCTCACTTCAGCAGGATATCCATGGGCTCGCCCTGCGGATGCTCTGTCATCGCGAAGACGCCGAGGACGCCACCCAGGAGATCCTGGTGCGGATCGCCACGCGACTTTCGCAGTTCGATTTCCGCAGCAAGATAACGACCTGGGCCTACCGGGTGGCGGTGAACTACATTCTCGACTTCAAGAAAAGCCCTGTGGAGAAGTTGAACTTGAGCTTTGAGCAGTTCGCCGAAGGCCTCACCAACGGACTCGACCTGCCGGCGCCGGACGAAACAGAGCGCTCGATCCTGATTGAAGAGGTGAAAGTCGGTTGCACTTTCGGCATGCTCCAGTGTCTCGATCGGCAGCACCGCGTCGTTTATTTGCTGGGAGAAATCATGGAATTCTCCGGACCGGATGCCGCTGAGGTATTAGGGATCTCCGCCGGCCTGTTCCGCAAACGCCTGCAGCATGCACGTGCCGCCATCTTGACGTTCACTAAATCATACTGCGGCTTGGCGTCGGATCAGGCGGTGTGCCGCTGCAACAAACAGTTACCCTCGGCGCTTCGAGCCGGGACAGTTCGCGCCAATGCGTGCTCATTCGCCGCCGGGCCGTCGTCATTTGTGGAGGTCAGATCACTGGTGCGCCAAGTGGACGAAGCGCGATGGGCTCTTGAGGTTCATCGCAGCAGCCGGCCGCGGTTATCTTCTGTCGACTTCGCCAGGCGGCTAATCGAGACCCTCGACTTACGCTGAGGCGCCCGGGCGCGTTCGGACAAATTTCCTGCTGGCTTTCACAATGCCCGCGTCGGTGTCGTCAAAAGGAGTGAGGTATGAATGATCAACCGAAGAGAAGTCATGAAGCTGGCAGTCTGTGGGTCCGCGGCTAACGTGAGCAGTTCCGGACGGCTGAGCGCGCAGGAGCGAGAGGGAACCGCGATCTGGGTCAACCCATCGACAGGTGTCGACGGGAGCGCGGGAGGAAAGGACAATCCACTCCGCACTCTCGCCGCGGCCGCCCGCCTCGTCAATCAAAGCACCGGAACCGGCCCGGTAACGGTGGTGTTGACCGAGGGAATTCACGCGATCGCAGAGACCACGCTGCTGAAGCCCGAGCGCCGGTCATTCACCAAATCCGAACGGCTTACAATCCGCGCTGAGCTGCTGCCCGGCGACCCCGGCTGGAATACCGGCCGGATGCCCGCTCTCATTCACACCATGCCGATGAAACAGACCTGGAATGGCCGCCCCGATCCACTGGGTGGAGTCGCAGACGGGATGTTGGTGGAGACTAGCCATGTCAGCGTACTGGGCCTGAAGATCCTCGGTTGGCCGGTGGTCGAAACGCCGGTCGCGGGACAGATCAGGCGACTCTATGGGATCAATCGCTTTCGACGGGACCTGGACGACTTGGAAGTCGCCCAATGCGCGTTCTTAGGCGAAGATGCCATTGCGCCACATCACGTCGGCATTATCGCGAATGGTGACGGCATAAACGTCCACCACTGCATTTTCCGCGGCATGAAGATCTCGGTAGTTTACTGGACTCCCGGCAGCAAGGGCCATTCCATGAGGAATTGCCTCTGCCTGGATCTGTATGGCAGTGCAGTCTGGACCGCTGGAATCGCGAACGACTTCGAATACCGAAACAACGTTGTGGAGGGTTGCAACTATGTCTGGACCTCGCAGGGCGGCGCATCCGCGCTTGCGGACGCCGCTGGCAGAGGCGTGACACCGGCAAAGCCGCAAGAACCGGTTCACTACAAGGTGATCAACAGCTACTTTGCGAACAACCGGCGGCTCACTGGCTCCGGTACCGGGGCTCGGCTTCAATACAAGGACATCGATTCCTCATTCCTGGAACTGATCGGCACGAAGACTTCGGGACAACGGTCGGTCATCGAGCACGATCAAACCAAACGTGAGTACCTGCACCCGGTTGCCGGGTCGGAAGCTGCCAAAGTCGAAGCGGGTCTGCACATGAAGCCACTCGCATGAAGCAGGCCGGCAAAGTCTCCTTCCATCCCGCATGACCGCCGCCTTCTCCAAATAACCTTCAGCGTCACAACGGAACAGTACCCCCTGAAAGCGACTATCGACGATCCCTACTGATTCCTCCGCCTCGCCTCAATAAGCTCCGCCGTATACCCCTCCCACTCCCAGGGCGTCTCCGTGTTCCCGAAAATCCGTTCCATCAACGCACGAAACGCCGCCTCGCCATTATCACTATTCGTGAGAAGCACCATGCAAGCCCGCCGCCGCTCAAAGCAAATCATGTAATTCTGCGCCCCATCCCCATGCCCCTCTTTGAAGAACGCCGGACCAAACCGCGTCCGCGTCAACAGCCCCCAACCCATTCCATACGCCAGTCCCACCCGCGCCGCCTCCCTACCCCGCTTCTCCCCACCCGGCCCAAACTGATGCAGCGTCCGTATGCGAACCTGCGGACGCAGCATCTCCGCCCGCGTCTCCGCCTTCACCAGTCTCCCGTCAAACAACGCCGACGCATACCGCACCAGATCCTCCGCCGTCGTCACCATCGACCCCGCCGCCCGCGCCGGCGCACGCCGCGTCTTCGCCAGAAACTGACCGTTCCCCCCAAACCGGTCCGCTACATTCTCCTCCAGATCCTTCCGGTGCACCATCGCCGTCCGCCTCATCCCCACCGGCTCGAAGATCGCCTCCCGCATCAGCTCCGTCAACCCCCGCTGCTTCTGCTGCTCGATCACATACTGCACCAGGTTGAGCCCCTCGCCCGAGTAGCGGTACTCCTTGCCAGGCTTCCCGTGCAAATGCATCTTCTTGTCCGGCTCCAGAAACGCAAAGTTCTCCAGCCCGGCGGTGTGTGAAAGCAGCATCCGCGGCGTCACCAGTTTCCATCGCCGGTCATTCACAATCGCCGTGCCCTTCTCCCGGTACGGCTCATAGCTGTCCAGTGGCCGCGGCAACTGCGTGGCCACCGGCTTGTCCAATAGAAACTCGCCGCGCTCCACCAGTTGCATGACATAAGTGGCGAACACGCCCTTGGTGATCGACGCTGCCCACGTCGCCGTCTCAATCGTCATCGGCTGCCGCGGTTCCAGGGTGCGAATTCCAAATGCCGCGCTCCACACCAGCCGTCCGGTGTCCTTGATCGCGATCTGCGCACCCGTCACATTGGCTTTCTCCAACGTCGTGCGCGCGAAAGCCTCGGCTTCGGCGACGGAAATCATGCTGCCGTCGAGCCGTCGAATGCCCTCGTCGGCAGAGACCGCAAGTGAGAACACAAACGACAACAAATGTACTGGCAACAGCAACATGATTGAGAATACGAGCCTTTTCAGGAATAGGTTCCAGACGACTGCGTGGACTATCCCACCGCCAATCAATGGCGCAATAGAGAGTTTTTCAATTGCCGTCGATGAGCACGTTGTGAAGTACTTGTGCACGGCTTTTTTCCTCCTCCTGACGGCGTTGCCATCCCTCTCGCCTTTGCAGGGTCAAACACTGCCATCCCTTTCCGTCAGCCCCACCAGCCTGAGCTTCACCTACACCATCGGCACGACAACTCTGCCCGCGGCCCAGACGCTCGCCATCAAACGGAGCGGCTCCGGCAGCCCCCTCACATTCACGCTCACCGTCTCGCCCGCGGCCCCCTGGCTCATCTTTACGCCCACAACCGGCCTTACGGGAACCAGCGCCAGCGTCCGTGTCAACCCGTCCTCGCTCTCGGCCGGAACCTACGTCACAGTCCTCCAGGCCGACGCCGTCGGAGCGAATGGCCCGGTAGTCGCAACGGTCTCCCTCGTCATCAAGAATCCGCCGCCCGCCATGGCGGCGACTCCCGCCACGCTGTCCTATACCTGGCAAACTGACGCTGCGTCCATGCCAAACGCGCAACCCATTTCCGTCTCTACCAACGGCGAGCCATTCACGGTCACAGCCGCCGCGGCCGCCACCGGCGGTAGCTGGCTCACGATAACCCCCGCCGTTGGCGTAGTCATCAGCGGAAGCCCGTTCCTCATCTCCGCCGCCGTAGATACCACCGGCCTGCTGCCGGGCGCCTACACCGGCAAGATCACCCTCACCTCTTTAACTGCCTCAAACAAGACCATCACCATCACCGTCACTCTCACAGTTAACCCCGGTGTAGCCGTGGTGTCCTCCATCTGGCCCGTAGCCGCGCCGGTCAACTCCAACGACACCACCATCACTGTTCGCGGCACGCATCTGTTCAAGGCCAGTGTCGTCAAGGCGAACACCACCGATCTCACCGCCACCTGGATCAGCACTGGCGTCCTGCTCGCCGTCATCCCCAAGTCGATGCTCGCCGCCCAGGGAACTCTCCAGATCACCGTGGTCAACTCCCCGCAGGTAGCGTCCTCGCCAACGGGTTTCACAGTAACGCCACCCGGCCCGCAACTGCAAACAATCGTCAACTCCGCCAGCTTCGAAATCCCATCCGGAACAGTGAAGCTCGCTCCCGGCGAAATCATCACCATCTTCGGCTCCGCCCTGGGACCTTCTGCTGCCCTCATCGCCACCCCCACCAACGGAGTCTACCCCACCACCCTCGGCACTCCCGCCGCAGTGGTGGAATTCCTCATCAGTAACGCCTGGGTCCCTGCGCCGTTGATCTTCGTCGAAGCCAATCAGATCGACTGCCAGGTTCCGTTCTCACTTCCCGCCGGACCGGGACAGTTGTTGCGAGTCACCTACAACGCACTCACCTCGTCCACCTTCACCTTCGATGGCGTCGCGGCAATGCCTGGCATCTTCACCACAGACAGTTCCGGCCGCGGCCAAGCCGCCGCTCTCAACTACGACCCAACCACGCAAAAATACTCTTTGAACGCCGGCGCCACACCCGCAGCCAAGGGCGCGCAACTGGTCTTCTACGTCACCGGTGCCGGCACGTTAAATCCGCCCCTCGCCGCCGATGGCGCCGTTGTCGGAACCTCGCCTCCGGCGCTTGATAATGCGCCATCCGTCACCATTGATGGAGACGCCGCCGCCGTCATTTCGTCCAGCGCAGTGCCCGGTGCACTCGGAGGGCTGGCACAGATCACCGTCAACGTGCCCAATTCCGTCAAAGCCGGCAAGGAACTCACTCTGGTCGTGGTGGTCTCCGGACAAGCAAGCGCCAACACCGCCACAGTCGCCGTCAAATAGACTCGTTCTCCGAAAAGCTCAAACTCCCCAACCCCGAACCGAAAAGTTCAGTGTGAGCCTCTTCTGGGAAAATGCGGAAAAACTGATGGACGCTGCACTCTCCGCCTCCCGCCTCGGTTGCGCCACCGAATCCGTGACCGTGGTCATTGGCGACGAGGGCGGAATCCACATCCTCGCCCGCAACGACTGGCCCCTCGATCGCCTCCGCGAAGAACGCGGCGCCCGTGCCACCTACCGCGTCGAACACGCCAGCGGACGCGTCGCTGTCACTGGTACTACCGCCACCAGCGCCTGCCGCCTCGAATCCGACCGCCCCGCTCTCGCCATCCAGCAAGTCCTGCGCGACAACCCCCGCTACCTCCTCTAATCTGCAACCCGCTTTTCCTGCTCGCGAGTTCACTAAACGCGGATACCATCATTTCGGTTACTGACTCCGATCCGACCATCACCATGGCGATGGGATGGACGCAAGGTGCGGCGTTCACCAACGTCACTATTGCGGCCTCCATTGGCGCCAATCTCCCACAGTGAAGTAGCCAGCGCCCTAATCAATGTTCCACTCAGCGGAGGTCCCCACCCACTGTTGACGATATTCAGCGGGTTGAACCTGGCAGCCGGGACTTACTTCTTGTCGTTCCAGCACGTTTCCGGGGGAACACCGGATTGGACCCGGGGATTCTTCTCCGTGACGAGTAACACCGCGATTCCAGAACCTTCCACTGTGGTACTGGTTGCGATCGAGGAGTTTGGACATTTCGCCGTCGTGATCGGGTCGAGTGACGGGGTTTGTGCCCCGTCACCCTCCCACACCACCGGACGTGCGGTTTTCCGCATCCGGCGGTTGAACGCAGCGGTTTATCGCGCCGCAAGATCTGATGGCAA
>JACQZR010000241.1 GCA_016213775.1 Acidobacteriota bacterium
ACCCAAGGGATGCCGATCGGCGCAGGGCCATAGAACAGAGAGCGAAGTGAATCTTCGCCCCGAAAGTAGGCGATCACGATATTGGTATCAGCGAGAACACTACCAACCTTGTTCATCCACCTGCTCACAGCCCTCCGCAATAACTCGCTCCAACTCGTCCGCCTCCTCGGCGGACAAGCACCCAAAAGTTCGAGCAAGGGCAGCTCTCCGCTCAGGCTCGATCGACGGTTTCAACTTCTGAATAAAACTTGCCGCCAGTTCCAACCTCTCTGGCCCGAGCGTCTTCAGATCTTCGACGATGCTTTCGAGCGGCGTCATGACTTCACGTTAACATGTCTCTGAGCCAGCGGAAACAGTGCGAACGCAAGCTGACCCGCCAATCCGATGAGCCCATGCGGCTCGCGGAACTCTGCGAAATACTCCGTCGGGGAACTGCCAAACAGTGTCATTGACATCACCAGTTCGGCGATCATCAGAAAGAGAAAGGCGGCCGCGCCCATGGTGATACGTTCGGTAAGCGCAGGGCCGACTCTCATGCGGCGGATCATCCAAGAGCAGGCGAACCATGAAACCAGCAGCATGAACGGCATCTCGATCAGAACCGCGATCAGGTCGCCGGTGCGAGGGGCGATCTGGCCGACGCGCAGGGCGCCCATCGCAAATCCGGCGGCGAACGCCATGACGAAATAGAGAGCGCCAGCGGACGCTGCCCGGCCTACATGACGGAGGCGAGTTCCCGCCATTTGCGGCCTTGGGAGTCGGCAATGGCGCCGTAGACCAGCTCGCCGCGGAAGGTGTTGACGCCCTCGCGCATGGCTTGCGACTGTTCGCATGCGGCCTCCAGCCCGTTCGTCGCGATGCTCATCAGATAGGGCAGCGTGGCGTTGGTGAGGCCGAGGGTGGAAGTGTGCGGCACGGCGGCGGGCATGTTGGAGACGCAGTAGTGGAGCACGTCGTCCACGTAATAGGTAGGCTCGCTGTGCGTGGTGGGCCGTGAGGTTTCAAAGCAGCCGCCCTGGTCGATAGCGACGTCCACCAGCACCGCGCCTTTCTTCATGCGGGCGATCATGTCGCGGCGCACCAGGTGAGGCGCGGCGGCGCCGGGGATCAGCACAGCGCCGATGACCAGATCGGCATTGCGGACCGCTTCGCCGATGGTCCACGAGTTCGACGCGAGCGTCATGACGGTGCCGTTGAAGATATCGTCGATCTCGCGCAACCGGGGCAGGCTGCGGTCGATGATGGTGACATCGGCGCCCATGCCGTGGGCGATCTTTGCCGCGTTATGTCCGACAACTCCACCGCCGATGATGACGACGTTGGCGGGAGCGACGCCGGGGATTCCTCCGAGCAGGATGCCGCGTCCGCCGTTCGGCGCTTCCAGGTATTGCGCGCCGATCTGGACCGACATGCGTCCGGCGACTTCGCTCATCGGCGTGAGCAAGGGCAGGGAACCGTCGGCTTCGCGAATCGTCTCGTAGGCAACAGCGTTGACCTGGCTGTCGAGCAACGCTTGCGTGAGTTCCGGCAGCGGCGCCAGATGGAGGTAGGTAAACAGTGTCAGGCCGGGCCGGAAAAAGGGGACCTCGGTCCGCTGCGGTTCTTTCACTTTGACGATGATGTCGGCCTGACGCCAGACATCCGGCGCGCGATCGACGATCTCCGCGCCGGCGGCAAGATACTCCGTATCAGGGATTGTGCTTCCCGTTCCCGCGTTGGTCTCGACGAGTACGCGATGGCCGTGTTCCCGCAGCAGATTGACGCCGCTGGGGACCAGCCCTACCCGTGTTTCGTGGTCTTTTATTTCTTTGGGTACACCGATGATCATTATGGCCTCGCTTGCGCGTTGGCCGTCCGTTTCGGTCCCAATCCGAGGGCAATCAATGAGAGCGAGTCCAGTTTTCCGCTGGCGTCCAGATTCTGGTCTTGCTGGAAACGGCGGAGGGCATCGGTGCTGGAGTTGTCCCACTTACCGGTGGGGTCTGCCTGCAAATAGCCTTTGGCTTTGAGGGCCTGCTGGATTTCGCGGTAGCGATCCGCAGTGGGTTCGTTCTGCACGGAATAACGCGGGGCAGCCGGCCGGGCATACTTGCGATTCTTGCTGTACGAACTTTGGGGCGCATTTGACTTGGTTGCGGTCTTGGACTTGGTAGGCGCTGTAGTTGCCATTCGCTTGCCCGCGCCCGGGCCCGACTTCCTGGGGGCATTAGACACGACGGCCTTCCGCTTAGCAGAGGAAGACTTTGTGGGAGCAGACTTGTGCGGGGCGTTCGACACCGTCTTCTTTGGCGGTGTCTTTTTGGAGGCAGAGCCCATCGTTCCGGTCTGAGCGACGAGTCCGGCCCAAGCGAATAGCAAAATAGCGAATAAGACGGCTATGGATTTCACGCGCAATTCCAGTATAACGCCGTTCCCCCATCAGGGAATACACTGTTCCAGGAAATGAATGCGGGAAATGGCCTCCTGCACGAGCGGGTCGGGGTTGCGGAGGTCATCCTTATAGACTTCGAAATAGCGGACCCCATAGCGAGTGTGGGCGCCGCAGATGGAATCGAGCAGCGGACCCTGGAAGCGGCCGTTTGGATCGTTGGAGTAGGACCAGATGAACTGCGCCGCGGTGGGGGTCGTTTCGGTGAGCGGAGCGATGTTGGCGAGTCGCTGGCTGCCTAACGCATTGGCGTCGGCGGTGAAGATGGCGAAGCGGCCCTCTTCGAGCGACTTCATGAATTCGAGCACCTCGCCGTAGAAGGCCGCGCCGTCGTGATCGGGCATGCAGATCTCGCGGACTGGCGCCGAGACGAACTTGCGGATTTGCGGCAACTCGGAGTGCATGGTCCGGATGGAGGTTCGCCAGGCATCGAGATAATCCGGTCGTGAATAGGCAATGCGCGGCGATTGCGCGAGGACGCCGTTGAGGCAACCAACGAGGCTCATCTCCGGCACGGGCACGGCGACGCTGATGTTGGCGACGGTCTCCAGCGCTTCCACTTCTTTCAAGTGCGCGGCGAGGGCGGCGGTGAACTCCTGCCATGAGGAGAGGAACACGGGGTCCCACGGCAGCGGCTCGGTGTGGATGGTTCCGTTGGGTGCGCGCACCTGATAGGACTGTGCGCCGCGTTCGTAGACCCATGCGGGCGGCGCCGCGTAACTGGAGGCGATGATGTGCAGCGTGAGCTTCTTGCCGTAGCTCTTGGCGGTGCTGATTTGGGCATCGAGCGTGGTCCATTCGAAACGGCCGGCCGCGGGCTGCAATTCGACCCAGGAGGTGCGGACCGCTGCGCCATCGACGAGCGGGGAATCGAAGAAGTTCCGGAGCGACTCGATGGTTTCGCGCGGGTCCAGGAGAACGAACGCCTCGCCGCGCACCTCGGTGTCCGCGCCATGAAGGAGGGCGAAGGAAATGAGCAAGAAGACAGAAGCCAGGAGCCAGAAGCCAGAATAGAAACCGCGCCCACCGGGAATTCGTTGCATGCAATTTCAGGATACGTCAGCCGATCGCGGGCATGGCCTTTTTGCTGGTCTTGAGTTTGACGGCGGGGTCTCCATGGAGGATGTAGTTGCGGGCATCATCGCGCATGAGCCACTGGTCGCGCGCCAGTTGCTCCAGACCGCGGCGGGTGCGCATCTGATTCAGGGTACGCTCCAGGGGGATGGTGAGGGCAGCCCAGCGGAAGTTGAACTGATCGGTGGCGGAGCCCATGCGGTAGCCGCCCATGATTTTGGTGATGACGTCGACGAAGCCCTGCTCCTGGGGCGCGCCGGCTTCGCGGTAAGAGGTGCTCCAGGCGCGGTCGATGTGGCCAAGCACGGCGAGCGCGCCGTTCTCGGCCCCGAGCAGCTTTTGCGGCAGCTTTGCCATCATCGGGGCCGGGGCGATGGGGACTTTCTTTTCGTAGTTGAAGGTGTCGTGTTTGGGCCAGCCGAGGCCGTAACAGGCAAAGAGGAAGTGGACCATGCCGTGTACTTTTGGGGTTTCGGGGAAATCCCAGGAAGCGTAATAGGATTCCAGTGGTGGAGGTTGCCCTTGCCATTCCTGGCAGAGGACTGCGCCTTGGGAATCGGCAAGGTTGGGGCTTTCGGGGAGTTTGAGAAGGCCATGGGAGGCGGTGAAGAGAATCGAAGGAGGGCCGCCATCCACCGCTCCGGTGAAGAGATGGTGGAACGTCTGTTTGGTGGCGCCCTCGCCGATGAATAGCTGGCGGGCGAACTTCTCGGAATCGCCAAGGCTGCCGGCGACCATGGGGTCAATCAGGTTCTCCTTTACGAGCTTTGAGGCGCCGTTATCTTTTCCGCTGTAGTCGGGCGCGAACAGAGCGATCTTGCGGGCGGTGGGGGCGCGTTCCAGATTCTCGCAGGCGATGACGGATTCGGCGTAGCGCTCAAAGGCGGCGGCGGATTCGAGCCAGAGGCGCCCGACAGCCCAGTAGAGATCGAGCTCGTACTGGAAATCGAAGGAGACGTCCTCGGGCGAGGCGACGATCATGACGTAATAGGGGACGCCTTTTTCCGGGGCGACGACGTTGAGGCTGAGTTTGTGCTTTTCCGCAAGCCATTGGGCCGCGGTTTGACCGGGGCGCGGAGGATCGAGAATGGGGCACAATGCGGGGTTGCCGACCTCGTCCTGACGATGTTTGATGAGCGGCTGGAGTTTACGTTTGATTGTGTCGCTGACGGTGGTGCCGAACATTACGGCCCAGCCGGATTTCTCGAGGATGTCAGCACCGAGCTCGCCGCCGACCATGCCGAAGGTGGGATCCTTGGAGGTGGCTTTTGCTTCGATGGTGCCTTTGGGGACGGACCCAAACTGAGAGCGGGTCTTGAGGATCCTCAAGGTCGCTGCGTCGATGGCCGGCGCGAATTCGCCGGTTTCGTAGACTCCCATTGGGAGGGTGACTGAAGGGGCAGTCGGGTCAGGCATCAGCGCTCCTTAGATGACGAAGCCCCCTTTGCCGCTGGGCGCAGGGGGCTCGCTTCGAACGGGTGTTACTTCTTCTTCTTAGCCGGAGCTTTCTTGGCTGGAGCCTTCTTGGCTGGAGCTTTCTTAGCCGGAGCCTTTTTGGCAGGAGCCTTCTTAGCTGGAGCTTTCTTGGCCGGAGCCTTTTTGGCAGGAGCCTTCTTTGCAGGAGCCTTCTTTGCAGGAGCCTTCTTGGCCGGAGCCTTCTTGGCCGGGGCTTTCTTGGCGGGGGCCTTCTTCTTGAGGGGTCTGGGTGGATCCGGAGCCGGGGGGGTGGGCTGATCAATCACCGGGTTGTCGCCGGCATAGAGGACGGGGTCCATCACCGGCATGCCCAGAGGTAGTGGCACGTTATTAGCTTGCACTGAATTCAGTTGCATCGGTTATCCTTTTTTGTTTCGGTTTAGTACTGCTTGGTTGATCATTGCCCTGTACCGAGGGTCGGCACGCAGGGCGGAAAGTTGAGGATTGCGATCGAGGAAGGGCACGGACATGCCGGCGGCAACAGCTTTTTCGAGGGTTGCCATGGCGTCATCGCGCCGGTGGATCAGCTCATAGGCGACCGCAACCGTATAGAGGACTTCGGGCCGGTCGGCCGCAACGGCGGCTGCCTTGCGCAGCAGCGGCAGGCTGTGTTCGGCGTCGCCGAGGCTGGCGTAATAGCTGCCGGTATCGGATAGGAGATAGGAATCATTCGGGGTTTTTTTCAGTAGGGCTTCACTTAGTTCGACGGCTTTGCGATAGGTTTCGGCGGCCTTGTCGCGGTTCAGGGAAGTAAGGGTGTAGAGGGTAGCGAGGTGGCCATAGGCGCGGTAGTGGCCGGGGTTCATACTGATGGCGCGATCGAGCTCGGGTTTGGCTTCGGCGTACTTGCCCTGCTCCAGCAGAACCATGCCGAGATTACGGTAGCGGCTGAATGTGGGTTCGAGCTCGATTGCTTTGCGGAAAGCGCCGGCGGAGTCCTCCAACTTGTTTTGCATCCGATAGACTTGGGCTAAATTGTTATGTGCGCGTGGATTGTTGGGGGTGAGTCTGGCGGCCCTGAGGTACTGCTCAGAGGCCTGTTCGAGTTTGCCGGTATCGGCATAGAACTGCCCGAAGGACTGCACTACGTCCCACCGATCCGGGGCGAGACTAACGCCTTTTTCGATGGTGGTTTCGGCCTCGGGGTTGCGGCCCTGCCGCCACAGCATGTCGCCGAGTACGGCATAGGCGGGTGCGTAGTTCCTGTCGAGCCGGATTGCTTCGTCCAACTCCTGGGAGGCAAGGTCGTACTTGTTGGTCCGCATGTACAAGAGCGCGAGAGTGACGTGGGCGGAAGGCAGGTCGGGCTTGAGCTGTAGAGCGCGTAGCGACGCCGTTCGCGCTTCTTCGAGGAGGTTGGAATCCTTAAACTCCAGCCACCGAAGCGCTTTGGCGCGGCCAAGATCGGAGAAGGCGGGGGCAAAGGTGGGATTGGCGGCAACGATTTTTTCGAGGATGGGGATGACGGTTTGCAGGGCGTTGGGACGGTAGTAATGATCCAGTAGTTCGTGGGCTTTCTGGTAATCGTCGTGGAGTGTGCCGGTGCGGAACAGGAGTTGACGGACCTGCGGCAGCGTGAACGGCAGAGCGAGCACAGCGGCACCGGCGGCGATCGCCCACGGGAGGATGCGGCGAGTGGGTTTCGCGGCTTCGGCGGGATCGGCGGTAACATCGAGAGTTTCGGTCAATGCGCCGATCATCTGCCCGGCCGTTTTATAGCGTTGCTGCGGGTCGGGATGAATGGCGGTTTCGATGACGCGAGCGAGTGCGACGGGAAGATCGGGGCGGATGTCGAGGAGCGAGAGGCGATCGCCCTGGTGGTGGCGCGCGGCCATCTCATCCATGGTGGAGGCTTGCACCGGATACCTTGCCGAGAGCATGTGAAAGAGAAGGATGCCGATGGCGTAGAGATCGGTGGCGGCGGATGCGGGGGCGCCCCGGAAGAGCTCCGGGGCCATGTAAACAGGGGTGCCGCCGAAGGTCTGGTGGCCCTGGTGCTCGTGGAGAGTGAGGCCGAAGTCCATGAGGAGGATTCGTCCGCCGGCCTCGCGCATGACGTTGCCTGTTTTGATATCGCGGTGGAGGAGTCCGGCGGCATGAACAGCGCTTACCGCGCAGCAGACGTCAACGCCGATGAGGGCGGCTTCGCGCGGTCCGAACGGTCCGCTGAGCGCAAGGATGGCGGCGAGGGTTTTGCCGTTGACGAAATCGCTCCAGAAGCCGACGCGGCCATCGAAGCGATCGACGCCGTAGACGGGAACGACGTTGTTGTGACGGACGCGGGCGATGGCACGAGCTTCGCGGAGCAGCGCCTGCACCTGCGCTTCTTCATCGTCGCCGCGGCGGAGGAGGAGTTTGAGTGCGACTTCGCGTTCGAGTGTGGTGTCGTAGGCGCGATATACTTCGCCAAAGGAACCCTGACCGACTTTCTGGATGAGTTTGAACGGACCCCAGGTTGCCACATGCGCGTCAGCGTGAGCGTGCGCAAGCGGTGCGAGAGCGTCGCGCGGTGGTTGTGGCGCCGTTGGCTCGTCCACCAGATTCTCCTACGTCAACTGCCAGATGAGGCCAAGTATAACCTAACCTCATCGCGTGAGAAAGGAAAATCACTCAACGATGTTCAGGCCGCGGCGGCATCGGCTGCCTGCGGACGTTTGTTGAGACAACAGCGTTTGAACTTGAGGCCGGAACCACAGGGGCAGGTTTCGTTGCGGCCGGTTTTGGAAGACGAGACGGGTTGGTTGCCGGGGTGGTTGCGAGGTGGCGCGGCGGTGGCTTGGGTGCGGCTTTCGGCGGTGGCCGGCTTACGAGGAGGTTCGGTTGTGGATGCGGCGGGAGTTTGTGGCTGCGGGGGAGTCTCGGGCTGAGGCTGCTGAGAAAATGTGTCCGATTTTGTCCGATTTGCGGCCAGGTTCTGCTGACGGGCGTGGATTTGGGTCTCGGCTTTGAGGTCAGCAAGGTCTGCGAGCATGGCCTGACGGTAGGGCGGCTCGATGGATTCGGGGAGCTGCCAGCCGGGGTCAGGGAAGTGCGGACGTTTGAGGATGGCGAGGGCGGCTTTGAGGCGGACGCCTGGCGATGTGGCGGGATTATCGAGGATGGAGATGAGGGCTGCGAGAGCTTTTATGCTGGCTTCGCGAAGCTGGTCGCGAAGGGTGTCGATGTATTCCTCGCGAGCGGCCTCGACGGCGGCGGCGAAGGAGGGGGTGGAGTTTTGCCACTCGTGGACAGTGGAGCGAGCGACGTTGGCGGAGAGAGCGGCTTGCGTGTAGGAAGCTCCCGAGGCAAGGGAGAGGGCGGCTTGAGCCTGGGCAGGCGAGAGGCCGCGGAGATCGCTATTGAGCATGGCGACACCTCTTTACGGAAATTGTAATACATTTTTGTTTGGATTTCAAATGATTTGAATAGGAATCGGCGACAGGAGGTTTCACGGAAAGGGCTTGACGGAGAATGGGAAGTATTTCATAATCGAACACTCACCATTCATGATCTGTGCCTGCTCGACGATGCTGAAGTGAAGGCGACAGCGCGACTTTTCTGGCGCAGATCCGCAATAGAGTCTCGGTGAGGCCGGTGTTTTTCGGTACGGCGGCGGCGACGCCAGCCGTGAATGCCGGTTTAGTGGGTGGGGCGAGGCGATGGGGCGCGGTGTCGGCCCACCACATCGCGACGCCGCAATTCATCGCTCCGAAGGGTTGGACGGCGTAGCTTGGAAGACACGTGGATCATTGTGAATCCGGCCGCCGGTGGGGGGCGTGCGCGAAGCAGATGGCGGCGCACGGAAGAGGAACTGCGGCGGGCCGGCCTGCGTTACAAGGTGGCGATTACCGCGGGTCCGGGCGATGCGACGGGGATTGCCCAGGACTTGGTGCGGCGGGCGGCCACGCGGGTGGGTGTGTTCGGCGGGGACGGCACAGTGCACGAAGTGATTCAGGCGTTGGCGGGGACTGGAGTTGCGATAGCGTTCCTGGGCGGGGGCAGCAGTTGCGATTTTGGAAAGGAACTGCCTCGGCGGACGGTGGCGGAACGGCTAACGAGCGAGGATTTCATTTTGCGTGATGTGCTGCGGGTGGAGTGCGAGGGGATGGACGGTGGTCGAGCGGAGTGTCTGGTGGCGAATGGATCGCACATCGGGGTGGTGGCGGAGGCGGCCCAGCGGATGAATGTGTGTGGCTGGCGCGGGCGAATGGTGGATGTGGCTGCGGTGGTGTCGGCGGTGTCTGCGTACCGGGCTTGGACAGTGCCGGAGTTTGCGGTGTGCTATGAGGACGGCGAGGTGCGGGCGAGGTTGTTGAATCTTACGGTGACGAAGTCGAATTGGGTGTGTGGCCGGATGAGCTTTGGCTTGCCTCGGGATGATAGCGACGGACGGTTCCACGTGGTGGCGGCGCGGTCCGCGGCACTGGGGGGGTTGTTGATGGCGCTGTACCGTGGGGAGGCTCGGCGGCATCCGGCGGTGAGTGTGCGGAGGGAGCGTGTGGTGGAGGTACGGGAGCCGGTGGGGGCGATGGTGGAGGCGGATGGGGAGTTGATCGGGCGAGTGCCGGTGCGGTATTCGGTGTGGGCGAAGGCGTTGCGGGTGGCGGTGTGATCACTGGAATTGTCAAGCCACTGGTTCGACTTGACTGGCCAATGTTTCCTCATTTTTTGGGCAGTGTGAGTTGTTCGAGGTCACAGGCGATTGTGAGGAGCCGTTTATTAAGGCGTTGTAGGTTGCGGCGGGCCTTCTCGTCTGATAACTGACGG
>JACQZR010000244.1 GCA_016213775.1 Acidobacteriota bacterium
GCCCGCCTGTACCCCTGTCAACGCTTCAACTGCCGCCTTACGGCGACCGCCGCATGACTCGGGGCCAGGATGGTTGGCTACTCCTTTCCTGTAAGACTCTTTCATTCTCAACTCCATGCCGGTTTATCCCGGCGCACTCCGTGTCCATCCGTTTCATCCGTGACCCATACCGTCAACCTCGAACCGGAGTACTGCAGACCTACGACCCAATCGTCCGTCCGTGGGCTAAAACCCCAAGCTCTCCCGGTCCAATTGGAACCCGTTCATCCACACTCCCACCATAAGTGCGACTCAGACTTCGTGCGGACCAAATCAGGTGATCTTGACGTCCCCCGATTGTGAAACGCGCGCGACGAACGGTCCCGCCACGGAGTGTAGGATTTTGAAGATCCGTTGCAGTGCTGCCAGGAAGACCGCTGCGATCTCGATGCCGCGGAGATTCCCCGCCGTAAGGACGAACACCCTGGCTTTGCTCGCTCTCAGCGCCGCGATCTCCAGCGGACGGTATCGCAGCCTTTGATCCTTTGTGAGCACAACCCAGCCTCGCTCGCCGACCATCGGAAGCCAGACGCGGTCCTCCTCATCACGCGCGAAATGGTCGTCGTGGATCTCAACCGCGAGACCGGCCTTGATGAGTTCTGTTCGAAGCGGATCTCTCCCCAGCGACCTGTCGATGAAGAATACCGTTTCATCAGGCGGCTTCGCAGCGGATGGCTTCTTCGATCTCCCTGGTGTCCAGACTGAAGTCGTGTGCGAGGTCCGCCACGGAATCCCCGGCCCTGTAACGTTCGAAAATGGAGGAAACCGGTATGCCGGTACCTGCGATCACGGGTCGGCCAAAGGCAACTGACGGATTCATGACGACGTTTCGGGGGTCCGTCTTGGGCGCCGCATCCGATTCGGTGTCGCGAGTGAACGGGTAAAGCTTGATCGGAAGGCCCTTCGTGTCTCTTTCAATGCGCTTGAGGTAAACGCTGATGATTTCCTTCATCGCCTGCTGCCCTTCGCGCGACGCATTAACCAGGTCGCCGTAACGCTCAACGAACAGGTCCAAACCATCGGTCTGGAAGGTCTGATCGATCAGAGGGCGCTCTACCCGGAACTGCCGCCTCACGTAGTCGAGCGCGGTGCGAACCTTTGGAAGTTTGACGCCGTGGCGACGCCGGATGGCAGCAAGGACGTGCCCTTCGACAAGGTTGATGAAGGAAAGGTATTGCTTCTTGGGATCGTCCAGGTGGATCAGGGGCTTGGACCGCTTCGCCTGACCCGCAACGGGATACCACCTGCCCACCACCCAACTTCGCAACGTTCCTTCCGGCATACGCAAGTAGTGGGCCGCCTCAGCAACGGAGTAGGCCGGAAGCAGCCGCGTGTCATGCAGCGGTAATGATGCTTTTATTTCGGGCAAGGTCTCCTTCCCCAAACATTATCCACCGTTTCGGCTGTCAGGCAGAAGGGACGCCGCACTCCGTTTTGCGCGCTGTTCCCTAAAACCCCAGACTATCCCGGTCCAACTGGAACCCGTTCAGATTCCCCAGAATCGTCAACGCCAGCCGCTCCGGCTGGAAAAACTCGTTCGACAGTTCCTGCACGCCCGCCGCCGTGACGTTCTCCACTGCCGCCAGAATCTCGTCCATCGTCGTATGCCCGCCAAAGTAAATGTGCTGCCGCGCAATATGCGACATCCGGCTGTGCGTCGATTCCAACCCCAGCATGAACGACCCCTTCATGTTGTCCTTGGCGCGCCGCAACTCTTCGTCGCTCACCGGCTGCTCGCGCAGCTCGCGGAATTCCTGCAGCGTCAGCCGGATCAACTCCTTCGTTGAATCAAGCGAAGTCCCCGCGTACACCATGAAGCATCCAGCGTCGCGATACAGCATCTGCTCGGTGAACACGCTATACGCCAACCCGCGCTTCTCGCGAATATTCTGGAACAGCCGCGAACTCATCGACCCGCCGAGCAGCGTGCTCAACACATACGATGCAAACCGCCGCGGATCGCCCACGGCATTGCACGGCACGCCCATGCACACATGCACCTGTTCCAGTGACCGTTTGTTCTTCAACACCAGCGCCGGCCGCGTTTTCGGCGCCGCCGGAGCACTCGCGCTGTCCACCGGCTGCAACTGCCCGAACTTGCTTTCCACCAATCCAAGAAACCGATCATGCGTCAGATTGCCGGCCGCCGAAATCACCAGATTGTTCGGCGTGTAATACCGCCCGAAGTACTCCAGAATCATCTCCCGCGTGAACGACTGGATCGTCTTCTTGGTGCCGATGATCGGCCGCCCAACCGCGTGATCCTCCCAAAACGAGCTCGAAAACAGGTCGTGAACAAGGTTCTCCGGCTCGTCCAAACCCATCTTGAGTTCTTCCAGAATGACGCCTTTTTCCTTCTCGATGTCCTCCTCCACAAACAGCGGATTCAGCACCAGATCCGACAGGATGTCGAAAGATTTCTCCAGATGCTCATCCAGCATTTTTGCGTTGAAACAGACCAGTTCCTTGGATGTAAACGCATCTAGGTGACCGCCGAGGGAATCCGTCTGCCGCGCGATATCCTCCGCTGACCGGTTCTTCGTCCCCTTGAACACCATGTGTTCAATAAAGTGCGAAATGCCGTTGTGCTGCGCCGATTCGCATCGCGATCCCGCCGTCACCCAAATACCCGCCGACACCGACCGCACGTGAGGCATCTGCTCCGTCAGCACCTTGATGCCGTTCGGCAACACCGTGCAGCGGACATTGGCGGCGGATGCGCTTTCTTGAGGAAACACCGCTGGGGATAGTGGAATCATGAGGGTATCCTATTATTGTATCGCGCATTATGCACCCTCCCCTGATCGGTTCCGATTTGCACGACATTACCGCTCTGCTCTCCACACTCACCGGGCAGGACCCGCCGGCGTTCCGCGCCCGCCAGGTCTACGATGCCGTCTACCGCCAGCGCGTCCAGTCGGCCTCGCTCATCACCACGCTGCCCAAACCGCTCCGCGAGCGCATGGAGTCCGAAGGCCTCCTCGGCCTCCCGAAACCCGCCCACGTCTACGAATCCTCCGACGGTACCAAGCGCTACCTCCTCGAACTCAACGACGCCAAGACCGTCGAAACCGTCCTCATGCCGGAAGGCCAGCGCTATACCTTCTGCATTTCCTCGCAAGTCGGCTGCCCGGTCAATTGCCAGTTCTGCCTCACCGCGCTGTTGGGCCTGGAGCGGAATCTCACCGCCGGCGAAATCGTCGGCCAGATCCTCTACGTCGCCGCCGCCAACGGACTCTCCGCCGATGTCAGCAAGCTCAACGTCGTCATGATGGGACAGGGCGAGCCGCTGCTCAACCTGCCCAATGTCGTCAAAGCCGTCCGTCTGCTCGCCGATCCGGACGGCGTCGGTCTCTCCGAGCGCCGCCTCACCCTCTCCACCTCCGGCATCACACCCAGAATCTACGATCTCGCCGCCGAACCCGTCCGCCCCAAACTCGCCATCTCCCTCAACGCCTCGAGCGAGGAACAGCGCCAGCAACTAATGCCCATCACGCGCAAATATCACCTCAAGGATCTGATCGAAGCCTGCCGCGCCTGGCCCCTCCGCTCCTGGGAGCACCTGACGTTCGAATATGTGCTGCTCAAGGACGTGAACGATACTGACGCCGACGCCCGGCGCGTCGTCAAACTGCTCGCCAATCTCCACTGCAAAGTGAATCTCATCGCTCTCAACCCCGGCCCCGGAATCCAGTTCAGCACGCCCGACCCCGCCCGCGTCGCCTCCTTCCAAGCCATCGTCAAACGTTCCCTGCCCTGCTTCATACGCAAGCCACGCGGCCTCGACATCTACGCTGCCTGCGGCCAGCTCAAACGCATGTCCACCCTCACGGAGATCGCTATTTGAGGAAACGCGAGTGATCCTCTTCACATCCGGCCCGCTCAGCTCCATCGAAGAACACCTTGCCGGCGGCGACGAATCCACCTGTCTCCTGGTCCCCACCGCCACCATGGCCGAGCACCGCCGCCATAGCTACGCCCGCGAAGGATTCTTCGTCCGCCCCGATTCCATCGTCACCCTCTCGCGTTTCGTCGAGCCTCTCGTGCGCGACATCCCCGCCGCCACCGCCCCCTACCTGGACCGCCTCGTCGATCGTCTGCTGAAGTCCGATCCGCCTGAGGTCTTCCGCTCCCTGGCCTACTCCGCCGGACTCCGCCGCGTCCTCGCCATGCTGATCGAAGAAGTGAGCACCACCGGAGGTGACGCCGCCGCCCTCGCCGCCTCTGCGAATACTGCCGAGGCCCAGGGCTTTCAACAACTCCTCGCCGCCACTGAAATCGAGGTCGCCCGCACCGGCCGCATGCTCCGCGCCACCCGCCTGCGCACTGCCGCCGCCTGCCTTCGCCAACAAGGCACTCCCTGGAAGCGGATCTACTTCGAGGGCTTCTACGCCTTCACCCCCGCCGAACTGGAGATTATCCGAGCCCTCGCCTCCGCCGAGCTTTCTATTGTGCTTCCCGAATGGCCAGGCGCGGAACCCAGCATCCGGGCCCTCGCGGCCATGGGCCTCCAAGCCACTCAAGTGCCTGACACCGCCCCCGTCCCAGCCACGCAATTCACCGCCGCGCATGAGCTCCAGGAGGCCGAGGAAATCGCCCGCCGCATCCTGCAATACAACGCCGCCTCACGCCCTTCCGCGAAATCGGCATCATCGTGCGCAGCGAGCAACCGTACGTCCCCCTGATCGCCACCACCCTCTGCCGCTACGGCATCCCCGCGCGCTTCTATTTCCAAACCGCGTTGCGCGAGCACTCGCTCGCCCGCTTTTTCACCGGCTTCCTCGACGCCGTCCAATCCAACTGGAGCTACGCCGCGCTCATCCCGTTGGTCACCTCCCCCTACGCCGGCCTCGCGCCCGCCATCGCCGATGCGATGGACCATCTGCTCCGCTCCAAACAACCCGCCTTCGGCATCCCGGACGACTGGATCCAACACGCGCCCATCCTCCGCTGGACCGAATTCACCTCCTGGAGCACCACCCGCCGGCCGCCCGCGCAATGGGCCGCCTCCTTCGCCACGCTGCGTTCCATCGTGACCCTACCCCCCATCACCGACGGCGTCTCTGCCGATCAAATCCTCGAATGGCGCTCCCTCTTCGCCGCCCTCGACGCCTGGGACGCTGCGCTCAAAGAAACCGCCGCCGCGCTCGACCCCGCCACCGAGCTGACCCTCGAAGAATTCCGCCGTCACCTCGGCGACCTGCTCGAATACATCCCCGTTCAGGTGCGTGACGACCGCCGCAACGTCGTCCATGTCATCGACGTCTACGAAGCCCGCCAGTGGCGCTTGCCCGTGGTCTTCGTGTGCGGTCTGCTGGAGCGTGTCTTCCCGCAATACCACTCCGGCCACCCGATCCTCAACGACGACGAGCGCCTCCGTCTGCGCAGCCATGGCGTCCTCCTCCGCACCTCCGACGAGCGCCAGCGGGAAGAGACCACGCTGTTCGCAATCGCCCGCGGTGCCGCAACTCGCGAGGCGATCCTCTCCTGTCCGCGTGCCAATCTCAAAGGCGACCAGACTCTCCCGTCGTTCTTCCTCGACCCCGCCGCCGAATCGCAGCAAGCCCTCCCCAACCGCCCTCGTCCCCAACGCGAACTGCGCCCCGCCGCCAACACCGCCATCGAATCAAAGGACCTGCTCGCGCTTCTACGTAAAGCCCGCGCTACGCTGTCGCCCACCGCCATCGAAACCTACCTGCAGTGCCCCTACCAGTTCTTCGCCCGCGACATCCTCAAACTCGCCGCGCCCCCGGAAACCCCGCACGATCGCCTCGATTTCCTCATGCAGGGCGACATCCTGCACAAGACCCTCGCCGAAACCGAAGGCTCGCCGCTTTTCGTCGACGAAATCTTCAATCGCCTCTTTGAAGAGTCCTGCGCGAAGAAATCCGTTCCCGCCGGCCACCGCACCGAGCGCGTCCGCCTCGAAGTCCATGCCAACCTCCGCCGCTTTCTCGAAAGCCCCGTGCTCAAAGGCGCCAAGACCGTCGGCATCGAACGCGGCTTCAAAATCACCCTCGAAGACGGCCTGCAAATCCGCGGCAAAATCGACCGTGTCGTTGAAGTGGGCGCCCGCGGTCTCATCGTCATCGACTACAAATACTCCTCCCGCAACCGTGTGCGCGACCGCGTCCGCTCGCATGACCGTGGCGAACTGGTCCAGGGTGGCCTCTACCTCTGGGCCGCCGAAAAGCTCCTCAAGGGCTCGCCCGCCGGAATGCTCTACTGCGGCCTCCGTGGCGAAGTCTCCTGGAATGGCTGGCACGTCCCCATCTTCGGCTGGCAGGATCTCGGTGAATCCTGGGACGTCGCCCAACTGCGCGACATGATGGATCGCGCGAAAGAGACCAGCTCGCAGGTGGCCGCCAGCATTGCCCAGGGCATCATCGCCCCTGCTCCCGCCGACACCGACAAGTGCAAATGGTGCGACGCCCGTGATGCCTGCCGCATCGAGTCGAAACCCGCTCCGCTTGTACAGGTGGCCTCGTCATGAGGAACGTTCGACACGTGGCGCAGCCTCTCAGGCTGCCGCGCCGAGACTCATCTCGGCGCTTTTTTGCATGGATCCTAAGTCTACGTGCTCCACTCCCTAACGGTCGTGGCTCGGAAACCGTCGCTGAGCCGCGCGCGTCAGCAAGCGGTCGCCAGGTGGCCTCGTCATGATGAACGAAGCCCAACGCGCCGCCGTCGAACGCTGGGGACAGGACGTCTGCGTCGTCGCCGGTCCCGGTTCCGGAAAAACCCGCGTCCTCATCGAACGCTTCCGCTGGCTCGTCGCCCACAAAGGCATCGACCCGCGCCGCATCCTCGCCGTCACATTCACTGAGAAGGCCGCCACCGAAATCAAGCGCCGCCTCATTGATTCCTTCTCCGCCTCCGAAGCCCTGCGCGAACAAATCGAACGCGCCTGGGTTTCGACAATCCACGGCTTCTGCACCCGTCTGCTAAAAGAGAACGCCATCGCCGCCGCCGTCGATCCCAACTTCGGCCTCATCGACGAAGCCGAATCGAAATTCCTCGGACGCATCGCCGCCGAAGCCGTCCTCGACGACCTTCTGGTTCTGCGCCCCGACGCCATGCGCACCCTCCTCATCCAGCTCAACACCGGAATCGAAGACCTCGCCGGCGCGCTGCTCAAACTCTACGAAGAAGCCCGCACCGCCGGCGTGGACATCGACACTCTTCAACCACCCCCGCTCCCCCAAACCGAAAACTGGAACGCGATCGTCTCCCGCGCCCGCGTGGCCCTGCAGGACCCGCCCGCCGGCACTTTCTCCCAGCGCGACAAGCACCAGTACATGCACCGCTGGGCCGATCGCGTTCTCCAAACCCCGGCCGGCGCGCCCTTCGCCGAGCGCCTGCAATTGCTGCGCGAAATGCCCAAAGCCTCCTCGCTCAAATCAGGCTCCCGCGTCCGCGCCATTGCCCAGGAACTCGAAGAACACGTCATTCCCGAAACCGAAGCCGCCATCATCCTAACTGCGCGCCACTTCACTTACCCCGTCCTGCTGGAAGCGCTCCGCCGCATCCACCTCAGCTACAGCGCCGAAAAGCGCCAACGCGGCGTGCTCGATTTCGAAGACCTCCAGGAGTTCACCATCCGCCTGCTCGAATCCAACGAAGCTATCCGCCAGCGCGTACGCGCCTCGTTTGATCAGGTGCTCATGGACGAGCTTCAGGACACCAATCAGCTCCAGTGGCGTCTGGTGGATCTCGTCCGCAGCCCCGGCGCGCTCTTCGCCGTCGGCGACATCAACCAGTCCATCTACTATTTCCGCCACGCCGATCCCGAAGTCTTCCGAGGCTACCGCGACTCCCTCGTCCACCGCGGCGATTTCGTCGACGAGCTTCGCGAAAACTACCGCAGCCGCGCGGAGATTATCGCCGCCATCAACGCCGTGGTCCCGTTTCTGCCCGGCGGCATCGAACCCCACCGTCTCGTCGCGCGCCGCGAATACCCGCCCAAATCGCAGCCCTCCATCGAGCTGATGCACGCCTTCGCCGCCAATCCCGACGACAGCGCCGCGCGCATCGAAGCGCTCTGGATCGCCCGCCGAATCCGCGAGCTCGAGGGCAATCTCCCTGTCGGTAAGGAAGGCGAACAGCGCCCCGCGCGCTTTTCCGATTTCGCCATACTCGCCCGCACCATCGGCGGACTCACGCCTGTGCAGGAGGCCCTCGACGAGTTCGGTGTCCCCTCCACCATCAGCGGCGGTAAGTCGTTCTATGAAACCCGCGAGGTCCGCGACCTCGTCGCCTGGCTGCGCGTCCTCGCCAATCCTCTCGATGAAATCAGCCTCGTTGTGGTTCTCCGCTCCCCGCTCGTCGGCGCCGGCGACGAGACTCTGCTCCGCCTCAAGATGCAGTCCGCGGATAGCGACAAAGGCCTCTTCACCGCCATCGAAACCGAACCCAGCCTCGAATGGTTCCACCAACTCGTCACCCGGCAGCGGGCCCGCGCCCACATGCTCCCGCCCGACGTGCTGCTCGCCCAAGTCATTGACCAGTCCGGCTACGACCACAACCTCCCCTCCCGCGCCCGCGCCAACGTCGCCAAACTCCAAACCATGCTCCGCGACTGGCACGCCCGCGACCCGCGCACTATCGGCGAGCTGTGCGATGAGCTCCGCAACTGGCGCGACACCGGCGCGGAAGCCGAAGCCGCCTCCGGCGAAGCAGGCAACGCCGTCCGCCTCATGACCGTCCATGCCGCCAAGGGCCTCGAGTTCCCCATCGTCTTCGTCGCCTCCATGCGCACCGGAGGCCAAAACAGAGAACCCGTTTTCTGTTTTAACGCCCAGCGCCATATCGGTGTCACCTGGAGGCACCCCACCGGTGGCGTTGGCATTTCCGATCCCGTTCACCTCGCCGTCTGTGATCAGAAGCGCCGCCAGGAAGCAGGTGAGGAGGACCGCCTCCTCTACGTCGCCATCACCCGCGCCGAAGAGCATCTCGTGCTGTCTGCCGGCCTCCCTGGCAAGCTCCCGTGGATGCGCATCGTCTGCGATGCCACCGGCCTCCCCGCCAACTCGCCCAAACAGGAACTCGCGGCCACCCATCATACGATCGAGGGTATCGCCATCGCCGTCACCCACACCGCACAGCCGGCGCCCAACGACCTCCCCGCTCCCTCCACCGCGCCAATCGAATCGGTGACCTACACCGACCCTCCGCCCATCTCCGGACAGTACGAATCCGTGGCGCCCGTGACATCAGTAGCCCAGCACGCCTTCTGCCCGCGCCAGTACTACCTCGCCCGCTACCTCCGCTATCCGGCCGCGACGTCGTCCACACCCCCACCATCCGCCGATCCCGAACCCGACCGTAGTGAATGGACCGCCAGCGAATTCGGAACCATGGTCCACGAACTCCTCGCCGGCAAGCTCGTTGCCGATGCCCCGCTGGAAGCACAATCCATGGCCCAGGGTTTCGCCTCGTCCCCACTCGGTCAGCGAGTGCAACGTGCCACGCGCGTAGGCCGCGAATACGATTTCCTGATCGAAGTGGAAGGCGTCATCCTCCGGGGTCAGATCGATCTCTGGTTCCAGGAGAACGGCGAAATCATCCTCCTCGATTACAAATCCGACCGCGTCGAGCCCGGCGAAGAACGCCTCCATTCCTTCCGCTACGGCCCGCAACTCCGTCTCTACGCCATCGCGCTCCAACGCCTCACCGGAAAGATGCCCCGCCGCGCCATCGTCTGGTACCTCCGCACCGGAATCGCCATCGACATTTCCCTACGCGAAGAATGGATTGACGCGGCCCGTCAACAAGTCGCCGCCCTCCGCGCCGCCCAGGACACCATGACATTCCCCCTCCGCGAAGGCCCGCATTGTCAACGCTGCGCTTTCGTCAATGGCGTCTGCCCCGCGCGCACCACTTAGTTTCTGAGGTCGTATGGGGGGACGACTCGACACGAGCCGTCACAAGTATCAGAAACCTGGGTTGTGGGGCCCGGCTTTAGCCGGCGCGGAACTTCAGTTCCGCCTGGAGACGCAGAATCAACAACTTAGGGGTTGCTCCGAAAATTCTCCCATCGCGTTGATATGCAACGAAAACCCACCACGCCAGGCTCCGCCCTATTTGCGCTTTTGCGTCCTCATTTGCGTTTTTGCGTGTAACTCCGCGTTCGCATTGACACCCATTTTCATCCATCGCGCGCGGCCGCGCCAAGGGCCGGTCGTGAGGGGTTCATCACTGTTCATCCGTGGCCACAACGTGTTCTTACAACTCGAACGACTCCCCAAGATAAATCTGCTTCACCTCCGGATCCCGCCCCAGCGCCTCCGGCGTCCCCGCCCGGAAAATCTTCCCGTTATTGATGATGTACGCCCGGTCCGTCACCGCCAGCGTCTCGCGAACGTTGTGGTCCGTCACCAGTATCCCGATCCCGGCCCGCTTCAGATCAAACACAATCCGCTGCAGCTCCATCACCTGGATCGGGTCAATCCCGCTGAACGGCTCGTCCAACAGCAGGAAATTCGGCTCGATCACCAACGACCGCGCAATCTCCACCCGCCGCCGCTCCCCGCCCGAAAGCATGTACCCTTTGCTCTGACGCACCCTCTCAAGCCCCAGCATCTCCACCAATCGCGTCATCCGCACCCGACGCTCACTACTCTGTATGGGCAGCGTCTCCAGAATCGCCATCAGGTTCTCTTCCACCGTCATCCGCCGGAACACCGACGCTTCCTGCGGCAGATAGCTGATCCCCTTGCGCGCCCGCTGGTACATCGCCAGCGGAGTGATATCCTGCTGTTCCAATAGCACTTTGCCGGAATCCGGTGTCACCAGCCCGACAATCATGTAGAACGTTGTGGTTTTGCCCGCTCCGTTCGGCCCCAACAGCCCCACAACCTCCGCCTGCCGCACGGAGATCGACACCCCGTCCACCACTTTGCGGCCACGATAGCTTTTCGATAGTTCCGATGTTTCGAGAATGCGCATTCACTTCTTCCGGCGTAGCTTGCTGGCAGCCGGTTGCGATGGAGCCCCGCTCACGAGCAGCCGGTCATCGTCTGAATAATAGATCAATTGCCTACCCCTGGTAACGCCCTTGACGGAATCCTCGAATACCGGATCGTCTTTCTCCGATCCCGATGCCCCGCGCTCCATCACGATCTTGTTCTCTTTGACGACGTAGTCGGCATAGCCTGAGTTTCCCTTCCGCGTGCGATTGTTGGCCGCCTGCACGATGATCACATTCCCGTCGGCCACCGCATGATCCAGGCTCGTACCGTCGTCCGCCTTTGCCGCTACAGCCTTCGGGTCCTCTGCCGGCGCCGGCTTTTGTTCCGGCGTGAGAAACGCGCGAATCTCCCGCGCCTTCACGTCCAGCAAATCCCGCCGCAGGAAAGCCCCGCCCGTGTAGTGCGCCAACCGTTCCTTGTCGTAGTAAATCATCGACGGCGAAGTAATCAGCGTGAACGTCGGCATAGTGGCCTTCTTGCCCTCAGTCTTCTTCGCCTGGTCCTGCACCTGCGTCACCACCTTGCCATTGGCGCGCAACTGCGAATTCTTCCGGTCGATCTCAATCTTGTCCCCTTGAATCCGGCTCGCCGCCTGCCACAACATTGCATTGCCTTCATAGATCACCAGCGACTGCCGCTCGTACGTATTCATCCGCGCCGCCTTCGCCTGCATCGGCTCGTCCTTGCTCATCATCGCCGAGCCCGACCCCTTCTTATCCGGCAAACGGCTCGAGGTCACGTTGCCCTGCGCAACAAAATCCTCGCTCTTCTGATCGAGAATTATCTGATCCGCCGCCGTCGATCCCGTTGCATCCGACACACGCGCTCCCTGAATCAGCGTGATCCGCCCCGAAGCCTGATCGAGCAATGCCCGTTCACTCCGCGCCCTCCGGTCGCCCTCTTCATAGCGGAAATCCCCCGACTGCTCCATGCGCGTCATCTCCCCGGTCTTTGGCGCAAACAATGCTGTCAGCTCGCGACTCCAGGTCAGCGACGGAGGCTGCGGTTTCCCCTGCTTCGGATCGTTCTCCGTGCGCGTCGCGGCCTTCGTCACGCGAAACGTGTCCACCTGGTTTCGCGGCCCGTACTCCACGTGGAACTGCTCCCCTTCCACGCGCCGTTTGTGCTGCCCCGCACGGTTGGGAAAGAACTCCAGCACCGCCGCCGACGGCGTATCCATCGTCTCAATCTCGCGCCCGTTATCCCGCATCTTCAGCTCGACAACCGCACTCCGCAGTACCTTCGTTTCCGGCACAGGCACATTCGGCCGCGCGAGCGGCTTCGATTCCACCTCCGCATTCCCGCTCGCAAGCACTCGTCGCAGCACAGTCTCCTTTGCGGCCGCCTCAAAACTCATCTCCACCTTCTCCGCGTTCGTCGTCGTCACCGCCTGCTCCGTCGTGGTCACCATGTGAGCATTGCCACTGGCATCGATCTTCTCCACCTGGCTCTTCTCCGACAGATTCATCTTCAGAGTGTTGGCCGAGTATTCCAGCGTGCGGCCCAGCGTTTTGTCGATGCCCTTTGCCTCAGTAGTGTCCACCTGCCGGATCGCTTCCTTATCGAGCTGCACGATTGCCCCTTTTCCTTCCAGCGTCATCCCGGCGCGGGTCAACTTCGCCCAAGGGGACAGCAACACCTTCGACTCGCCTTCCAAATACAGCAGCTCGTTCGATTCCACCTTCATCGGCGGCCCTTTGCTTTCCGGGTTCTGCCACAACAGTTGCGCCTGGCTCCTCAGACGCAGTTGCTTGTTCTGCGGATCGTAGACAGCGCCCACCGCTTTGCCCTCGCCACGGGCCGTCGTAAACGTTACCGCGCGTTCGGTCTCCGCCTTGCCCGTCTTGCTGTCGAAACGAATACCAGTCGACTTGATCCGCACCAGCCGGTTCGCCGCCGGCTCCTCACCGTCGGCCACGCCCATCGTGATATCGGCTTCCCCTTCCGAGTAGAGGTATGCCTCCGCCATGTCAAAAATGGCCTTGTCGCTGACGATCTTGTCGAAGGTCTTTCCGTCCCGGCGAAAAATCTTCAGTTCGATGCCTTCCAGCTCAAACCGGTTTGGTTCCTCCACCTGCCGGAAGTTCTTCGCATGCACCTGCACCTTCGGCCCGTTCTCGGAGCTCTTCTCCCAATCCCAGCCGTCCTTTGCGTTCGCGTGCACGCCGTGCGGAAGCGCAACGGGTGGAATTGGTTTCTGCCGGTCAATTGCGATCAGGCGCTCACGGTAAATGAACGCGAGATATCCGGCAATCCCGGCAATGGCGAGTAGGAAGAGTGGGCGCGCGCGCCGCATCAGATCTCAGGATAGCAAGTGAATCGCTTACTCAACCGATATACTTCGCGTACAGACTGCGCGCCACGCCCGCATCGGTCGTTCCCTTGATGATTGCGCGCCCGTCCGGAAACACGGTCATCTCGTACGAGGGAAGAAAGAACCGCAGCGCAAAATCATTCCGCCGCACCGTCCCCAGCGGCGTCAACTGCTCTTCCAACACGCGTAAATCGAGCGGCCTTGCCCTGTCGTGGATCTGCACTGCGTTCCGCCCGCACAGGCTGATGGGAGCACGCCGCCGTCCATCCAGGTGCATAAAGTCGCGCCGGCCACAGCACGAGCATTCCTCAGACGCCTTTGGTTGCCGCACCTGCCGCATCACGCCGGTCCACACGTCCACTGTCGTGATCTTCCGCGGCACTTCCATTCCCACGATCATTTGAATCGCCGCCGTCACCTGCAACGATGCAATCAATGAAGTGATCGTGTTCAGCACCCCCGCCGTCTCGCAAGTCGGTTGCGCGCCCACCGGCGGCTCCGGATACACACACTGCAAACAGCAGGTCGTCCCGGGCACAACCGGCATCACCAGCCCGTAGCTTGCTACCGCTGCCCCATAAACCCACGGGATCTCGTTCTTCACCGCATAGTCATTGATCAGATACCGCGTCTCGAAGTTGTCCGTCGCGTCGAGAATCACACCCGCCTCGCCCAGCAGTTCCTCCGCATTACGCGGATTCAAGTCCTCCACCAAAGCCTTCACCGTCACTGCCGCATTGATCTTCGCCAACCGTTGCGACGCCGCCACCGCCTTGGGAAGCGCCTGCGTGGCGTCCTCTTCCTCAAACAGCCACTGCCGCTGCAGATTGCTCAGCTCGACGTAATCACGGTCGATGACATAGAGATGGCCAACCCCCGCACGAGCCAGCGCCGCCGCTTGAAACGTACCCAGCGCCCCACACCCAACAATCGCTACATGCGCGTCCAACAGGCGCTGCTGGCCTTCTTCACCAATCCCCGGAAACAGAATCTGGCGCGAATACCGTTCGCGCGCGGAAGAGTTCATACAACCATTGTAAAGAACCACTCGCCATTCTCCGCGACCGCCTGTACTATCATGGATGTGGGTATGGACGGACACGTCATAAATTGGATGCCCGCGATACTGGCTCTCTTCGGGAGCCTGATCGTCATGCTGTTCTCCGCATGGTTGAACACACGTGCGCTGACCGCTCAAATCGACGCACTGCGTCAGGAGATGCGATCGGAACTCTCAGCGATGCGCGCGGAAATGCGCGGCGAGATATCCACACTGCGCGCCGAGATGAAGCAGAGCATGGCTGAAATGGAGCTCCGCTTGACCGTCCAGATCTCCAATCTGTCCGACCGCGTCGAAAAACTCGAAGACCGCGGTTCCGGCCTCCTGCGCCCCTAGCCGCTCACGTTCCCGCTCGTGGGGCAAACTCCCCCGTCTGCGCGGAGCCCCCTGGCCCCGCCCCGTGTGAGACGAATTCTCCTGACAACCTATTGAGCGACCGGCTGCGCAGGTGGCGGCGTGGGCGGCTTTTCCTTCTTCACCGGCACTTCCTTCGTCTTCGCTGGCCCGATGATCACATGGAAATTGCGCCCTTCCAAACGTGGCGACCCCTCCACCGTTCCCACCGACGAAATGTCCTCGGCAAAGCGCTGCAACAACTTCTGCCCGAGATCCACGTGCGCAATCTCGCGTCCGCGGAATTGCACAATCGCCTTCACGCGGTTGCCTTCCTTTAGAAACCGGATGGCGTGGTTCTTCTTGAACTCGTAATCGTGATCATCCGTGTTGGGGCGGAACTTGAGTTCCTTCACCTGGATCACGTGCTGTTTCTTCTTGGCCTCGTGCTGCTTCTTCTTCTGCTCATACTGCCACTGGCCATAATCCATGGCCTTCGCCACGGGAGGTTCTGCGGTAGGAGAAACAAGAATCAAATCGAGACCCAACTCCTGGGCTCGGCGGATGGCGGCCTGCGTCGGCAACACCTCCACGACTCCATCCGGAAACACGGCGCGCACCTCGCGCACACGGATGGCCTCATTCACATTCTCACGGACGCGGACCGGACGGCGCGGGGGATAATTTCTTGGTGGGTACATTCGAAAACCAGACGGCGAGCGGCAACTTCCGCCTCAATACCGTCGCTTGCTACGGGCTCCTTTCTTCAAATTAGACTTCCCAGACTCAGCGGGACGTATCTTCCAACTATACAGAAACGGGGGATGCCGCGTAGCAGGCTGGCATCCCCCGTGTTCTCAAGATCGGTTGGCAAAATTCCTGCCATTAGTGTAATCGGAATCAGTTGCGGTGTCTACGGGGGTTCTCTCTGGCTTCTTGATGTCCCTTCATTTGCACGCCACGCCATGTGCTACCGTCATATATCTGAGAGGTCATTTTGTGATGAGAAGAACCGCATCCGCTTCCCGCCGCCGGCGTAGCTTGGGATTCTCCCTGATCGAGATCATGATTGTGGTGGCCATCATCCTGGTCATCGCCTCCATTGCTATCCCCAAAATCAACCAGCAGCGTATGCAGGCCCACGAAATGGCCGCCATCCGCACACTCACCACCATCCACACCGGCCAGACCCAGTACTTCTCCCAGTTCGGAAAATACGCCACCACAATCCAGGAACTCGGACCACCCACCAGCGGCCAGGCCGGCCCGTCCGCCGCTGATCTCATCCCCGGTGAACTCGCCACCGGTTCCAAGAGTGGCTACAATTTCAACGTCACCGGCGGACCGCAAGGCTACTCCATCGTCGCCGTCCCCGTTGCCTTTGGCAACACCGGCCGCCGGACCTTCTTCTCCGATCAAACACTGGTGATTCGCGAAAACTGGAGCCAGGAACCCGCCAACGCCCAGAGCCCGGAAATCAAATAACCCTCTTCCCGTCTTAGGGATCGTGATAACGATCCCTGGAGTTTGGACATTTCGCCGTCGTGATCGGGTCGAGTGACGGGGTTTGTGCCCCGTCACCCTCCCACACCACCGGACGTGCGGTTTTCCGCATCCGGCGGTTGAACGCAGCGGTTTATCGCGCCGCAAGATCTGATGGCAA
>JACQZR010000242.1 GCA_016213775.1 Acidobacteriota bacterium
CAAGATGCCGCGGATGGCAACAGCGGATTGTTTTGAGGTCGAGAATAAGGCGCGCAACGCGCGACGCCTAGAACACCAGGCCGACCGCCTTTGAGGCGGCCCAACTCATCAAGCCACCCGCTTCGCGGGGGGTGTCTGACTCTGCCCAACGCGCGTACATCTTATCTACCGCGGCTTGCCTGGCGGGAACTTTGTTCGGCGTGGGGGTGTCCATTGCTACGACATGCTCGAACTGCGCAACGTCTCCAAACACTTCAGCGGGATCGCCGCCGTCGACACTGTGTCTTTCCGGGCGCTGCCAGGCGAAGTCACCGGATACCTTGGCCCCAACGGGTCGGGCAAATCCACGACTATGAAGATGATCGCCGGGCTGCTGCAAACTACGTCCGGGCGCATCTACTTTGAAAAAGACCCCATCGAGAGCGACCTCACCAGCTACAAACAGCGCATGGGGTACGTGCCCGAAGAGCCGCATCTCTATTCGCACCTCAGCGGACTCGAGTATCTTATCATGGTTGGGCAGCTTCGCAACCTCCCGCAGCGTCTCACCAGCGATCGCATTGACGGGCTCCTGCATCTGTTCTCACTCCACGACGATCGCCATGTCCCGATCTCGGCTTACTCGAAAGGCATGCGGCAGAAGGTGCTGCTGTCGGCGGCGCTGCTGCACAATCCCAGCCTGCTCCTGCTCGACGAGCCTTTCTCGGGTCTGGATGTGGGTACGGGTCTGGTGCTGCGCAGTCTCATCCGGGAGCTTGCTTCACGGGGGAAGGTGGTCCTGTTCAGCTCACATGAACTGGAAACGGTGGAGCGCGTCTGCAAGCACGTGGTCATTCTGCACAAAGGAAAAGTAGTGGCGGACGATTCCATCGAACACCTGCGCACGCTAATGTCCGCACCGACGCTGGAGAAGATTTTCGAGCAGCTTGCGGTGGAGCAGGACACGTCCGCCATCTCCCGCAAGATCGCCGACCTGGTAGGCGCCTGACATGACGAATCTCCAACTGCGTGTTCTGTACCGGCAGTTCCTCTTCCGTATCGTCGATCTGGAAGTGCTGTCCTCGCACGCGCAGGGCGATGCCACTAAGCTGCTGGGGCAGTTCGCGGGGCTGCTCGTATTCGTGAGCGCGACACTCTCGATTGCGGCGATGGCTGGGCCGCCGAAGAGTATCCCGGCCGGCCTGGCCTACGCCGCCACGATGATCACCCAGCATTTCCTGATCGCCACAACCATGTTGATCGTCGGCATCTTCGCGGTACTCAGTTGGGACGCGACTTTCCCCGACCGGCGGGACGTGATGGTGCTTGGGCCGCTGCCGGTGAGAGCGCGGACGATGTTCGCCGCCAAAGTCGCCGCCGTCGCCACTGCGCTCGGTCTCACGATTCTGCTGTTCCATTCCATCATGGGGCTTGCGTGGCCGGCCTCGTTCGCCGGCAACGCACGGCCCGCGACACTTCCGGCCGTCGTCTTCCAGCCGACCCCGGCGCCGGTGCCGTTGCGCGACATCCAGAGCGTGATGGATGGGGATCTGCGGCAAGCGATCACCTCCGGCACGATCGCGCCAGGCACCGGTGCAGGGCTGTCGATCGGGGTGCTGCAACGGGGCGAACGGCGGGTGTTTGCTTACGGAAGCGCGAAATCGGATTCGCTCTTTCAGATCGGGTCGATCTCGAAGACACTCACGTGCCTGATGCTCGCGCGCATGGTATCGGAAGGCGCGGTCCGGCTGGATCAGCCAGTGCGCGAACTGCTGCCTTCGGGGACGGTAGCGAAACCGGAAGGCCGCGAGATCACCCTGCTCGATCTGGCCACGCACACTTCCGGCCTTCCGCGGATGCCCTCCAATTTCCGCCCGGCCGACAGGTCGAATCCGTACGCCGATTACGACAGGCAGCGGCTCTATGCGTACCTCGCCAAACAAGGTGTCGCCAAACCTCCCGAGGCCATGTTTCTCTACAGCAACCTCGGGCTGGGTCTGCTGGGACACGCGCTGGCCGAGCGTGCCAACCGCAGCTATCCGGACCTTTTGCGGCAGCTTCTCACTGCCCCGCTGCTGATGCCCGATACGGTTGTGACGCTTTCCGATGAACAGCAATCGCGGTTTCTGCAGGGCTACAACGACAAGCAGCAGCCGATTCCGGCGTGGGATTTGGATGCCCTCGCGGGGGCTGGAGCCATTCGGTCCACGGCGTCCGACATGCTCACCTACCTGGAAGCGAATCTGCATCCGGAGAAGCACACACCGCTCGCCGGGGCGTTGGCTGTGTCGCAGCGGCTACGCGCTAACGCGTCCGCCGGCAATGCGATCGCGCTCGGCTGGATGTACAACCCCGATTCGGGCAGCTACTCTCATGGCGGCGCAACCGCGGGCCACACGGCATACGCCTGGTTCCATCCGGCGAGCGATTCCGCCGCCGTCGTGCTGCTCAACACCGGCCCCAACTTTCTGCTTACCACGGAGATGGTCGGCGAACACATTCGCCAGCGGCTTTCCGGCCAACCGGCGCTATCGCTGGAAACGGTGTTCATTCCCGCGCCCGCTGGATTGGCCAGCGTGGTGCGGTCGTATCTGGCCTACTGGTTCACTATGTTCGCCGCGGGCGTCTTTGTTTACGGAGCGGTGTTGGGTGTGCAGGGACTGGCGGCGCAGGTTCTGCCGCGATGGTTGTTTCTGCGGGCTTCGGGCTTTCTGCAAATGATGGCATTCTGCATCATCATGGCCGTCTACTTCCTCCAACCGGGGCTCGGTGGGCTCAACGATCTCACCGTGTCGACAACCTGGCGCGTTATCCACTTGCTCCCCTCGTATTGGTTCCTCGGGCTGTATCAACAGTGCAACGGCACGCTTCATCCCGCGCTGGCGCCGCTGGCGTCGCGAGCCTGGATCGGGCTTTCGGTTGTGATTTGCGTTACAGCCGCCGCGTACGCGCTGGCCTACTGGCGTACGCTTCGTCAGATAGTGGAAGAGCCCGATATCGTGCCAGGTGCGCGCCGTCTTGGCTGGCTGCCGCGTTTTGGGGGAAACGTCCAGACCGCCATTGGACAGTTCAGCATTCGGACGCTCGTCCGCAGCCGCCAGCACCGCATGATCCTCGCGCTCTATCTGGGCGTGGGACTCGCCGTGACGAGCCTTGTGCTAAAGGACCCGATGGCGCGCCGCCAGTTTGAGGACGCGGCAACGGACAATCCGTGGCGTATGGCAAGCGTGGCACTTTGGATTGCGAGCATCATGGTGATGCTCCTGTCGGTCCTTGGCACTCGCGTTGTCTTCGCACTTCCGCTCGATGTGCGCGCCAATTGGATTTTTCGGATCACGGGGATTCGCGACGGCCCGGGCACGCTCGCGGCGAGCCGGCGTTCGCTGTGGCTGCTTGCGGTGGCCCCCGTTGTGTTGATGGAAGCGCTGGTGTGTTACTGGCTCTGGCCATCGTGGCAAACCGTCGTGCATCTGATGGCGCTCACCATACTCGGGATGATCTTCGCGGAGCTCTGCCTGCTGCGGCTCTGGAAGATCCCGTTCACCTGCTCCTACCTTCCCGGCCAAACACGGTGGCACTTCCTCCTGCTCGGCATTGCCGGCGTGGTCCACGGCAGCGTCAATGCCGTCTTATTGGAACGGAGTGCATTGCGTTACCCGGCGGCGATTGCCGCAATGTTCGCCGTGCTGGCGACGGTCTATGCCGCGGCACGGTGGCGGGTGCTGCGGCGCGTGGCTGGTGATTCGCACGAACTGCGTTTTGAGGAGGAGGAGGACCCAACGGTGCAGAGGTTGGGGCTGAATCGCGACGGAGTGCTGGCGCTGGAGCCGCCGCGGATCGGATAAACAAACAGCTAAACACGGCGTCAGAATAGTGCTACCTGATGCCGAAACCTCGGATGCGGCTACGCCGGAAAGCCACAGACACTTGCTGCCCCGCTCGGGATATGGTGTATGTATGACTGTCGAAGCCATCAAGGAGGCGATTGCTGGGTTGCCTGAGGATGACCGTCACCGGGCGGACGAGGTACAGCCCTGGTCGACAAAGGGAGACGCCAAATTGCTGAGGGCAATGCGAAGCCAACGGAAGAAGGGTTCGCGAAACGGCACCTCCCTCGGCCAAACAACACGCGATCTTAATGAAGAACCCTCGCCACCCTTCGCTTCGACTGAAACCCGTAGGCGAATTCTGGTCAGCGCGCGTTAACGACGCCTATCGAGCTTTGGCTGTTCGTGAGGGGAACACCTTCACGTGGTTCTGGATCGGTACACATGAAGATTACGAGCGGTTGCTCACCGACTGACAACCAGCCACCAAGGTCACGCCCCGGAAGAAAGCTAGCAATCCACCCAGGCCCGCTTTTCGGCGCTTTCTGCCACCTTGCCGAGCAGGTGCATGCCCCACAAACCTTCCTCAAACGTCGGGTAGTCCACCGGAGCGGACGGATCGGCCACCTTCGCATAGAAGCGCTTGAAGACCTGCTTGTGGCAATCGTCGTAGCCTTCGCTGTGGCCGCCCGGCAGATCAGCGAATCCGGCCGCCGCTTTGTGCAACAGCGACGGGTCCTTAATGATGATCTGATTCGGTGTATTGCGGTTGCCGATCCAGAGCTCGTCCGGCCGTTCCTGGTTCCACATGACACCGCACTTGCTTCCAAACACTTCAATCTGGAAACGGTTTTTGCAGCCAGCCGACATCTGGCTGACGGTATAGCATCCGCGTGCGCGATCGCCGAGGCGAAGCAGCACTGCGCCGAAGTCCTCCGTGTCGATTGGGATGTTGTCGTAATCCTCCGGCGAGAGCGTCTTTCCGGTGAACGTCTCCACGGCGAACTTCGGCCGCTTGCGCGAGGCGTGGAAAGTGGCGAGGTCGGCGCAGAGGGCGGTGATCTTGAGCCCCGTGATGTGTTGGATCATGTCCATCCAGTGCGACCCGATATCGCCGACAGCACGTAGCGCGCCATTGGACGCACGCTCGACGCGCCAGTTGTAATCGGTGTCGTAGAGCAGCCAGTCCTGCGAATACGTGCCCTGCACGATGAGAATCTCGCCGAGTTCGCCGGCGGCGATCATCTGGCGGATATGCTGGACGACGGGATAGTAGCGCAGGTTGTGCTGGACGCAGTTTGGAACGCCGGTCTTCTTTGCCACCGTCACCATTTGCCGTGCCTCGTCCTCACTCAGGCAGAGCGGCTTCTCGCAGATGACGGCCTTGCCGGCTTCCATCGCCGCTATGGAAACGGGGGCATGCAGCGCGTTGGGCGTCAGCACGTGGACGGCGTCGATGGATTTGTCTTCCAGCAGCGTGCGGTAATCGCCGGTGGCACGTTCGACACTGATCGAATCAGCAAACGCGCGAGCGGTGGGCTCGTCAATGCTGGCCACAGCGGCGATTTCCACATGGCCGACGCGGCGTACCTGTTCCGAATGCACCTTGCCCATGAAGCCGGTGCCGATGATGGCGGTTCTCACTTTGCGCATGAAGCGGGTTCCTCTTTCTGAGAATCTTTCTGAGATGATCGGGATGGCGGAAATGCCAAAACACACTCTACCGCAATTGTTGTTAGACTGAAAGCCGATGCGACTACGCATCCGGCTGTCCGAGGGTCCAAGGATCAAGCGAACCACGGGGAAGAACCGTCATTTGGCGGACGCGGCGTCGGCGCTGCTGACTCCCGCGGCTGTACTGGCGGCGGTCTTGGCCATCTGGCGTATCTGCGCGGGGCTCAACATCGCCGGTGAGTTCGCGATTCGCGACGGGCCGTTTTCTCACTGGTGGACTTGGCTTGCGGTGGCGCTGCTGCTGCAAGGATCCGCGTTAATGCTGGCGCGTTACGGTTCCGGAAGATAGCATGCTACCCTTATGTCCAGAATGCTGAGGAAACGCTGGCTACTGGCGACGAGTGCGTTTCTGGCTGCGCTGCACCTGCTGGGTGCAGCACTCCCGCAGCCGTTCCGCGTCTACCCCGGGTTTGAACACATGGGCGACCGGTTCCCGCCCGATTACCAGGAACAGACGGAATGGGTCTTTGCGCGGCTGATGTATCCGGCAAATACGAGCGGAGGCATGGGATTTCGCGGGCGGCGCGGAGGCGGCGAATGGCAGTATGGCCGGTCGTACTGGACGATGGACTATCCCAAATCGGACCGCACCTGCGCGCAGTTGCTGCGGCGCCTGACACGGGTTCACGCGCGTTCTGTTGAGCAGCCGGTGAATCTGGAAGACGGAGACGATGTCTATTATTGGCCCTGGATGTATGGCGTGGAAGTGGGCCACATGGATCTTACCCAGGAGCAGGCGCAGAAGCTGCGCGAATACCTGCTTCGCGGTGGTTTTCTGATGGTGGACGATTTCCACGGCACCTACGAATATGATGTGTTTCAGGCGAACATGGCGCGGGTCTTTCCGGACCGGCCCATTGTCGAGATCGACAACAAAGACCAGATTTTCCACGTGATCTACAATCTGGACGACCGCTATCAGGTGCCCGGCGCACAGTACCTGCAGACGGGGCGGGTCTACGAGTGGGACGGGATCACGGCGCACTGGCGCGGCATCTACGACGACCGCGGGCGCATCATGGTGGCCATCTGCCACAACATGGACCTGGGCGATTCCTGGGAGTGGGCCGATCAGCCCGAATATCCGGAGAAGTATTCGGCGCTGGGCATTCGCATCGCCATCAATTACATCGCTTACGCAATGACGCACTAGCGGCGGCCTCTGGAGAAGGAATCAACTGGGGAATACCCTGGATTCGCGCGTTTATTGACTCGACGCCTCCCCCGGGCGTGGGCACGCGGCGTTTCTGGTATCTTCAAAGATCCGCATGTCTGACGCCGTTACGGTTGGTTACCTCGAGGTCTACCTCGATGGGCAAACGCAGAGGTTCGCGCTGGGGGAACATCTGATCTGCCGCATCGGCAGAGCCACGCGCAATACCATGGCTCTGGCGAGCTCGCAGGTGTCGCGCGATCATGCGCTGGCCGATTGTCCCAATGGCCGCGATTGCTACATCACCGATCTCGGAAGCCTGAACGGAACGCACGTGAATGGCTCGCGCATCACTGCGCCCTGCCGGCTGGCGGATGGCGATCTGATCAGCATCGGAGAGTTCCGTATCGGCTTCCGGAGCATGATCGAGGAGAACACCGACCCGAGCGAGAATCCCCTGACCGAGACCCAGGTGAAGTACGTGAACGCCGAGATTACCGTGCTGGTTGCCGACATTGTCGGGTTCACGGAGCTGTCGCAGGAACTCAGCGCGGAGAAGCTGGCCGAAATCGTCGGAGGCTTTCACCGGGAAAGCGGTGCTCTCCTGCAAACGCAGGGAGCGTGGGGGCAGAAGTTCATTGGGGACGCGGTGATGGCGATCTGGGTGCATCACAATGAGGCGCATGGATCGCAGTTTGTGCGCCACGCGATGATGAGCGCCTATAGCATTGCCGGTATTGCCGAATGCCTCCAGCAGCGGCATCAACTGGAGAATCCGGTCCGGTTGGCGGCGGCGCTCAATTCCGGGTTTGCCTCCATGGGGAATCTGGGTAGTGACGCGGCGGCGGATTACACGGCGCTTGGCGACACCGTGAACAAGGCTTTCCGGCTCGAGGCGGCGACGCGAGAGGTTGGCTGCGAGCTGCTCCTGGGTCTGGCCTCGTACAACCACTTTGAGACAGCCGATCGCGAGGCAATGGCGCCGTTTTTGAAGCGCCAGGAGGTTGAGTTGAGAGGGTACTCCGCGCCCGTTTCCGCTTATTCCCTTTCGTTTGAGGATTTGCGGCTGCTGCTGCGGCAGGGCAAGCGGACGATTCCGATGTAACAATCCGCCCCGGCTTGGCAGCCAACGTGCAGCTACTCTGCAAGTTTCTGCTTTCAGTGAGGTCTTTGACATGCGCCGCTCCCTACACGCCATCCTGATTCTGCTTGCGCTTTCTCACTCCGTTTTTGGTCAGAGTATCGTCGGCCGCATTTCCGGCACGGTGTCTGATCCCACGCGTTCGGTGATCGCCGGCGCCACGATTACCATTACAGATGAAGCCACAAGGCTGGTGCGCGTCACCAAAACGGACGCCAACGGATTCTATGTGGCCACCGCGCTGCCGGTGGGTATCTACACGGTTTCGGCAGAGAATGCCGGCTTCAAAAGGGCCGCCCGCAGCGGCAACAACCTGGTTGCCGATGGCCGGGTAACGGTGGATTTCACCCTCCAGGTGGGTGATGTTTCCGCAACCGTCGACGTGGTGGAGGCCGCGGGAGAACAGGTGAACACTGTTTCCGGCGAGGTCTCGCGCGTCATCGACAGCGAACAGGTTGCGAACATGGCCCTCAACGGGCGCAATTACATGCAGCTTGTTTCGCTCATCCCCGGCGTGGCCCTGTTGGATGAAGATCAACTCGCTCTCACCACCAGCCTCAGCATTACCGGGCAATCGGTGAACGGGAACCGCGGCAATACCAACTACCTCAGTGTCGACGGCGGATCGAACATGGACTCCGGATCAAACGGCAGCCAGATCAATAACGTCGGCATCGATTTCATTCGCGAGGTGAACATCAAGAGCTCCAACTTTTCAGCCGAGTTCGGACGCAATTCCGGATCGTCGATCAATGTGGTGACCAAGGGCGGCAGCGACAAGTTCCACGGCGGCGCTTTCGAGTTCTTCCGCAATCAGGTGCTGGACGCAAAGAACTACTTCGCGCCCATCAAAGGGCCGCTCAGGTTCAACGATTTCGGCTTCAACCTCGGCGGTCCGATCAAGCGCGGGAAGCTGTTCTTCTTCTTTGGCGAAGAGTACAAGCGCATTCGCAGGCTTACGGATCCTGTGCGCCGCACCGTTCCGACGAATGCGGAGCTGTCGGGCGACTTCAGCCGGCGCACCGGGAACCTGAACTATCCCGGAACCACGATGCCGGTTCCCGACCGCGACATTTCGTCGCTGATCGTAGCCGACGGGCGCGCGGTGGCGAATGCCTACAACCGGATGAAATCCATCGCGGCCTTGTACACCGACGCCCCCACCGGCAACAACGTCACGCACCAGGCGACCAATCCGTTCAACTGGCGGCAGGACATTGCGCGTATCGACTACTCAGCCAACACCACGAACAACGTCTACTTCCGCTTTCTGCATGACAACTACGACCTGATCGAGCCCTACGGGACCTTCTTCAGCTCCAACCTTCCGATGACCCCGACCAAGCGCAACCGTCCCGGCTATGGCTTCCAACTGGCGCACACGTGGATGCCGCGCGGCAATCTGGTGAATGAAGCCAAAATCAACTCCAGTTGGAACGGCCAGCGCATCCCGATGGTGGGCGACGACTGGACGCGATCGAAGTACGGCTTTGTGTTTCCGCAGGTGTTCAAAGGGACGGGATGGTATGAAGCTGACGGCATGCCGAACATTGACGTATCTGGTTTTGCCAACCTGCGCGGGCCTAACCAGGCGCTGATGTCGCCCACTACCGACATACAGTTGATGGAGACGCTCACCTATATCAAGGGGCGTCATACGTCGAAGGTGGGCCTCACTTTCATCCGCAATCGCAAAGACCAGAACGTACGCTCCGAGTATGCCGGATACGTGAATTTTTCGGCGGACAGCGGCAATCGCAATTCCACCGGGAATGCCGTAGCGGACGCGCTGCTGGGCAATTTCCGCACCTATCGCGAAGCCTCCGCGGATCCGATCGGGTTCTTCCGGTTCACCTCGTGGGAAGGCTTTGTTACCGACAGTTGGAAGATCACGCGGAAGCTGAGCCTGGAGCTTGGCATGCGCTGGCAGCGGAACCTGCCTACATACACGCAGGCGAATAACATCACCAACTTCGTGCCCGGCCTGTACGATCCCGCGCGAGCGGTGACTGTGACGCGGACGGGAATCATCGTGGCGAACTCGGGCAATCCCTTTAATGGTCTCATCCGTGCGGGCAGCGGAGTTCCCGACAGCGAACTGCCGCGGCTCACGGGCACGGACATGGAAGCTCTGAGTGTGATTCCAGCGGGCGCCGAGCGCGGTTTCTACCGGCCGCGGATGCTGTTTGCGCCCCGGTTCAGCTTCGCCTATGCGCCCTTCAACGACAACAGGACGGCCATCCGCGGCGGCTTCGGCATGTTCTATGACAAGCCGGAAGGGAACCTGATCTTCCCGATGCTCAACTACGCGCCGTGGCTGCAGAGCGTCACATACGAGAGCGGCAACGTGAGCAACGCCAGCGGCGGTACAGCGGCGGCTCTGTCGCCTCTGGGCAGTGTAAATGCGATCAATCCGCTGTTGAACACGCCGTACACGATGAGCTGGAGTTTCGGCATCCAACGCGAGTTCCGCAAAGGGATTTTCGTGGAGGGCAGCTACGTGGCCAACGTGGGACGGCACTTGATCCGCCAGCCGGACATCAATCAGGTGCCTTTTGAAACGCTTTACCAGATCCGGGCGATTCCGTCGGCGCAGCGGCCTGCGGACAATGCGATGCGGCCCTACCTCGGCTATTCCAACATCCGCCAGCGGCTGAGCGATTCGACGTCGAACTACCATTCGATGCAGTTATACGCGGCGCGGCGCAAGGGCCGGTTGATGCTTACCGGCAGCTACACTTTCTCCAAGGTGCTCACCGATGCCAGCGGTAACGGGGACAATCCGGAGAACCCTTACGACCGCCACTACAGCTACGGGCCGGCGAGCTTCGATCGCAACCATGTGATGGTGGGCACTTACACGTATCAGATTCCGATGCATAAGTTCCAGAACGCGGTGCTGAAGAAGGCGTTCCTGGGCTGGGAGTTCAGCGGGATCACACGACGACAGACCGGCCAAGCCTATACGATCTCCGCCAACACCTCCGTCGGCGGGCGCCGGGCCGACTACTTAGGTGGGCCGGTGCTCATGCCCGCCGATCAGCGCGGGCCGAACATGTGGTTCAACCCGGCGGCATTTGGACCGGCGGCGAACGACCGGCGCGGCAATTCCGGCGTTGGTATTGCGCGCGGCCCGGGATTGTTTCTCTGGGATTTGTCGTTGCGGAAGTGGTTCAGCGTGACCAGGGATGGCCATCACCGGCTACAGTTCCAGGCGGACGGATTCAATATTCTGAACCATGTGAATTTCCGCGGGCCGAATACGAATCGGACCGACGTGAATTTTGGTACTATCTCGTCGGCAGGTCCAGCGCGGAACATACAATTTGCTCTGCGTTACAACTTCTGATCGCAAAAAATGTGGCCAGAAGCAGTGTATGGAACTGAGGTACTATTGTCTGCTTCGTGCTTCTTGAATAAATTATAGTTGTGGGGTGAATTTGACGCCCCTGCGAACTGTGGGTTTACCTGCCTTTCCCCCCAAGGTAGAGCCGGTTGCTCGTTTACCCGAGCAACCGGCTGTTGCTTTTTGCGGCCTGAGTGCTTAGCGCGCCACCGGCACTACCGCGGGCACGCTCTTGTCCTTGGCGAGTTTGTTGAACGCGGCCAGTTCCGTGTCGAGCAGCGATTTCAATTGACCCAACTGCTGGTTGATCGCGGTGGCCAGTTCCTCATAGAGCAACTGCGATTGCCGCGTAGGCGCGGCCTCGGCGGTTTGGATCACACCAAGCAACGCCGCCAGGCGGTTATTCAGCCTGATAGGAAAGTTGAGCGGATCCTGGCTGCTTTGGTTCTTGGTCTGGTACAACTGTTCCTCCACCGCGGTGAGCTTCTTAGCCAGGGCCTTGCCCGATTCGATGACATCGGCGTATTGCCTGGCATCGAGCCGCGCGCTCATTTCTTCGATTTGCTTGCGTGCGTTGCGGATGTTGAGGATGCCCCTGTGCGTTTCGCTGAGCTTGTCGCGCGCTTGCAGGGACAGCGTCAGTTGCTGTTGCAGTTGCTCCGGCGTGATCTGCGTCAGTCGCGGGTCGTTGCGGATTTCCAGCGCCTGCGTGAGCCCCTTGCCATCCACGGTGAGCTTCACCTGATAGACCCCGGGAACGGCTTTGGGACCGCGGGTGAAACCGGCCCAGAGGATCATGCCTGGGATAGTGACGGCGTCCTCGTGACGCAGGTCCCACACGAACCGGTTGAGCCCGGCTGCAGCGGTGAGCCGCGGAGCGCGAGGACGGCGGGGGCCGCCTTCCTCGTCATCGTCACCAGCGGGTCCTTCGCGCGCCGCGCCGCCTCTTGCCGCCTGCCTGGTGGAGTACTTGTTCACAACCTTGCCCGATGCATCGAGGATCTCCAATGTTGCCTCTTTCGGCGCTCCCTTGAGATAGAAGTTCAACACCGCGTTGAAGCCCGTGGCGGCGGTGCGGTACGCCGGTTCAGGAGCGAACAGGTAGGCATCGCCTTTCGCCGTGCCGTCCTTGATCTGGTGGAGCACGTTCAAGTCTTCCAGCACATAGAAGCTGCGGCCCTGCGTAGCCACCACGAGATCGCCCTCCCGCCTGTGGACAGCCAGATCCGTGATCGGCACCACTGGCAGGTTGAGTTGTAGCGGCTCCCACTGCCCGCCGTCATTAAAGGAAACGTACAGGCCCGTTTCTGTTCCGGCGTAGAGAAGGCCGCGGCGTGCGGGGTCCTCCCGGATGACGCGCGTGAACGCGCCATCGGGAATGCCTGTGTTGATCCGCTGCCAGGTCTTGCCGTAGTCGGCGGTTTTGTAGAGGTAGGGACGGAAATCGTCCCACTTGTACATGGTTCCGGCGGCGTAAGCCACGGCGGGGTCATGCGGCGAAGCTTCGATTTCGTTGATCTGAATCCACTCCGGCATGCCCTTGGGCGTGACGTTCTGAAACGTCTTTCCGTTGTCCTGCGACACATGGATGAGGCCGTCGTCGGAGCCGGTCCAGAGGACACCCTTCTTCAACGGAGATTCGGCCACGGTGAAGATGGTGCAGTAGTACTCCACGCTGGTGTTGTCCTTGGTGATCGGGCCGCCGGAGCTGGTCTGCTTCGATTTGTCGTTGCGCGTGAGATCGCCGCTTATGGCCTCCCAACTGGAACCCTCGTTCGTGGAGCGGAACAGAACCTGCGAGGCGGCGTAGAGCACGTTGGAATCGTGAGGCGAAAACAGAATCGGAAAATTCCACTGGAAGCGGTGTTTCAAGCCCGACGGCGCGTGCCCCATGGGATTATCGGGCCAGGCGTTGATGTTGCGTGATTGGCGGGTGTGGTGATCGTAGCGCGTCAGCATGCCGCCGTAGGAGCCTGCAAAGACCACGCTCGAATCCTTGGGGTGCGGCGCGATCCAGCCGCTCTCACCGCCGCCCACCGGCCACCAGTCGCGCTCTCCACCGCTTCCGCGCGAAGCAATCCGTACGGTGGAGTTGTCCTGCTGCGCGCCGTAGATGTTGTAGGGGAAGTCGTTGTCGGTGGTGACGCGGTAGAACTGCGCCGTGGGCTGCGTTTGCGCGGTCCAGGACTTGCCGCCATCGAAGCTCACGTTCGCCCCACCGTCGTTGCCTTCCACCATGCGGTCGGGATCGTTTGGCGCGATCCATAGATCGTGGTTGTCGCCATGAGGCGTGCCGATGCGCGAGAACGTACGGCCACCGTCGCCGGAGCGGTGGAAGGCCACGTTCAGTACGTAGACCACCTCGGCATTCCTCGGGTCGGCGTAGATACGCGTGTAATACCACGCGCGCTGGCGGAGATTACGGTCGCTGCTCGTGCGGGTCCAGGTGCTGCCGCCGTTGTCGGAGCGGAACAGTCCACCGTCGTCGGCTTCGATCAGCGCCCACACACGTTCCGGATTCGCGGGCGATACGGTGATGCCCACCTTGCCGATGCCCCCCTTCGGAAGGCCGGGCTTGCGGGTCAACTCGGCCCAGGTATCGCCGCCGTCGGTGGACTTCCACAGTCCGCTGCCAGGGCCGCCGCTCTCCAATGTCCAGGGCTTGCGATAGACCTCCCAGAAGCCCGCATAGAGGATGCGCGGATTGGTGGGGTCGAGAATCAGGTCGATGGCGCCGGCTTTGTTTCCGCGATCGAGAATCCGCTGCCAGGTCTTGCCTCCGTCCTTGCTTCGGTAGACTCCGCGTTGTTCATTGGGGCCGAAGGTGTGGCCCAGCGCGGCCACGTATACAAGGTCCGGGTCCTTGGGATGCACGCGCACTCGCCCAATGTGGCGTGTGTCATCGAGACCGGTCTTCTTCCAGGTCTTGCCGGCGTCGGTGGATTTGTACATGCCGTCGCCGTGCGAGACATTGCCGCGAATCGGCACTTCACCCATGCCGGCGTAGATGACGTTCGGATCCGATTCGGAGACGCCGATGGCGCCCACCGATCCGGTGGTGAAGAAGGTATCGGAGATGGGAGCCCATGTGCGGCCTCCGTCACGCGTCTTCCAAATGCCCCCGCCCGTCGCGCCAAAGTAGTAGACGTTCGGCTGCGAGGGGACTCCCGCGACGGCTGTGACGCGCCCGCCGCGGTTGGGTCCCACGAGGCGATATTTCAGGTCTTTGAATGGGACTGTTTGTGCGCAGGCGCCAGCCGCGAAGAGCAACGAGAGAAGAAGCGAGTTCAGGACCACGATCCTTCGATGATACGACGGCGCACTACCTCGCCAAATGCAGGCGCTCCAGGTCTGCCGTCGTCCAGCCGATATCGTCGATGATGCCGCGAAGCGTCCCGATTGGGAAGGTGTCGCTCAAACCATGATAGGAGACGACCGCGCGCCGCCCATCCGGATGGCGATAAATACGATGGCTACCCCGGATGCGCTTCAACTCAAAGCCGTCGGAGTGGAGTGCACGGATCAAAGCCCGCGCTGTCACTCCGCGGAGCAATTCACTCATACATTAATGGCGACGGCCGGCGTGGACCACTCAAGAATACCGTTTTCCGTATCAACTGGAACACTCTCGCCGGCTTCGCGAAGGTCCTCCACGTACAGCTCGATTGCTTCGTGCACATTGGCGAGGGCTTCCTGATAGGTATATCCCCAGGTATGGCATCCCTTGAGCGCCGGACAGAACGCATGATAGGCACGCCCACTCCCGTTCGTCCGATCCTCCTCGACAACGATCTTGAAAATATAGGATTTCATCTTCTTCCAGGCCTCGTACCACTCCATCATAAGCCCTGAGCACAGCCGGCTTAGCTCGGAGATAAGTAGTAAACGTCTGGCTGCGAGGGGATTCCCGCAACGGAGTGTGGTCAGAGCAGCATCTCGCCGAGGGCTTGTGGCAGGGAGGAGCGCAGTAACGGGTATGCCTCGGCCAACCGCAACAGATCCAGTTCGTCTTTCTTCCGCTTTGTCAGTCGTCGCGACGGCTCCGACCAGGCCCACAGTTTCCCCTGGAAAACGTCTTCGAGCGCGGCCACCATCACCGGTTGGTCCAGAACGGTTCGCCTGCTTGCGCGAGCGGGAAACGCTTCGTATCGAGGATCCTTCGTGAACTGAATTCGCAACTGGCTGCCACCCCGCTGAGCGTTCACGGAGTGCGGGAACAACTCCACGCTGAAGCCAGCATCTCTTAGCCCCGCGGGAAGCCGAACCAGGCAATCCGCCACCACTACCAGATCAGCATCCATTGTGTACACCGGCTCCACGTAGCAATTCACAGCGAGACCGCCGATGAGGCAGTAAGCACCCAACTCCTCGCACAGCCGCACCACGTCGGCAAAGTCGGTGCCCCCACCTTGGGTCGTCATTTCGAACACCTCCAACGCGGTCATAGCCCGAGGTTAACACACGCATGTTTGAGCGCCTTAGAGGGATTATGGAGTGTGGCGCACTTAACCGGCAGGGGTCTTGCCGAGGCTTTCCGGTGAATGAAAAAGGTCGAGACGAGTCTCGACCTTGCAGGCTGAAGCCTGCGCCACAAGGTGTCGACCTGTGCAGTTCTGACACGGTTATTTCCTAACAGTGCCTTAGCTCAAGTGGCCCATCTTGCCCGAACGGTAATCCTCCACTGCCTGCCGCAATTCGTCCTGGGTATTCATGACGAATGGGCCGTACTGGGCGACGGGCTCGTTGATCGGCTCGCCGGTGAGAATCAGTAGGGACGAATCGGTTTCGGCGGAGAGCGAAATGCCCGTGCCTTTGCGGCTCAACACGGCGATCATGGCCTCGCCCTTAAGCGAATTGCCATCCACGCTCGCGCCGCCGTGCAAAAGCACAACGCCGCCGTTGTGCCCCTCGGGCAGTTCGAATTCGGCGCGCGATCCGGCCTTCATCTTCACATCGAAAACATTCATCGGCGTAAATGTTTTCGCGGGTCCCGTGGCTCCTGGGAGAATGCCGGCAATGACGCGGGCGGAAACGCCGTCGCTCACATCCAACACCGGGATGTCCTGATTGAGAATGCTCTGATAGCCGGGCTTGGACATCTTGTGCACCTTCGGCAGATTGACCCACAACTGCACGCCGTGCATCGTGCCGCCCCGGCGGGCGAATTCGCCCTCGTGCATCTCTTCGTGCACGATGCCGGAAGCGGCGGTCATCCACTGCACATCGCCGGGGTTGAGAATCCCGGAACTGCCCGTGGAATCGCGGTGCGCGAGTACGCCCTCATAGACAATCGTCACGGTCTCAAAGCCGCGATGCGGATGTTCTCCTACGCCATGCGGAGTCTCCGATGGTGGGAAGTACGCAGGCCCGAGATAGTCGAGCATGAGGAACGGGCTCACCTCGTTGTTCACTCCATTCGACGGAAAAATGTTGCGCACGGGAAAGCCGTCTCCCACCCAATGCTTCGATCCGTAGCCGTGAATTCCTTGCACAGTCTTGTTTGTCATTGTGATTTCTCCAGTTTTCTCAGCAATCCGAATAACGTGCGCCGCTCAGTGGCGGTCAGGCCATGCATGGCGCGTTCCAGGTCGTGCGCATGTGTGGCGAACTGGGCGCGAATCAGCGACCGGCCTTCGCTGGTGAGCGAGACGATGCGGGTCCGGCGGTCGCTCGGGTGGCCCACGCGCCGCACCAGGCCGCGCTCTGCCAACCGGTCCACCGCCGTGGTGATCGATCCGCTCGTAAGCAGCACTTTCCGGCCCAACTCGTTCACCGGCTGTGGGCCGACGTGCAGCAGGGCTTCCAGCACCGCAAAGTCGCTCAAACACATTCCCAGTGCGGCGATGCTCTGGGTGGCGCGGGTTTCGATAGTTCTAGCTGAGCGCCAAAGCGCCAGCCAGAGGTGAACGCCGCGAACGGTCCGGGTTGAATTACCTGTTTCCACGTTATCTTTATATCAAGATGTTTGTGGAGGCGAAAAAGATTCAACCTCGCTGGGGTCCGGCCTATTGATGGCGAATCGCCGCGATCGGATCGGTGCGCACGGCCCGGCGAGCCGGCACATAGGCCGCCGCTGCTCCGCAGGCCACGATTATCAGGGCAACGGGAACCACCAGCAACGGGTCCACTCCCAGGATTTGAGCGACTGACGACTCCAGCACAATCACTGCAGCGCCCGAAAGCGCAGACCCGATTGCGATGCCGGCGACCGTCAGCGCGGTAACGTCGCCCACCACCAGCCGCGTCAGGTCACTCGAGCGCGCGCCCAACGCGATCCGGATGCCAAGCTCGTTGGTGCGCTGTGCGACGGCGTAAGCCACGACGGCATAGAGGCCCACACCGGCAAGCAGGAGTCCCAACCCGCCCAATGTGCCAAGCGACACAGCGGCAACGCGGAACAGTCCCAGTTCTTTGTCCTGCCGCTGCTTCATCGTCATCGCCTCGTTTACCGGGAGTTCGGGGTGCGCCAGTTGCACCTCCTGGCGCATCAGGCCCACCAGCGCATCTTCATTGTGCGATGTGCGCGCGACGAGAGTGGTGGGCATCACCTCATTCTGCGCCGCCGAGCGGTAGAAAGTTTTCTTCGGCGCGGCGCTCACCATATCGATGCTGCGCACATTCCCCACCACGCCGACGATTTGCATTGGCTTGCTATCCGCTTCAGCGAATCGGAGCCGCTTGCCGACTGCGTTGGGCGTGCCGAAAAACCGGCGCGCAAAGGCCTCGCTCACCACCATCACTTCAGGGGAATTCGGTGAATCGCGGTCGTCGAATACACGGCCAAACAGCACCGGGATACCGATCGTCTTGAAGTAGCCGGGACCTGCCCAGCGGCCTTCCACGCGGATGGAGTCACCGGCGCCGGCTCCATCGCGGAGGATCTCCTTTTCGAATTGGCCGTCTACCGGCAGCCCGATGGTGAGAAACACACTTTCCACGCCGGGCAGTGACGCAATCCTTGCGCGCAACTCGCCGAGCGCGGCCAGCGCGCGGGGCATGTCATAGCCTGCGTAACGAGGGTCAGTTTCCACGATGGCGAGACCTTCCGGTCGATAGCCGACGCTGCGATTCTGGGTGGCAGTGAGGACACTCATGGCGAGCCCGGCGCTCACCAGCAGCAGGAAGGACGCCGTCACCTGACCGGTGACGAGGGCGTTCTTCAGCGTGAACCACCCGCGGGCCAATGAAAGGGAACTCCCCGATGAACCTCTCTGATCCCGCAGCGATCCAGCGACGTCGAGCCGTGTGGTATGCAGAGCGGGCGTCAGACCAAATGCGAGTGCGCACAGCGTCGCCATGACGATGGCGAATCCAAGCACGCGATAGTCGAGCTGCATACTGATGATCACCGGCATATCCACTGTCGCGAGAAAGCGAAGCCCCCAGTGCGCGAGCGCGACGCCTGCGGCTGTTCCCGCTATGGCGAGGACGAGGCTCTCCATGAGCAGGTGGCGAATCAACTGCCAGCGTGTCGCGCCGAGAGCGAGCCGCACGGAGATCTCGGCGGAACGAGCGCTGCTGCGGACCAGAAGCGGAGTTGCCAGATTGCTGCATGCGATGGCGAGCACGAGTCCGACGACTGCAAACCCCGTTGTGACGGCAGGCTTGAGGAATCGCTCGCGCGGATGAATGTGCACGTCATCGGTGGCGAGCACGGTGATACCCCGTCTGGGATCAGTGTCGGGATAGTCGGCGGCGAGCCGGCTGGCGGTGACGTTCATCGCGGCCTGCGCCTGCTGGAGTGTCACCCCGTCTCGCAGCCGGGCGCGAACTTGCAGGAACAGGTTTTCGCGCTTCTCCAACATGCGCGAAGCGGCGGACTTGGGCACGCGTTGCTCCTTCCTGCCGATGGGCATCCAGAGAGCGGAGATAAGGGAGTAGCTTTGCGCGCTGTTGAGCGTAGCCGGCCCTACGCCGATCACCTGGACGCGTGCTCCACCGACGATGAGCGTCTGGCCGAGGACGTTCGGGTCTGCAGCAAAGTCGCGCTTCCACGCAGTCCAGCCCAATACGGCCACCGGCTCCGCCCTGTGCTCTTCTTCGGCTGTGAACCACCGGCCCAGCGACGGCCGCATCCCGAGGACATCGAGGTAATTCGAGCTGGCGTATTCGAAAAGGCTGCCGCGGATAGTGCCCGTCTTGCCCTGCGCATCCAACGTCTGGTAACGGCCCTCTGTCATCTGCGCGCCGCCGACCGAGGCAAACACCGCGGACTCCCGTTGCAGATCGAGAAACGCGGGATAGGAGACTCCCTCCGGCTCGCCGGATTTGGCTTCGTTCTGGTAAATGTTCAGCAGCCGTTTACTGTCGGTGAACGGATGTGGCTGCAACAGCGAGTTATTCAGGATACTGAAGATGCCAGCGTTTGCTCCGATGCCGAGCGCAAGGATAACGATAGCTCCGGCGCTGAACTGCCAGTCCTTCACCAGTCGGCGTAGGGCGTGTTTGCAGTCGCGCCGAAGCGCATCGAGCATGTTCCCTTCAAACATGGGGATTCCTTTCACCGTTTAACCTCGCTCATAAGGCTAGACGGAGAAGTGCGCCGGAAATTACAGGCAGCGGAGAAATGCGCACTCAAACTGTGTTTCTTGGCGACCCGTTCCAGAAGCTATCGATGTTGGTTAATGCCAGGGCCAGACCCGCTTCCAGCACCTCGGGCGTGATGCCCGCGCAATGCGGCGTGAGCACTACGTTATCGAGTTGGGTGAGCGGATGGCCCGCGGGCAGCGGCTCCTGATCGAAGACATCGAGACCCGCGCCGGCGAGGTGGTGCGAGCGCAGCGCCTCAATCAGCGCGGCCTCATTCACAATCGGGCCGCGCGCCGTGTTGATGAGGATCGATCCCGGCTTCATCATGGCCAACCGCTCGGCGTCGAGGAAACTCGCGGTCTCGGAGGAGAGCCGCAAATGGAGGCTCACCACATCACTTTTCCGCAGCAGTTCGTCCAATGGAACGAACGTGAAGCCGAGCGCCGGATTGGGATGCATGGTCCAGGCGATCACCTTCATGCCGATGCCTTGGGCGAGCTTGGCGAATTGCCTCCCGATGGCGCCCAGTCCGATGATCCCCATCGTCTTGCCATGCAATTGAATCGCGTTGCCGCGCGTCCACTGTCCTGCGACAACGCTCTGATGGACCGGTACGATGCGGCGCGCCACCGCCAGCATCAGCATCAGGGAATGCTCGGCAATCGATGGCGCAGACACACCGGGAGTATTGGTGACTGCGACGCCGTGACGCGCGGCGGCGGCGAGGTCGACGTTGTCGGTGCCCGTGCCCCAGATGGAGAGCAGCTTCATCTCCGGGCAGGCCATAAACACCTCCTCCGTGAAGCGTGTGGACGACCGGACATTCACCACGGTGTCGAAGTCGCGAATCCGTTCGATGAGAGCGGCGGTGCTCCCCGGCAGCGTGTCGTGGTAGGCGATGGAGCCGCGGTCCGGACGCTGCTGATAGGCGCGGCTCAACGCCATCACGGCGGGGTAGTCGTCCGGAATCACGATAGTGGGCATGCTGAATAGTCTACTGAGGACGAGTGGTTTCTTGTTGGGCGGACGACTCGTCCCGGAGAGCCTGCTTGCCAGTGTGCGAGAAGTCGCGGAACAGCGCGGATGGACCATACAAGTGGCCTGAAGAAGCGCAGACCGCTTGCAGTCACCGTTAGGAACAGGTCGGCACCGTGTGCGCAGGCTTCAGCGAGGACGACTCGCGGCGAGCCGTCACAAGTATGAGAAACTTCGGTCGTGGGGCTCGGCTTTAGCCGGCGCGGAACTTCAGTTCCGCCTGGGGACGCGGGATGAGGATGCGATATGATACCCCTCCAGAGGTGCTCATGAGGGTTCTCCGCAGAGATATTCGACCCCGTGACAGAGACCTTCACGTCATTGGCTGGAATGGCTAACGGGCGGAGTTCACACGGAGCGGTGCTGCTCGGCAATGGACGGGTCCTTATAGTTGGCGGATATCAAAGCGGCCTAGGCCCGGAGGCGGAGATTTTCGACCCGGCGACTCAGACCTGGACGTCTACATCTCCTCGATTACACGGTGCCGACGTCACTCTTGCCACTTTACCGAATGGTAAGGTGCTGATAGCGGCCGGAACCTATACGAGTGCCGTCGATCTGTTTGATCCAGGAACGGGCACATGGCAGGCCATGAATTCACTGGTGTATGTTCGCCACACCGCAACCGCCTCCACGCTCCCCAGCGGCAAGGTACTGATTGCTGGTGGGAATGACGGATATACTGCTTCCTATACGGCCGAGATTTACGATGTGAACGCCAACAATGGCGCGGGCGGCACCCGGCAGCCTGACCGTGGGGAGGTTGGCTGCATTCGGCTGTTAGCCTCCCCAATGGTGACGTGCTGATGGCTGGAGGGCAGGTGATCCCTCCTCCTGCCCCGGTGAGCAGCAATTCCACGGCAAACGCTCAACTCTACAGCTACCAATCCAACAGCTTTGCATACGCACCGCCCATGTTGGCGCCGCGTGTCGCCTTCCCCATGGCCCTTCTCCAGAATGGTCAGGTATTGATCTGCGGAGAACTACGCAGCAGTTCACTGCCGCGCTACAACGTTTGTTTGCTTTATGACTCCACGAAAGCAGTGCAAAGCGGTTCCACTCTGCCAATTGGATGCAGTTGTGCGACATGAGCGGCAACAACCTCTCCGCTTCCAACATCGTTGCGCACGCGATGAGCATCACCCAAGTTTCCAATTCCATCGATGGGCCTGTCCAGGACTCCGGGAATGCGAATCCGGACAATGACTTTCGCTTCGACTCTTCGCTTGGCGGGACAGGTGGGTATATCTTCAATTTGAAGACCACGGGGCTGACCATTGGAACATATCGGTTGAACTTCGTCGTTACTGGCGATACCTTCGTTTGCGCAGCACCGTTTCAAGTCAGATGATCGACGCAGATCTACAATGTGAAGCTGATGTGCTCGACATGATGCCCACCGCCGACGAAAAGAGCCGCCGAGAGTCTTCCGCTATCGAGCATGAGGACTCCCTCATTTCGCCCGAGGAAGGCCTCACCAAGGCCGCAAACACCAGCGCGTAAGGTAGTCTGAGTTCTTCGCGGAAAGGCGCGGGCATCCAACAGTGTCCGCGCCTTCATCATTCCTGGAGCTACCGGGGAAGGATGTTCTCCATCACCCAACCTTCGTAATTATGCCGGCCGCCGGCCCACGCGAGCCGCGAACCATCTTCGTTCACCGTAAGGTACTCCATCCAATCTCCCGTGATGCCCGTGAACACTGGCTCGCCTCCAGCAGCGGGAACACGCCAAATCTCCAATGGCTTGTCCCACGATTTCACTTTCTTGAAGAAGATGTAGCGGCCGTCCGGGGTCCAACGAACGCTGGGCAGCCTTCTGTCGATTCGCTCGCCCGCAGGCAACTGAACAAGGACGCGAGGTTCTCCGCCGGCAGCAGGCCCTACCAGAAGCGTGCTCCTCTTGTTGTCAGCCCATGCGAGTTGCCGGCAGTCGGGAGAAACATCGAACGCGGGCTCGGACTGGGGTGTGTTGACTTCCTTTCGAACTACCCAGCGCTTTCCCTCTACAAGCGACAGTAGTCTGTATTCCTGGTCCTTTCGCTGCATCCACACCCCTGCTTTGCAGGAATTGGTGCTCCCCGGTGGAACATCCTGAAACGCAATCGGAAGATCGATGAGTTTCTGTTGACCCCAATCGACGACTAAATACTTCTCGCCGGTTCGCGCCACCGCCCTCCCATCAGGCAGCCAATGGACTCCCATCACGAACGGTTGGCTGCCGGTGGAAACCACCTTCTCCGCGGAAGTGGCGAAGTCGAACAAAACGATCTCAGTCCTCGCCTCGCGGCCTCGATGGTACACCAACTGTTTCCCGTCGGGAGAGAACCTGGGTTCGCGGTGCGTCCCAGTGAGTGCTGCGGGAATCTTCACCGGCGCGGCCTTCTGCTTTCCGCTGGCAACATCCAGGTCGGCGATGTGAACGTCGTACGATCCACCGGTGTCACTCGGATGGTAGTAGAACTTTCCCGAACGGTCGAACCCCGCACTGCTCACCCTGCCAAGATTGCCCTGCACACGAACCGCTTCACCGGTAGCTCTTCCGTCTTTGAATGGAACTAGGTAGGCTTGGATGCTGCCGGAGCGATTGCTGGAGAAAAGGACGTAATCGCCAGCCGGAGCCCATCCCAGGAATGTCTCGTCGGCAGGATATGACACGAGCGGTGACTCAGGACCATTGGGTATTCCGTTCAGCAGGGGAAGCACTGTAATGTCGCCGTCCGCCTTGTCCTTGCGGGTCAGTGCCAGATACTTGCCATCAGGAGACAGGCGGCTGTTGTACGGGTCGACGTCTGTTACGCCGAGTTCCTTCACCGAGCCATCGGAGACAGAGATTAGCGTGAGCATCCGCTTCTTAGACCGATCTCGCGCGGCCAGCAAATGTGTTCCGCCGGGCAGCCAGTCGATGACACTAAGCCAATCATTCTTGCTTTCCAAAAGAACACGTGGCGAACCTCCGGACACTGGCTGAATTCTCAGTTGCCCAGGTGCGTCATTCCACCAATAGGCGAGTTGTTTGCCATCCGGCGAGAACACCAACCGGCCGGGAAAGCCCTTGTAATCCAGCCACGACGCTTCCGTGGTGACCAGTTTCGTCTCACGAGTCATTGTGTCAAACAGTGCCGCGTTCCCCGTTACCCAGTGGATGAACGCCAGATACCGCCCATCCGGCGAAGGCGTGCCCATGTTGCCCATATACGGACCATCGAACAGCTTCCGCGCCTGAACCTGCCGGGCGCCCGGCCTTCCTCCAAGCCGCGATTGCGCTATCGAAGCTTCGGCCTGATCGCCATAGTCGCGCACGATCTGTTCATAGGTCTTGCGCGCCTCCTGGTTGCCTTGCTTCTCGTAGCACTCGGCCAGTTTCAGCATCGCTTTGGCCGCCGTGCCGCGGTTCCCTCCGGCCTGGCGGGCCGCACGTTTGTAGAGTTCGATAGCGCCTTTGAGGTCACCGTCAACAGTTTCTTTTTGCACGCCTCTCTGCAAAAGCACCTCCGCGTTCTGTGCCAACAGCAAGCAGCCGCCGGCGACGATCAGGGCAAGTAGATTTCGTTTCATAACAGCCTCCTGTACCAACCATAGGAAGCGGCTGTCAGGTGACGACAAGAGTATTGTGGGGATTCAGTGAGGTTATCCATCGAAACGATATCCAATCCCTCTGATGGCGACAATCCAGCGAGGCTTCTCGGGCGGGTCGTCCAACTTCCGGCGAAGGTTGACGATGTGCGTGTCCACCGCGCGATCGGTGACAAATACGTCGCGGCCCCAAGCCATGTCGATGAGCTGCTGCCGGCTCAGAACATGCCCGCGGTTCTTGACAAAGACTCCAAGCAGATTGAATTCTATTGGCGTGCAGTTGAGCACTTCCCCAACCCGGCGCACCTCGCGCCGCGCAAAATCCACTTCGAAATCGCCAAAGGCCAGCAGGTCGGAAGCCGGCCGTTCCAGGCGGCGAAGCAACGCCCGGATGCGCGCACGAAGCTCCCGCGGACTGAACGGTTTCGTCACATAATCATCCGCCCCAAGGTCGAGCCCGAATATCTTCTCCGCCTCGTGTGTCTTCGCGGTCACCAGAATAATAGGAGTTCGAACCCCGGCGCGGCGAAGGTCGCGGCACACGTCAAAGCCGTCTTTCCTGGGCAGCATCACGTCCAGCAGGATCAAATCCCATTCGGGCTCGCGTCCGCGTTCGCATGCCGATTCGCCATCCGTTACCAGCGTCACGTCATACCCGTCCAATCGCAGATCGTCGCACATCACCAGGGCGATGTCCGGATCGTCTTCCACTATCAGGATGCGGGTCATGGTTGGTTCCCCCGTATTGGCAGAGCAATGGTGAACGTGCAACCCTCGCCGGGCGCGCTTTCCACTTCCAACGAGCCGCCATGGGAACGCAGGATATGCGTCACCAGAGACAACCCGATTCCAGTGCCCTTGATGCCTGCCGATTTCGCAAATTCCCCGCGAAAGAACTTCTCTGAAACCCGACGCCGTTCGCTCTGAGGAATACCAGCGCCGCGGTCACGCACACGAACGAGGGCGAAGTCCCCGCGGCGGCCCGTCTCCAGCCAGACGGTCTTCTCTCCGTTGGAATACTTCACCGCGTTGTCGAGGAGGTTCCATACTGCCTGATGTAACGCCTCGCGGTCACCGCGGATGAGAATGTTCTCCGGCAGTGGTTCCACTGCAAGCTTGAATCCTCTAGGCCCATACTCGTCCGCGAAGTCCGTGATCAGCGGTTCGATCATCTCTTGCAGGCAGATGGGGTCTTTGCGGTACGGCATCGCGTTGGCTTCCATGCGCCCGAAGTCCAGCAGTGATTCCACCAGCCGCTGCAGCCTCTGTGTGGCGCGGCCCAGGCTTTCGTAGTAGGTCTGGCGGCGATCTTCCTGTATGAGCCGGCCTTCGGTCAGCACCTCCGATATCTGCTTCATGCTGGTCAAAGGTGTGCGGAACTCGTGGGAAACGGCGGACACGAAGTCCGATTGCAGACGGGCCAGGGCGCGTTGATGAGAAAAGGCACGCCAGAGAAACCACGCGCTCGCCGCAGTAAGGAGAACAGCTACACCAAGAAAGCTCAGAACCAGACGTCGCCGCTGGGCGAACTCCTGACCCGAAGCCGGAGGCTGGCTCCACACTCCTCTCACTAGCCATGGGATTCCCTCATAGCGGCGGACGTCCGCGCCGCCTTGTGAGTTGGAGACGAGTTGGAGTTTGATGGCGCCGGCGGCTTGGCTTGCCAGATAGGTTCGCTCCACGTACTCTCGCCCTCCAATCAAAGCGAATAGCGTGGACCCTTGCGCCCTCCAGAGAATGGTGAAGGGATCGAGAACCAACACTCCGGAAGATTCCGTATCGAGCTTCCCGGATTTCCATCGGGTGTAGACATCGGCGGCGGTTGCGGCGATTTGCTCGGCCGCGCTGTTGCGCGGGAGATTGCTCCAAGCGGCGGCGTCTCCCCGGTGCAGTTCAAAGGCGGCACGGTCAATCGCCCAACGTCCGCGGTCCAGGTCGTGCGCCAGTTCTCCGGCTGCGGCTCGGAGTTCGCTGGTCCGTCCCAGTTGCTCCAGAACGCGGCAGCGGGCAGCGCGCGCGACAAGGTCCGCGGGAAGTCCGCTCAATTGCACGCCTGTCATTTGAGCCATTTCCTGGTAGAGCGGCAGCGCATCCGCGGCACGATCGGAGGATCGGAGCACGCGAGCGGCCCGAAGCAAGGCTCCGGCGCGAATTGCGGAATCGGCGTGAGCAAACAACGCACGGTAGTTGTGGAGAGCGGCATCGCCGTTACGATCGGCGAACTCCGCTTTCTCCGCCGCACGAAACGTCTGTTCGGGAATTGGCTTTTCCGGCTGCGTAAGCGGCACCCATGCCAACGGCTCTCCCGCGCACACGCGAACCCTGTCTGGACGAAACTCGACTTTGGTGGCGTTCTGCAATCGCGGCCCAGTTCCCTCGCGGCAATCCAACCTTTGCGCAGTGGATGTGATCCGCAGCCGGATCTCCGCAGCTTCCTTCTCCATGGCGCGATCCAGTTGCTCTTCGGAGCGCCTGGCCTCCAGCAGCCGGTCCTGGTCGAGCAAACGGCTCCCCATCCACACCAGACCGGAGAGCGGCAACAGAAGTAGACAGAGGAACGGCGTGAGCAGGCGCAGGGGGACGCGACGAATTTCCATCGGGCAAAACCTATTATCAGTCTGAATGAGGACAGCGGTGAAATGGTCAGGGAACTGTCAGGAAACGGTGAGAACCTCCGATGTAGGGTCTGCGATATGATACTGCACCAGAGGTTCTCATGAGGGTTCTCCTGTCCACAGTCCTTTTCTCCACCCTTGCCCTGGCGCAGGTGGACACCGGCACCATCTCCGGAGTCGTTACCGATTCCACGGGCGCGGTCATCCCCGGCGTGCGCGTGCAGATCACGCATCAGAACACGAACACCGAATTCAACCTCACCACCAACGGCTCCGGTTTCTACGCCGCCCCTACACTACGGCCCGGCCCTTACTTCATCACCGTAACCATGGAGGGCTTCCGCGGTGAGAAGCGCACCGGCATCGAACTGCGCGTTCAGGACCGCATCGAGCTCAACTTCCAACTGACCGTTGGCGCCGCCGCCACGGAAATCACCATCTCCGCCGCGGCTCCGCTGCTCGAATCCGAAACCTCGTCGCTTGGCCAGGTGGTGGAGGAGAAGAGCATCTCCAACCTGCCGCTTAACGGGCGCAACTTCATTCAACTCGCCACGCTTACAGCAGGTACGCTGCCGTCATCGCGCACAGCCGAGCGCGACAGCTTCATCTCCAACGGTGCGCGCGGCGTGCAGAACAGCTACCTCCTGGATGGCATCGACAACCGCAACCGCATCCTTGGGTTCGATAAGAGCTCTGCGCAGATCATCCAACCCGTCATCGACGGCATTCAGGAATTCAAGGTCCAAACCGCCACTTTCTCCGCCGAATTTGGACAGGCGGCCGGCGGCGTGGTGAACGTCACGATGAAGTCCGGTACCAACGACCTGCATGGCAACGTCTTCGAGTTCCTCCGCAATTCTGAGATGGACGCCAAACCCTATTTTCAGACCACTGGCCCGAAGCCCCTCTTCATTCAGAATCAGTTCGGCGCCACACTCGGAGGACGCGTCGTCAAGGACAGGACGTTCTTCTTCGGAAGCTGGCAGTCTTCTCGCGAGGTCAACGCCGCACCGCAAATCGGGTCCGTCCCAACCGCCTCCATGCGCCAGGGAATCTTCCCTGGCCGCGTCACCGATCCTACCAACGGGAAGACGCCGTTCCCCAACAACACCATCCCTGCCAGCCGCTGGGATCCCGTGTCCGCGAAACTCCTGCCGCTATACCCATCGGAGAACATACAAGGTCCTTCCGCCGGGGTCCGCAACTTCACCTACAATCCGAAAGAACGGTTGAAGGCCGACGGTTACAATCTCCGCATCGACCATCGCCTCGGCTCGCGCGACTCTATGTTCGGCCGCATCTCTCAAGGGTGGAATGACAACCGTCTCCCCACCACGCTCCCTGAACCCGCCAACCAGTCCGGCGTGACCGAACTCACCGCCCGCCAGATCATGTTCAGCGAAACGCACACCGTTTCCTCCAACAAGGTAAATGAATTCCGCATCGGCTTCGTCTACACTGGCGAGGATCAGGATATCCTTACCGAACGCCTCTTCGAACAGTACGGAATCAAAGGCACCGTCGAAGCCCCGCGTATCAAGGGCCTGCCGCAATTCACTATCAATGGTCTCAGCACGCTTGGCACGGCAGGCCCCGGCGTCGCCCCCATCGCGGCCACCGGCAGCGGCAACTTCCCCCTCGAAAAGAGCGGAAAAGTCTGGCAACTGATGGACAACTTCTCGTGGGTGAAGAGCCGGCACACGGTGAAGTTCGGCATCGACTTCTCGCGTGTGACGATGTTCGCCTACGCCACCAACTCGGCGCGGCCCAACTTCAATTTCAACTCCACCTATACGGGCGTCGGGCTCGGCGACTTCCTACTGGGCTTCATCAACACGACGGCGATCTCCCAACAGCAACTCGACACACTGCGCCAGAACATATACAACGGCTATGTCCAGGACGACTGGAAAGTGAGCACCAAACTCACCCTCAACTTCGGCCTGCGCTACGAGTTGCCCACGCCCTTCTGGGAACACCTCGACCGCATGTCGAACTTCGTCCTGGAAAGCGGCCCCTGCCACTACCAGATCATTCTCGTCTCCGACAAGGAGCGCTGCGGCGTTGGCCGCTCGCTCACCAACACCGACCGGAACAACTTCGCGCCGCGCGTCGGTCTCGCCTATCAGATCGCCAGGAAGACTGTGCTGCGCAGCGGCTTCGGCGTCTTCTACGGCCGCGATGAGAACTACGGAGTGGCCGGCCGTCTCACCAACAACACACCGTTTGTCTCCGCCGCCTCGTTTGCCGGCGATCAGAACAACCCTGCCTTTCTGTTGAAGGACGGATTCCCCGCCAATGCGCTCAGCCGCGCCAGCGGCAGTCTCAACGTCATCAACTTCCCGTTCAACTTCATGACGCCCTACGTGCAGCAATGGAACTTCAATGTCCAGCAGGATCTTGGACACAGCCTCATCGCCCAAGTGAGCTATACGGGCTCTGGAGCGCACAAGCTCTACAGCCTGTGGAACTACAACCAAGCGTTCCCGGGAACCGGCAACGTCAACGCCCGGCGGCCGATTCAAGGCTACGCCACCATCAACAGTTATAATCCCTTCGTCAACTCCAGCTATCACGCCTTGCTCGGCAAACTCGAGCGCCGCTACAGCAACGGCATCTCACTGCTCACGTCCTACACCTACGGACACTCCATCGATGGCGGCGGCAACCCCAACGATCAGAGCGACCCGGCATTGCAGGACGCCCGCAACCCGCGAGGGAACAAAGGCTCCTCAAACTTCGACGTGCGGCACCGCTTTGTGGTCAGCGGCCTCTACCAACTTCCCTTCGGCAAATCAAATAGCCCTCTTAGCCAGTTCACCCGCAACTGGCAGATCTCGGGAATCATCTCCGCGCAAACAGGCAACCCGTTCACCGTCACCTCGAACACCGATCCGACGGGAACCGCTATCACCGCACGCCCGGACCGCCTTCGCGACGGCACACTCCCCTCTGATCAGCGCAGCCCCACGCATTGGTTCGACAACACGGCCTTCGCCACGCCCACCTGCACGTGCTTCGGCAACTCCGGCCGTCAGATCCTGCGCGCTCCCGGCTTCCAGAACGTAGACATCGGCGTGAGCCGCGACTTCGTCTTCCACGAGCGTTACCGCGTGCATTTCCGCGGCGAGGCGTTCAACCTGTTCAACCATCCGAACTTCGGATTGCCCAACGCCTCCATTGGCTCGCCCGCCGTCGGCATCATCGGCACAACGGTGAATCCGGAACGGCAGATGCAGGTCGCGCTGAAGTTCTTCTTCTGAAGCCGTCAAGGGAGTGAGCCGCGAACGTGGATATCAGAGTAGAATCTCTGAATGATCCTCCGTACTCTCGCGCGATTCCTGTCCGCTGCATGCCTGATGCCCATGCTGATGGCACAGAGCAACCCGAAAGATGCCAAGGGGAGTGCGGACAGTCCATTGTTTCCGAACCGGATGCCGGGGTACATCATTTCCACCTACCAGACGCAGGGGTTCACCAGCTATTCATTTCGAATGAAACCGCCAATCCCGGTGGAAGGCAAGTACACTCGCATCGGTTACTATCTGAGCGATCCCAAGGCGCACCCGGGCGGGCTCGCGATTCGCCGCAACTACGAGAACGCGATCATGGCCGCCGGCGGCCAGGTGACGTACTCGGATGACAATGTCAGCGTCGTGAAGGCTGTGCGCAACGGCGTCGAAGTATGGGCCGAGATTCAGGCGCCGCTCAAGTACTCAGGCCGCTATTACTACCTTCACATCGTCGAAAAGGAAGCGATGCGGCAGGTGATTACGGCGGACGCGATGGGCGCATCCATTGACAAGGACGGCTTCGTCGCGCTCGACATTCGCTTCGCTACCGGCAAGGCCGACATCCTCCCCGAATCGCAACCCATCGTCAAGGAAATCGTCGCCCTTTTGAACAAGCGCTCCACGCTCAAAGTCGGCGTCGAAGGCCACACCGACAACACCGGTACGCCTGATTCGAACCTCGCTCTCTCCAGGCAGCGCGCCGAGTCGGTAGTGGCCGCGCTGCAATCCGCGGGAATCCAAAGAACCCGCCTCACTCCAGCCGGCTTCGGACAAACGAAACCCGTTGCCGACAACCGCGCCGAAGAGGGAAGAGCAAAGAACCGCCGGGTGGAAATCGTCAGGAAGTGAGCCGCGAACGTGGCTCGCGGAATTCCGTGGCGTGAACCCCACCGACCATTGCCGTCAACCGCACTACAATGCCATGCAGAGTCTCTGACTGAGCGTTCAGTTCCTCCGCCGCCGAGGCGCTCTCCTCCGCGTTGGCCGCTGTCGTCTGCGTCACCTGGTCCATGCGCGAAATCGACTTGCCAATCTGTTCGATTCCGCGCGCCTGCTGCTGGCTGCCCAGACTCACCTCATCCACCAGGGTTTTCACCTTCGCGGCTTCGAGGGTGATGGCGCGGATACCGGCCGCCACTTCATCCACCTTCACCTTTCCAGTATTTGATTTGGCGATCGACTCCTCAATCAGCGCGGCCGTGTCCTTAGCGGCCTGGGCGCAGCGTTGCGCCAGATTGCGAACCTCATCAGCCACCACCGCGAAGCCCATTCCAGCCTCTCCGGCGCGCGCCGCCTCCACTGCCGCGTTCAGCGCCAGTATGTTGGTTTGGAAAGCGATCTCGTCAATCACCTTGATGATCTTGGCGATCTTGTCGCTCTGGGTGTTGATCTCCGCCATCGCGGCCACGGACAGATCCAGAGACTGGTTGGCCTGGACGAATTTCTGGTGCGAGGTGGTCATCAGTTCGGCGGCCATCCGCGAGTTTTCGCTGTTCTTCCGCGACATTGTATTGATCTCTTCAGTGGAGGCCGCGGTCTCCTCAAGAGATGCCGCCTGCGTGGATGCCCCCTGTGCCAGCGACTGGCTGGATGAAGAGACCTGGCCCGCGGCGCTGGCCACCTGAACGGCGCCTTGGGCGAGTTCGATGGCTACCTGCCGCAACCCGGCGCCGAGCCTCCGTGTGAGCACAACAGAGTAGACAATCAGAACGGCGATGGCGCTGAAGACCACCACGTAGAGCACCATCCGCGTACGAGCCGCGCTCTCCTCCGCGCGAGCCTGCGCCTTCTGTTCCTCGTTCACCAGACTGCCCAGCGCCTCCAGGAGGTTGCCGAACGCCGGGTTGGCGGACATCATGAAGGTCTCCTGCGCCTGGGCATTGTCTCCCCGCAGAAGCGCTTCCAGCGACTTGTCATTGGCGGCAGACAGCGCGCGCCAACTGTTGCCGATCGGTCCGCCTTCCACTCCGGCCGCCCTGAGGCTCCCCTCGGCGGACTGTGCGAGCGTCTTACCTTGCTCCATCAGCTTTTCGATTTCATCCGGGTCCTTTTCCCGAATGACTCGCTGCGAGGCGATCTGCGCTTTCCCTACAGCATCGGTAAGCGCGAACAACGCCCCAGTCCGTGACGCCGTTTTCGATGACTCGGCTGAGGCGCGGTGCAACTGAAACGACAGACTCCCGACCGCGATCAGGGTCACCGCTGCGAACAGCACCACCAGCATCAAGAGTTGTTGGGCGATGTTCTTATTACGCATGAACTTCACCGAAGCTTAGAGACGCTCAGTCCGATAACAATCGAGCCGATGGGCGATCCGCCGTCGAGAACCGGAATGCCTACCTGCACCTGTTGCAGGCCACTGGATTCGTCCACCTCCACAGGGCCATACCAGACCTTACCGGTCATTGGCACGTCGTGCTTCGCCTTGCCTTTGTGAGACCAACTGGTGGTCTTGGACAGGAACGCGACTTTCGTACCATCCACACCGGAAACGAAACACTCGCTGATCTGCTCATCCTTCTTCGTCTTCAAATACGCACCCAAAGCGCTCTTGGTGTGCGAGCGCACAAAGGGGTCAAGCAATGACAATGACTTCCATTTTTCCCCGGTCATGGCCTTGGCTTCCGCCGGGTGGTTGGCGTTGTAGGCCTTTACTGCTTCGACGATCACCGGGTCCTTGCTCCAACCTGACAGTTGCTTCGCTTTCTCCTCGACTCTGGCCTTCAAATCCGCCGGCAGCGTTTGCCCGAACGCGGCTGTCGCGGCGAGACATCCGATCGCCACCGCGGCAAGATTCCGTTTCCAAGTTGCGAACATTGACTCTTCTCCTCCGAAACTTGGCGAGAGATTTTGATCGAGTTGAGGGCCGGGCACTGCGTTCCAACGGGTACCCGGCCCCCGTGCACTTACTGCCGTGGGCCCGACTGCACCGCCGGCATAATCCCCTTGAACACGTCATTGGCAAAGAAGAACTTGCCATCGTTGGGGACCATCATGATCTGCACTTTGTCGGACATCCGCTCGGCGATGATCTTCTGTATCAGCAGCGGATTCTGCTTGAGCACATCCGCCTCCAGCCGCATCCGCTCCGCATCGGCCATCGCCACCCGCTTGATGCGATCCTGCTCGCCTTCGGTTACCAGCCGCCGGTGCTCCAACTCGGCCTTGCTGTCGATCACCTTGGCTGCGGCGGCAGCCTCGGCGTTCTTCAGAGTCGACTCCTTGCGCGCCTCCGCTTCCAGGCGTGACTGCTGAATCTGCTTCTCCTTCAATGGCAGCGTATGCAGCATTGCGTCCGCCTCGCCCTTGGCTTGCAGCACGCGGACGCCGGCCTGCGCCTCCGCCGCTTTCAAATCGCGAACCTTCTGCGCCTCCGCCTCCAACTCCGCGGCGCGCACCATCTTCTGCTTTACATCCAATTCCACGTTCAACCGTTCGCTTTCCTGCTCTTTCAACAACAGTCCCTCCAGCCCCTTGGCATACTCGAGTGGCAATTCCATGTCGCGCAGCATCACCTCCTTCACCACAATTCCATCGGCGCCCAGTTTGCGGGTGATGCGGTCCGCTGCCTCCTTGCGAACCTCCTCGCGCTTCACCGAGAACATCTCCCGCACCATATAGTTCGGTGCGATCTCGCGAAACGCCATCGCAATCACCGGCGGCACCAACTCCGTCTCCAACGGATGCGGCAGGTTGGTGTGAATGCTATGCAATTTGGACGGATCCAGGCGGTAGCGCACACTGATGGCCAGCCCCACGGGTAGCCCTTCCTTGGTCTGCACAGTCATGGCGTCGCCCTTCTTCTTCGCTTCCGCACCGATGGACGACGTGAACACGTTGTCGCGAACCGGATACAGTTCGGTGTGCTCAATCAGCGGGATAGTCATATGCACGCCCGGATAGAGCGTCCCCGGAACGGCCCCGCCAAACTGGCTGACGCGTATGCCGGCCCTGCCATCGGGCACGAGCGTGATGCTCATGGCGATCAGCAGCGGAATCAGCGCGAGCGCGGCGATGCGGGACGCATGATTCCAACGCGGCGTCCAGGGGAGGAAGGGTGATGGCGATCCCTCGGCGCGAAAGGTAGGATCGCCGGGGAGCGCATTCGGGTCCCCGGCAGAGGATTCCCCCTCGCGGCCTTTCTTTTGCTGAAAGATCTGGTAAAGGTCATAGGCGAGAATGGCTCCCGCGCCGGCGAGAAAACCAATTCCTAACAAGGTAAGCAAGTACTTCAGAACTAACATTGTTGTATCTCCATTCGTGCGAATCGGGTTCAATCGGCCGCCTGCATCTTAGACGCAGTTAGCAATCTCGTAAAACGCTCCTGTTGTCCTGAGAGAATCTCCACCACCACGCCCGTTTGAACGAGTTGGTAGAGATCCTCCACATCCTGATTGCGCATCCGGATGCAGCCGTGCGAGGCGGCGGTGCCGATCGATGCCGGAACATTCGTCCCGTGAATCCCATAGCCGGCCTTGCTCAGGCCCATCCAGCGCGTCCCCAGCGGATTGCCCTTCCCTGGCGCCACCACCTTGCGCGGACCAAACCAGGTCGGGTGCATCAGCCGGTTGACGATCTGGAATTCGCCGGAGGGCGTTGGCGTCGAGGGCGTTCCGACAGCGGTGTCATAGACCCGAACCACGCGCTCGCCTTCCAGCAGCACCAGCTTGCGTTCTGCGATGGAAATGACGATTCGCTTTTCCGGAGGCGGGTCGCCCTTGGAATCCGCAGCCGTGGCCACATGGCCCGCTGCCAGCATCATCAGGATATTCAGTGTGCGTTTCACGCAACTTCAGGATGCAGCCTCCGGGCCAGATCGTAACTTATTGATTATGCGACCGTTATTGGCGACTGACCGCGTGTCGGTTTTGACGCGGCGTGTCTGGGCTGACACGCGGATACTGTCGGATTGTGTTGCGTTCTGTTGCGTCCGGGGCGAATTGGCTTCGTTTCGGATGACCGGTGGCGCGGGGCGGAAAACCCGAAAAAGTGTTCAGAATTGTTCAGTGACATATGGGCTGGCGGTCCGAAGCGTCGTGGCAAGAGACCGCGACGCATCGTGGTGCTGTGCGTCCCGAAGCACAGCGGATGCGGTGGTCAACTAATCTGACACTCCCGGCGGCGAAAATCACGTAGCGCAGTGCCAAAGTGGCACCACGGTGTCAAAGATCCTTGTGCGCTGACCCTTGGAGGTCCTCCCGTATCTCGAGGCAAAGAACAGTTCCTGCTTGGAGAAAGCCTAGCATGGCGACGAATCGCTGCCGTCGCGGGGTTGAGGATAAGTACCTTTAGATACAACGTAGGATTCATTTTGTTCGATTGTGATCGGTTTACCGGGCAATCGACATAGGCTCAGCGGAGGGCCGTTGTGGTGGATTCGAGGGTGTCCTGTTCGGGTGTTGGTAGGGCGGAGAGAAAGTCCAAGCCGGCGCGGGTTTCGATTTCGCGGATGGAGACGGTTTGGCGGGTGGCGGCGGGCTGGTTCGGGAGGATGACGGCGTATGCGGATTTGGTTTCGCCGCTGAGGGCGATTGCGATTTTGAAGGTGGCGCAGGGAACGGCGACGTGGTTGGGGCCGATGTGCTGGATGTTGTCGCAATCGAAGAGAGTGCCGGTGAGGATGTAGAGCGCATCGCTTTGCGCGGCAAGTCTGCGGATGTCATTTTCGATTTTGCGCCAGGCGGACATATTCAACGTGGGGAGTTGAGGGACGGCGTTGGAGAGATAGTAGGATTCGCGGAGGGCGTCGGGGGAAGATGCGAGATCGAGGGCGGGAACCAAGTGGCTACGGTGGAAACCCGAATTGCGGTAGTCGTCGTTGGTGGCTGAGGCGGGGAGTTCGGGGTCGCGGCGGAAGTGCTGACGTGGGGCGGAAGGGGCGTCGAGCATTTCGGCGGTGAGCTGGTAGGCGGTCCAGACGGGGACTCGGTGGGTATTGCTGAGGCAGATAGTGAAGGCGGTGCGAACGGCGAGTTGTTGATCTGGGGCGGTGCAGGTGGGGAGACCGAAGCGGTTGGGCTGGGCGTTGAGGGTTTGGATTGCGAGGAGGAGGATCGTGAGCTGCATACATTAGATAGATCTACTGTTTCAAACATTTCTATAGTATGATTGGGTCAAAAATATCCAGAGGTATCGACGATTCGCAGGGGTACAGTTTGTTGGCCAAGGCAACGGGGTAATGCCGCGAAGTGGGTTAGTTCACTGGTCGTAGGCCGGCAGGGTCATTGGTCCGGGCTTGACGTTAGGGGTCACGGATCGGGCCAAACGAATTCCGTTCTGATCACCAGGGCGCCCGATTTGTGGTCCCATGCAGGATGCGACGATCGAAAGGCGCGACACTCACTTCAGTTAAGAGAATCCGAGTAGACGGCATGCGCGCGGCGGTTACGCTGGCGGCACGCATCCGTGGTTTCGGTGCAAACAGGATGCTCCTTGCCGAACGTAACAGTCCGCATCCGCTCGCGCGGAATTCCCAACTGCACCAGGAAATCGCGTGCCACCTCAGCACGCCGCTCGCCCAGCGCCAGATTGTATTCCGCGGATCCCAACTCATCGCAATGGCCTTCGACAATCAGCATCAGCGAGGGCAGCGCTTCCAGGATTCGCTTCACACGAACCGCATCTTCCTGCAATGCGGCAACAGCATCGCTGCGCAAATCGTAGCGATCGAAATCGAAAAATGCGTCCTCCAGAAACCGGTTGATCGGGTCAAGCGGACCATCGTCCGGCACTGTTGGCCGGGCAGGCTGCGCTCCTTCTCCCTCAGACTGTAGTGGTTTTCCGCGCACTACCTCCAGCGTGCCGGTGCCGGGACGTGGAGGCGCGGGCGGACAGATAATGAGGCCTTGCGACGGCACGATGGCTACTCGCACCACACGAGGCCCACAACTCACAACCACGACAAACAAAGCAATGATGCATTTCATACCTCCATCAAGCGCCACGCCAGCCTCGATTCCCATCCTGACCGGACAGGATTTTCCACCCCGCCTCAAGCCTTATCATTGAGTCAATATGTGGAAACGCACGCTGTGGGCGGGGTTCGGTGGAGTGCTCGTTCTCATCGCCCTTTGCGGAATCGCCACCCTCACCGGATTCGCGACCCTACAGAGCCAGTCGCACAGCCACCGCGCTACCGCACTCCAACGCGCAGACGACCTCCGCCAGGTCAGGGAAGCCGTCCTGCTTTCCGGAACCCTCGCGCGCGACTACCTCTTCTGGGCCGATACTGACACCGCGGCCGGCGTCCGTGATCGCTTCCATCGCCTGGAGCGCGAATCCACCGAGGCCCTCGCCCGCCTTACCGGTCCCGGCGCCGCCACCCTTCGCGGCGAAGTCGCCGCGTACTGGAAATCCCTCGAAGTCATGATGGAGGTGGCAGGCCGCGAGCGCCGGCATGCGGTCGACCGCTACTTCTACCGCGACCTCACCAAGCGCCTCGACGCCACTCTCTCCATCGCCGACCGCGCCGCGCAACTCGCCCAACTCGAGCGCGACAGAGAGCAGAGCCAGATCGCGACATTTGCGCAATCGTTTGTGCGCATCATGGCCGCCGCATTTCTCATCACTCTGTCCCTTGGTGCAGTCATCGCATACTGCGCCGCACGCGTGCTCGTCCGCCTCGAACGCGAAGCCCGCACCCGCCGCACCGAACTGGAGGCCCTGTCCTCGCGGCTGGTCAAATCACAAGAAGAAGAGCGCAAAGCCGTCGCCCGAGAGCTTCATGATCAAGTGGGCCAAATGCTCACCGCGCTCTCCATGGAATGCGGGCGCGCACTCCACACTCATCCACAAGCCCGGCCCAATCTCGAACCCATCGCGCGCCTGACGGAATCCCTGATCGTCGCCGTCCGCGATATTTCCCTCTCCCTGCGCCCGTCGATGCTCGACGACTTCGGTCTCGTCCCCGCTCTCGAATGGCACGCTCGCGAGGTCCACCGCCGCAGCGGCATCCAAGTCACCATCGAAGCCTCCGGCAACGACTGCGAACAACTCGCCGATACCGTTCGCACCTGCATCTACCGCGTCGCTCAGGAGGCCCTGCGCAATTGCGAGCGTCACGCCAATGCCACACGCGCCGACCTGCTCCTGAAACGCACGGGCCCCGCACTGCGGATGAGCATCGCCGACAACGGCCAGGGCTTCGACAACCACACCGTGCGCGGACTCGGACTTATCGGCATGCGCGAACGCGTCGAAGCAATCGGCGGACGCCTCGCCATCGAATCGCACCCGGGAGCAGGCACCCGCGTCATCGCAACCGTGCCCATCGCATCATGACCACTGTGCTCATTGCCGACGATCATGCCATCGTGCGCGCCGGCCTGCGTCTGCTCATCGAGCGCGATGGAAGCAATCAAGTGGTGGCCGAAGCCGCCGACGGCCGCGAAGCGGTCAGACTCGCCTCCGCGCACACCCCGCGCATCGCAGTGATGGACATCGCCATGCCGCTGCTCAACGGCATTGAAGCCGCCCGTCAAATCTCCAAGGAAAGTCCGCGGACCGCGGTGATCGTGCTCAGCATGCATTGCGACGTGAGCTATGTGGTGCGCGCCCTGCGCGCCGGTGTCAAAGGGTACGTCCTCAAGGAATCCGCCGAAAGCGAGCTTCTCACCGCGCTCGACACGGTAGCCTCCGGCCGCACATTCTTTAGCGCCAAAGTGAGCACCCTGCTCGATGGCGACGCCGCGCGACGCATGCGTCAACAAGCAGTGCCGGACACGCTGGAACTCCTGACCGCACGCGAACGGGAAGTCCTCCAACTGGTAGGAGAGGGCAAAGCGAACAAAGAAATCGCAACGCTACTCGGAGTCAGCCTCACGACCGTGGAGACGCACCGTGCCAACATGCTTGAGAAACTGGATCTTCACTCCACAGCCGACCTCATCCTGTTTGCCGTGCGCAATGGCATGGCAGGATGATCAACTCTTCTTCGCAGGCCCCTTGGCCGCGCCGTTCGCCTTGATCCCCAACAACCGCTCGACCACTTCTTTGATGTTGTTATCTTCGTTCTCGCCGAAGAATTTGTCATCGTTCCCACCGTGCTGTTCCACGATCTGGAACTGGCGGTTGATAAAGGCGCCCTGTGGTAACAGCAGCCGCTGAATCGAAGGAATCTGCATGAAGTACATGCACGTGTCATGCCCCACCTTCCCCACCGGAAAGCTCAGGCCGTACTTGCGCGCGTACTCATCAGGATCGCCTTCGGCATTGATCGCCACACCCAGCACCTGCAATCCCTTCGGACCGTATTTCCTGAACGCAACCTCCAACGATTGCGACGCCTTCTGGCAATGCGGACACGTGGTGAGCAGAAACTCGAGCGCGATCACCTTCCCCTTGTACTGGCTCAGCCGGATGGGCTGGCGCATCAGCGGCATCGTGATGACGATGTCCGGCGCCGGCCGTGGTACGGTAGCACCCTGTAACAGCACTGGCGCGGCAGCCATACCGGCCAGCATATGACGGCAAAAGACTCTGCGTTCCATACTCCTACTTCTTCGCGGCCGTGGGCGCGCCGCCCTTCACCGGACCACCCGGCTCCTTCAACAACTCCTGGATAATCGTGCGCATCCGCGCTTCGTCGTGCAGGTTCTCCTCGACGCGCGGCGTCGATTGATAGCGGATCTTTCCGGCCTTGTCGATGAACGCCGACTGAGGAACAAACGTCTGCGTCATCATCGAATAGCCGAGAAACTCGAGGACCTTCTCGCGAGTCCCGATGCCGATTGGGAAGTTCACGCGGTGCTGCTTGATGAAATCCGGAACCAGGAGGCTCGCGCCATCGTTCCACGCCACACCAATAGGCTGAAAACCCTTCGGCCCGAACTCCGAGTTCAACCTGCTGAGCACTTCCGCCGTATGCTGGCAGTGCTGGCAAGTGGTGAACAGAAATTCGACGATACAGACCTTGCCCAGGTACTTGCTCAGAGGCACCTTAGTCCCGTCGAGCATGGAAACCGTAAAAGCGGGAGCGGGACGTACCGGGTTCGCGGCCCAGATGTTGGTCGTCCCAGCCAGCATCATCGCGGAGATCTTGGCGGAAAGTTCACGTCTCGTCATATTTATTAGCCTACCCTATTAATCCCTGACGTTCGAGCAGGGGAGTCAGTTCCGGGTCTCTTCCCCGGAAATCCCGGAAGAGGGTCTGCGGATCCTCGCTGTCCCCACGCTCGAGAACACACTCGCGGAACCGCTTCCCGGTCTCTCTATCAAAGACGCCCTTCTGGCGGAAAAGTGAGAATGCATCCGCATCCAACAACTCCGCCCATTTGTAGGAATAGTATCCCGCCCCATAGCCCACCGGGCTGCCAAAGAGGTGAGTGAAGGCCAGAATCATCGCGTGCCCGGCAGGCAGCGGGGCGGGACTGAACTGCTGTATGATGCCTCGCGAATACTCCACCACGTCGCCATGCACGGCGGGGTCGTATTCCCGGTGCAACTTCAAATCGAGAAACCCGAAGCTCAACTGCCGCATCTGCCCATTGGCCGCGCGATACTTCCGCGCCCGAACCATCTTCTGGAACAGATCCTCGGGAATCGTCGCGCCCGTCTCATAGTGCCTTGCGAACAGATCGAGCGACACGCGCTCCCAGCACCAGTTCTCCATGATCTGGCTCGGCAGTTCCACCCAATCCCAGGCCACGCTGGTGCCTGACAACGACCGAACCGGAACCTTGCTCAAACAGTGATGCAAAAGATGCCCGAACTCGTGGAAAATCGTCTCCACATCGCGATGGGTCAACAACGCCGGCTTGGCGTCCACCGGGGGGGTCAGATTGCCGCAAATCACACCGATATGATGGCGGTTGGGAACCGCGGGCTCACCCGTGAGAAACGCATCCATCCAGGCGCCGCCGCGTTTGGTCTCGCGCGGATACCAGTCGGAATAGAAGCCGCCCAGCGTCGTGCCATCGTCACGAATCTCGTAATACTTCACGTCGGGATGCCACGCCGGCATGCCCGGAACTTCCACTACAGTCACGCCATATAAGCGCGAAACTGTTTCAAACATCCCGGCGACAACTTGTTCCAGCGGGAAATAGGGCCGCAGTTCTTCTTCATCAAAATCGTACTTGGCTTTGCGCTCTTTTTCCGAGTAGTATCCAACATCCCAAGGCTGCAATTCCGGCGCGTCAGCGCCTTCCAATGACCGCCGGAAGGCCAACAGCTCGCGCGATTCTTCCTCATACCGTCCCCGGCTTCGCGCGTCGAGATTCTGCAGGAACTCATAAGCCCGCTCACCGGACTTCGCCATCCGCTCCACAGTCGTGAAATCCGCGAAATCGGCAAACCCCAATAAACGCGCCTTCTCTCGCCGCAACTCCAGAATCCGCGGAACCAGCTCCCGGTTGTTATACGGCTCCTTCGCACCACGCGCCTGATAGGCACGGTAGAACCGTTCGCGCGCCGCCGCATCGTCGGAATACGTCAACAGCGCCAGGTAACTCGGAGCCTGGAGAGTGAACCGCCAGCCTTCCACTCCCTTCGATTGGGCACTCGCCCGCGCCATCGCCACCGCGCTCGGCGGAAGCCCGGCCAACTGCGTCTCGGAAGTGAACACCTCCTCGTAAGCCGCGGTCGCGTCCAGAACATTTTCCGAGAACTTTGTGGTCAGATGGGCAAGCTCGACATCGATCTGAGCCAGCCGCGCCTTGCCCTCCGCATCCAACTCGGCACCGTGCCGGCGGAAAAAGTCGAGCGTCTTGTCCAGATGCCGTTTGCGCACACCTTTCAACTTTCGCGCCGCCGCACTCTTTGAAAACGCGAGAATCGCCTTGTACAGCCCCGCATTCAAAGGAATGCGCGAATAGAATTCGCTCACCTTCGGATCGACGGCATTGTGCGCAGCCCGCAGTTCCGGCGTCGTGGTGACTGCCTCCAAGTGGCGAACCACACTCATCGCGAGATCCAGCGCGTCGGTGGATTCCTCCAATGCCCCAAGCGTGTTCTCATAGCGTAACCCGCGTCTCAACGCAGCAATGGCGTCGATGCGCCTCTGCGCCTCGGCGAGCAACACATCAATCGCCGGCACAACGTGCTCTGCACGAATCGACGCAAAGGGAATAGGCGGCTGAAGCAATGGGTTCATAGCACGCTTACATACGGGTTTTGGCGGTTACTCGATGACCTGATCCAGCAACCCCTGGATAGCCTTAGCCCTCGACTCAAACCGGTCACGGATGGTCTGCAAATCCTTTTCGGTGGACTGCAGCCGGTCCGCCAGATGCAAACAGGCGAGAATAGCGATACGGGCGGAATCGGAATTGGTGGAACGAGCGGCAATGCCATTGATGAGATCGTCCACCTGCTGTGCCAGATCCAGCACCTCGCGGTCGTCTCCCGAAGTCAGCAAGGTGAACGACTGATTGGCGATGGTGACTCGAACCGGCCGGCGTTCCTTGGTTTCAGACTCCACGGTTCCCCCGCTCGCCTAACCAGCGCTCAACATATCCATCTGGCCGAGCAGTTTCTCGATGCGAGCACGAACCTGTTTGCGCTCGGCGGCCAGCGAATCCACTTCTTTCTGGAGCCGGGCATTTTCCTGCTGGGCGGCGGCAAGTGCCTTTTCTGAATCCGCCTGACCGGATGTGGCGGTGCTCAGTTTCTCCTCAAGCGAGGCATTCTCCTTGCGGAGTGCGGTGACAACCTCAACGGCTTTGACAATCCGTTCTTCGAGGTCAGCCAGGAAACTGGAATCCTCTTGTGAGATGTCCATGGAGTGCTCTCTATCTTAAGCGGCCACTTGGGGAAGTGCGCCCTTGGCCTGCGCCACCAGTGTAGTGAAACCGGCGGCATCGTTGAGCGCGATGTCAGCCAGAACCTTGCGGTTCAGATCCACGCCGGCCTTTTTGAGACCGTCCATAAACCTGCTATAGCTGATGTCGTTCGACTTGCAGGCCGCTCCGATGCGCACGATCCAGAGCGAGCGGAAATCGCGTTTTTTGCGCTTGCGGCCGACATAGCCATAGCGCAGCGCCTTTTCCACCGCTTCCTGGGCGGCACGGTGCAGCTTGCTCTTAGTAAGAAAAAAGCCCTTTGCGAGCTCTAGCGTCTTAGCGCGCGAGGCGCGCCGTTTAGTACCACGTTTTACTCTTGGCACGTTTCGTCTCCTTCATCGAAATAGGCCCATCGGGCCCAACAGAGGGTTCCCTTCGAAAAGGAACCCTTGCGGGCGGAAGCGGGCACGTGCCGTGCACCGTCCACACCGCGCTTTCCACGCCTTAGGCGTAGGGAAGCATCATTTTCACTTTTGGTGCGTCGGCCGGATCCATGGTGACGCCCTGTACCAGGCGCCGCTTGCGGGCCGGGCCTTTCGAGGTCAGAATGTGCCGGGCAAACGCATGATGGCGGGTGACTTTCCCGCTCCCGGTCACTTTGAACCGTTTGGCCGCACCTTTGTGTGTCTTCAGTTTAGGCATGGGAATACTCAGGTTGTTCTGGGGTTACCGCAGACTCTTTCGATTGTAGCACGGTTACGGAATAGCCGGACCAAACCACAGCCGTACAGGGTTCGCCTCATCGTGCCATTTCACCGACGCCTCGCCGCGCGAGCAGAAGTAATCGCCCACTGCACCGCAACATACCGAACTGTTGGACGCCTGCAAGCGGCCCAGGAACGTCAGATCCACTTTCTGACCCGCCGGAAAGACGCCCAGATCGAGGATGACGAACTTCAGCGGAGAAGGATCCACTAGTCCCCAGCTTGCCGGCGTGGGGTGCATACCATCGCCAAACTGCGTCAGGTAGTAGGCGGGAGAATCCTTGTCATAACCGGAACAGGAACTCGGACTGGCATCTGTGTAGACAGTCTCGAATGACTTCTGCAGTTGCATCGAACGTACAGCCTCGCTGCTCCATGCCGGATGACCGTTCATTTGCAGATCAGCGGTGAATCGCGCCTGGAATCGCCCCGGTCCGTTGGCTTCGAAGTTGCCGCTGACGCTCACTTCGGGCAGCAGCATGTAGGCGTAGAGATGTTGCCCGGCAACAGGTACCGTGAGCGATGCCTTCCAGCTACCGGCTCCGTGGGCCTTTGACCCACCGATCGCCTTGACGGAGATGTAGGGCATCCCGTTCGACTGCATTGTTGCCCACGCCTGCGCGCCGTCGCTCGACTTCTTGAAGTCGTAGTGCTGTTCCGGAGCTTCGGCCCCGCTGGTGGCTGGTGCGGGCGCTTGCAGAGGCGCATACCCGGCCTTCACAACACCGGTGTAAACCGCAGCCGCCGCGTTTGTCGTGCGCTTCGCGTCTACGGCTGTCTTGGTTGGATTGTTCACTTCCACCATCGACCCGAGCTCGGCGTTCGTACTGCTAAAGGGCACTTCCTGAAAGCCCGCTGCAGCCAGCTTGTTGAGCACCGTGTCGCGGTTGGATACGCTCGATCCCGAGTAGAGCGTTTTCACCGGAAGCGCGGTCTGCGCCATCATGCAGGTGGCCGTCATCGCCAGGCCGGCAAACATCGTGCGGACAGAGTTGTAGTTCTTCATTTTCGTTTCTCCCTTGATTGGTGTTTCCTGGCTTAGAGGAGGATGATTGCCAACATGTTCTTGGCATAAACGCGGATGCTGGAGTTCTTACCCGGCAGGTTGGCCATCTTCACCGTTTCCGTCACCTGGTGGCAACGAATGGTCCCGGTGCTTTCAAACGATCCCGGAGAGTCTTGGGGGCAACTGTTCACTTCCACTTTGGCGGCGCTGCGAACGACGAGAGTGACGACGAGAGATGCGGAGCTGATCCGCCCCAGATAGAGCCGGGTCGTGCCCGAACCGGTTGCCGTCTTGCCCCAGTACGATTCGGTTTTGTCCCACGCATACTGCGCGTTGGCAGTGGCGTATCGCATCGAACTGTCGCTTGACCACACTGGCAGACCATCCACCAGCACCGTCACCGACACGCGCGATTGCGTGTCCTTCGGCTTCGAATACACATAGGTGCCGCCGTTCGATCCAGGCACCAGATTGTAGGCGCTGACGACCGACCGCGACATGGCAGGATTGGAGAATTCGACAAAGTAGTCGAGGGTTTGCCCCGGCGCTTCCAACCGGATGCTCTGCGTCGATACTGACTCCGCGGCTCCAGTGCCGAACGCCATCGAGGAGGTGTTCTCGGGTGCAACGTTCAGGTTCGCCAATGCCGAACGGAAATTGCTCGATGCATACAAATACTGAATGCCGAACTTGGTCACGGGGGCTGTTGGCGCAAGCCTCGTGACTGTTGGAGAAGTGGGCGAGTTCTGCCACGCCGCCGACCATGGACCAGGATCAAAGTAACCGGTCGCCTCATTGCTGATCCTGGCGCTGGTCATCGGGAAGTACTTGAGCGAAGCGCTGATATTGATCTCGGGCGCCGAGAGATCCTGAATGACCGTGTAGCTGCTCTGCGTTCCCGTCGCGATCTTCGAAACGTTGGTCGCCTGGCCATATGCGGAAACCACCCCACCCACCATCAGGGCGGCAGCCGCGCACACAATTCTGTTTGTTATTTGATTCATTTATTTTTCGATTACGGCTGCAAGTCCGCAGCCGTGTGCCTCCATTTTCTCTGGCGCAATGCAGGCGGAATTTCTCTCACGCAAACCCGCTGTCACACCCGCAATGTGAAGCGCTCCTGTCGCCGTGACATGGTATAAAAGAGGATTCCAAGGTACGTTTACGTGAGGTAGGAGCGAACGCATGCAGAAGAAGTTTTACGGCTGGTGGATTGTCGCGGCGGCCTTTTTGACATTTGGCATGTCGACGGGCTTGCCCTATTACAACATGCCGTTCTTCTACGACTATTACGAGAAGACGTTCGGATGGCAGCGCGACGACCTGACGCTGGGCTTTCCGCTGGCGGCGCTGCTCACCTTATGGGTGGGCCCCATGCTGGTGCATCGGTTCAGCCCGCGGAAAATCATCCTCTTCGGCACCACCATGACGTTCCTCGCGCTCCTCGGATTCAGCCGCATGGAAGGCAATCTCTGGGTCTACTACGCCTGCTGGTTTATCTACCTGCTCGGATACATCTTCTCCGGACCGATTCCGCACCAGATCATCATCTCGCAGTGGTTCCGCAAGAACCGCGGCTTCGCAATGGGCATCGCCTACGTTGGCGTGGGCTTGCTGGGTCCGCTGGGCTCCTACGCGGTGAAGGAATTCGCCAAGCTCTACGATTGGCGTACGGCAATGTTCGGACTCGGCGCGCTGGTGATGCTGGCGTGGCCGCTCGCCCTGTTCGTCCTGAAAGACAAGCCGTCGGATATCGGACAGAACCCTGACGGTGACGCCACACCCGCGGCCGGCTCGGAGGTTCAACCCTGGTCGTTCAAGGAACTCATGGCACGGCCATCGTTCTGGCTGCTGCTCGTGGGGTCGATGTGCTCCATCGGCGCCATCGGTTCCATCAACCAACATATGAAGCTCGTCTTCAAGGACCAGGGCTTCACGGATCAGGCAACGCGCGATGCCACATGGCAGTTGGCCAATACGATGATCCTTTTCTCCAGTATCGCGGGACGGTTGTTCATGGGCTTCCTGGCGGACCGGCTCCCGAAAAAGTACGTCATGACGGCAACCTACGTTCTGGTGGCGGCCACCATTCCGCTGCTGTTGTTGGTGAGGCCGGGCCAGGACATGAATCTGTGGGCATTCGCATTATTATTCGGATTTGGTATGGGCGCGGACTACATGCTCATTCCGTTGATGGCCGCCGAACAATTCGGCGTCAACACGGTGGCGCGCGCGATGGCAATCATTCTTCCCACCGATACGATCGGGCAGACGTGGTTCCCCTGGGTTGTGTCAAAACTGCGGATCGCTTACGGAGATTACAGCACCGCGCTGATGGCCGTGTTCGCCATGGCATTTGTCGGCGCAGTGGCAATTGCGCTATTACCGAAGCAGGGATCCAAGGATGAGACACTTCACATACCGAACGCTCACCGAGCTCCAACAGGCGACTGAGCAGGCCGGAACCAAGCACGTATTTTTTGAACCAGACCCGAAACAAGTGCAGGCGGTGCTGGCGCGTCCAGTCACCGTCGGCGGCATGAAAGTGGGTAACTCCATCGCGATTCATCCGATGGAAGGTTGCGACGGCGACCTCGCCGGAAGCCCCGGAGAATTGACCATCCGGCGCTATGAGCGCTTTGGCCGCGGCGGCGCGAAGCTCATCTGGTTTGAGGCCACGGCAGTGCGCGAGGAAGGCCGCGCCAACAACCGCCAGCTTTGGATTCACGAGGGCACGCTCCCCGATCTTGCGCGACTGCTGGAGCGCACTCTGGAATGCCATCGCGAAGTCTTCGGCAGCGCCGACGATGTGCTCTGCCCGCTGCAGTTGACCCACTCGGGCCGCTACAGCGTCCCTAAGCGCATCCTCGCCTATCGCAGTCCTTCAGTGGATATGAGGTTCGGGGTCCCCGCGGACTATCCGGTGATATCCGATGACGAACTGGAGCGGCTCGAGGACGATTACGTCGCGGCGGCAAAACTGGCCTGGCGCGGCGGCTTCCGCGCCATTGACCTCAAGGTGACGCACGGCTATCTGCTCTTTGAATTGCTGGGCGCCAAGACGAGGGGAGGGCGCTACGGCGGGTCGCTGGAGAATCGCACGCGATTCATGAAGAATGTTTTGGGCAAGATTCGCGCCGAACTGCCCGAAATGATGCTCTGCATGCGTTTGGGATGCTTTGAGGGCGTGCCCTTCGTGCGCGACCCCGCCACCGGCGAAGGCGTCCCGCTGCCGTATGAGATTCCGTATCTACACGGGATCGGCAACGATCCCAACGATCCGATGAAGGAAGACCTCACGGAGGTGAAGCAGGCCATCGGTTGGTTTAAGGATTGGGGCATCAAGCTGTTGAACGTTTCCCTTGGCAGCCCCTACTTCAATCCGCACATCGGGCGGCCGTTTGAGAAGCCCGATGATGGCAACTACGAAAGCCCCGAGCATCCTTTGATTGGTGTGGACCGCCACTTCCGCATCGCCGGCGAATTGCAGCGCACGTTCCCTGATCTGCCGATGGTGGGGACCGGCTACAGTTGGCTCCAGGTCTTCGCGATCAATGCGGGGGCGCACAACGTAGCCAACGGGAACATCACTTTCTATGGCGCGGGCCGCAATGCACTCGCCTATCCCGATTTCGCCCGCGATGCCATCGAGAAGGGCGTGCTCAACGACAAGCAGGTCTGCCGCACCGTCACCTTCTGTACGTATCTGATGCGTCAAAAGCACAATGAATTCGGCCAGTTTCCCACGGGCTGCCCGCCTTATGATAAGGAAGTCTACGGTCCGATCATCAAGGATGCGCGCGCGTCGAAGCCCAAGACGGCCTGAACTAATCTGAGCCGCGAGGGCCGGCGAGCCGGACGAATTCCTGGAATCGGTAAGCACCCAACGCAGGTCCGTCTACCCAACCACCACTGAAAATTTCCTACAATGAAGGGTGATCCAACAGCATCACGCAAACAAGTCCGGGAGGATTCCGGGCGTGTTGTTCACGAACATCAAACAACTATGAGTTCCGCCGCTACCGCCGTCGCCAGCCCATCGTCCGTCGAGACTGGGTTTTTCGATTCCGCCATCGGTAAGAAAGTCGTCATGGCCATCACAGGGTGCTTCCTGTTTGTCTTTGTGATTGGACACATGATCGGCAATCTGCAGATCTATCAGGGGGCGGAGAAGATCAACGCCTATGCACACATGTTGAAGAGCATCCCGGCGCTGTTGTGGGGCATGCGGATTGCGCTGCTGGTAAGCGTGATTCTACACCTGACGATGGCGATTCAACTGACGCTTCTGAAGAGGAAGGCGAGGCCAGTGGCGTATGTGAAGAAACAGAGCATCGCATCGAGCTACGCCTCGCGAACGATGATCTGGAGCGGGCCGATTCTTGGCGCGTTCATTGTCTATCACCTGCTGCACTTCACTACCGGGCAGGCGCATCCGGAGTTCAGCGAAACCGATGTCTACCGCAACGTGATCGTTGGTTTCCGGAATGTACCAGCGGCAGGGTTCTACATAGTGGCGATGCTGATGTTGGGCATGCACCTCTTTCACGGGGTGTGGAGCATGTTCCAATCGCTCGGTATCAATCACCCGCGCTACACGCCTTGGTTCAAACTGTTCGCAGCGGTGGCCAGCTATGGTTTGATGGCCGGCAATATCTCGATTCCCGTTTCGGTAATGTTAGGCATTCTTAACTAGGGTTGAGGATGAATCAGGTTCCCTCATGAAGCTCGACGCACGAATTCCATCCGGTCCGATAGAACAGAAGTGGGACAAATGCCGCTTCGACATGAAGCTGGTCAATCCGGCCAATAAGCGCAAGTACAGCGTGATTGTTGTCGGCAGCGGCCTGGCTGGAGGTTCGGCGGCGGCGACGCTCGGCGAGCTCGGCTACAACGTCCACTGCTTTTGCTTTCAGGACTCCCCCCGGCGCGCGCATTCGATTGCGGCGCAGGGCGGCATCAACGCCGCGAAGAATTATCAGAACGACGGGGACAGCATCTACCGCCTGTTCTACGACACGGTGAAGGGCGGCGATTTCCGCGCGCGCGAGGCGAATGTTTACCGGCTGGCGCAGATCAGCGTGAACATCATAGACCAGTGCGTGGCGCAGGGTGTGCCGTTCGCCCGCGAGTATGGCGGACTGCTGGCCAACCGAAGCTTCGGCGGAGCGCAGGTGTCGCGCACGTTTTATGCGCGAGGGCAGACGGGTCAACAGTTGCTGCTGGGCGCTTACCAGGCGCTCGAACGGCAGGTTGGCACGGGCCGCGTGAAGATGTATTCGCGCCACGAGATGCTCGATGTGATCCTGATCGACGGGAAGGCGCGCGGGATTATTACGCGCAATCTGGTGACAGGCAAGATTGAGTCACACATCGCCGATGCGGTAGTGCTCGGCACTGGCGGCTACGGCAACGTGTTCCACCTTTCGACGAATGCGAAGGGATCGAACGCGACGGCCATCTGGCGAGCGCATCGCAAGGGCGCGTTGTTTGCCAATCCCTGCTTTACGCAGATTCACCCGACGTGCATTCCGGTATCGGGCGATTACCAGTCGAAGCTGACGCTGATGAGCGAGTCGCTGCGCAACGATGGACGGATCTGGGTGCCGCTGCAAAAAGGCGATAAACGGCCGGCTGGCCAGATCCCCGAGGGTGAGCGTGATTATTACCTGGAGCGGCGTTATCCTTCATTCGGCAATCTGGTTCCGCGCGACGTGGCGTCGCGGGCGGCCAAGGGTGCATGCGATGAAGGCCGAGGCGTCGGCGAGACGGGGCTTGGTGTCTATCTCGATTTCAGTGATTCGATTCGCAGGCTGGGCCGCAAGGTGGTGGAAGAGCGCTACGGCAACCTGTTCCAGATGTATGAACGCATCACCGGCGAGGACCCGTACAAGGTTCCGATGCGAATATTCCCGGCGATCCATTACACGATGGGCGGGCTGTGGGTGGACTACCGGCTGATGAGCAGCATCCCCGGATTGTTTGTGATCGGCGAAGCGAATTTTTCCGATCACGGTGCGAACCGGCTGGGCGCGAGCGCGCTGATGCAGGGACTGGCGGATGGATACTTTGTGCTGCCGTACACTATCGGCGATTACCTGGCGAACACGAAGCTCGATAAGGCGGACACGAACCATCAGGAGGCGCGGCGCGCCGAGCAGGGTGTCACGGAACTGACAAAGAACCTGCTGAGCATCAAAGGCAAGCGCACGGTGGACAGCTTCCATCGTGAGTTGGGCAAGCTGATGTGGGACAACTGCGGGATGTCGCGCAACGCAAACGGTCTGGCGCTTGCGGAGTCGGCGATTGCGGCGTTGCAGGAGGAGTTCCACCAGAATGTGAACGTGTTGGGCGGTGGCGAGGAACTGAACCAGTCGCTCGAGAAGGCCGGCCGCGTGGTGGACTTTTTGGAGCTCGGCCAACTGATGTGCCGCGATGCGCGCGAACGCAGTGAATCGTGCGGCGGCCATTTCCGCGAAGAGTATCAAACGCCCGAGGGCGAAGCGTTACGCGACGACAACAACTTCTGCTACGCAGCGGCGTGGGAATACAAAGGCGCCGGGCAGAAGCATGATCTACACAAGGAAACGCTGACCTTCGACTATGTGCACCTGGCGCAGCGGAGCTACAAGTAATGAGACTCAAACTGAATATCTGGCGGCAGAAGAACGCATCCGCGCCCGGGAAGATGGTTGCCTACGCGACCGAAGCAAACGAGCATATGTCGTTTCTGGAAATGCTCGATGTGCTGAACGAAAGCCTGATCGCCAAGGGCGAAGATCCGGTGGCGTTCGATCACGATTGCCGCGAAGGGATCTGCGGGATGTGCGGCATCATGATCAACGGGGTCGCGCACGGGCCGGCGAGAGGGACGACGACGTGCCAGTTGCACATGCGCCACTTCAAGGACGGCGATGAACTGTGGCTGGAACCGTGGCGCGCGACGGCGTTTCCAGTGATCAAGGACCTGGTGGTGGACCGCAGCGCATTTGACCGTATCATTGCTGCGGGGGGGTACATATCGGTATCGACGGGATCGGCGCAGGATGCGAATGCGATTCCGGTGCGGAAGCGGGATTCCGATATGTCGATGGATGCGGCGCAGTGCATCGGCTGCGGCGCCTGCGTGGCGGCATGTCCGAATGCGTCAGCGTCGTTGTTTGTGTCGGCGAAGATCAGCCATCTGGGACTGCTGCCGCAAGGGCAGCCGGAACGGAGCGAGCGTGCGATCAACATGGTGGCGGCGGCGAACGCGGAGTTGTTTGGAAGCTGCACCAATATTGGCGAATGCGAGGCGGTGTGTCCGAAGGAGATCCGGCTCGAATTCATCGCCCGCATGAACCGCGATTTCATCAGCGCGCACTGCACGTTCCGCGGGGAGATGGTTTCGAGCGAGTAGCGGACCTCGCGTCGTGTGGCCGATCACCATCGGCCGCAGGGCGAGCACATGATACGATCGCTGTAGCGTGAAGGACGCATCCGGTCCGCGGAAAGGGTAGAAGCCCACCTTCCTGTTTCAAGGCTCAGCAACCTTCTTTCAGCCCGACTGTGCGGACACCGGGCGCTTCGATGAAAGGAGGTCGCTATGTCGACCGATCCACGCCCTCTCCCCGATCGCCCCAATCTCCGCCATCTGAAGGACCAGGCAAAGGACCTGCTTAAGGCCGGCGCAGCGGCATCACTAGCCGATGCGCAGTTCCAGATAGCGCGTCTTCACGGGTTTCCGAGTTGGCCGAAGCTCAAGGTTCATGTCGAATCATTCGAGGAGGCCGGGCAACTCAAACAGGCCATCGACACCAACGACATCGTTCGCGTCAAAGCCATGATGACGCGTAACCCGGCGCTGCACAGGGCCCCTCTTGGTTACGGAGAAGATGGGCCGCTTACATGGGTTGCCGAATGCCGCGTCCCGTGGGAGCGGCCGGGTCCTGCGAGACTCGCGATGGCGGAATGGATGATCGCTCAAGGATCGGACGTGCACCAGGGGGGCGACGGACCGCTGATGCGAGCCGCACTCAATGAATATCGCATTCCGATGATGGAGGTTCTCGTGTCCCACGGCGCCGATGTGAACGCTTTGTGGCACGGACATTTTCCGATCATCTTCGCCCCGTGCGAGTCGATGGACGCGGTGGCTCTCAAATGGCTTCTCGATCACGGCGCAAATCCGAATTGTCGCGACCATGGGTACGAGATCAGCGGCCATTCCTACCCGGGCACCGCGCTCGACTACCTTATTGCGGGTTACGCGCGTTCACTGGAGCGGCTGAGAGCCTGCATGGACGTCCTTGACGAGGCCGGTGGCGAAACCAGGTACAATGCACCCGCTGTGATGGCGCTGCTCCGCGGCCGGCTCGATCATCTGGCAGCGCTGATTGACGCCGATCCCGGACTCGTGAATAAGCGCTTTTCCGAACTCGATTGCGGCCAGACCGGCGGACGTTCCCTCCTCCTTCAGGGAGGAACGCTCTTGCATGTGGCAGCGGAATACGGCGACGTTGGAGCGGTTGCTCTCCTTCTCGATCGCGGGGCTGACGTCGATGCCCGCAGTACAGTCGATGAGGCGGGCGTTGGCGGGCAAACGGCGATCTTCCATGCGGTGACACAGTTTGATGATGACGGCCTGCCGGTGGCGAAGCTTTTAGTTGAACGCGGTGCAGATCTCAAGGTACGCGTGAAGCTTCCGGGGGACTACGAACGGCCTGGAGAGATTGTTGAGGTCACGGCATTGAAATACGCGCTGTTGTTTGGCGGCGCGAGCGAGAGGAGAACGGTGACGCTGTTGCGGGAGAGAGGGGCCGTTGAGTAGGGGGGCTACATCGGGGCGTCGTTCTGCTGATCGCGCAGGCGTTTCTCGTGTGCGGAGGCGATGCTGCCTTGCGTCGCCTTCCTGGCCGGTGGAGCGGTTCAGAGCGATGACCATGCCATGGACGCCGATATAGAGAAACTTCGAAGTATCCATTCACTTCAGATCGTACCAATCCAGATCGAGCCAGCGGTTGCCGCCGATGTGTTTCACAAAGGTGAGGCGGTTGACGACGAACTGGCGCGGGCCCTGGTAGGCTTGCCAACCCAGGCGTGTCTCCCCGGCCTTGGCCGCCACCTGGTCAGCGGGCTGAAACTGCACCAGCGTGATGTGCGGGTGGTAGTGAAACGGCTCGGCGAAGCACAGTGCGCCGCTGTTCAACGCAGCGTGGATGCGGTAGAGTTTGTGGTCGCCGGCTCCGATCGCGAGGAACACAACGTTCGTCTCCCGGAAGACCTCCACATCAGCCAAATCGAGAGTGAACGACTCCAAAGTCGCAGTATACTCGCGCAGTTGGTGCTTTGCCTGTTCCGGGGTGCCGGAGAGTTGACGGGGCGGGAGCAGGGTGACATGGGCGTGTGGTTCGCTGCCGGGGTCGAGGCGGATGCGGAGTGCGTTCAGGTAATCCGCAATAGGCTCGGGGAGGTAAGCAACCAGCGCGTAGGTTTCCTTTGCTTCCCCGGGTTGATTGCTTTCCCCGCTATGAGGGTGTGCGTCCATCGGTTGAGATGCAGTGGACAGTATAGCAGGCACAGGAACCACATCTGACCCGGTGATGGTGATGGTACGGGCGTCGCCAGCGCGTTCCAGGCGGAGGGTGAGATGGTCCGGTGGCAGCAGGCGGAGAAAGCGCTCGGGCCATTCAATGACGGTAACGGCCTGGCGGTCGAGGATCTCTTCGATGCCGAGGGTGAAGAACTGGCGCGGCTCCTCGAGGCGGTAGAGATCGATGTGGTAGAGCCGCACGGGGTCGCCGTATTCATGAATCAGCGTGAACGTGGGGCTGGAGACTTCATCCGCGGCTGCGACGCCCAGGCCTTCCGCAATGCCTTTGGTGAGTGTTGTCTTGCCCGCGCCGAGGTTGCCGCTCAGCAGCAGCAAAGCACGGGGTGGCAGTGCTGCACCGAGCCTGCGGCCGAAGTCGATCATGTCGTCTTCGGATTCAATGCGCCAGGCGAGCGAGTTCACGGATGGCCTCCGGGAGGTAGCGCAGAAGGTCAGTGGCGATCAGGGATTTCTCACCGAGGGCGACGGCGCCCAATTCGCCCGCGCGGCCGTGCAGCCAAACGGCGGCGGCGACGGACAGTTCCAATTGCGCTGGGAACTGCGCGATCAGCCCGGTGGTGAGGCCGGTGAGGATGTCGCCGCTGCCGGCGGTGCCCATGGCAGGCGTGCCGCTGGGGTTGATCCAAACGCGGCCGTCGGGGAAGGCGATGAGGGTGCGCTGTCCTTTGAGCACGATGATGGAGTGGCGTGCGATGGCGGCGTTGCGCGCAGCCTGTACTCGATTGCTTTGCACGGCGTCGATGGTGCTGCCGGTGAGCGTGGCCATCTCGCCGGGGTGGGGCGTGAGCACACGCACGGCCGCAGGTAGAGTATCGAAGCCAGCCAGGCAGGTGATGGCATCGGCGTCGAGGACGACGGGAAGCGGATGTTGCGCGTAAATGTCGCGGACGAGTGCGGCCGTCTCGGCGGAGGCGCCCAGTCCTGGTCCTACGGCGAGCACCGCTTTGCGATGGGACAGCGCAGTGACTGCCGCATAGCCGCCGGTGAGAGGCTCCGTCATCAGTTCGGGGCAACGCGCGGCGATGCCTGGAATTGCTTCTTTGGAAGAGGCCACCGTGGCGAGGCCCGCACCCGCGCGCAAGGCGGCCATTCCCGCCATAGCTGCGGCGCCTGTCTTGCCCACTGATCCGCCGATGATCAGGGCGTGTCCGAAGTTGCCTTTGTGTCCGGCGCGCGGGCGCGGTTGGAAAAGAGGGGTGAGCCAGCGCGGTTCTATCAGCGAGAGCCAGAGTGCGGAGTTGGCGGCAACGAGGGTGTCAGGACTGCCGATTGGGCCGATGTGCAACTCGCCGAAGCGGTCGCAATTAGGGGCGAGGGCGTGGCAGATTTTGGGAGCTGTGAATGTGACGCAAGCATCGGCGCGCGCCATGGGCCAATCAGTGCCGGCCTCGTCGCTGTTCATTCCGGAAGGCAGATCGACGGCGATTATTCTCGCATCAGGGAAGCCGGTGTTGATGGCTTGGATGAACTCGAGCGGGCGGCCTTCGGCGGGGCCCTTGAGCCCGGTGCCGAGGACGGCATCGAGCACGAGCGTCGCACGGTGCATGGGTGCGGTGATGTCGCGATGACAGGCCATGCCACAGGCCTTGAGCATCTGCAGATTGACAGCAGCATCGCCCCGGTATTCTTCCGGCGGGGCTGTCAGGACGACATCGAGCGCGATTGGGCGGAAGCGGGTGTAGAGGATTCGCGCGATGGCCAGTCCGTCGCCGCCGTTGTTGCCTTTACCGCAGAGGACCACGATGCGCTGCGTTGCCAGGGGCGAGTAGCGGCGTTCCAGAAACTCGACAACGCGATGCGCGGCATTCTCCATGAGGATGATGCCCGGGATGCCGCCTTCGATGGTGAGGTGGTCTACGTGGCGCATCTCGGCCGCGGTGAGCACCTTCATACGTGGGCTCCGAGCAGGCTTTCGAGCTTGCGCAATGCGTGCGCTTCGCCCATCACGATCAGGTAATCACCGGCATGAACCACGGCATCGGCGGGAGGATTGAATTGCATGCGGCTATCGCCGTGACGGATGGCGAGGACAATCACTCCGAGGTCGCGCCTGAGTTGCAGGTCTTTGAGCGATTTGCCGGCCATTTCGCAACTGCTCTCCACGCGCACCTGCTCCATGGAGGCGGAGAGTCCTATGTTGCGCGTGAAGATGTCCATGAACTCCTGCACGTGCGGCTTCAATACGGATTGTGCGAGGCGATGTCCGGTGAGGTAGTAGGGCGCGAACACAGTGTCTGCGCCGGCGCGGCGGAGTTTCTCTTCCGATTCCTCTTCGTTGGCGCGGGCGGAGATGATGAGTTTGCTGTTCAAGGTTCTGGCGGAGAGGATGAGGAACATGTTGTCGGCGTCGCTGGCGAGCGCCGAGACGAGTCCGCGGGCGCGGTCGATCTTCAACTCGCGCAAGGTTTCGTCACGGGTGCAATCGGCCAGCACCGCGAGCATCCCACCGCGCATGGCGCGCTCCACTTTGTCCTCGCTGTTATCGACGACGACGAAGGGTACGCCGTTGCGCTGCATTTCGAGCGCGGCCCCGCGGCCTACACGGCCGAACCCGCAGATAATGAAATGGTCGTTCAAGCGGTCAATCATGCGTTTGGACTTTCTGCGGCCCAGCAATTCGCCGAGCTCGCGTTCGAGCACCAGGTGTGCCACGAGGCTGACGGCCTGAAACATCAAGCCGACACCGATGACGATGAGGAAGCTGTTGAAGATCCTGCCGCGCGGGCTGAGCGGGTGGACCTCGCCGTAGCCGATGGTGGTGATGGTGGTGAGCGTCATGTAGAACGCGTCCAGCACGGGATAGTTCTCCAGGTACATGAAGCCCAGGATGCCGATGGTGAAGACCACCGTCACGGAAAACACCACGATTTTGATGCGGCGCATCATTGCGTTTATCAGATCCTCTGCAACACGAGCAGAGTCATATCATCCTGCAAATCGGGAGAATTGGTCCACTCGCTCACTCCGGCGATGATCAGCTTGAGGATCTCATCGGGACTGTGTTCGGTGTGGCGCTGGAGCAGCTCGCAGAGACGCTCTTCGCCGAACTGTTCGCCGTAGGCATTCTCAGCCTCAGTGATGCCGTCCGTGTAGAAGAGGAGCAGGTCGCCGCTTTCCAGGCGCAGGCTGCTTTCCTGATAGCGCGAGAAAGGGAACGCGCCGACGACGGTTCCGTTCACGTCAAGGGAACTGTTCTGGCCGTTGCGCATGAGAATGGGAGGAAGGTGGCCGGCGTTGGTGTAGGTGAGGACGGATTCCACTTCATCGTAGACACCGAAACAGAACGTGGCGTATTTTTCGGGCGAGGTGTGCGCGTAGAGGTGTTGATTCAGATGGCTGACGAGTTGGGAACAGGAAATGACGGCTTCGCAATCGCAACCCGCCTTGAGCTGATTCCGGAGTTCGGTGCGTAGGGCCGACTGCACCGTCGCCATCAGCAGTGCCGCGCTGATTCCTTTGCCCGCCACATCGCCGATGGCGAGCGCGACGCGGCGCTCGTCGAGCGTTTGAAAATCGTAGTAGTCGCCGGAGACCATGCGTGCGGGGTTGCACATGGCGGTGAGGCGGACGGTGCGCAGTTCCGGCACTTTGCGCGGGTAGAGTTGGGCTTGGACTTCCTTGGCGATCTCCAGTTCCGCCTGCAGGCGCTCATTTTCCTTGGCCACCACCAGCAGGCGCTCAATGTTGGCGGTCATCGAGTTGAAGCTGTCGGCGAGACTCGCCAACTGATCGTTGCCCTTGACGGCGATGCGATGGGAGAAGTCGGCGATGCGTACGCGCTCGGTTCCCTCATAGAGGCCGTGCACCGCGCCGGTGATGGTGCGTGTGATGGAAACACCGATGACGATTGAGGCGATTTCGGTGAGGAAGAACAGGCCGAGCAGCAGGATTGCAGTTGCCGGTATGAGGTCCTGCCAGACGTCGACCTTGTTGGCGAAGATGGTGCGCAGCACCGCGAATGGACGCGTGCGGATGCGCACCAGCTCGTTCTCGACTTTGCCGGGCTGCTCCCAGAGAAAGGCTGGAGTGGCGGTGGCCCAGAGGATCTCGATGTCGAGGGCGTGCTCGGGATCAGGGATGCGGTTGCGCGGTGTTTCGAGATCGGAGGGATCGGCGGTGGAGCGGTGGAGGCGGAGTCGCGGGCGTTTGCCCGACGGGTCCTCGTCGAAGTGAGTGAAGAGCACTTCGCCAATGTTGGGTGCAAGGCTGGCGAGGAAGGTGGAAGACAGCGGCAGCAACACTGTGACGCGGCGGGCAGGTCGAACGATGTGCGCGCCTGCGTACAAGAGACCGTCCTTGACGAACAAACCGCCGGCGTCTCCCCAGTTATGGGCAGGCGGACCGATCTTGGAATCGTCGGGGTAATGGTAGGCGCTTTCGCCGTCGACGCGGATCTCGACTCCGGGAAGGCGGCCTGAGAGTACGGGGACGGACTGCGCGAAGGCGCGGATCCGTTCCGGGGTGCCATCTTCGGCGAGGTGGCGGGCGGTGGCTACGATGATCGCCGTGCGGCGTTCGAATTCGCTCAACACCATGTAGACGGCCATCTGGCCGAGGATGGCGTAGAGCGCAAGTCCGGCGAGCATCAGGATAAGCAGGAGAGGCAATACTGCAATGAAGCCGTACGCCACCAGCAGGCGGTTGCGCAGGCTCCAGATGGCCTGCTTTACGATCTTGCGGAGGATACGGATGAGCATCCAGAGGCCGAGTAGGTAGAACCCGAGCCTTGCCGCTAATCCGCTCAACGATGCGGCGCCGAAGAATCCGATGGCGAACAAGACCACCAGCACCGCAAGTAACACTTTGTCCACACGTGTAAATCCGCGCCAGATGGCGCCGAAAGTGATCTCACTGGAGGGGGGTGCGGGCATTCGTTAGAGGCGCGATTTGGAGATTGCGGGAATCATCTGCTCGAACGCCGGCAGAGGCTCCCTCGGTTCGAGATAATGTTGCGTCAAGCCGTCGACCAGAAGCGTTAAGGCTTCATCGGGATCGTCTGCGAACTGGAAGAGATCGAGGTCGGATTCGCTGATCATGCCATAGCGCGCCAAGGCTTCAAAATTGATCACCTCGTTCCAGAATTTCGATCCATAGAGGATGATGATCATCTTCTTTTCGAGCTTGTGCGTTTGAGTGAGTGTGAGCAGTTCTGAGAGCTCGTCGAGCGTGCCGAAACCACCTGGGAAGACCACTAGCGCTTTGGCGAGGTAGGCGAACCAGAACTTGCGCATGAAGAAGTAATGGAACTCGAAGCTAAGCTCGGGGGTGATGTATGGGTTGGGCCACTGCTCGAAGGGGAGACCGATGTTGAGTCCGATGGATTTGCCGTTGGCGTCGTGCGCGCCGCGATTGGCTGCCTCCATGATGCCGGGGCCGCCACCGGTGGTGACCACGAAGCGCAGCGGTTTGCTGAGGCTGTCGGACCATTCGGTGATTTTGCGGGCGAGGGTGCGCGCGTCCTGGTAGTAGCGAACCAGCGGGTGGCCGCCCTCGGCGGGGATGCGCGCGGATCCGAAAAAGACAACGGTGTCGCGAATCATTTCCTTTCGAAATTTGTCCAAAGGGCCGAGGTATTCGGAGAGAATACGCACGGAGCGCGCGGCGTTGGATTCGAGAAACGACTCGTCCTTGTAGGCGACGGGGCTGTGGAACTTCCGGCTAGGTATCTCTTCGCTCATGCTCTTCCAGTTCTTTTAGTTTTCTCTCCAATTCTCGCACTGCTTTGACGAGTTCCGGCAGCTTGGGGTAAGCGGTGATGGCGCGGAGCCACTGGCGAACCTCAAAGGCGGGCGAGCCGGAGATGACCGATCCGGCGGCGACATCGCCTCCGACGCCGCTTTGCGCATAAACGACGACGTTGTCATGAATGGTGAGATGGCCGGAAATGCCCACCTGTCCGGCGAGCAACACGTTCTTCTCGAGGATGGAACTGCCGGCGAGTCCCGTCTGCGCGCAGATGATGTTGTCTTCGCCGACGATGCAGCCGTGGCCTATCTGGACGAGGCTGTCGATTTTGGCGCCGCGCTTGACGCGCGTTTCTCCGAGGGAGGCGCGATCGACGGAGGTGAGCGTCTGGATCTCGACGTCGTCTTCGATCACAGTGACGCCGGATTGCGGAATCTTGTAGTGGGTTCCGGACTTGGTCTTGGCGAAGCCGTACCCGTCGCCTCCGACGACCACGCCGTTCTGCAGCGTCACCCGATTTCCGATGCGGCAGAACTCGCGGACCACGGCTCCGGAATGACAAAGAAAATCGTCACCGATGCGCACGCCGGCGTAGATGACCGCATGCGGATGGATGACGGCGTTGTTGCCGATGACGACGTTGTCGCCGATGACCGCATAGGGGCCGATGGAGGCGTTCTCGCCGATGCTGGCGGAGGCGGCGATGGCGGCGGTGGGATGGATGCCCTGTGCGGGACAAGGCGGCTGATAGAAGAGTTCGAGCGCGCGCGCGAAGTCGTGGTAAGGGTTCGAGGAGATGAGGAAAGAGATGTCCAGGCCAATGATAGGTTCCTGCACGAGCATCGCGCCGGCGCGGGTTCTCCTGGCTTTCGGTGCGTACTTGGGATTCGAGAGGAAGGTGAGGTTGTTGGGCCCAGCCTGTTCGACAGTGGCGACGGCGTCGATATCGAGGTCGGGATTGCCTATGAGACGGCAATCGAGTCGTGCGGCGATTTCGGAGAGCTTCATGGGATTCGGCGCGGTGTCGGGATGGCCGTTACGAGGTTAGCATGAGGAGGCTTCGGCTCGGAGGCGTCAGTTTCGTGCATAATGCTCCCATGACCGCGGAAGAGAATCTACAACAACTGGGCATCGCATTGCCCGAACCACCGGCTCCTACTGGTTCCTACAACACATGGGTGCGCGCCGGCAACCTCATCACGACATCCGGGCAGATGCCTATAAAGAACAAGGTCATGCAATGGCCGGGACGGATCGGCGTGGAGGTGAACACGGCGGATGGGTACCAGGCCGCACGGATCGCGGGCATCAACGCCATTGCGCAATTGAAGGCTGCGGCAGGCGACCTGGAGAAGATCCAGCGCATTATCCGGTTGGATGGATTTGTGCATTGCTCTGGAGGATTCCGCGATCATCCGAAGGTGTTGGACGGGGCGTCGGATTTGATGAACGCGGTTTTCGGCGAGCGCGGCCGGCATGTGCGGATCGAGGTGGGCATTGCGGAGATGCCGATGGATGCCTGCATTCAACTAGCGGTTTGGGCGGAGGTGAGGGACTAGTCAGGGGAGTTGGTTCTCCGCCGTTTCGAGGGCAATCTGGTCGTCTTGATTGAGTGCGGGGAAGAAATCGAGCCCCGTGAGGCGTTCGACCTCGCGGACGGTTACGGCGAGTTGGGCCGGGTTCAGGGATGCGGTGGACTGGTTCGGGACGACCACCGCGAACATAGCCGGCTTTCCCTTTTGAATGGCCACCACAACCTTGAACATCGCCGAGGGAACTGCCACCTGACCCGTTCCGATACGTTCGACTTCGGCGCAATCGAAGAGTGTGCCGGTGATGACGACCACGGCGTCGCTGCGGGCGGCGAGCCTGCGGATTGCATTTTCGATTCTGCGCCAGGATCCGGTGTTGACTGCGGGGATTTGCGGCGCGGCATTTGAGAGAAGGAACGAATCGCGCATCGCATCGTCTGACCACGCGGCATCCGCCGCCGGCACCAAGTGGCCGCGATGGTAGCCGCTGTTGCGGTAATCACTATTGGATGCTGAATTGAGTTGCGCGTCCTGGCGGAAGTGCTTCGGGCGGCGGGCTGCCGGCATGGTGAGTTTGTCCGGGGTCAATTCGTAGGCTGTCCAGGTGGCCACCTTGCGATCTCCGTTGTGGCAGACGACATAGGCAGTCCGGCGAGCGAGGTCTTCAGTGGGGGCGGAGCAGGCGGGCAACCCAAAGCGGTCCGGTTGGGCCTGGAGCGCGGAAGCCAGAATCAGAAGGAGGGCGTTGAGGAACATCACAATTGTTCTATCGGATATTCAAAACATTTACTTTAGGAAATGTTTCAAACATTTATTGGATAGAATGTTTCGTTGGATGTGGCTGCCTTGCAGTTTGCTACTTCTGCTCGCCGGCCTCGGGCTTGTTGCCGGACTCTTTCCAGCTCACCAGATCCTTGAAGGCGTTCAGGACTTCGGCGGGCGTGAACGAGCAGTGGCCGTTGCGAGAAACGTAGCGTTGCACGTAGTTGGCGTCGCCGCCGTTCAAACGCAGCAGGTCGCCGTAGGTGTTGACAGACCACGCGGGCACCAGCGGATCGTACGTGGTGTGGAGGGTGAGGATGGGCTGCGCCGGCTTGGCCGCAGGCGTGTAGTATTTCTTGAGGTAGTCCACTGCGGACGTGTCGCCGCCGTAGCGCTTGACGCCGCGATTCAGCATCGTATCGTTGGTGGATCCCTGGTAGAGAGTGTTGCGATTGTCGAAAGCGTTGCCGCCGGCGCGCTTGATCAACTCCTTCTGGATGGCGGCGAAGAAGGCGACGGTTTGCGCCGCTTCCTGGTCACTGAGGAAACCGCTCCACTTCTGGAAAGCCTCCATGCGATCCGGGTAGGCGGTCATTTCCTTTTGGAGCCGGACGACAAAATCGAGCGGGTCGGTGAGCAGATCGTCGGTGATGGCGACCGGAGTTCCGATGATGCCGGGGAAGTAGTAGTCGTAGACCACCAGCGTGTCGAAGAGTTTGCGCTGGAACATGCTTAGCGTTGGACCGATGGGGCCGCACAGTTGGAGAGCGGCGTCGTAGCTGGCAGGGTGGGTTTCGGCGAGCGCGAGTGTAATCGTTCCGCCCATCGAATGACCGGTGACATAGGTACGTTTGGGCTTGCCGTACTTGGACACGAAGAACTTGCGCAAGGCTTCGGTCTCCTCCATCCCTTCCTTGACTGCCCATCCGCCGGTGGAATAACCGGACTGTGCCACCGCGTAGCCCAGTTCGAGAAATCCCTTCATGAGATCGTTGGCGGGCTTGTCTTTGTCGAACTTACCGGGCGCGGGCGAATAGCCGTGGCAATAGAGGAGGAGGCTGCCGTTGAAATTTTTCGGTATATCGATGCGGTATTGGGCGCCGGCGAGAGTGCCCACTTCCACGCCCTCGGTAGGCGTGGCTGACGGCGCCGTGACAGCGCGCATGGCAAGGAAGTTTCCTTTCATGCGGGGACCTGTGAAAGTGCCCTTCATCTGCTCGCCTTCCATCGCGGCTTTAACGTCGAAGGTGTATTTGCCGATCATGAACTGGAAGGTGACATCGGGGTTTCCGACGACGGCGTTCTTCACCGGGCCGGAACCCATCGTGCTGTTGACGCTGCCGCTGAGTTCCGGGCCTTGTTGTTTCAAGTCCGCGTCGAGCTTGATGGGCTTACCTTTTTCCGGCGTAGCGGTAACGTCCCACTTCCCGGTCAAACCGTCCTGCGCGGGAAGCAACGAGGACAGGCAAAAGAGCAGTACTGCCAGTTTCATTTTTTGTTCAGCCCCTATTCGCACATGATACGATAATCTCTCAAGAAGGGATACTCTCATGCGTTTTCTCTCCGTACTGATTACCGCGTTGCTCAGCCTCGCGCTGATGGCTCCCGCGCAGGCGCCGAAGAAGGCCGCTGATGCCGCCAAGGCCGCAACGAAGGCAGCCGAAAGTAAGGCCGGCGATCTCATTGACATCAACACCGCTTCCATCGAGAAGCTGAAGTCCATTCCGGGCATCGGGGATGCGTACTCGAAGAAGATCGTGGACAACCGGCCGTATCGCGCCAAGAACGAACTGGTGACCAAGAAGGTCTTGCCGGAAGGCGTTTACGACAAAGTAAAAGATCTGATCATTGCCAAGCAGCCTGCGAAGAAGTAGTGATGCTTGAGCGTCAGAACGTGATCCGGAAGGACACGCTCAACTGCCGCTCCTCCGTTGCCGAGACGATTTCGGTGAATCCGTTCAAGTTCCGGATGGACCCATCGGCATTCAATTGCAGATTGCTGACGTTGGCGCCGGGGAGCCCAAACTTGGGGGTGTTGGTGAGGTTGAAGGCTTCCGCACGAGCCTCCAGCCGGATCTTCTCACGCACCTTGAAATAGCGGAAGAGGCTGAAGTCCCAGTTGAGCCGGCCCGGGCCGGTGAGCGTGTTGAACCCTGCGGTTCCGAAGCGCGCGTCGGTCACGGGCTTGAAGGCAAGCGGATCGAAGTAGGCGTTACCGCGGCCGGCCCCACCGTATATTGCGACGCTGGCTGCCACCTGGTCGGCGCGCTGCGTACTCCCCGGCGCGTTGAGCGACGTGGCTGAAGAGGTGACGGAGAATGGGCGTCCGCTCATGATACTGCCGACGCTGTTCGCCTGCCAGTTACCGAGGATGGACGCCAGTGTGCCGCCGCCGTTGAGGAACGGCTTCCCTTTGCCGAACGGCAGCGAAAACATGTTGGTCAGTTGGACATTGTGCCGACGTACGAGCGCGCTGACGGAACGGTTCAGCGCGTAGTATTCAGGGATTACGATTTTCAATGTGCTGTCGCTGCGATCGAGGCCGGATGCACTGATCGACTTGGCGAACGTGTATGCCGCGGTGAACGAGTAGAACTTCGCGAAGCGCCGCTGCACGCTTGACTGCAGCGAATCATAGTGGCTGCCGCCGATGGGGCCTACTTCGCGGGTGTCGGCTGAGCGTCCGAACTTCTGAAACAGCACGCGTCCGGTGTTGCCGCCGTTCACCGGCGACCAGTTCAACTGCCGGTAGCCAAGCTGCCGGGTCTGGCGTGTGGCCACGTACCCCACTTCTCCGACAAAGCCTGCGCCGAGCCGTTTCTGAAGGGTGAGGTTCCAGCTTTGCAGATAGCCGCGCTGCAGGTTCAAGGGCACGGTTTGGGTGGAGACGTTGGAGGGCACGTCGATGATCCCGTTGCCGAGGGAGGGCGCGGTGATGGGCGGGATGCCGTCCGCCAACCTGCCGGCCGCAACCAGCGTGTTGGCGGATGGGACTACCAGTTCAATGAGAATCGGGTGGTTGGTGCGCAGTGCGCGGGCCAGCGAGTACGGGTCGTAGCTGATGCCGTAGCCGCCGCGAATCACGGTGTCGCGCTTCAAGCGATACGCAAAGCCGAAGCGCGGCGCGAACAGCTTTTTGCTGGTGGTGACCCCGAGATTCACGGGTTGATTGCCGACGCCGCCGATGTGCATTTTGTTGTCAGTGGGATCGTAGCGTTCAAACCCGCGGTCTGCGCGAGCGGGCATGGGGAAGAACTCCCAGCGCACGCCGTAATTGATGGTCAGCTTCGGAGTGACTTGCCAGCGGTCGCGCACGTAAAGGCTGTGACGCCAGGTGCGCGTGGTGTAAGGGAACGTGGTGAGCAGGTTCTTGCCCACCTGATTCGGCAAGCCCAGGAGGAACGAGGCGAAGGCGTTGGACGCACTGGTAACCGCGGAGACGCGCGAGCATCCGCCTCGTCCATCGGGGGTGAGGCAATTGCTGGTGACGCCGGTGCCGAAGTTGAACAAGCCACGAGCGCCCGTGGAAGCACCACCTTGAAACTCCGGCTGCTGGTGGTTCATTTGCTCAGAGTTGATGTCGACGCCCCAGCGAATTTCGTGCGTGCCTTTGATCTTGGTGAAGTTCGAACGCATGGAGTATTGGTTGTCGTTGCGATAGTAGGGCGAGTAGGCCTCTTCGGTGCCGAAGCCGGAAAAGCCGGACACGACGAATCGCGGCCAGCCGCTCTGGAAGCGTTCGGGACCGTTGGTGCCGGGAATTCCCAACACGTCGAGTCCGTAGTTTTTGCCGATGCCCGGTTGTTCTACGTTGGTGTTCTGGCGCGTCCAACCGGCGAAGGCGTCCATCAGCAGCGTGGGCGAGAAGATGTAATTCGCGCCGGCGCTGATGCGATTGTTGTATCCCCAGGTGTGTCCCGCGTTGCCGCCGCCGACACGAGGTCCATCGATGAAGCCTTCGCCATAGGCGGTCTGGTGGTCGGCGAGATGATGCGCGTAGTTCCAGCTCATGAACGCATTGAATTTGCTGGTGGCCTGCCAGTTGACCTTGGAGTCGATGTTCCAGCGATCGGCGCCGAAGGGGCGCGAGGCGAAGAAGTTGGTGGCGTCGGCGTCGGTGAGGCCGGGCAGGTTGCCTAAGGGAACGAGAGCGACGATCTTCTTCGAGATGGGATCGATGCGGTTCTGCGGCAGGATGTTGCCCGCGAATGGCACTCGGCCCGAGCCGTCGGCTGCTCCTGTGAGCGGGTCGTACACCGGGTTGGCGAATCCGGAATAATCCCCAGCGCGCACGGCCGGCGAGGGAACGGAGAAGGTGGCGCTGCCATTGTCGCGCTGCCGCAATGCGCCGTAGGAGGTGAAGAAGAAGACCTTGTTGCGCACGATGGGCCCGCCGATGGTCCCGCCGTAGCGGTTGGAGATGTACTTGCCCTTTTCCTGCCTGGCGGGGCGGAAGTACTCGCGCGACTTGAGATGCTGATTGAAATGTGTTTCAAACAAAGAACCGTGAAATTGATTCGTGCCGGCCTTGGACTGGACATTGATTACGGCACCGCCGGCGAGGCCTTGCTCGGCGTCGAAACTGTTGGTGGTGACGTTGAGGCTCTCAATGGAATCGATGGTCGGCACGACGGCGGAACGGCCGACGTTCCAGATGTGCGAGTTCGACGCGCCGTCGACGTTGGTGACCGTTGTGGAAGTGGTAGCGCCGTTGACGCTGAACGCCACCGAGCCTGAGGGGTTGCAGCCGCCCATGCGCGCGGGCCGGAAATCGGCGTCGGCTTCAAAGCCGGGAAGCGTGTTCAAGAGGCTTTGATAATTGCCCGCGAGCGAGACGGGGAGTTCTTCGAAATCACGAGTGAGTATCTCGCGGCGGATGTCTCCCCGATCGGCTTGCAGGGGCGCCTCGCCCGAGACCGCGTCCACTGTGACCGCCGATTGCAGGCCCGCCACACGGAGCGTCACATCGGCGCGGACGGTGCTGTTGACGGCCACGCCGACGCCATCGCGCGCATAGTCAGCGAAGCCCGCCATCTTCACACGGAGGTTGTAATCGCCCGATGGCAGGTTGGGAAAGGAGTACTGCCCTTCGTCGTTCGTGGTGCCTTGGCGGGTCAACCCCGTCTGTGCGTTTGTGATGGTAACGGCGGCGCCTTTGATTGCGGATCGGGATTCATCGGCGACGTTGCCCACCAGCGATCCATACAGAACTTGCGAGTTTGCGGGTTGGACAAGCAGTGAAACGGTTACGGCCAGGACAAGAAGACCAGTGTTGCGCATTGCGGATTGTCCCCTCTTTGGATTTCTTGGAGAGTATCACATTGGTGCGAGGATTTCTGATAACACTATCAGATGATGGTGCTCCGGCTGATGGTGATTCTGGCAGTGACAGGCGCGGCTTTGTGTGCCGGGGCCGATGGTCCCTTTTCGCACAGGAAGCATGCACCGTTGAAGCTCAAATGCACGTTTTGCCATACGGGTGCGGAGAAGCAGGAGCGCGCGCTGTTTCCCACCGTGGCGCAATGCAAGACGTGCCACCCGACGATGCTGGAACGCAGGATCCCGTCGGCGCGCGTGTACAAGGTGAAGGACTTTGTGATGTTCAGCCACGCTCGGCACATCGCTGCGAAGGCGGAATGCAGGGATTGCCACGGCGATGTGTTCGGCATGGAGCGTGTGGTTCCGGCGCGGGCCACAACGATGATCGCCTGCGTCGATTGCCACAAAGAGAGGCACGCGACGCAGCAGTGCAACGCCTGTCACGAACTAGGGCAGTAATTCTTAGCGGCGTCCGCCGCGGCCAGGGATGGTCCAGACCTCCGTAACGATGTCGTCGCGCAGCACTACCATTTCATCGTGCAGACATACCGTGCTATCCGTGTACCCTGGTACCCATTCGATGGTGTCGCCCACGCGCGGTGTTTCGCTGGGGTCGTTGAGCTCGATGTTGCCGTGTTCCGCGGAGAGAACAATCTTCTTGGCAGGCGGCAGGCCCAACGGCTCTGGAAAGCCGTGGTCCTTGCTCATCGTCTTGAAACCGCCATCGGTGATGATGCGAGTGGGGCTGGGCCGGCTGGCGACGCGGGTGAGCACCGTGAGAGAGAACTCATGGTCAAGGCCCCAGGCTGCATAGCTTCTGTCGGAAAAGACTCCGCCGCCGGCCTGTACTTCGGTGATGCCGGGTAGCGGGGCGGCGTTGCGGAATGTCCCGCTGCCGGAGGAACTGACGATCTCGACGGGGAGTCCGGCGTCGCGGCAGAGTTGCGCGGTGTCCGTGAGTGCGGCGATGGCCGATTGCGTCTGGCGCTTCTTCTCTTCGTCATCGAAGGCGAGCACGTGCCCTTCCCAACCCATCAGGCCGAGGAAGCGAATGCCGGGAGTGGTGTGGGCCCTGCGCGCAAGTTGGAGCGTGGGTTGGCCCGGTGCGATGCCGCTGCGGTTCATGCCGACGTTCAGTTCGATGATCACAGGGATAGTGACGCTTTCCGCCAGTGCAGCCGCGGCGAGCATGGCGAGATGGGCTTCGGAGTCGGTGGCTGCGATCACGGTGGATTTGCGTTGCAGCGCGGCGAGCCGGCACAGTTTGCGCTCGCCCACTACTTCATGTGCGAGCAGGATGCTCCGGATGCCGGCCTCGGCCATTGCTTCCGCTTCGTAGACGGTGGCGCACGTGACGCCGATGGCGCCAGCAGCCACTGCGCGCTGTGCCAGCGGCGCCGCTTTCTGGCCCTTCATGTGTGGGCGCCATGCGATGCCCGCGCGGCGGATGATGTAGTCCACCATGCGCTCGACGTTGCGTTCGTAGCGTCCGAGATCGAGGCACAGGGCGGGTGTTTCCAGGTCGAGTTTGTGCAGGCCGATGGCCTGCGAGTTGGCCGATGACATGAGGAAAAGGCCAGTATCGCATGTGAGAGGGCGTGGCTATAATCGGAGTAGGCAATGACCATAGCAGAACTCGCCAGCCATCTTCCCGCAAGCCTCACTGTACCCGGCATCAGTGAAGACGAGTTCCTCGCACTCTGCGATCGCTTCCCTGATTCCATGGTCGAGTATAGAGCCGACGGAACTGTCACAATTATGCCCCCAACGGATCCTGAAACAGCGAAGCGCGTGAATCGCACCTCGCAACGCCTTGCAAACTGGGCCGATCAAGTGGGCCGCGGCTCTGTTGTGGGCCCCGATGGAGGGTTTCGCTTCCCTGACGGCTCACGTTTGGCGCCGGACACAGCATGGTTTGACGAGGACCGTTGGCAAACCGCTAGAGTGCCCGGTGTGCGCTTCCCGGTCTTTGCGCCGGAGTTCGTGATCGAACTTCGTTCCCCCCATGACAAACTGCGTGGCGTGCGGGAGAAGATGGAAGATTACATCACCAATGGCGTGCAACTTGGGTGGCTCATCGATCCCATCCGCCGCGAAGTGACCATCTACCGGCCGGGACGCGATCCGGAAGTTCTGCACGATCCGAAATCAGTGGCGGGGGAAGGCCCTGTGGAAGGGTTCGTCCTCGACCTCGACCGCATTCTGTGTTAAATCAATTCGCACGCGTGGCCGAGAATTCGCCCTCAACCGAGTACTCGACCGCCAGCACGGTCCCGCTCATCTTCGTCGCCGATTCGGACGTACCGTTAAAGACAACCGTCACCATCCCACCCTCGCTCTCAGACTTGTAGGTCCAAGTGACCTTCTTGCCGTCCACCTTTCCGGTGACGTTCACTGTGCCGCGTTGAGACTTGCAGTTCCCTGTCAAATCCGCGCCCTTCTGGGCAAACTCGCAGGTCTGATCGTTCTCGCGGCCGGCAGCGCTGGTGTGAACGCTCCACTTCCCGCTCAACCCTTCGGCGTCCGCCGCGTACGCAACCGCGGCCGTCACAAGCGCTAGAAACGAAAAAGTGAGGTTTTTCATCATGGATGCTCCTATTCTTCCACGAAAACGGCCCGACGGTCTGGCTGACTGCCCCTACAAATCCTCGAGCCGCAACGGCACCTGCGACTTCTTCCACGCCCGTTCAAACTCCGCCTTCAGCGACGCCGCGTCCGCCTTCCTGCCCTGCATCTCCAGCGCCTGCCACAGCCCGAACAACGACCGTCCATTGCGCGGCGTCATCTCCAGTTCCTCGCGAAACACCTTCTCCGCGTCCACCGCATTCTTGGCCAGCAGCAGCGCCGCGCCCAGGGACTCACGCACCGGGTAATACCATGGCGGCGGCTCATCGTAGATCAACGCGTCCTGCACCGCGATCGCCTTCCGCCAGTGCTCAATCGCCTCGCGCGGATTCGTGCTCAACCGCGCCGACAACTGCTCCGAAGCCAGGGTCATCACATTCGAACCCTTGTTGTTCCCCCATGCAGCTTCGGCCGGCAGAGCCTTGCGGGCCGCCTCAAACAAGGTCCGCTCCTTCTCGGCCTCCGCGCGCTGCCCCTTGCCGTGATACGCCAGTGCCCGCGCGAAATGCGAAACCGTCTTCGATAGCGGCAGCTTCGGATTTGTCACCAGCGGCGCAGCCAGAATCTCATCAAATCTCCGGAACCGCAGATTCACAAACACCGGGTACGGGAGAAACGCGTCGACCATCTCAGGCATCTGCTCCGCCATCGGCTGGGCGATCGCGATCATCTTCTTCGCGGCCACCATCGCATCGTCATACCGCCCCTGCATCGCGCGCCCGGTCACAATGAAACTCAGGTTGTGCGCATAGTAGCCCGTGTAACTCCCATGCACATTGCTGTGATGAAAGTACTCCTCATCCACCTGCGCCGCCCGTTCATTCGACGCCGCCACAATCTCGTAATCGCCCACGCGCAGATAGATGTGCCCCGCCATGTGCACCAGATGTCCCGCACCCGGCGCAATCCCTCCCATCAACCGCTGCGCCGACGGCAGCGCATATTCGGGATTCGGCGACATCTCCATCGCGTGCACATAGAAGTGGTTAGCCCCCGGATGATCCGGATCGCGCTTCAACACCGACTCCAGTGTCCGGATACACTTCGCCATTTCGCCATTCGGTTGACCGTTCTTCCACCACGCCCACCGCACCGGCACCATCAGGCTCTCCGCATACAGCGACGCCGCGTCCAGGTCATACGGATACTTCTCATGCAGCACACGCAGCGCCGTGCGATACGCTTCCTCTCCATCGCACATTCCCATTACAGCCTTCGCATACGCTTGCTCGTGCTCCGCCCCAGCCAGCGCCGACGCCTTCCTCGCCGCCTCACAGCCAGCCTTCAAATCCGCCGGATCCGCGATGTCCATATTGATGTGCGGACTCTGGGTCCAGGCAATGCCCACTTGCGGCATGATCGCCTTCGGCGCAAGCTCCGCAGCCTTTACAAAGGACCGCCGGGCCTCATACCGGTTGAACCCGTACAGCAGCACCAGGCCCTGATTGAAATACTTCTGCGCCTCCGCAGACGCGGCAATATAATGCGTGTGCGCTCCCATGCCACGGTAGAGTTGCACAGGATTCTCCTTCGGCTGCGCGCAAAGAATCTGCGCCGACAGAGAAAAAAATGCTAGTGTTCGCTTCATGCGTTGGTTGGCCCTCTTCCTGATAACGACACAATACGCCTTCCCGGATTCCGTCAGCAACAACGGTGTCAGAATCGCACGCCAGTGGCGCGAATCGCACGAGCGGCAGATTGTGGATGAGTTCGTCTCATTATTGTCGTTACCCAACATCGCGAGAAACCGTGCGGATATGGCTCAAAACGCAGCATCCATTCGCGGAATGCTGGAAAAGCGCGGCATCCCCACGCAATTATTAGAAGCTCCGGGAGCGGTCCCCGCAGTCTTCGGAGAGGTGCGCACTCCCGGCGCTACTCAGACCGTCATGCTCTACGCCCATTACGATGGCCAGCCCGTCGAGCCCTCACAATGGATCACTCCTCCCTTTCGACCCCAGCTCCGCGACGCCGCCGGAAAGCCCGTCCCACTCGCTGCCAAACTCGATCCGGAACACCGCATCTACGCACGCTCCGCCAGCGATGACAAAGCACCCATCGTCGCCTTCATGACCGCGCTCGACGCCCTCCGCAACGCCCGCCAGCCGCTCCGCTCCAACATCAAGTTCTTCTTCGATGGAGAAGAGGAAGCAGGCTCGCCCAACATCGGCGCGATCCTCAACGCCCACAAGCAAAAACTCGCCGCCGATTTCTGGATCTTCTGCGACGGCCCCGTACACCAATCCCGCCGCCAGCAAGTCGTCTTCGGAGTGCGCGGCACCACCGGCTTCAACCTCACCATCCTCGGACCCAAACGCGAGCTCCACAGCGGCCACTATGGCAACTGGGCCGCCAACCCCGTCCTGTCGCTCGCTCATCTGATGACCACTATGCGCGACGAATCAGGCCGCATCCTCATCGACGGTTTCTACGACGACGTCGAACCGCTGAGCGAATCCGAAAAGCGCGCCATCGCCGCCATGCCCGACATCGGCGCGGGACTCCAACAGGAACTCGCCCTCGGCCGACTGGAAGGCAACGGCAAACGTCTCGAGGAGTTAATCGCACTCCCCGCGCTCAACTTCCGCGGCATCTCCGCCGCCGGTGTCGGCCCGCAGTCCCGCAACGTGATTCCCGAGCGCGCCACCGTCTCCGTCGACATTCGTCTCGTGCGCGGCATGGATCACCGGCGCGCCATCGACAAGGTCCGCCGCCACCTGAAAAAGCAAGGTTGCCACGTGGTCACCAGCGACCCCGATCCCGCCACGCGCGCGGCGCATCCCAAAGTCTGTCTCCTGGAAAGCCGCGAGAGCGGCTACAACGCCGTCCGCGCGTCGATGGATTCCCCCATCGGCGCCAAAGTCATCGACGCCGTCCGCTCCGCGCACAGTGACCTGATCCTCACTCCAACCATGGGCGGAAGCCTTCCCATCTCACCCATCGCCGAGATCATGCGGACTCCCATCATCATCGTCCCCATCGCCAATCACGACAACAACCAGCACGGCCACAACGAGAACATCCGCCTCCAGAACCTCTGGGATGGAATCGAAACCATGGCCGCGCTGCTGCTCCTGTAAACTCGCATGCATCACGAAATGACCATCGTCATCGCCCTCTTGCGAGGCGTCAACCTCGGCGCTCGCCGCATGAAGATGGATGCACTGCGCGCCGTTTGCGAGTCGCTAAAACTCAAGAACCCGCAAACGTACGTGCAAAGCGGCAACGCCGTCTTTCGCACTGCGGCGACAGACCTCGCCGCGCTCTCGCGCAAGTTGGAATCCGCCATCGAAAAAGAATTTGGTTTCTATTCCGAAACGATCCTCCGCACCGCCGAAGACATGCGCGCCGTAGTCGCCGCGAATCCGTTCGCCGGCCGCGCCGATGTCCTCCCCGCCCGCCTTCATGTGCACTTCCTCGCAGGCCCGCCATCGCCCAATGCCCAGAACAACCTCGCGGCTTTAAATAAGGAGGGCGAAGAACTCCAACTCATCGGCCACTCGCTCTACGTCCACTACCCCATCGGCGCCGGCCAGTCGAAAATCTCCACCAAACTTGACAAAGCCCTCGGCGTCACCACGACCGCCCGCAACTGGAACACTGTCCTCGCGCTCCTCGAAATGGCCCAACGAATCTCCTAAGCCGGTTCTTCCATCCGCCCCCACTCCCCCGTAGGTCGATGTATGAACGGCTTACTTCGAGGTGCTGCCGCGGCGATTCTGTTATCCGCCCCACTGCTGCACGCGCAACTCCCCCAGGCATGCAACGCCTTTCCCAACGGCTGCCTTTACTCCCCGGGCGCTCCACTCAACTTCTCCACTACAGCCTCTTCGCTCAACTACCGCGACGCCTTCGGACAAACCCGCACCGTGGAACTCTACTTCCGGGTGCCCGCCGGTGTCGCTGGCGCGTTGCCCGTCGTCGTCTGGTCGCACGAATCGGGACTCTCCGCCGAATCCAAGGACATTCTGGCAAAGTGGGCCGAAACCACGGCCCGCGCCGGATACCTCAGCGTCACCGTCGCGCACGCCGACCGCGATGTGGAAGACTGGCTCAAATACTGTGAATCAACACAACGCGAGCTCCTGGACTGCCCGCGCCCCTACGCCTGGGATTGGCCCGTCGATCTGAAACAGGTTCTCGATTACCTGGAGCGATTGAACCTGACCGGCCCCGGCGAAGTGCGTGGCAAAATCGACATGGCCCGGCTCGCCCTCGCGGGACACTCCGACGGTTCAAGCGGCGTCATCAGCCTCGCCGGGGCAAAAAGGCTCATCACTCAGCGGAACTACGAAGACGCCGACGACTTCACTGATCCGCGCCCCATCGCCTTCGTCACGCTGTCGCCGCAAGGTCCGAACCTGGAAGGTTTCTTCGATACCGAAGTCGGACGACCCGTCACTTCCTGGATCGGCATCAAACGCCCTGTCCTCACGGTCACCAGCGCAGGCGACAAGAACTGCCCCCGCCCCGGCAATTGCTACAAGGGCGACACTCCCTCACGAAGGCGCACCGTGCAAACCCTGCTCCCCTCCGGCGGCAAGTACCTCATGTACGTCAACAGCGTCAAAATGTCTCACGACTTCCTTGGTACCCTCGACACCGCCGCCTGCGAAGCCGCAGGCGTCCCACCTGCCGATTGCTCGCGCTTCGACGATTGGCTTCGTTCCACGGTCGTGGCCTTCCTCGATGCCACCGTCCGCGCACGCGCCGCAGCGCAAACCTGGCTGCAAAACGACTTGATCGTGCCGGCGAGCGGGCGCGTTGTGGAATGGGAACGCAAGTAGGACGGAGGACAATCACATGAAACTGGCCATCTTCACTTTTTTCCTGGCGGCGAAGCTAGCCGCACAACCGGCCTGCCCCGGATTCACCAACTGCCTTTATCCCGAAGGACAGCGCTACGAATTCTCGGCGCAGATAGTGGACATCACCTACACCGATGTCACAGGCCGTCCCCGCACAGTCGAAGTAACCGTCCGCGTTCCCTCCGCGCGTACAGGCTCGCTGCCTGTGATGATCTGGGCGCATGGCGGAGGCGAAGGCCGAAACACCGAGGGAGCCAGCCGGGGTGCGCTCTCTTACTGGAGCGAAACCTCCGCCGAGTGGGGATTCCTCACCGTGAGCCCCGCCTTCCACGCCCGCAATCAAGAGGATCAAGCCGCCTTGTGCATTTTCCTCGGAGTCGAACCCGAGTGTGATGCCAACTCCACCCAGTTCGACCGCCCCTACGACATCAAGGCAATTCTCGATTTTCTCGAAGCACAGAACAAGACCGGGCCCTTGACCGGTCGCATTGACATGAGCCGCGTTGGCGTCGGTGGCCATTCCGCCGGAAGCAGCGGCAGTCTGTCCGTGGCCGGAGCCGTCCGCGACATAGAAGGGAAACGCTATGGCGCTGACTACTTCGGCGACCCGCGCCCCAGAGCGTTCGTCGCCCTCAGCCCGAGCGCCCCTGGCAGCTCAGCCATGTTCGACAGCAGCTTCAACGATCCGTCCACCTCATGGGATGACATCCCCCGGCCCGTCATCTTCTTCACAGGACTCGGGGACGGACACGAGCAGTTCCCCCAGGGCCGCCGTATTCCTTACGACAAGATTACACCCGGCGACAAATACCGCTTGTGGGTCAAGGACAACGACTTCGGCCACGGCATGTATGGCGACGACCTCGGTACTTG
>JACQZR010000245.1 GCA_016213775.1 Acidobacteriota bacterium
CCGTCAGTTATCAGACGAGAAGGCCCGCCGCAACCTACAACGCCTTAATAAACGGCTCCTCACAATCGCCTGTGACCTCGAACAACTCACACTGCCCAAAAAATGAGGAAACATTGGCCAGTCAAGTCGAACCAGTGGCTTACCAATTCCAGTTATTAGTTGACATTTCTCCATGTTGTACCATGTTTCGGAAAAATCATTTTGGGCGGGAGCCGGGGACTGGGAAGCGCTTGGAGTTATCGTCGAGGACGAGGACCCAATCGCTGCCGAAGCCTTCCGCGGGGCATTGGAATTCGCGGGTGCCGGTGTTGGCGAATTCTCCGATCTCCGTCGCTGTGCCGGTGCGCGGGTTGAACCACCACGCCTTCAACTTGTCTCCGGAGATGCGGCCGAGGTTGACAGTGAATTTGCGGCCTTGAGGACTATAGACAAAGGCGTAGCCATCGCCGCGGGTGGCGACGATGCGGTCGAGGTTGTCGAGCGGGTCTACGAGGAGTGACTGATCGGGCACTCGCGAGAAATACGGGCGCGATTCGATGAGCCAACGGAGGTAGGGCATTTGCGCGGCGCCGGGGCGATGGATGGCTTCATTCCAATAGAAAAGCGGACCGTTGACGGGCTTGCGAACTGGGGCGTACATCTGCCAAACCGAATGGTTGCCGTAGGTGTGGCCGCAACTGCCGGAGAAGACCGACCAGTAGGCGCGCTGGCGGATGTGGGCGTCGAAGGAGTAGCCGAAGTCACGGGCGCGGAAGGCGAGCGGGTGGTCTTCGTAGAGCGGTTCGCCGTCGAGCACCGGCTTGACGGGCTGACGGTCGTAGTCCTTGGCGATGCGTTCCCAACTGCGGACCTTCTCGCCGAGGCCGTGGCCGGTCTGGTGCATGTTGAAGTCGAGAAACGGGTCGTCGTGGAACCAAGTGGAGGATGTTGCGCCGCCGCTCGGGTGGAAGCTCATGAGGACGGCGTCGTAGTCTTCTTTACCGGAGACTCCGATGGCGATGCCTTTGGCGACGGCGCGCCAGGCGGGCTCGAAGCCTTTCGGATTGCGGTCGCCGCCGAGTATCCAGATGATGCCTTTGCGTCCGTAGCGCTTGCCGAGGAATTCGCCGTATTGTTGGCCGTTTTCGGGAGTGAGGAGCGAGCGGTTGTTGCGGCCACCGCTGTTGACCCAGCGGCCCCAACTGGGGAGGAAGGCGATGTAGAGGCCGCGGGCGTTGGCTTGATCGACGATGTAGTCGACGTGGTCCCAATAGTCATAGGAGGTGGCGTCGGCGGGGTTCGCTCCGGGGGTGATGGCGGGACGGGTGGGATCTTCGTTGAGGAGCGGGAGATCGCCGTTGGCGTTGGGATCGGTGACGCCGTCGAGTTCGGCGAGGGCGACTGCCTGGATAGCCGTGTAGCCTTGGGTGGCCCGCTTGTTCAGGTACTCAACGGCCTGTTTGCGATCGAGGCGGTGGAAGAGTTCCCAGGCGGTATCGGCAAGGTAGAAGAATGGCTTGCCATCGGCGGTGGCGAGGAAGCGGTGGTCGGGGCTGACCTTCAACTTGGGCAGCGGTTTGGGTTGCGCGGCGAGCAACGGAGCAAGGAGGGCGAGGAACAGGTAGCGCATACGTACAAGCTACACTAAGAAAATGCGTTGCGCCGAAATCGCGGTGATCGGGGCGCCTCTGGATCTGGGGGCGGGGCGGCGCGGCGTCGATATGGGGCCGTCGGCGATTCGGGTGGCGAATCTGGATGCGCGGCTAACGAGGCTGGGCTACAAGGTGGACGATCTCGGCAACGTGGAGACGAAAGAGGCCGAGAGCGTGACGGCGGGGCCGTCGCATGCACGCTATCTGGAGGAGATTGCGCGGACGTGCAAGCGGCTGGCGGCGATGGTGGAGCGTGCGCTGGCGCAAGGGAAAGCGCCGCTGGTGTTGGGGGGCGATCATTCGGTTGCGGTGGGAACGGTTTCCGGTGTGGCGCGTCATTACAGGAGGCAACGGCAGCGGATCGGGATTGTCTGGATGGATGCGCACGCGGATATGAATACGCCGAAGACGAGTCCGAGTGGGAACGTGCATGGAATGCCGCTGGCCTGCATTGTGGGTCAGGGTCCGCGGGAGCTGACGCATCTGTATAATTACGCGCCGAAGGTGGATGCGCGCAACGTGGTGCTGGTGGGCATTCGGGATGTGGATCAGTTGGAGAAGCCGCATGTGCGCGAGTCGGGGGTGCATGCGTTCACGATGCGCGACATTGATGAGCGGGGCATGCGGGCGGTGATGAACGAGGCGATTGAGATTGCGTCGGCGGGGACGGCGGGGTTTCATCTGTCGCTGGATATGGACGGGGTGGATCCGCAGTTTGCGCCGGGAGTGGGGACGCCGGTAAGGGGCGGAATTACGTATCGGGAGGCGCACCTGGCGATGGAGTTAATGAACGACAGCGGCCGGATGCTATCGATGGAAGTTGTGGAAGTGAATCCGGTAATTGATGAAGTGAACCGGACGGCGGAATTAGCGGTTGAACTTACTATGTCGGCATTGGGGAAACGAATTCTGTGAAAACGCGAGTGGCAGTTGTGTATGGAGGACGGAGCGGGGAGCACGAGATATCGTTGCGATCGGCGAAGTCGGTGATTGCGGCGCTCGATCCGGAGCGCTATGAAGTGATCCATTACGAGATCAACAAGGAAGGGAAGTGGCGGCCGGGGCCGATTGTGCCGGAGCCGGATGGGAATCCCGGGATCGATGTCGTGTTTCCGGTGTTGCACGGAACGTTCGGTGAAGACGGGACGATTCAGGGGCTGTTTGAGCTTGCCGGATTGCCTTACGTTGGCGCCGGAGTGTTCGCGTCGGCGGCGGCCATGGACAAGGACGTGATGAAACGGCTGTGCCGTGAGCGCGGGATTCCGGTGGTGGAGAGCGTGACGCTCACGGCTGGAAATATGGATGCTGCGGAAGCCTGCGCGCAGTTGGGGTTTCCGATGTTCGTGAAGCCGGCGAATCTGGGGTCGTCGGTGGGGATTTCGAAGGCGAAGAATTGCGAGGAGCTGAAGATTGCGTTGAGCGTGGCCGCGCAGTTTGATCGCAAGGTGATTGTCGAGCGAGGGATCGTGGGCCGCGAATTGGAATGCGCCGTGTTGGGTAACGACGACCCGCAGGCTTCGTATCCTTGCGAAATTATCCCATCGAAGGAATTTTACGATTACGAGGATAAGTACCTGCTCGACAAAGCGCAGACGATTCTACCGGCCGATCTGGCGGCGGATACGACGGCGGAGTTGCGGCGGATTGCCGTGGATGCGTACAAGACCGTGCAATGCGAAGGGATGGCGCGGGTGGACTTTCTGTTGGAGTCGGCTACGAACAAGTTGTACCTGAACGAGATCAACACTATTCCGGGATTCACGTCGATCAGCATGTATCCGAAGATGTGGGAGCATGCCGGGATTCCGATGGCGCGGCTGATCGACCGATTGATTGAACTGGCGATGGAACGGCACGCGGTGCGCAGGGCGCTGCGCTACAGCATCTGACATGCTTCCTGTTGCTTTATTGCTGTTGTTTGCCGACGACCCGCTGAAGGACATGCAGGCGGTGGTGAAGCGCTTCATCGATGTGTTTGTGACGGCATCGAACGAAGCGGCCGATCCGGTGACGCATGAGCAGGCGGTGTATCAGGGGGCGATTCCGGGCATGCTGCGGGGGCTGGACCCGCACTCCGTATTCTTTGATCCGGGACAGTTTGAGCAGTTGAAGGAGATGGAGAAGAGCACGAAGAAGGGGTTTGGGAGCGTGGTTTCGGTACTGCCTGGACGGGTGATCTTCCTGCAGACTCTGCCGGGGACGCCGTCGGCGAAGTCGGGGATTTCAGCGGGGGATGAGATGATGGCGATCAACGGAATTCCGATCGCGGGGTTCATGCCGGAGCAGTTGATCGAACTATTGTCGCAATCGCGGCAGCAGCAGGCGCGGATCGACATCAAGCGGCCGGGGAGCGCGCGGCTGATCACGTTCACGCTGACGCCGGAAGAGTTGGCGCAGCCGGCAGTGGACCGGAAGTTTCTGGTGCAGCCGGGCGTGGCGTACATACGCATCACGAGCTTCGACAACGAGACTGGCGATCAACTGCAAGCGGCGATTGAGTCGCTGGGCGGGGATAAGCTGAAGGGCCTGGTGTTGGATCTGCGCAACAATCCAGGCGGGGTGCTGACGGCGGCGCTGGAAGTAACGTCGCTGTTTTTGAAGCCGGGGACGCGGATACTTTCGATCCGCGGGCGTTCGAAGCAGACCGAGGATATCAAGGTGGCGGAGGCGGCGAAGCCATACCAGTTCAAGGTGGCGGTGCTGATCAATGCGAAGAGCGCGAGCGCCAGCGAGATTGTCGCGGGGGCCGTGCAGGATCATGACCGGGGGATGGTGTTGGGTGAACCCAGTTTTGGGAAGGGTTTGGTGCAGGGGGTGTTTCCGTTATCGTCGTCCACGGGGCTTGCGCTCACCACCGCCTATTACTACACACCGAGCGGACGGTCGATTCAGAAGCCGCTGCAAGGGGGCCGGTTGGATGGTGTCACGACGGCAGCGCAGCCGGAGTTCAAGACGGCGGGGGGACGGAATGTTCGCGGCGGAGGAGGAATTCAGCCGGATGAGATTGTCAATGCGGAAATTTATAGCCGCTTTCGCGCCATAACAGATGCGAGCGCGATTTTGACGACCTTCGCCACGACGTGGCTGCTTCGCAACAAGGTGGAAGACGGTTTCGAGATCACGCCAGCGCTGATGAATGAACTACGGGTCTTCTTGTCCGAGAGCCGGATTCGTCCGGGTCAGGATGAGTGGTCGAAGGAGCGGGAATGGCTGGCATCACGGTTGAAGCAGGAATTGTACAATCAGGCATTGGGAGTGGAGAAGGGCGACGAAGTGGAAATGCGACGGGACCCGGTAGTTGGGCGGGCAATCCAATCGTTCGGAGAACTTCGGTAGTCTTGATAAGAGTCATGCGAGTTGTTCTGGAAATCCTGGATGGCCCTTTAGTGGGTGAGACGCTGCAACTGGAAGCGGGGCAGACGCTCACCGTGGGGCGAACGGCGCGGTCGCAGTTGATGCTGCCACACGACAATTTCATGTCTGGTATGCACTTTTCGATTGAGCTGACAGAGGAAGGGTGCGTCCTCACAGACCGGAATTCGAGCAACGGGACATGGATCAACGGGGAGCGGGTGCAGCAGCGGGCACTGAGCTCGGGGGATCAGATATCGGCGGGGCAGACGCGGTTCCGTATCCACTTTGAAACGGCGACGCGGGAGGCGACGTCACGCGAATCGACGGAAATGTTTCCGATCATGACGGATGCGGACGTGACATCCACGACGATTACGTCGACAACGGTGATCTCTCCTCTGATGGGTGTACGCACGACGAGCGCGGTAGAACTGACGCCGCAGCAGCAGGCGTTCACGAATTACCTGAAGCTGAAACCGGCGCCATTGTTTGTGCTGCTGAATGGCGATATCGAGACGCGGGTTGGCGGGATTCTGAAGAGCAGCACGGAGCTATTTCAGCCGCTGGCGGATGGGATGGCGTGGGATGGGGTGCCGGCTCCTGATGTTTACCTTGCTTATCTGCCGGCGACGTCGACTTTGTTGCCGCGGCTGGTGAAGGAAAGCTGGGGGCAGCACTGGAGTCTGTTCTTTACGTGTGCGTCGCCGCTGCCGGAGTTGTACCGGCATTTGCGGCAGTTTCTGGTTGTGCAGAGCGGGGAGGGGCGGTGGTTCTATTTCCGGTTCTACGATCCGCGGCTGATGCAGACATTCTTGCCGTCGTGCTCGCAACGGGAACTGACGCAGTTTTTCGGACCAGTGCAGAGTTTTCTGCTGCAGGATTTGCGCGAGGACAATCTGCTGCTGGATTACAGCATCACGCCGCAGGGACTCGGGCTCAGGACGCAGCGGCTCTAAGGTGTTCGCTGCATTGATGGACTCCCGATTTCCACTTAGTCTGTAAGTATGCGGAGTCCTGCATTTCTTGCCCTTGCCGCGGCGGCGGCCATCGCCTCGGCGCAGCAGTCCACTACATATGGAACGGATCTGAATGGCCGCAAGACGGCGTACACCAGCACGGCCGCTTCGCAAGCGGATGGCGTGTTCAAGCGGAGTGAATTATCGCAGTCGGTCAATGGGAGGACGGTTCCGCTGGAATCCACTGAAGAGCGGGTGCTGCGGGACGATGCCGGCGGGCGCGTGGTGGAGCGGATCATTCGCAAGTTCGATCCGAACGGGAACCCGGGCGGTGTTGAGAAACAGCAAGTGGAGGAGCGAAAGAATCCGGACGGGTCGGTATCGAGCACGGTGTCGGTGTATCGCGGCGATCTGAACGGGCGGCTCGCTTTGTCGGAACGCATTCGCACGGATGCGGAGAAGAGCGGGGACACGACGACGTCGGCGGTGTCGGTGGAACGGGCCGGACTGAACGGCGGGTTCGAGCTGGTGGAACGGCGCAATGTCACCGAGACGTTGACGAAGGCGAGCAGCAATGTGGTGGTGACCACAACGCGGAAGAACAACTCGGGGCAGTTTGTGGATGCGCTGCGAGTGGTGACGGATTCGCAGGAAGTGAACGGGCAGCGGGTGGAGAATCAGGCGCAGTATGAGGCGTCGGACACGGGGCGGCTGCAGCTTGCGGCGCAGACGGTGACACGGCTGCGGAAGAATGCGGACGGGTCGGAATCGAAGGAAGTGGACATTTTCCGGGCGGTGCCGGGAAGGGCGGATCCGACGTCGAAGCCGGCGCTGCAGGAGCGGCAGTTGATTGAAGTGCGGCGGCAGGGAGAGAACGTGACGGAGACGACGATGGTGCAGCGGCCGACAGTGAGTGATCCAAACCGTCTGGGGCCGGCGGTGCGGCTGACGGAGCGGGTCTGCGCGGGTAAGGGCTGCAACTGAGGCTCTCGAAAACACTGAACAAATCAGGGGCTGAGAGAATATCCAGCTTATGGCTCGATTCCTGGGGCTGGTGTGCCTCCTTGTTCACTGTCTGACGGCAGGTGACCTTCGCATCACAGTGACGGACTCATCCGGTGGCGCTGTAGCGGCTGCCGGAACCGTTGAGAGTCTCTTTTCCAATTTGCGGCGGAACTTCCGAACGGATGCGCTGGGCGTGCGCACTATCGAGGGGTTGCCTGCGGGGCGGTACCGCGTGCGGATCGTGAAGGACGGGTTTGCCGCACACACCGCTATTGTGGAAGTGGCGGGCGGCGTGGTGGAGCATGCGGCCGGTCTCGCGGTGGGGAGCGCGGGGTATGCGGTTTCCGTGGTGAGCGTGACGCCGCTTGCGGGATTGGACCGCGCGGTGGACGAGATTCCCGCGCCGACGCAAACGGCAACGGACCGCGATCTGGATGCGAGTGGCGCGCTCGACATTTCCGCGTTTCTCAACCGGCGTTTGAACAATGTGTACGTGAATGAGATTCAGGGGAATCCGATGCAGCCGGATGTGAATTACCGCGGGTACACGGCGTCGCCACTGACTGGCACGCCGCAGGGCCTGTCGATTTTTATGGACGGGGTGCGGCTGAATCAGCCGTTTGGCGATGTGGTGAGTTGGGACCTGATTCCGAAGATTGCGGTGTCGGAGATGGCGCTGATTGCGGGGTCCAATCCGCTGTTTGGGTTGAATACGCTGGGTGGCGCGTTGTCGCTGCGAACGAAGGATGGGATCAGTCACGCGGGGACAATGGTGCAGTTTACCGGAGGCAGCTTCGGGCGCAAGATGGGCGATTTGGAGCATGGCGGGTCGACTGCGAAGGGGCTGCACTGGTTTCTGGCGAGTAGCTTCTTCTTTGAGGATGGCTGGCGGGAAACATCACCATCGAATGTGCGGCAGTTCTTCGGCAAGGGTGGGTTGCAGCGCGAGCGCACATCGGTACAACTCGCGGTGTCGTATGCGAATAATGCGCTGATTGGGAATGGTCTGCAGGAGCGGCGGTTTCTGGATCGCGATTACAGCAGCGTCTACACGAAGCCGGATGTGAATCCGAACCGCTCTCCGATGGTGAATGTGAATGCCCGGCGCAATCTGAGCGCGGCGGTGACGTTTTCCGGGAATGCGTATTTTCGACATATCCGCACGTTTGCGTTCAATGGCGATATCAATGAAGCGTCACTGGATCAGGCGGTGTATCAACCGGGCGCGGCGGAGCGTGCGGCTTTGCTGGCCGCGGGCTATAGTGGGGTGCCTGCGTCGGGGGCCAGCGCGGCGAACACGCCGTTTCCCATGTGGCGGTGTTTGGGGAACGTTCTGCTGCGCGATGAACCGGCGGAGAAGTGCAACGGGCTGCTGAATCGCAACGGCACGCAGCAGCGGAACTATGGGACGGCGGGGCAGGTGACGTGGTTTGGACAGATAGGCGCGCATCGCAATCAACTCACTGTTGGCGCGGCTTACGACGGCAACAATGCGAGCTTTACGCAATCCACCGAGCTCGGATACATGAACCCGGATCGCAGCATCACGGGGACGGGGGCGTATGCGGATGGAGTGTCCGCGGGCGAGGTGGATGGCGAACCCTACGATACGCGAGTGGATCTTTCCGGGCGGATTCACAGTGCGGGTTTCTTCCTGACCGACACTTTGACAGTGGCGGACCGGCTGAGCGTGACCGCTTCAGCGCGGTTCAATCACACGACTGTGGATAATCTGGATCGCATTCGTCCGCGCGCGGGAGCGGGGTCGCTTACAGGGGAGCATTCCTTCAACCGATTGAACCCGGCGATTGGAGGGAACTTCCGCGCGACGAGGCGGGTGAGTTTGTATGCGGGATTCACGGAGGGCAACCGCGCGCCGACGTCGATTGAACTGGGATGCGCCGATCCGGAGACTCCGTGCAAGCTGCCGAACGCAATGGCCGGGGATCCGCCGTTGGAACCGGTGGTGACGAAGACGTGGGAGGCGGGAGTACGCGGCACGCAGGAGAGTAAGCTTCACTGGAGCGCGGGTTGGTTTCGCGCTACCAATCACAACGACATTCTGTTTGTGGCGTCGGAACAATCGGGTTTTGGGTATTTCAAGAATTTCGAAGAGACGTGGCGGCAGGGGTTGGAGGTGAGCTCGAATGCGGCGGTGGGGCGGTTGACGATTGGGGGCGGGTACACGTTTCTCGAAGCGACGTTCCAGAGCAGGGAAACCGTGAATGGTACAGGGAACAGTACGAATGCGAGTGCGCTGGGCGGGGCGCCGGGTCTGGAGAGCACCATTGAGATCACGCCCGGCAATCGCATTCCGCTGGTGCCGCGGCATATGGTGAAGGCGTTTGCCGATGTGCAGGTGACGAGCCGGCTGCAGGTGGATGCGAGTGTGGTGGGGATTTCGAGCTCGTATGCGCGGGGGAATGAGAACAACCGGCACAAGCCCGATGGCCGGTATTATCTGGACGAAGGCTCGTCGCCCGGGTATGCGGTTGCGAACTTGGGGGCGCGGTATCAGGTGCACGCGCGGGTACAGGTGAACGTGCAAGTGAGCAATCTGTTTGACCGGCGCTATTACACGGGAGCGCAGGTTGGTCCGACGGGGTTTACGGCGGCTGGGACTTTTGTGGCGCGGTCGTTCGCGGCGGTTAATGGGGAGTTTCCGGTGCAGCAGGCGACGTTTTATGCACCCGGTGCACCGCGGGCGGCATGGGTGGGGTTGCGGTTTCGTTTCTGAGGAAGCTTTGGCCACGGATGAAGCCCACATGACCGACCCGTTGGATCGGTCGCCCGCGATGGATGAAAATGCGTGAAGGTTCGGGCAATGGAACGCGAACCTTATGGCCACCGACAAACACCGATGGACACTGATAAGAAAGACGGACAGGGAGCGTGGTTGTTGGATAGCCGGCTGCGGGGTGCAACCAGAGTTGAATTTCGGAGCAACCTCTGTGGCGGGTACTCTCATTCATCCAGATCATCCCGGCAGAGCGAAAGCGTGAAGCAGGACTGCTTCTGATAGTGGTTAGAGACATCGAAGCAGACTGCGCCGAGTTCGACGCGATAGTCCCACCCTTGGCGCCGCTTGTGCGTACCACCTGAACTGGCGCGAGACGCAGTTGGATGAACCGTCCTCCGGTTTCCATGCGATCGCAATCGCTGCCGGCCCAGCCTATGGCGTCCTTGAGTAACTGGAATTGGTAAGCCGGTTAAGTTCGACCAGTGAGACTCGAAATGGTTTGACCTTTGCTGGAGTAGAATCCTCTCTGTGTCCAGCGTTCGTCAGCCTATCCCGTTCGAAGTGGGCCGCAAGCACCTTGTCTTGTAGAGGCAACGGCAAGAATATCTCTCACGGAGGACACGGAGACGGAGCCAAACCAACCTGATCCGTCTCCGTGATCTCCGTGATCTCCGTGCGCTCCGTGAGAAAGAAGAACGCCCGCACAACATGGAAATCCGAAGGAGCGCCGCGGAGGAAAACAGTGGACTGTTTTGAGATTGAGAATCAGGCACGCAGCGTGCGACGCCCGGACCAACGGCTCAGGCCTTCCCCGGGCCATTTCCAATGACCCGCGACAGTGTCGCGCGGTGCCGCCTCCTGGTACCCGCTATCTGGAGTCGGTCCGCAATCTTATCCATGACCGGAGGGCAGGCGGAGCGCCACTATTGAAGTCATCGGGAACGCGGAATAGCCCAGCCGCGGAACCTACCTGCGGTTGGCCTTGCGGGGTTTGAACAGAACCAATCGGGCAATGGGCCGGCGCCAGATCGGGTGATGATGACCTCTTCACCGAGGAGCGCGTTCTCTAAAAGGCGGGACAAATGAGTCTTCGTGCACGCTGGCTTTCGCGGTTTCATCATAGCCATCCTGCAAGATAGGGTTTACTTCTGGGCTCGGATCCAGGCGCGGACGGAACGAAGCCAGGCCGGGGCGGTCTCGGTGCGGCTTTGCTCCAGGAAGATTGTGGCTTGGGCGGCGGTCAATGGCGGGAGAGCTACGCTGGTTTCGATGCTCCTGTATGCGCCGTTCTCCAGGCGGTGGAACCGGACAGCCTTGCCGTCGTATCGCCATACCTCGGCCACACCGATAGCTGCAAAGATGGGGAAGCGATTGAGCGACGAGCGTGTGATATCCACTTCAATCACCAGTTCCGGCGGCGGGTCGACGGCCATGTCGAGCTCGTATTTGTCGCGGACGGCGTGTGCATTTCGGAGGTAGTAACAGGAGTCCGGTTCGAAGCCCTTGGCCAGATCTTCACGCTTGTAGGTTGTGGAGCCGGCTTGGCTGTGACAGGCATGGTGCTTCTATTGTGCCACGGGCGCTCGAAATCCGGTTGCGTGATCTCTACTTCCTCAGCCTGCATCCGGACGGGAAGAGAATCGGAATTCGGAACTAGCCCGCGCGCTAAACGGTAACCGGGAAACCGGAACGATGTAAAATCGACATTGCTGCGGTAACAATTTCCTCCACGCCTCTTTTTTTGCTGCGCCAATCCCCATTGAACGGGGCCGGCAGGCGCGTGGTATCTGACTTGCAAATCATCCAACTACTTCCGCCTCCCCGGCGGAATCGCCTCCCAGGGGCGAGACAGGAGGATACGGTTGTGCTGAGATGGCAGAGACACTTAGCCGCGTTCGCGGTAGTGCTGGTCTATTTTGCATTTGTGCAGCAGGAGGTCTCGTTCGCGCAAGACCGATTGACGCAAGACCACGTGGTTCCTCTTAAAGCAATCCAGAAACAACTGGAGTCGCGATCGGAGGCAAGAACAACGAATCTGGCCGACATCGAGCGGGTTCTGTCGCTGCCCGCCGCACAGGACATGCTCCGGAAATCGAAACTCGGGATGGAGCAGGTGAAGCCCGCCATCGCAATGCTGAGCGAGGACGAGCTTTCGCGGCTGGCTACACAAGCGCGGTTGGTGGAAAAGGATGTCGAGGGCGGCATCCTGATCGGGATACTCGCACTCATTGGGCTGGTGGTAGTCATCCTGATTGTCGTTGCGGTTGTCAACGACAACAAGTAGCCCTGAAAATAGTAAAAACACCCGGAGGATGGATATGTATAAAGGTCGGTTTGTACCTGCCTGCGCGTTGTTCCTATGTCTCGGTCCGCAGAACGCCATCGCGGCCGAGGCGAACGATCATGTGGTGCCGCTGCGGGAGATAGAGCGCCAACTGGACAACCGTTCCAGGCAGCGGCGGGCGAATCTCGACAAACTGGATGCATTTCTGGAGATGGGCCGCGTGCAACAGGCGCTCACTTCCGTGAAACTGGACGCGCGGGATATTCGAACCGCAGCGGCTGTGCTGAGCGATGCGGAACTGGCGAAACTGGCTTCGCGGTCCAGTGAACTGAAGGCGGACATCGAAGGCGGCGCGCTCAATAATACGGAATTGACTTATATTGTCATCGCCCTGGTCACGGCGTTGGTGGTTGTGATTATTTTTGTGGCCTAGCGCGCCAGGGCGGTATAGAACACGCCGGTTCCCTGGCGGAGGTCCCGTCCATACACGAATGTCCAGTTGAAGGCGCCAAGCACGCGCACCTTGGCTTGGACTCCCGCATCTACCATCCACCCCTTGGAGCCAAAGGCGCCGGACGGATCGCCAATGCGACCGGTGTCCACGAAGGGACCC
>JACQZR010000247.1 GCA_016213775.1 Acidobacteriota bacterium
AGGCCCCCAAGTTCAAGCGCCGTACGGCGGCTTCCTTGAACTCCTTGGTGAATGTTCTTCGAGATTTGCTCATGACTCTTCCTTCCATTTAATGAAAAGTGAGTCTTAACCGGTTGTCTCAGGTCAGGGGACCAGTCCAGGCCTCTATCTGCATCTCGGCGATGGTGGCAAGTCTGGCGATCTTGGTATCGAGGTTGGCCTGGTTCGACAACAGGAACTCGATGGTCTCCTCCACGTTCATAGCCATACAATCTCAGGTTACTACACGGATTGCTGGTACTCAGAAGTTCAGCCGTAGCGCCAACTCCATGGAGTGTGCCTGCCCCGCCGACGTTGGCTGAAGGAAGAGTGTGTCCACCTGACGCCAGTCCGTCGCACTCTGGAATTTCGCCTGCTGGCTTAGATTGCCATCGCGAAACCGGGAAATGTCGCACTCAGCACCCAAGACAAATGCGTGCTGATCGAGTCGTCGTTGCCAAACCTGTACGTGTCCGGCCGGCGGAATCGGACATCCGTCGCGCGTGGCGGTCCATTCGTGTGTCCAATGTCGATGTCTGTAGAACCGCGGAGGTTCCCTGCAGAGCCGCTACACTCATCGCCGCTACGCGCCAACATGTTGTTCCACCACCTCAATGCATCCTTCAATGTGGCGGTTGAATTCCGGCAACTCATCCGCTGGAATCCAATATTCCCGATGCATTCGATTGCCGGCGATCTGCACTTCGTAACAACGGAGGAACTTCGCGGACACCTGAAATCGCAACACGTAACCAGTACCCCCATCGCGCGTGTTCCAATCCCGGGCAATCTGTCGTGCGTAGGACAGGTTCAGCACAGGGTAGAAAATGGGCTGCTCGGGCAGCCGCGCGGGAAACGCACGCCAGCCGGTTTGGCGAATCAGTTCCAACTCCGCTTCCCCCACGGGCCTGAACAACGTCACCGTTTCCGTGTGCGCCGTTGCAAGCCGGATGCGGACGAGCAGATCGTGCAGCGCTTGCCGTCCGCCCGGTGTTTCCGGTAGTTGTGTCCCGGCTGCGGCAGCTTCCAGGAGGGCTAACAGTCGCGCGTACTCTGCGCGATGGAACTCCACTTCCGATTGCACAAGGTTGCTTCTCTCAGCACCTCCGGTTTTTCGCGCGACCAGTTCCGAGATATATGGCAGGTGGAATTCCTCGTTCAGCGTTACGAGGTTGGCCTCCACTACTCCGCTGTGCATCAGGTGAATTCCCGCTAGCAGAACCCGGTAAACGTAGAGCAAGGGCTTCACGCGCGGCGGGTCTTCCTTCAGGAACAAGTTCCACTGCGTGGCGGCGAAGCCCTTGTAGTGATGGCTGTGATGCCGTGTGATGCAGAATCGCGCGATCTCCTTCAGCTCTTCGTGCTCCGGGCTGGTAGTAATCACCAGCGGCGAGTAGAGCTGTTCCAACACGTACCCGTTGCGCTTCAGCAGCATCGCGAAGAACTTCTCGACGTCGTGAGTGACGAGGTCCATCTCGACGGTCCCCCGCAGGCCCTCCACCTCGACAGTATGCTGCTTGGGTAGCAGCCCCGCCACATCATCGAGCGGAAGAATGTGCGCGCCTCGCAGGTCGTAATCCGAATCCGGAGAAGGGAAGCCGTAGAGGTGCGCGCCGCTGACAGTGGCGAACAAGAGTTTGTGGGGATGTCGTGCGACCTCCGCGCGCATCAAATCGTAGTCGATCATTCGGCCGTCTCCTGGGCATAGTCCGGCGCCGCCGCGTGGCGGCGGGCTTTCAGCAAAAAGGCGTTCGCGCGCCCGTAGTCGGGATGCTCCGGAAGCGAGGTCACTTCATAGGCTTCATCCAACTCGCGGTGTAGACGCAAACGCCATGCCTCCACCTCCTCCCAGGGAATCTCGCCTGCACGGATCGCCAGTAACCGCTCTCGATGCCCTTCCACGCGGAGAGGAACGAACCCCTCGCGCAGCACGACAATTCCCGACAGCAACAGCCGGATGAGGTGCATCACGTGTTTCCAGCGCAAAGCATGGCCGTTGCGCAAATCCTGCTCCAACTTCTTGAACTGCGAAAGAACATAGGAATTGTAAGTCCTATGGATGTGTCGCGAGAGAAACACCTCACGCATGCCGATCAGCTCTCTCGCCAACGGTGTACAGACTTCCACCAGAGGGGAGTAGAGGCATTCCAGGATGTTCGGGTTGGCTTTCAAAGCCAGCCGAAGGAATTTCTCCAATTCCCAATAACACTCCTCATCGTTTTCGATCTGATCCGGGACGCCGGCAAGCGACCAGTGCAGGTCCGCGGGGGGAAGATAGAAGCCGCGGCGGTCCACATCGGAGCTTTCGTGGTCAAGACCGTATGCCCTCGACCCGACAATGCACTGGTAGATCACAAATCGCCTCAGCGACGCCGTTTCCGGCGCACCTGGCACCTCCGCATCTGTGTGTTTGAAGATGGTCAAGTCCTGGCGATGGTAGCTGGCTTCGCCGCCATCGGCGAAGCGGACGCGGTAGGCGTGTTCCGGTGCGGCAGGGGTATGCGACACAATCCCGACACGTTCACCCGTCCGCGTCAGGACCTTGGTTCCGGCGGGAATCACGAGATGTGGTGTCTGTCGGATCTTCACGGTGTATCTCTGAGGATAACCGCCCGCGCCGCTATCCTGAAAGGAGGCTGCGATGGAGCGCTACTTCACACAACTCGCCACGGCATTCGTCAGGGGACGGCTCCGCAACTCCGACGCCACCATCGAGGATGGTCTCAGCGCCGGGCTTCGCCTCCACAAGTTCAAGTGCGACAGACAGCTTCCGCGCGTGCAGCGGGTGATCGGGATTCTACGTGGACTCGCGCCGGAGAGTCTCTTAGATGTCGGCAGCGGGCGCGGGACATTCCTCTGGCCGCTCCTTGCGGCTTTCCCCCATTTGCCGGTAACATCCATGGACATCGACGAGCAGCGGGTTAGCGATCTTAGCGCGGTCCGGATTGGAGGTATCGCCTGTCTCACCGCGGTTCAAATGGATGCGCAGCGGATGGCGTTCCGCGAGCGCAGCTTCGATGTGGTCACCCTGCTGGAGGTGCTGGAACACATGCGCGATCCGCAATCGGCACTTCGCAACGCTATCGCGGCGGCGCGGCGATTCGCGGTGATTAGTGTCCCTTCCGTGCCCGACGACAATCCCGAGCATTTGCATCTGTTCACTCCGCGGCAACTTCAAATGATGGCGACGCGGGCTGGCGGAAGCCGCTTCGCAATTGAGCATGTACTCAACCACCGCATTGCCGTCGTGCGGGTGGGAGAGTCCTTATGATCCCGATCTTAAAGTATCCGCGGACACCGCACATCAACGGATCGCGTCTGCAGTCCGGCGATGAAGATCTGCTCCTGGTGGAGAAGGAAGCGTTAAGCGGCTTGCCGCTGGTGGTGGAAGAGAAACTGGATGGATCAAACTGCGGCATCAGCTTCAGCCCCGAGGGCGGCCTCATCCTGCAGAGCCGCGGCCACGTGCTGATGGGCGGTCCGCGCGAGCGCCAGTTTGATTTGTTCAAAAGGTGGGCCAGTCACCACACTCACTGGTTGCGCGAGACTCTCGGCCCCCGCTATGTCATGTATGGCGAATGGCTATTCGCGCGCCACACAATTCCCTACGACCACTTGCCTCATTACTTCCTTGAGTTCGACATTCTCGATCGCGAGTCCGGCGAATTCCTCTCTACTGAACTCCGCCGTGCGCTTCTTGCCGGCGGACCCGTGGTCTGCGCCCCCGTACTGGCCGCGGGGCGCAACGTCGATCTGGAAAGCCAACTCGGCCTGTCCACATGTGCCACAAACGAGATGATGGAAGGTCTCTATGTGAAGCACGAAGCCGGTGGGACGGTTCGCGCGCGGTTCAAGTATGTGCGCGGTTCTTTTCTCCAGGCGGTGACCGATGCGGGCGAACACTGGATGGATCGCCCTATCGAGCCGAACCGCCTTCGCCCCGGCGTCGATCTGTTTGTGGAGAAACCATGACCCTGCTCCCTTGGCCGCTGCCTTCGCCGCCGCACTGGCACGTCGACTGGCAGGCCCTCCAGCAATTCGATTGGATCGCTGCGATGAAGCACTGTCCGCAGGACCCGGTTCATCACGCCGAAGGCGACGTCTGGACCCACGTCAGGCTCGTATGCGAATCGCTGGCGTCGTTGGCGGTATGGCGCTCACTCCCCGAACCGCAACGCGAACTCCTCTTTGTCGCGGCTTTGTTGCACGACGTGGCGAAGCCGGTGTGTAGTCGTCATGAAGACGGACGAATCACATCGCGTGGGCACTCGCAACGCGGCGCTGTGATGGCGCGGCGAATCCTCTGGGAGCATGATGTGGACCCTCTTCTTCGCGAACATATCTGTTCGTTGGTCCGCTACCATCAGCTTCCTTTCTATCTGATTGAACGCGCCGATGCGCTGCGATCGTTACTCCGAATCAGCCAGTCCACGCCGTGTGGACTACTCGCCATCCTCGCCAAGGCGGATGCGCTCGGGCGCACATGCCGCGATCGGGAAGGACTGCTCACCAGGATCGCGCTATTTGAAGAGATGGCCCGGGAGCAATCGTGCCTCTCAGGACCCTGGCCCTTCCCCTCGCCGCTAAGCCGCTTCGAATACTTTCGCCGTGATGATCGCGATCCGCGCTACAAGGCACACGACTCGTCGCGCTGCGAAGTGATCCTCATGTGCGGTCTGCCGGGCTCAGGCAAGGATACGTGGCTACGCGAGCACGTGGCCGGATTGCCGTTGATCTCGCTCGATGAGATGCGCGAGGAAGTCGGCGTCGATCCCGGTGAGGCGCCCGGCGAACTCCTCCAGACGGCGCGCGAGCGCGCCCGTGTGCTATTGCGTACTGCCTCCAGCTTCGCCTGGAACGCAACTAACCTGACGCGCGATTTGCGTGCCGGCCTAGTTGATCTGTTCACCAGCTATCACGCGAGGGTCCACATCGTACACATCGAAGCTCCGCGGCACGCCTTGTTATCGCGCAACGATGCGCGTGAGCGGCCATTACCGCCGCGGGTAATCGAGAGAATGCTGGGGCGCTGGGACGTACCAGATGCAACTGAAGCGCCGATTGTCGAATGGTGGGAGAACGACCGCGCTTTCGTGCGTCGCTCTCCACCAGCCTCCTCAGAAGTTCAGCCGTAGCGCCAACTGCATTGTCCGTGCCTGCCGCGCCGAGGTCGGCTGAAGGAACGGCTGAAGGAACAATGGATCCACCTGCCGCCAGTCCGTCACGCTCTGGAATTTCGCCTGCTGGCTGAGGTTGGAAAACTGCGTGTGGTTGAACGTGTTGTACGTCTCCCACCGCACTTGCGCCCGCCACTTCTCGCGCACTCTCACATCGAGGAACAGCGAAATGTCCCAATTGTGCACCGCGGGCAGGCGCATGATGTTCGAGCCGCCGTTGCCAAACGTGTACTTGTCCGGCGGGCGAAAACGGCCACCCGTCGCCGGTGCGTCCGGATGCTCCGGCGACGCCGTTTCCTCATGCGCCTGATCCAACTCGCGATGCAATCGCAGGCGCCACGCTTCCACGTCTTCCCAGGGAATCTCCCCGCGCCGGATCGACAGAAGTTGCTGGCGATGCTCCTCCACGCGTAGAGGAACGAAACCCTGCCGTAAAACGACCACGCCCGACAACAGCAGCCGGCTGAGATGCATCACATGCTTCCACCGCAAAGCGCGGCCATTGCGCGGGTCCTGTTCCATTTTCTTGAACTGCGAAAGTACGTAGGAATTGTAAGTGCGATGGATGTGGCGCGAAAGAAAAGCTTCGCGCATGTCGATCATCTCTTGCGCCGGTGGTGTGCACACCTCCACTAGCGGCGAGTACAGGCACTCCAGAATATTGGGGTTGGCCTTCAAAGCGAGACGCAGGAATTTCTCCAATTCCCAGTAGCATTCTTCTTCATCGCTCTCGATCTGATCCGGCACTCCCGCGAGCGACCAGTGCAGATCCGCGGGCGGCAAGTAGAAGCCGCGCCGGTCCACATCGGAGCCTTCGTGATCCAATCCGTATGCCCTTGATCCCACGATGCATTGGTAAAATGACGGACTGCCGCAAGACCGCCGTTTCCGGCGCGCCGGGCACTTCCGCATCCGTGTGCTTGAAGATCGTCAGCTCCTCGTGCCGATAGGTGGCTTCTTCACCATCCGCGAATCGCACACGATAGCCATGTTCCGGCGCGGCCGGCGCGTGCGACACGATGCCAACGCGCGCATCCTCCCGCGTCAGAACCTTGGTTCCGGCGGGAATCACGGGATGTGGGGTCTGGCGGATCTTCACGCGGTATCTTCCGAGAATACCGCCCGGGGCGCGGCGACTTCATGCTTCTCGCACCAGCATCCATGCGCGGACGGATTGCGCGATCCAGCCTCCACCTGAATGCTCCGGTGAGTTTCTTGTCGGTCTTCTTACCGTCTGACAACCAGAGAAACCAGGTATTCCTGGGTGATCTGGTCCGCCCGGATACGCGGCCAAAGCTGAAAGACTCTCTCAGCCGACTTCACTTGCGCGAGCGCGTCGATCGGATCAAGATCTCTCGTCAGATTGTAGTCCGCGAAGTGTCTGTCTTCCTGAAGTTGCGTGAACGTCTCCGCAACGTATCGCACACTCGCCACAATCTCTTGATCTGCTCCAGCGAAAGGCGACTGCTGGGGATTGGCCGCTCGTTTTGAGGCTAGTTTCATTGGGCCATGGTCGAACGCCCGACCGAGGGTTGCACGGAGACTTGCATTGCTCCAATTGGATGTTGCCTCAGCGATCAACAGATGAAAAACCGAATAGTACGCAGTTGACACCGACCTTCGGAGGCTTGCCTGCGTTCGAGGTGTCAGATGCACAAGAAATAGCGCTTGTGCCAGAAGGTCGTCGTGATAGGCCACCTATCGCGCCCGCCCCCCTTCGCGTTTCCGCCACTCGCCTTCACTCCCGTAGTTGAAATATGGCTGTAGCCCCCAGTTCTCGTAGGGGCGGATTTCATCGCGCAGTGTAGCTGCTATCCGGCTCGTCACTTCAGTTAGGTGCTCTTCCGCGGTGGCCCAATCCGCCAGAATTATCCGAAAAAAAATAGAAGGCTCCCCCGTGGAGTCCACGTCAAGCCGATACAAGACATCCACGGCTTCAGGGCCAACCTTCCTTTTCGCCTGCTCGACATCCGCAGCGAGCTGCGCCTGATGAACCAATCCGCCGGGAACGATTGCCATACCTTCATTATCGCCTGCTCACGCCGAACTCCGTTGTGAGCGTGCTCCTCAGAAGTTCAGCCGTAGCGCCAACTGCATCGTGCGTGCCTGCCGCGCCGACGTCGGCTGCAGGAAGAGTGGATCCACCTGACGCCAGTCCGTCGCACTCTGGAATTTCGCCTGCTGGCTCAGGTTGGAGAATTGCGTGTGGTTGAACGTGTTGTAGGTCTCCCACCGCAATTGCGCCCGCCACTTCTCGCGCATTCTCACATCGCGAAACAGTGAAATGTCCCAATTGTGCACCCCAGGCAAGCGCATGATGTTCGAGCCGGCGTTGCCAAACGTGTATTTGTCCGGCGGGCGGAAGCGCCCATCCGTCGCGGGTGCGTTCGGATCAAGTACCGAGATGGTGGCGTTCTGCGTCGGTGTACCGGTCATGTTCGTTGACCCCGACACAAACGTCCATCCCGGCGTGAACGGCCCGCCCGTCTGCATGCGCGTGATACCCGAAATCTGCCATCCGTCCGCTACCATCTTCAGCGGCCTCGACCCAAAGCGGCGCCCCGGCTGCGGCAGCCGGTAGCTGTAGCTGATGGAAGCCACTTGGGAGCGGTCGTAGCTGAGAGGTCCGTAATCAAACTTCCGCGGGCTGATTCCGAAAATGTTCACCGCGTCCGTGTCCGAGTTGCTCGCTCCCAGCACCTTGCTGAACGTGTACGACACGCTGATCTGCCCTTTGCTCATGCGGCGCACCGCGCGCACCTGCAAGGAATGATAGTTCGAGGTGGATGCGAACTCGTAGGTGTTGATATTGCCGAATCCCTGGTAGGGCCGCAGGAAGTTGGTGGCCAGCGCGGTGCCGGTTGTGGTGGGGTCGCGATTCTCCGGATGCAACTCCAGGAACTGCGCACCCACTGGGACGGCGTTAATGTTCCGCTGCCACAGCAGATGACGGCCGAGCGCGCCAACGTAGGAAATGTCCACCATGAAGCGCCGCGACAATTCCTGTTGGATGCCAAAGCTGTAGTTGTACACGGTAGGCGACTTCCCCTTCCCGTAGAGCGCGGTGACGTTGCTCGGGGCGAGGATGCCCTTGCCCGCTGATGCCGTCAAGTCCGCGATTGAGCCGTAGTAGACCGTGGGGCTGTAAATGGTAGGAGGGTTCTGCATCATGTTCATCGTCATGTTGCCCTGGATGCGATCGAAGTACACGCCCAGTCCGCCTTTGACACGCGTGCGCCGGGTGGAGAATGGATCCCACGCGAATCCGAATCGCGGTGCATAGCTCAGTGCGGGAAGCCAGTAGCAGCCCGGCGGCACGCCCTGACCTTCTTTCACCATCGCGATTGCAGGATTGCCCACTCCGGGCGCGAACGTTCCGATCAGCCCCTGGTTGTACGTTTGCCCCGTGATCGGGTTCACTGCGACCTTGATCCGGTTGGCATCAAAGCCCGGCCGCAACAGCAGTGGCGCATTCGCTGGATCGTACAATTCCGGCACGAACGTCGCCAGTTGATTACGCGCATCGTACTGCGGCATGTCGTGATAGAAGCGAACGCCGTAGTCGAGTGTGAAATTGGGCCGCACCCGCCACTGGTCCTTCAAATAGAACTCGAGATTTGTGAACCGGTACTGCCCCTGCAGCCACGCATTGGCTTCCGAGTAGCTGTTGTAGTAGCCGAGCAGCGCCGTTGCGTAGGCGTAGTTGGTGTCGAGCGGATTCACGTTCTGGTTGCGGTCAAAGCTGATCGCCCCGCGAATCGGCGCGGACGAGCTCTGATCCTTTCGCGTCCGTTCAAAGTAGACGCCGGCCATCGTGGCATGGGTGCCCCAGATGCGCGTGATGTTGTCCACGAAGCTGAAGATGGTGTTCGTGTTGTAGTAGGGCATGCCGTTGTGCACCGTCGGATTGGCATAATTCGGCACGCTGGAAAACGTCATGTTCGGGATGTATCCCATCGGATTCACGCCGGGGTTCCACTGCGGGATGTCGATGCCGGTCGCTTTGCGGCTGAGCGCCTCTTCGTTCTTGGCATAGAAGATCAGCTTGTTCTGGCTCACTCCGAACACAAACTCGTTCACCGTGGTCGGCGAAAGAGTCGCTGTGGTGTGGACAGTGGCGCCGCGTCCGGTGCGCTCAAACAGAATCGGCGTTAACGGGTAGTTCATGCTGCCGGCGATCCACGTCGAGCCGCCTTTGTTGTAGGGCTGCGTCATCTGATCGCCGTTGTTGGTGAGCCGCAGATACATCTGAAAATTCGCGCGCGGTGAATAATCGGTGCGGATGATTTCCGTGTGCCGCGGATAGGGGCCGCTGGCCTGCGCAATGTAATTCCATTGGTAGAGCCGCGAAGGATCCGGGTCCGTGTAGTTCGGCATCGGAAACAGCTTCAGGATATTCTGCCCCACCTGTGTGTGCCGCGAAGCGGGAACGATGTTGCCGGGAAATTGACGCCCGGGCGTGGGCCCATCGAGCGGGTCGCGCACCACAATCACACGCGCATTCACGTCCATGGTTTGCGAAAAATCACCGGCGCGCTCCAGCGCCGTGGGCACGCGCACTGTGGTGGACGGGAACGCCTGCAACTGCCGCTGCAATTCCTGCGAGAAAAAGAAGAACAGTTTGTCGCGGTGGCGGTTGTAGCCGCCCGGCAACAGCAGCGGCCCGCTCACCGTGTAGTTGACGATGTTGTAGCGGTAAGATGGCCGCTCCAGTCCTTGCCGGTTGTTAAAGAAGTTGTTTGCATTGAACGCGTCGTTGCGGACGTACCACGCACCCGCGCCATGAAATTGCTTGCCGCCGCCGCGCGTGATGATATTGATCGCGCCGCCCGAATTACGGCCGTTCTCCGCGCCGTAATTCGTCATCTTGATACTCACTTCCTGAATCGAATCCATCGAAGGCATGGAGTGCGTGGCGTTGTTGTTACCCGTATCCATATTGGTGATGCCGTCGATGGTGATGTTCTTTGAGTTGTCACGCGCCCCGGCAATGAAGATGCCGCCGACGCTGCCCGGATTGGGCGCTTCGCGGCCATCAGAGGTATCGACAACACCAGGCAGCAGACCCACTACGTCCATGAAGTCGCGCCCGCGCAAGGCGAGGTTATCCATGTCTTCATGATTGAGCACACCAACGCGTTCGCTGCTCCCCATCGCCACCGTGCCCGCATCGGCTGTCACGACGACGCTTTCGGTTACGGCGCCGAGTTCCAGCTTCACCACACCGACGGAGCGCGAGTCGCCGGAGTTGATCTCGATCTTCTCCTGGCGGAACTGCTTGAAGCCCTCGCTCTTGATCTCCAGGTGGTAGAGTCCCGGCACCAGGTCGGGGAAAGAGAAGAACCCTTCGTTGTTCGATTTCGCAGTGCGCAGGAACCCGCGCTCCACGTTGGTGAGGCGCACTTCCGCACCGGCGAAGGCCGCCCCGGAACTGTCCTGAATCGAGCCGGAAAGCGATCCGGAGATGTTCTGGGCGTTCGCGGCCCAGCACAAGAATAGAATGATTGCGACGAATCTCATGAAAAGACCTCAATCGGAATTAAATCGGAAACGCCGGCCCGTGTCAACGGCGCGGTCACGACCGCATGTACAACCATGCCGTGATTCCGGATTTCAGCTCCACCGAGATCCTGCGGTAACCGGCATCTTCCTCGTACTTGTCGGCGGCAACGAGTTCCTGTTCGGTGATCGCGTAGACAGTCCCGCTGATCTCGTCGCCGGGGTTCGAACTCGGTTCCGCATTCGAGTAGTGGGTCTCACCGATTGCGGCGGCGGCCTCCGGATCGTGGATGGGTACACTCGCGAGGGCGTAGCCGGACAACGCGTCCTCACGGCCATCGAGTTCACGGCCGAAGGTGGCAATCTGTATGTCCTTCCGCTGTAGGGTTCCGTAGGAAAACAACAGTTCCTTCGCGGTGGAGGAACTCATCCTACCAATCCAACCGTATGCCCGCCCGGAACGAGCGTGCACCGGTGGCATCCAGACCCGCGCCGCCGCCGCTCGTGCTCGTGATCACACCCACGCCGCCGGTGGAGGTGATGTTCGTGAATGCCGTGCTCGTATTATCCGGAACCCCGTAGTTCGGATGGTTGAAGAAGTTGGTGCCAGTCATCTCCAACCGCAGCCGTGTACGTTCCTTAAGGAGGAACTCCTTGGAAAGGCCGACATTGACCGTGGACGAACCCGGGCCGAGGATCACGCCCTTGGCGGAACTCCCAAATGCACCCGCTGCGGGGGCCGCGAACGCCGCCGCATCGAACCACCGCGTCGTTGTCCGCTGGTCGTCCGGCAGATTCGCATTGCGCAGTTGATTAGGCCGCCGCGTTACGTTCGCCGGCGTCCGGTTGTTGCTGAAGGTCGTTCCCGTGGGATCGGGGCCCGTCCAGAATGGCGTCAGGAACTGCCCCGAATAAGTGCTCACCACGGTGGACCATTCCCAACCGTGCAACACCAGCTTCCTGAGACCGGAGGACCCCTTGCCAAACGGAAACTGGTAAATCAGGTTTCCGGTCCAGCGATGCGTCGGAATGTCGAGCCACACCGACCTCTCGCGATGCCTGTCATACGCATTCTCGGGCGATTCGCCGCGTTCCAGGTCACCGATATCGCGAGCCCATGTCCACGAGATCTGATAGGCAAGCCCCTTTGTCCACCGCCGCTCCGCCTCCAGCATCAGGCCGTTGTATTGATGGCCCGCGCCGTTGGAATTGTAGTTGACAGCCGGATACTGCGGATACAGCCGCGGTTTGTCGACAAACAGCCGGTTGTCTGGCAGAGGCTGATTGATGTTGTATGCCCACTCGCCCTGGCGAGTGTTGGTACCAATGTAGGATGCGCGGAATCCGGTGTTCCACCGCTGATGCTCCACCGTGAGGTTGTACTGCATCGAATACGGTGTCCGAAGATCGGCGCGATACGCGGTCGGAAGAGTGATCGAAGTCGGCCCCGCGACGCTCGCCGGAAATACCTGCGGGAGTATGAGGTTCGGCACCGGGGTTGAGTTGTTATAGGAAGGCTCGCTGATGGCAAAGGGCGCGCCGCCGGCGGAAATGTTCCGTGGCACCACGTCGTAAAAAATGCCGAAGCCAGTGCGGATGACCGTATTGGGACCCATCGGCCTCCATGCGATGCCCAGACGGGGCGCCCAGTTATTCCACTCGTTGCGCAGTATGCGCGAAGGATGATAGCCCGCCTTGGATGCCTCCACCACTTGTATGTAGCTGGCTGGCAACAGCGGGCTCACCTTACCCAGCGCACCATCGGGCACGACAATTCGCCCGGTGGCGATGTCGAAGTTCGCCTGAAGACCGTTGCGCTCGGTGTAGGCCGGGTGGAACTCATAGCGGAGTCCGATGTTGATGGTCAGGTTTGACCGGAGCTTGAACTCGTCGGTCACAAAGAAATCCCAGTTCCACCGCACGCGATCTTGGAATAACGCGGGTGCGGCGCGCTGCGAGCTCGTCACGATCCCGAGCAGAAAGTCCGCGTAGGGGTGCCCGGTGTAGCGGTTGGAGAACGTCCCCGAACCGAACAACTGGTTCGGCATGTTTTGATCCTGATACAGCGTTCGGCCCGCCATGAAACCCGTCTTTACACTGTGCCGGCCACGCGACCACGAGAGCTGATCCTGAAACTGCTGCGCGTAGTTCAGAAAACCCGGATGCCGCCACGCTGTCTGTGTCAGGCCGGTGATCCCCACGTTCTGGAACGTGACATTGTAGACGCCGTTGATATCGGGCACGCCGGGCGATAAACCGGTAAGGCCGAGGTCCTTCACCACTTCCATCCCCATCAGCGGACCGTTCCGCGGATTGTCGTTCCAGGCGTAACCCCAGCGCGCTTCGTTCACCAGGTTGACGCGTAGCGTGGCCGTGTAGGACGCCTGGATGGCTCGCGTGTCGCGGGTCTGCCAGCGCCGTCCCACAGAGGGTAACTGGCTGTCGTAGTCGCGCGAGTGCGAACGGTTCCAGATGTAGCGCCCGAAGACGAAGTGCCTGTCCGTGAAACGATGGTCCAGTCGCGTGGTCCAATAGGTGTTCGGATCGAAGGGGCGCGGGAGTTGCGTTCGGAAATTGCGCGCCGCAAACACGTTCGGATCTCCAAAATTGGGCGCCGGATAGAAGCGTTCCTGGATTTTCCTGGTGACGGGGTTGATGCGCGACGCGGGCAGAACGTTTCCGGCAAATGGCGCGTTGCTGGCGAAGGGATCACGGATGGCGGATTCGCGCGTGAAGTTCCCGTCCCGCCACAACGCAGTCGGTACCGACGGTGTCAGGTTCGATAGAATCTGCGAGCCCCGCGTCGTTTCGAACGAGAAGAAGAAGAAGCTGCGGTTGCGGCCGTCGTAGACCTTCGGCAAATAAATAGGTCCACCCACCGAGAAGCCGGGATTGTGCCGGACACCAGTTCCACGCTGTGCCGCGAACGTGTCGCGGGCACGGAACCATGGCGTCGAATAGTAGTCAAACAACGATCCATGCAGTTGGTTGGTGCCGCTTTTGCTGATGATCGTCACCTGTCCTATTGCGCCGAACTCGGCCGTGTTGTTGGCCATGTCCACGCGCACTTCCTCGAAGCTCTCAATCTGCGAAACCAGCGGCGAGATCTGCGTGCCGTCGTACTGGTTGGAGAGCGTGATGCCGTCGATCGACGCATCGGACTGATTGGCCCGCGATCCCGCGAATCGCCGCGTCGACGACCCGGCGCCTGCCTGTACAACGCCCGGCGACAGGCCGACGAAGTTCCATAGCGACCGCGTGTTCAGCGGCAGTACCTTCAACTGGAGCGCGTCTTTCTGATCCGAGATGCGCGCGTTTTCGGTTTCAATCAAAGTCGCGCCCGCCACCACTTCCACACGCGTTTCCACCGCGCCCACTTCCAACTTGACGTCGAACCGCCGCACATCCAGGGATGCGAGATGAATCTGCTGGAACAAGACCTCCTTGAACCCCGGCGCGGTGACACGCATCGTGTAGATGCCTTGCAGGAGTTGTGAAAACGTGAACGCCCCGGCGGCATTCGACTCGCCCTGAAACACGTAGTTCGACTCCGTGTTGGTGACGACGATCTTGGCCCCTGCAATCACCGCTCCCGTAGAGTCGGTCACTGTGCCGGTGATATTCGCGAAGGTGGTTTGCGCGCTCGCCGGCAGGGCGGATGCGAGCAAAGCGAAAAGCATGACTAGCCGGAAACCCATACCCTGTAGCCTCCCAAGACGTGGAGGTCCTTTTTCGGACCTCAGCCATTCAGGAAGTATATATCAGAATGTTCGGATGTTCCGGACGTCCCCGTTCAGTGCTTGCGCAACTCCTGAAGAATGCGCTTTGCGCCGTAGATCTTGTCCAGAGCCTCGATCAGCGCGGAGCTATGCACGCCCACCGCCCGGTTATTGGACTCGTCAAAGCCATACGCTCCACCGAGCGACTCGATGTTGCCATCGAAAATCAGCCCCACGATCTCACGGTTCTGATTAAACATTGGGGATCCCGAGTTGCCGCCAATAATATCGTTGGTGGTGACGAAGTTCATCGGGATCTGCAAATTGAGTTTGTCCTTCGCGTCCAGCCAGCTCTGGGGCAGTTGGAATGGATCGCGTCCCGTGGCCCGCTCAAAGGCCCCGCCAATGATGGTGAAGGGCGAGATCTTCACTCCATCAGCACGCGTCCAACCTTTCACTGCGCCGTAGCTCAGCCGCAGTGTGAAGGTGGCATCCGGCGCCATCGAGGTCCCATAGACGGCGAACAGAGCTTGGCCGCGCAGTTCACCGATGCGCGTCTCGGCCGATTCAATCTCATCCTCAAACTGTTTGCGAATCGCGCGTGCGTCCACGTCGATTTCCTTCGCCAGCGCGAGCATCGGATCGGTGGAAGCTGCCACCGCGGTCTTGCCGCCATCGAGAAGCTGCCTACGCACATCCATGCTGTCCAGCTTGCTGCCTTCAATCGCGCCTTGTGCGATCTCGCGAGGCGACCGTTTGCCGAAGAACTTCCGCACGAACGGATGATCAGCGCCCAGGTCCTCGCGAAGTTTGGTCAACGACCACGACAGCTTCTCCAGTTCCAGTTCTTTATAGATTGGGGCCGGACTCAGAAGCTGCGCTCGCAGCTCCGGCAATCGCGCATCGGCGAATTCCTTCAGTCGCTTCTCATTCGCCTTCTCCATCTCAGCCGGCAAGCGGAATAGAGAACGCGCCATGTGAAACAAATCAGACTGGAATCCGACACCCATCTCGATATAGCGGTAAGGCAGAATTCGGGCACGCTTCTTCGGCTCCAACTCCTCGGCTTCCTTCCAGAGCGTGCCAAAACGCGCCTTCAGCTTCGGATCCGATTCCACCTTCTTTCGCAGTTCGCGGTCTTCGCTGACTTTCATCGCGAAGAACTTCTTATCGACGAGCGTCTCGCGTTGCCCTTTGAACGCCTTCAGCGAGTTCTCGATGGAGAACAGATCGTCCAGCGCGATGCGGGCCTGTTCGGCCCCGCGCGTGGAAAACTGTGTGAGCATTCCGCGGTATTCCGAGAGGAACAGCAGCCGGTGCGGCAGGAAGAAATCGCGTTCATATTCGAGCATCGGCGTCGAAATCAGGCGCCTTGTCGATCCCGGATGCCCCGAGACAAACGTCAACCCGCCCGTGGACGCTCCTGCCTGCGACCATCCGAAATGATTCGGTGTCTTCAACGGCTGCCCCTTAGTGTAGGCGCGGATGAACGAGACATCCAGGTCATAGCGCGGAAACATGAAGTTGTCCGGGTCGCCACCGAAAAACGCGATCCGGAACTCGGGAGCGAATACGAGCCGCACATCCTGGTAGCGCTGGTATTTATACAGATGATAGAGGCCGCCCGAATAGAGCGTCACCACATCGCAGCGGACATCGTCACTGGTGGCGCAGCCTTTCTCCAGCTTCGCGAAGGCCGCCTTCCGAGCATCGTTCAACGCGCCGCCGGTCAAGCCCTTGGTCGCCGCGTTCACCTCTTTCGTGACGTCCTTGATCTCGCTTAGTTGATTGGCTTCCAGATCCGGGCACTTCTTCTCTTCCTCCGCGGTGCGCGCATAGAAGCCATCGGCATGGTAATCCTTCTCCTTGGTGGAGAGCTGCTGGACGCACGACGCCACGCAATGATGGTTGGTCATGATCAAACCATCGGGCGAAACAAAACTCGCCGAACAGCCCTGTGCGAGCCGGACGCTCGACAACCGGGCTTTGTCCAACCAGTCCTGGGTGGCCTTGAAGCCATACTTCTGTGCCATCTTTGAAACGGGCGCGTTGTCGTAGGTCCACATACCTTCTTCCGCATGGACCGCCGTCGCGGCGAATGCCGCAACTATGACGAATAGAGGAAACCCCATGAGTTTGATTGTAGCGGCATGGGGAGAGGCTGCGTGGACCGGCGTCCTGTTACACCGCACCTTCCGAGGCATCGCTTTTTGGGTCGATGGTAAACTGCTGTGTGCGTCCGAGGATGCCTCCACCGTGTTTAAGAGGTCTGTAATGAAACGTTTGATTTGGGCGGGCGTGTGGCTCGCCGCTGCCGCGGTTGCTCAAGACGGACCCGAAACCGTCGCCCGTGGCACCAGGAGTTTTCAGAAGTCCGTGGTTGTTTCCGGTCTGTCGCACCCGTGGGAACTAACATGGGGTCCCGATCATATGCTGTGGGTAACCGAGCGCACGGCCAGCCGAGTCACGCGTGTCAACCCGTCCACCGGTGAACGCAAAGTGGCGGTGACGATTGCCGATGTGGTGGCGCCCGGTGGGCAGGACGGGCTTCTCGGCATGGCGCTGCATCCGCGTCTGCTGCGCTCATCGAATGAGAACTACGTCTTTGTCGCTTATACCTACGTGGACAGGGCCAAGGGGCCGGATCTGCGCGTCCGCGATCCGATGAGTCCCTACCGGTTCTTGTACGCTAAGATCGTGCGCTTCCGCTATGACGCCGGCGCGGAAACGCTTGTCGAGCCCCACACGATCATTGCTGGTCTGCCCGCGGGGAACGATCATAACGGGTATGCGTCTGAAGATCAGCCCCTCGGGCAAACTGCATCTCAGCATCGGCGACCAGGGCAACAACCAACTCGGCAACTTCTGTTCTCCCGTTCTTGCGCAGCGTTTGCCCACTGCCGCTGAAATCAAGGCGCGGGATTACTCAGCCTATGAAGGCAAGACACTGCGCTTGAACCTGGACGGGTCCATTCCTAACGACAACCCGAAATTGGATGGCGTGGTGAGCCACGTCTACACCTACGGACATCGGAATCCACAGGGCCTCGACTTCGGCCCAGATGGGACGCTGTACGAGAGTGAACACGGCCCGAAGACAGACGACGAAATCAACGTGCTCATTCCAGGGGCCAATTACGGTTGGCCGAACGTGGCCGGAATGCGGGACAACAAAGCGTACGAATTCGCGCGCTGGGCCGAAGCCAAAACGCCATGCTCCGAGCTTCGATTTAGCGACCTGGCCATTCACCTATCCGTTCCGCGTGAACCGGAATCGGCGTTCACCAGTCCTCTTGCCGAACCGATCGCCACCATGTTTACAGTCCCCTCGGGGTTCAACTTCCAGGACCCGGCATGCAAGGGCGTAAACTACATCTGCTGGCCCACCACAGGTGTTTCCAGCGTGGAGTTCTATGGCGCGCGAAGCATTCCGGGCTGGGACGCTGTGCTCCTGATCACCACGTTGAAGCGCGGTTCACTTTATGTGCTGCCGCTTAG
>JACQZR010000246.1 GCA_016213775.1 Acidobacteriota bacterium
AGCCCGCCAAGAACGCAAAGCCTCCCGGGCATGGAATACCTTGCGAGAACTCAATACATCTCGTCGGTCTGAGGCGGAGCCTCGCTAGAGCTTGAGCGCGCCCTCAACCTTCGCTAATTTGCGGTCAAAGGCGCCGAGCGGCAGATGACCAGCGTTCCGGGCCAACTCGAGCAGAAGGCAGTCCGAGAAGCCGAGCGCCGGCCTTGCGCGAAACAGGTCGAGCGCCGCTACCACGGTCTCGCGCCCGTCAACAACCAGTTGCTGGTGATTGAGCAACATCTCGACAGCCCTGGCCTGATCCGCTGCATTGAGCTCGTAAACGTTCCCGAGCACCCATACTGCCTCGGTGAGAGCCAGTAATGACACCCACCCGCCCTTTGCCACGAAGCTTTCCGCGGAAGCTGTCTGGCGAGTCTCGCCGCGCGTGATCAGGCGAACCAACACATTGGTGTCAACGGCGCGCATGACGCTTTCGGGGGTAGCGAACGATGCCCTCCTTCATTTGCCTAAGAGTCTTCGGAGAAGCGTCCTGCTCGCCGGACTGGCCCGATGCCGAGCTTCCTGCGCACGTCCGCCGGAATCGAGATTTGCCCTTGTGCGGTGACCTTCGAGTGAGCGATCTGACTCAAATTACAACGGTATTGGACTTACGCACGCCCTTCTATCTATGGCTGAGTAACGTTGGGTTCCGGTTCCGAGAGGAAGGCGTACCAGGCCCGGAGGAGAATGGCTTGGGTGTTTTGGTGGGGCGGGATGTAATCGGCGAAGAGCGAGTTGGATTTGAAGTGGGATTTTTGGGTGCCCCAGAAGGATTGCCAGTCGAGTTTGTCGCCGGCGGTGAGGAGGGCGTTGTTGAGGGCTTTCAGGATCGGGTCGTTGATGGTGTGGGTGCCGGTGCCGCGGGTGGCGAACATCTGGGCCTGTGGGGCCGTGTCGATAACTGTGGCTACAGCTTCCATACCACGGCAGCTTCCGAGGAAGACCAGGCGCGCGGTGGAGTTGAGGCGGCGGAGTGTTTTGTCGAGATGGAAGGCGTGGCCTCGGTGGACCAGCACGTCCGGCTCGCGGTTTTGCATGGCCTTGCGGATGACGGCGTCGGCGTCGGGCTTCCTGGGGATGTTGGCGAAGATTTCGATGCGGCGTTTGCCGGAGACACCTGTGAGGTGGACCCAGTTGGCGTGTTTCACGGTGGTCCAATTGGGGGCCTTGCGGTAGGCAGCGAGGAAGGTCTCGTAGGATTCGACTCCGTCGTCGTCATCGTAGAAGTAATAGCGATGGAGGGACGTTCCGTTGTGGGAGAAGACTGGCGCGGTGGAGATAGATTGCGGGGCTTGCAGGTAGTGGGCGTAGCTGGAGGCGATGGTTGCGTTGGAAGGAAGGCGCTGCGCGAGGTGGGCGATGAGGAGGCCGTAGAGCGGGGCATATGGGCCTGCTTTTTCGTATGCGGATTTGAGGAGTGCGGCGGCCTGCGGGCGCTGGGGCTTGGCGAGCGCGTCCAGGATGTTTGCGGCGAATAACGTTTCCTGGAGCGGGTTGTCTTCGGCGGCGATGCCTTGGAGTGCCTGGGCGAGGGATTGGGCGCGAATCAGAGTTGGGTGTCCGAATTGAACGGCGTCGCTGAGGAAGGCCCGATAGCGGGGGCCCGCGGGTGGGGCGGAAGGGACGAGGCGAGTGAAGGTGGGGGCGTCCAGTTCTTCGCGGCCGTAGACTGCGAGGAGGTAACGCTCCGCAGGTGACCAGTGGGCGACTTGTTTGATGCCGGCTTGGCGGAGGTCTCGGACAAGTGATTGGGCGAATTCGATGGCTTCGCGCGGGATGGGTTTGCGGGCGGTGATGCGGGCGAAGTAGCGGCGGTTGTCGCGGGCGTCGGCGATGTTGTTGTCGCCGAGGATTGCGAGACGCTGACGGGTGGGCACGTCGATGGCGGCGTCGGCGGCGAGGGTGGCGAGTCGAGGTGGGAGGACTTTGCGTAGGAATTGTGATGTTGGGGAGGAGCCGGCGGCGATGCCAACGGCTTCGGCGGGAGCTTGCAGCGCGGCGACCTGGAGGATGCGGGGATCGAGGTCGGTGCGGCGGAGGACTACCGAGGGATCGTGTTTCGCGGCGGCAGTGAGGAGGGCTTCGGATTCTTCGGGGGGAAGGGTGCGCGCAAATTCGTAGAGGTGATGAAAGCCGGGTCGTGCGACCCAGGCACGGTCTCGCACCTTGGGGTAGAGTTGCCGTGCGGTGTCGGAGGAGTTGTTGCGGAGCGCTGCTTCCCAGGCTTTGCGGAGTAGAACGTCCTCGCGGAGGGAGAGGATTGTGAGGAGCAGCGCCTGCAGCATCTTAAGTTACACCCCGAGCTCCTGTTTTACCGCGGCGAACTGATCCACCGCAAAGGCGAGGTCTACTTCGGTGTGGGCGGCGGAGACCTGGACGCGGATACGCGCTTTGCCTTGCGGGACTACCGGGTAAGAGAATCCGATGACGTAGACGCCGCGGGCGAGGAGGGCGTCGGCCATGCGCGAGGCCAGTGCGGCGTCGCCGAGCATGACGGGTACGATGGGGTGTTCGCCGGGTTGGATGGTGAAGCCGAGAGTGCTCATGCGCTGGCGGAAGAAGCGGGTGTTCGATTCGAGGCGGTCGCGCAGGGCGGTGGATTCGGTGAGCAGGTCGAGTGCCTTGAGCGAGGCGGCGGCAATTGGCGGCGGCAGTGTGTTGGAGAAGAGGTAGGGCCGCGAGCGCTGCCGCAGCAGTGCGACGACTTCTTTGCGGGCCGAGACGTAGCCGCCGCTTGCGCCGCCGAGCGCTTTTCCCAGCGTGCCCGTGAGGATGTCGATACGCCCCATTACTTGATGATATTCGTGAGTGCCTCGGCCGTGCCGGCCCATGAAGCCGACGGCGTGTGAATCGTCCACCATGACGAGGGCATTGTGCTTTTCAGCGAGGTCGCAGATGGCGGGGAGGTTGGCGATGAAGCCGTCCATCGAGAAGACGCCGTCGGTGGCGATGAGGCGGAAGCGGGCGCCGGCGGCCTCGACGAGCTTGGCTTCGAGGTCTACCATATCGCTGTTCTTGTAGCGGTAGCGCTGGGCCTTGGAGAGGCGGATGCCGTCGATGATGCTGGCGTGGTTCAGTTCGTCGGAGATGACGGCGTCCTGCTCGGAGAGGAGCGTTTCGAAGAGGCCTCCGTTGGCGTCGAAGCAGGAGGAGTAGAGGATGGTATCTTCCATTCCGAGGAATTGGGCGATGCGGGCCTCGAGCTGTTTGTGGAGGGATTGCGTGCCGCAGATGAAGCGGACGGAAGCGAGCCCATAGCCCCAGGTGTCGAGAGCCTCGCGGGCGGCGGCGATGAGGGCGGGGTGGTCGGCCAGGCCGAGGTAGTTGTTGGCGCAGAGGTTGAGGACGCGGGCGCCGGCGGCGAGCGCGATGCGGGAGTTCTGGGGAGTGGCGATGACGCGCTCGTTTTTGTAAGTGCCGGCGGCGCGGATGGATTCCAGTGTTTGTTCGAGGTGCTGCTGGAAGGCGGTGTACATAAGTTACTCCGCCCAGGTGAGGACCACTTTGCCGCCGTTGCCTTCGCGCATGGCCTGGAAGCCTTTCTCGAAATCGGTGTAGTGATAGCGGTGGGTAATCACTGGGTCAATCTTAAGTCCGGATTCCAGCATAACTGTCATCTTATACCAGGTTTCGTACATTTCTCTGCCGTAGATACCTTTAATTGTAAGTCCGTTGAAAATAACCGTGTTCCAATCTATCTCAATTGGAGTGGATGGGATGCCGAGCAAGGCGATTCTGCCGCCGTGTGCCATGTTGGCGAGCAGGTCGCGGAAGGCGGCGGGCTGGCCGGACATTTCGAGGGCGACGTCGAAGCCTTCCGCCATGCCGAGTTCTTTCTGCACGTCGGCCAGTTTGGTGGTTTTGACGTTGACCGCGGCGGAGACGCCGACCTTGCGGGCGAGAGCGAGGCGGTGGTCATTGATGTCGGTGATGACGACGTGGCGCGCGCCGGCGTGGCGGACGACGGCGGCGCCCATGATGCCGATGGGGCCCGCGCCCGTGATGAGTACGTCTTCGCCGAGGACAGGGAAGGAGAGGGCGGTGTGGACGGCATTGCCGAAGGGATCGAAGATGCTGGCGACATCGAGATCGATGCCGGGGTTATGGCGCCAGACGTTCGCCATGGGGACGGAGACGAATTCGGCAAATGCGCCGGGGCGGTTGACGCCGACGCCCATGGTGTGGGCGCAGAGGTGGCGGCGGCCGGCCATGCAGTTGCGGCAGAGTCCACAGACGACGTGCCCTTCGCCGGAGACGATTTCGCCCGGCTTGAAGGCGGTGACGTTGGAGCCGACGGCGGCGACGCGGCCGACGAATTCGTGGCCGATGGCCATGGGGACGGGGATGGTTTTCTGGGCCCAGGCGTCCCAGTTGAAGATGTGGAGGTCAGTGCCGCAGATGCCCGTGCGAAGGACTTGAATGAGGACGTCGTTTATGCCGTAGTCAGGGGTAGGGATGTCGTGGAGCCAAAGGCCGGGTTCGGATTTGGCTTTGACGAGAGCTTTCATGAGGTGGATAAGGGCCTTTCGCTATTAGGTTAGCAGGGTGGTGTGCGGCTTCAGTCACGGGGCGATGACGGGGGCGAGGGTGGCCAGCGACATCACGAGTATGAGGGGTTTGTCGTGAAGGGCAACGGCGCTGAGGCTGGCGTACCAATCGGCGGCCCGGGTGTTCTTGGCGTCGATGATCAAGACCACTCCACCCACTTGGGTGGATGCCAGGATGCAACGTCGCGCGGCGGCGGCGAGTAATTGGGCGCCGAGTCCGTGGCCCTGGAAGCGAAGATCAGTGGCCAGCCGGGCCAGCCGGAAACCGGGTACATCGTGCCGGGCCAGGCCGCGGCGGACGATTTCCGGAGCTACGGCGTAGGCCACCGAGGCCGGGGCCAGACTGTAGAAGCCCAGGATGGTTTTGGAGTCAGAATCGTCGATGGCGAGGAACGTCTTGGCAGCGCCGAGGTCGTGGCTCTGGCGGGCTTAGCGCTGCAGGAATTCGTTCATTACAGGATCGCCGCAATCGAAGGTCTTGCGGTCCTGCTTCGAGGAGATCGCCTCTTCGTGCCAGGAGGGAAGGCTCATGAGCGCTTGCGTTTCGGTTTAGCTTTGGGCAATGCGGCGATGGCGGCACGGAGTTTGGCGTTCGGTTGGGGCGGGTTTTCAAGCATGTCCAGAACAAGCAGGCTATCTCGTTCCGAGAGCGTGATACGTTCCGACTCCTGAATGACGGCTCGAGCCTCGCGCAAGGCGTTTTGCAGGACGAAGTCGGTCAGGTCGGTATCGCGGAGAGCGGCCGCGCGGAGGAGCGTTGCCTTCTGTTCCGGGCGGATACGGAGGTGCATTCGCTGGTTGTTGTCCACGGCTACTCTGGGCATACGGATTCTCCTGTGTACTCATTTAAAGCGTACATCAATCGCAAGTTGTTGGCGAGCGTGGGGTCGTCACTGGGGTGGGCGGTGCGGAGGTCGAGGAGGAGCCGGTCCCCGGCGATGCGGGCGATCACTGGGGGATCGGCGGCGCGGAGGGTGCGTTCGGCGGCGGTGACGCTTTTACATTCGATGGCGATGAGGGCGGTGGGGAGGCTTTGTTCGGGGGTGGAGCCGCCTCCGATCTTTGATTCGCCGTCGATGATGGTGGCGCGGAGGTTGGGGAGTTGGGCGAGCAGGGCTTCGGCGCGGGTGCGGATGGCGGCGGGGGTGAGGCGGATCATGCGCATGGTGGGGATGGCGTCCCATTGTTCGAGGGCGGTGAGGCGGAGGGTTTGCTCGAGTTGGGCGAGGATGAGTTTGTCGAGGCGGAGGGCGCGGAACATCGGATTACGGCGGATGCGCGAGATCAGATCGGGGTCGCCGGCGATGAGGCCGGCTTGCGGGCCACCGAGCAGTTTGTCGCCGCTGAAGCTGACGACGTTGACGCCGGCGGCGATGGAATCCCTGACGAGAGGTTCGCGGATTCCGTAGGGAGAAAGATCGGTGATGCAGCCGCTGCCGAGATCCTCATAGAGTGGGATGGCGCGTTCGCGGGCGAGGCCGGAGAGCTCGTTCAACGTGGGCTGCGAGGAGAAGCCTTCGATGCGGAAGTTGCTGGGGTGGACGCGCAGCAGGAGGCGAGTGCGATCGGTGATGGCGTTGCGGTAATCCTCGATGCGGGTGCGGTTGGTGGCGCCGACCTCGCGGAGGATGACGCCGGCGCGGAGCATGATGTCGGGGATGCGGAAGCCGTCGCCGATCTCGATGAGCTCGCCGCGCGAGACGATCACCTCAGCGCCCGCGGCGAGCTCGTTCAAGACGAGGTAGACCGCCGCGGCGTTGTTGTTGACGGCGATGCCGGGCTTGCCCGTGAGACGTTCGATCCATGGCGCGATGTGGATGTCGCGTTTGCCGCGCTTGCCGGTGGCGAGGTCGTATTCGAGGTTGCTGTAGCCGGTGCCGGAGGGCATTTCGCAGAGCGGGGCGCGGCCGAGGTTGGTATGCAGGATCACGCCGGTGGCATTGATGACGCGGCGTAGTGACGACTGATGCAGGCGGGCGATTGCGGTGCGCACGTGGGTCTGGATGTCGCCGGGCGCGGAACCCTGACGCAGTTGGCGGCGCGCGGTTTCGATGGCGTCGCGGACGATCGAGAGCTTCAGATCGTGTGGTAGAGACACGTCTCGTATGCTCTGCAACACCTCATCCACCGAGGGCAGGGCACGCAACTGAGACTCGAGGTTCATTACTTAGGAAAGATTGCGTTGAGGTCGTCGAGCGAGGGCTGCCGGCCGTATTCGCACAGCTCGAACGACTCGGCGTGGACGATGCGCGAGGCAGCTCCCGCGCCATAGCGTCGGTTCAAAGCTTCAGTGACGGCAGGCGAGTGTTTGGCGGAGCGCGCACCGGAGAGCCATTGTTTGCGCTGCACGGGATCGCGGGGGACGGAATCGAGGCGGCCATCGACCCAGGGGAGCCATTCGTAGAACTGCGACACGTGGGCGTCGAGCGTGCTGACCTTGGTTTCCCATACGTCGTCGATGTTGACGACGACATCGGGGCGGAATGGCGCCGGTTTCTGGAAGTGATCCTGATAGTAGAGGAAGATGGGGTTCTTTTTGAGCGGCGGCGTATCGGGGGTGACGTTGGGGACGACGACCATGTAGGCGGCGTCCTGGACGAGCACGCCGGTGTAGCGGTGATCGGGGTGATAGTCGTTGGGGCGCGGCGCTAGGACGATGTCGGCGTTCCATTTGCGAATGGCGCGGATGATCTGTTTGCGCACTTCGACGGTGGGGGTGAGCTCGCCGTCGTGGTTGTCGAGGACTTCGTATTCGGCGATGCCGCTGCGGCGCATCGACTCCTGGGTTTCGGCATAGCGGCGTTTGGCGAGGATGCCTCCGCCCATTTCCTGATGGCCGGCGTCGCCGTTGGTGACGGAGAGGAACTTGACTGCGTGGCCGGCTTTGGCGAACTTGATGGCGGTGCCGGCGGAGCGGATGTCGCAATCATCGGGATGCGCGCCGATGGCGATGATGCGCAGCTTCTGTTGCGCGGGGACGGGAAGGGACGTGGCCATGGCTGCGGCCAGTGCGAAGGGGATGATCTTACTCATATGCGTTACTTTCGAGTCCATTCGGTGACCCAATCGAGGAAGGCGTTGTACCAGAGGACGGAGTTCTGCGGCTTGCCGATCCAATGGCCCTCGTCAGGGAAGAGGATCATCTTGGATGGCACCTTTTTCATTTGCAGGGAAGTGAAAAGCTGCATTCCCTGGCCGACTGGAACGCGGTAGTCGAGCTCACCGTGAAGGACAAGGGTGGGGGTTTTGAACTCGCTGACGTAATAGGATGGCGAGAAACGCTGGTAGACATCGGGGTTGTCCCACGGCATTCCTTTGAACTCCCAGAGAGGGAACCAGATCTCTTCGGTTTCGCCGGCCATGCTGCGGAGATCGAAGACGCCGGCATGGGACACGAAGGCCTTGAAGCGCTGCGTGTGGCCGAGCATCCAGTTGACCATATAGCCGCCGTAAGAGCCGCCGGCCGCGGCCATGCGATCGGGATCGACGTAGGGGAGATTCGCGGCGTGGTCGACTGTAGCGAGGATGTCATCGTAGACCTTGCCGCCCCAATCCTGATTGATGTCGTCGGTAAATTTCTGGCCGTAGCCGGTAGACCCGCGTGGGTTAGGCATGACCACCACGAAGCCGGCGGCGGCGAAGACCTGCGCGTTCCAACGGAAGGTCCAGGATTCGCCCCATGCGCCTTGCGGACCGCCGTGAATGAGGAAGAGTACGGGGTATTTTTTGGACGCTTGGAAGGCGGGTGGTTTGAGGAGGAAGCTGTGGACCTTGGTGTCTTCAGCGCCAGTGACCCAGAAGTCCTCGAAGGGACTGATGTCGTGCTCGGCGAGCAGTTTTGCGTTGAGCTGGACGAGCGGTTTGGCTGCGCCGCCGCTGGAAGCAACCTTATAAATGTCGATGGGGTGGGAGCCGGTGGCCTCCGTGTAGATGAGCGTTTTGCCATCGGTTGGGAACTGCATATCATCGATGTGGCCGGTGCCGGAGATCAGGAGCTTTGCACCGCCACCGGTGACGGGAGTCATCTGGAGAAGGGTGCGCCCGCGGTCTTCAGAGGTGAAGAAGATGCGTTTGGAATCGACGGTGAAGGTGTAGGCGTTGACGTTGCGGTCGAGGTTGTCGGTGAGGGCGGAGACGCGTGCGGTGGCGCGGTCGAGGATCATCAGACGCCAGCGGTCGGCTTCATAGCCGGCGCGCTGTTGCGACCGAAAGGCGATCCACTTGCCGTCGGGCGAGTAGACGGGACCGTTATCGGCGCCGGTGTTGACGGTGATCTTGCGGGTCTCGCCGCCTTCGAGAGGGACGACGTAGAGGTCTGAGTTGGTGCTGGTGGCCTGCTCGGCGTCGGCGTTCATGACATAGCAGACTTCCTTGCTGTCGGGCGAGATGGAATAGTCTTCGCCGCCAAGGGAGAAGGGCGGGACGTGGCGGGTGCCGGGGGTGAGATCCCTGGCTGCGCCGCCGTTGGTGGGGACGACGAAGAGATGCTTGCGGCGAGCGGTTTCGAACTCGTTCCAGTGACGGTAGAGCAGTGTGGTGTAGACACGGGCTTTGACCTTGCTGGCGGCATCTGCGTCGAGCTTGCGCTTGTTGCAGGCATCATCGCCGCAATCGGGATAGACGCTGCTGACGAATAAGAGGCTGTTGCCATCGGGGGCGACGAGGACGCCTTCGGCTTCGGTGGAAATGGTGGTGATCTGTTTGGCGTTGGCGCCGTCGGGGTCCATGGCCCAGATTTGTGAGCTGCCGGCGCGGTTGGAAATGTAGAAGATGCGCTTGGAATCGGGGGACCATTTGGGGCGGTTGTTGACGGAGCCGTCGCGGGTGATGACGCGTGGCTCGCCGCCTTCGGTGGGGACGATGAAGATTTGTTGGGGCTTGGTGTTCTTGTCGATGTCGACGGTTTGGACAGTGAAGGCGACCCATTTGCCGTCGGGGGAGACGGCGGGCTCGCTGACGCGGGAGAGTTTGAGCAGGGCCTGCACGTCGAAGGGTCTCTTCTGGGCGGAGCTATTTTGGGCAGAGCTATTTTGGGCAGAGAGAGAGGCTCCAAGGAGCAGGAGCGTGATCCAGCGCATGAATGCCATTGTAGCGGGGAGCGGGGTGTTGTGGCTGGATTCTCTCACGACGACGCGAGGGCGTGGCGACAGAGCGGCGACGCTGCTTCTTGCGGACATGGTCTTCTCTCCTTTCGACGGCTGCATGGATACACCTGTCGTGTGGTAAGTGCGCCGGGTTCCGAACTGCGTTCGGTGAGTTACTTAGTTTTGGATGATTTCATATGGTTCAGGCAGCTTTCGGATTGAGATCGGGCCTCGGTTCGGGCTTTGGAGTGGCGTTTATGGGGACCGTATTACTTGCGGGCTTCTGGTTTCGGCCGAGGAAGTGCAAAACAAAGGCGAATTCTTCGGGTTCGGTGAAGTTATTTTGATACTCGTCGGGTTCGATTGAATCAGGCGTATATGCAAGGACGGGCTTTTGCCCTAAACGCAGTGTTTGCAGCTTGATGAGGGCGTTGAGGGCACGGTACCACTGACGGTCGAGGTGGTCTTCGTGCTTGCGGATGTGATCGAGGCCGGAAGTGTTGGCGACGGCGAGGGAGAGGACGCTCTCTCCGGCGCGATGGGCGGCAGTGATCTTGTCGAAGGACGGATCGAGTTTACCGCGGAGGATGGCGCACTCGGCGTCAATGAGAGCAGTTTCCATGGCCCAGAGGCGGCGCAGGCGCCAGGCG
>JACQZR010000248.1 GCA_016213775.1 Acidobacteriota bacterium
AGGACTCGGGGACGGACACGAGCAGTTCCCCCAGGGCCGCCGTATTCCTTACGACAAGATTACACCCGGCGACAAATACCGCTTGTGGGTCAAGGACAACGACTTCGGCCACGGCATGTATGGCGACGACCTCGGTACTTGTGCCGATGGCAACATCGCGGAACGCAAATGCCTGCCCTTCCAGCAATTGCTCAAGTCCACCATGCACGCCTATCTCGACGCGTACATTGAAGAAAAACCTACGGCCCGCACGTTCCTCGAAAACGGCTATCCTGCGCTCGGCGCGCCAACATTGCTCGAATGGGTCAAGAAGTAGCGATCAGCTGCGGCTCCTGGTTGCCCCATGGCGTGGGCCTCTATAATGATTCGGTGAAAGATTTGCGAGGGGACTCTTCCGAGCTGGGAGTCCCATCCGTAGACAAAGTAGATCAGGTGTCACAGCGGCATGCCTTGCCGCTCCAGGACGAAGCGTTCCGCGCCGCTTACGATCGCCACGCTTCCGAGATCCTTCGCTACGCCATCCGTTGCACGGGACGGCGGGACATCGCGGAAGAGCTGGCTAGCGAGGCCTTTTTGAAAATGTATGTCCACCGCCAGCATGTCGATTTCAACCGCGCCGGCGCGTGGCTTACGGCCGCCGTAAAAAACATGGCCATCGACTATTGGCGCCGCATGGAAGTGGAGCGCCGTCCCGAGAATCTGCTCGCTGCCTCGCGCCCGCTGGTCAGCAACCCGGAAGTCGATCGGTTGCGGGAGATCCTGGGTCATCCCGCGCTCAAGGTTGAGCACCGCGTCTGTCTCACTCTCCACTACGTACACGGCATGGAGAACAGAGAGATCACGCAGCACACCGGCCTTTCGCAGAATCAGGTAAAAAGCGCGCTGCAGTATGGGCTGCGGCTGTTGCGCAACGCATATCGGGCTGAGGATCGAAGAAAGGAGGACGACAGCGAATGAAAGGCACCCTTGATTCCTGCCCGCGGCCCGACCTTCTGGTGGCCCTTGAAGAAGGCGTCCTGCCGGAAACTCTCGCCACTCCCGTGCGATCGCATCTCGAACACTGCCACCTGTGCACGCATTTGCGTGACGACCTCATCGACGCTGCTTTTGCCGAGCCGACGCTGGCGGAAACGGCGGCAGTTCGGCAGCGTGTCTTTGGCCCTCGCCGACCCAATCCAGCTTTTCGATGGGCCGGGGTTGTCGCCGCGGCCGCGGCGCTAATTTTCGTATTAGTCCACTGGCAGAGCGCGGAAAAGCCTGGCCCCCAAGTCGCCCGCCAAACCTCAACTCGCGCTGAGGAAGCAAGGCCCAAACCGCCTTACCGCCTGACTCTGGAACCCGCCCCGCTACGTCTCCCCTTCGCGGCCGTCGTCATTCGCGGCTCTTCCGCGGCACTGTCCGCGTCGTACCTCAAGGAACTCGGCGGGGCCTTGGATCCGTACCGCGCGGGCAACTTCGACGAGTCTTCGCAACGGATGGCCGCCTTGCGCCAGAAATATCCCCAAGCCGTCGAGCCAGCTTTCTATCAAGGAGTCTCCGAGCTGTTGCGCAACGATGCCGGCCACGCGATGGAACCCCTCCAGGCTGCTCGCAAAATCGGCGGCGAGGCCTTAAACGATGACATTGATTGGTATCTCGCGATTGCCCACGAACGGAACGGCAATTGGTCTTCCGCCGAACCCTTGCTGGCAAAACTCTGCAAGTCCGAGGGCCATTACCGTAACTCCGCATGCGCCGCCACCCCGAAATAATCGGACTCCCGGCAATCTGCGCGCTGGCACTGGCTGCCTCATGCAACGCCGCTGAAATACCGCTCCCCTTCCACTTCGACCAACTGCTGGCACTCGCTGAACAAGTCCAATCCGGCCGCGTCCCCGATCCTCGTAAAGACATCGAAACCCTGATCGCGCGGGCCACGGCCGCTGCCGATCCTCTTTCGGCCGCCTACGCGAAGGCAGGCGTTGCCGCTCTCGAGGAAAGAGACGGCCGCTGGAGATTCGCGGAACGAACCGTGCGCGAAGCAGCAGTCGCGGTGCGAGCCGCCGAACCGGAATTCCTCGGCAGAATCGCGCTCTGGCTCGCGCAGGAATCCTTCCGCGGATCCCGATTCGACCGTGCCGGCTCCTGGGCCCGAGTCGCCATAACGGAGTTCTCCGCCGCCGGCGACCGCCGCAACCTGGCGCGCTCTCAGTTCGCGGCCTCGCAGGTGGTGGCTGGCCGCGAAAAGCGAAGCCTCCTCCATGAGGCCGCGCTCAACGCCACAACCGCCGGAGACCGGCGCGTCCTTGCCTCCATCCAGATTGAACTCGGCGAGCAGCAGCGGCAGGCCGGCGAATTCGCCGCTGCCGTTCAAACCTTGCGGGCCAGCAGCCTCACTCTCGATCAGCTTGAGGAGTGGCGGCTTGCGGGCCGCGCCTACACCTTTCTCGCCCGCGCCGAAATCGCCCACTCCCACCATCGGGAAGCCCTTCAACATCTCCAGCGGGCGGAAGCTGTTCTCGAGAAGAGCGGCGATTCCGACGGCATCATCGCCACCCGCCTGGAGCGCGGTAAAATCCATGCGGCCGCCGGAGAGCGCAAAGAAGCGCTCGCCACCCTCGACCAGGTGCGCAAAGCGATCACGGCTATGCCAGCAGGCTCGCCGCGCCGTGCCCGCTTTGCCGGACTCGCCTACAGCTACCAGCTCATCAAAGACTACAAACAGTCCGTCGAAGTTGGCGAAGCCATTCTCAAAGAGAGCGACCGCCGCGTACCGTTCGCCACTTATTGGATTCTCAGTTGCGGCTACTTCCACCTGGGCAGACTGGAGGACGCAGTCGACATCGCCACCACGGGCATCAGCCGCTCGGGCGCGGTGGAGCGCCTTTCCAACGTCGCCACCTACCGCTGGCGCGCCCGCGCCCTCGACAAACTCGGCCGGCACCAGGAAGCGGCGCGCGACATATTCGAACTGAACCGCATCGGCGACCCGATGATGGACCGCCTCATGCCCGACGACGAATGGAAACGCGCCTTCCTCGAAACCGCGCAGCAGATCGCCGACGACGGCATCGCGGTCTTGTGGCGCGCCGGGAAACGCATCGACGCCCTCCAGATGGCCGAGAAATTCCGCGCCCGGGCTTTCCTCGACCTGCTCGCCTCCCGCGGTGCCCAGGACCTCGACTACCCCGCCTCCGCCGTTGCGGGCAACGATCCTCGCCTCTCCAGTTCGGTGCTGTCCACGCCACCCACGGTTGCCCAACTCACCTCGCTCGCCAAGGAGAGCAAGGGCCCCATACTTTGTTATTGGCAGCATCCCGATGGAATCTACGTCTGGCTCCTCTCCGTCAATGGAGAAGTGAAAAGCGCCTTCAGCCCCGCGCCAGAAGCGAAGGTGCAACAACTCGTCGAACGGGCACGCCGGTTCCAGTACAAGCCCGACCTCGAAGCATGGCGCGAACTCTACCGCCTGGTCTTTCAACCCGTGCAGCCCTGGCTCGCCTCATCCAAAGGTCAGGTTCTCACGATCCTGCCTCACCGCAGCCTGCTCCAGCTCCCCTTCGGCGCGTTGCTCGCTCCGAACCAGCGCTACCTGCTTGAAGACTTCCCCCTCCGCGTCACCCCCGCGGCCGGCTTCCTATTACGTCCCACGATAGAGCGCGACGGCGCATACGTGCTCATGGGCGCTCCGGTGCGCATGGCGGCGTCTCTCCCATCTCTGCCTGGCGCCCAACGCGAATTGGCCCGCGCCGCTTCCCTCCTGCCCAACACCCAGGTGCTCAGCGGCCCCGCCATGCAGGAGCCGCGCATCCGCGAAGAAGCCTCCCGCGCCCGCGTTCTCCATTTCGCCACTCATGCAGTGGTCGATCCGGGCGATCCTTTCCAATCATTCCTCGCCCTCAGTGAGCGCGGCCGGTTGACGGTCGGCCACATCTACGATCTCCGCATCAGGGCCGACCTCGTGATGATGAGCGCCTGCCGCAGCGGCTCCGGCCGCGTCTCTGCCGACGGCCTGCTCGGCTTCACTCGTGCCTTCCTGTACGCGGGTGCGGCCAGTGTCATCGCCCCGCTTTGGGACATTCCGGATGAGCCCACCGTCCGCCTCGTCGAAGAGTTCTACCGCCACTATTCCAAAGGCGCCGCCAAAAGCCTCGCCCTGCGCTCCGCCCAGCTAAAACTCCTCGCCGATCTCCGCGCCGGCCGCGTCGCCGTCTCCACCCCTGCTGGTCAAATGACCCTCCCTGAACACCCCGGCATCTGGGCCGCCTTCGTCCTCCAGGGCGCCGACTGATTGGAATGGGAACGCGGCAGCTACGAGCAAGAACTCGTAGAACGAGCATCCGCCGGGAACTCGCAGAACCGCACCGCGCAGAGGTCGCTCTCAGTTCCGCCATATGGCCCATGACACCGAGTGTATGAGTGAAGTTCACCGGATACTTGGCGAGTTCGTCCGATGGTGAAACGATCCCTAGAAAGTAGGACTGCAATTCGATGGGTCAGTTTTCCGCTGACCGCCACGCCGTGCATCACTTCACCCGCTCCCAACGCAAACTCCGCAACCGCACCTCCCCCTTTACCACCACTGGCGGCAACCCCAGCGTCAGCCGGTTCGCCTCGAGCGTGACAAACCGCAACTGGGTCGTCCCTCGATAGCTCAACCGCGTCGACGCTGCCACCTTATGCGACACCGTGCTCGCCGCATCATCGGTCGTATAAGTCCCGTAATAGGCAACGTAAGTCTCCCCATCCGCATTGGCCGCGCTGAATTGAATCTGCGCGGACATGTTGCCGTTTCCGTCGTACATCAACTGCCCGGCCGGCTCCTTGCCATACGGCAGTATCATCTCTCCATTCGGCCGCCACTCCCCCGCGGAGACGAGTCTCCACGTTCCCGTCAGATCCATCCCCGGCACCGGCAACGCCAGAGCGAATAGAAGCAATTCCCTCATGGGCGTCCACTATATCACTGCACCGGGCCATTTTCCCTACCCGCGCGTGATAGCCTATGAATTACACAATGTCCGATTCTAAACTGCTCGTAATTCCCCTCGGAGGTCTTGGGGAGTTCGGCATGAACTGTCTCGCCATCCGTTACGGCGACGACATCATCGTAGTCGACGCCGGCATGATGTTTCCCGACGCGGAACTCCTCGGTGTTGATGTCGTCGTGCCGGATTTCAGCTATCTTGTCGAGAACCGCGAAAAGGTTCGCGCGGTCGTGCTCACCCACGGCCACGAAGACCACATCGGAGGTGTCCCTTTCCTCCTCAGCCAAGTCAACATCCCAGTCTACGGCACCGCGCTCACCCTCGCGTTAGTGGAACGCCGACTCGATGAGCACGAACTCGAAGAGGAGCCGCATCTCAACGTCGTTGAAGCCGGCACGAGAATCGAGATCGGCCCCTTCACTGTCGAGTTCATCCACGTCACCCATTCCATCGTCAGCACCGTGGCGCTCGCCATCACCACTCCGCTCGGCGTCATTCTTCACACGGGGGACTTCAAACTCGACCCCACGCCGCTCGACAACGAACCCTTCGACCTCCACACCTTCGCCGATTACGGCAAAGGCGGCGTGCTACTGTTGCTATCCGATTCCACTAACGTCGATCGGCCCGGCTTCACCGAGAGCGAGCGCGCTGTTCGTCCGCGCCTCGAAGAATGCTTCCATCGAGCCGAAGGCCGCGTCATCATTTCCTGCTTCTCTTCCTCCATTCACCGCCTCCAGCAAATCCTCAATCTGGGCGAAGAGTTCGGCCGTAAAGTCGCCTTCCTCGGCCGCAGCATGCTCAGCGTCACCGAGATCGCCCATAACCTGAACCTCCTCGAAATCCCTGATTCCATCCTCCTGCGGCCCCAGGACATTATGTCCACTCCCGCCAACAAAGTGGTCACTGTCGTCAGCGGCACCCAAGGCGAACCGATGTCCGCAATGGCCCGCGTTGCGGTGGACAATCACAAGAGCCTCTCCGTTCGCCCCGGCGACATGGTGGTGCTCAGCGCCCGCATGATCCCCGGTAATGAGAAACCGATCTACCGCATGATCAACCACCTCGCGCGCCGCGGCAGCGACATCGTCTACGGCACCATGAATCCCCCCGTACACGTCTCCGGTCACGCCAGCGTCGAAGAGTTGAAGCTCATTCTGTCCCTCGTCCGCCCCAAGTACTTCATGCCCGTTCACGGCGAGTTCCGCCAGTTGACGCGACACGCCCAACTCGCCAAAAACGTGATCGGCCAGCATCTCACGGAGACCTTCGTCATGGAGTCCGGCGATGTTCTCGAGCTGGATAAATTCGGCGCGCGCAAAGCCGGAACAGTCTCCGTCGGCCGCGTGTGCATCGATTCCGGCACCGTCGACGAAGTCGTCGAGGACATAGTCATTCGCGACCGCCGGCATCTTTCCGAAGACGGATTCGTCCTCCCCATCATCGCCATCAACAAGATCACCGGCCGCAACGAGACTCTGCCGGAAATCGTTTCCCGCGGCTTCGTCAGCTTCGACGACAGCTCCGATCTGATGCAGCAGGCGCGTCAGGTCGTCGCAAAAACACTCGACTCCTCCAGCGCTGAAGAGCGCACCGACTGGGGTGTCATGCAGGAGAAGATTCGCGTCGACCTCAAGCGCTTCATCTCCAAGCAGACCTCTCGACGTCCCCTCATCATGCCCGTTATTCTGGAAGTGTGAGTCTCACAATCCCCCCGCATTACCTGGAGGATGCCTCAGGCTATCAAGGCCACGCCGACGAGCTGTTCACGCCGGCAAACGAAGAGGAACTTGCCGCCATCCTGCGCCGGGCCACCGCCGCGCGCGTTCCCGTCACCATCGCCGGAGCCGGCACCGGTGTCGCCGGAGGACGTTGCGCCAACGGCGGCTACGTCATCTCCATCGAACGCTTTTCCACGATCAGCGTGCATCCAGGATACGCGGTTGCAGGCGCGGGCGCGCTCCTCAAGGACGTGCAATCCGGGGCCGCTGCGTCAGGCCAATTCTATGCGCCCGATCCCACCGAGAACGCTTCCTCTATCGGCGGCAACATCGCCTGCAACGCCAGCGGCTCGCGTAGTTTCCTCTATGGCGATACGCGGCGCCACGTGCGCGCCCTACGCGTGCTCCTGATGGAAGGCACTGCCCTCTCGCTGCGCCGCGGCGAGCCCGTCCCATTCCCCGTCGCCGAAATTCCCATGCCCCTGAGCAGCAAGCACTCCGCCGGCTACTGGCTCAAGCCCGGCATGGACTACGTCGATCTCTTCATCGGCTCGGAAGGCACGCTCGGCATCATCACTGAGGCTGAGGTGACACTGCTCCCCGCAGTGCAGCATCTGCTCACCGGTGTCATCTTCTTCGCCGATGATGACTCCGCTCTCGCCGGGGTCGCCGCCTGGCGCGACACCCCCTGCCTGCGAATGCTCGAGTATGTCGATGCCGGCTCGCTCGCATTGCTACGCTCGCGCTACGACGACGTTCCCAAACAGGCTCGCGCAGCCCTGCTCATCGAGCAGGAATTGGAAGCGGACGACTCCCCCGAAATCGACGCCTGGGACGAGCGCCTCACCAACAGCCCCGCCCTCTACGAAGCGTCGTGGTTCGCCGCCACCGCAGCCGACCGCGAACGCTTCCGCAAATTTCGCCATGCACTGCCCGAATTAGTAAACGACACAGTGCGCCGCAACGGCTTCCTGAAACTCGGCTCCGACTTCGCCGTGCCCTTCCATCGCAACGCCGAGATGATGGCCTTCTATCGCGAAAAGCTCGAAGCGGACTTCGCCGGCCGCTACGTCATCTTCGGTCACATCGGCGATGCGCACGTGCATGTCAACATCCTTCCCACCAACCAGGCCGAGTTCGATCGCGGCAAAGAGATGATGAACGAATTCGCCCGGCACGCAGTCGCCTTAGACGGCACAGTTGGCGCCGAGCACGGCCTCGGCAAACGCAAAGCCCACTTCCTCAGCTATCAATACAACCATGACCAACTGGAAGCCATGAAGACCATCAAACGCCGCCTGGATCCGCATTGGCTTCTCGGCCGCGGAACCCTCTTCCCCGTCTAACGAAACACCAACAAATCCAAACTGAACGTCAGCCGCATCTCGCCGCTTGGGGGCGCGCTCATCGGCCTGTAAATGGAGTGCAGAACATCCTGCACCGAGGCCGCATCCAACTCCGCCACCGTCGTCGCCCGGTCCTGATCCACAAGTTGCATGACCCCCGCGAACTCCTCCACTGTGCGCTGCACGCGGTCCCTTCCCTTCCCGCGCAGCTCAATCAGATCATCCGGCGCGGGCACCGCAATCAACACTCGTCCGCCCTCCTTGAGCACCCGCCGAAACTCGTCCGGATTCCGCCGCGCCGCAATAGACACAATGACACTAAACCCGCCGTCTGCATACGGAACAAACCGGTCCGCGTTTGCCACAATCCATTCGCACTCCGCATACCGCCGCGCCGCCGCTTCAATCGCCGTCGTGGAAATATCAACGCCACAGCCGCGGCACCCGCTCGATCGTACAAGCCCTCCCAGAAAGAATCCCTCTCCGCACCCAGCCTCCAGAACAGAATCCTTCGCCGTCAACGCAAGCATCCGCTCCATCGCAAGCAGCAACGGTTGCGTCACCCCCTTGTCATGCAGCCGCCGCCGCGCCGCCACTGCCTCCGCGCTATCGCCGGGCTGCTTCGATCGCTTGTCCTGCGGCTGCAGCAGATTGACATAACCACTCCTCGCCACGTCAAACGAATGCGAGTTTCCGCAGACCAGGGTGCGTTCCTTCCGTTCAAGCGAAGCGCGACAATTGCGAACCGGGCATACCAGCATCCCTGTGATTCTCCCGCATCCTGAACGTCTCCGGCAGCATCCTAAACTCTGAGATCAACCAATGAGCATCAAAGCAAAAGTAGTTTTCTACAGCATGTACGGCCACATCTACAAAATGGCGGAAGCGATCGCCGCCGGCGCACGGGAAGTAGAAGGCGTCGAAGTGGTTTTGCTGCAGGTGCCGGAACTCGTCCCCGACGCCGCCCTGGAACGCACCGGCGCCAAAGCCGCCCGTGCCGCGTTCGAGCACATCCCCGTTGCGACTCCCAACGATCTCGTCGATGCCCACGCCCTGATCTTCGGAACCCCTACCCGCTTCGGCAACATGGCCGCGCAGATGCGCAACTTCTTCGATCAGACCGGTGGACTCTGGGCCAAAGGCGCGCTCATCGGCAAAGTGGGCAGCGTGTTCGCATCCACCGCCACGCAGCATGGCGGCCAGGAATCAACCCTCCTTTCCACCCATATCACGCTGCTCCATCATGGGCTGGTCGTGGTCGGGGTCCCGTATTCTGAAGTCCGTCAGAACTCCATGGCCGAGATTACAGGAGGCAGCCCCTACGGCGCCACCACCATCGCCGGCGGCGACGGCTCCCGCCAGCCAAGCGAGAACGAACTCGCCATCGCCCGATTCCAGGGCAAACACGTGGCCACCATCGCGAAGAAACACTTCAGCTAATCGGCCGCCCAGCAGGGCGAGTCCATTTCACCAATACGGCTTCAACGCCACCTGCATACCAGCGCGCAGCGCGCGATTCCATGGTGAACAAAGATATCAGCAAGTCATAGGGCACGCAAACAGGCCCACCCCGAGGCAGAGCTCGCTCCTGGCTTACCATGATCATTGACACCCATAATGCCCACCGACGCCGTCATCCTCATGCCCCTTTTCAACGACTGGGATTCGGCATCCGTCCTCCTCGGTGACCTCGACAGCGCCTTCGCCGGTCATCGCGCGCGCGTCCTCATCGTCGACGATTGCTCCACCATGCCCGCCCCGCCATCCTTCCACACCACCAATCTCCACCCCATCGAGATCCTCCGGCTCCGCCGCAACCTCGGCCATCAGCGCGCGATCGCCGTCGGCCTCATTCACATCCACCAGAACATCGATTGCCGGGCCATCGTGTTAATGGACGCCGATGGCCAGGACCGCGCGGCCGACGCCCGCCGCCTCTTCAACGAGTGGCAAAACGCCGGCACCTCCCAGGTCGTCTTCGCCGAACGAGCCAAGCGCCTGGAAAATTGGATTTTCCGGTCGCTTTATCACCTGTACCGCTGGCTCCATCTCGTCCTTACCGGAGATGCCGTCCGCGTCGGCAACTTCAGCGTAGTACCAGCATCCAAACTCACCCAGCTCGCTGTCATGCCCGAGCTCTGGAACCATTACGCCGCCGCGGTCATCCGCTCCCGCATCGGCATGCGTACAGTGCTCATCCCACGCGGCGCCAGGCTCCGCGGCCATACCCAGATGAACTATTCCAGCCTGATGCTCCATGGACTCAGCGCCTTCTTCGTCTATGGCGATATCATCGGCGCGCGGCTTCTCGCCGCGGTGGGCGTTCTGCTTTCCCTCGCCACCGCCGTCATTGCATCCGCAATCGCATGGGCTATCAGCACCGGTCACGCCTTGCCACCGTGGGCAGCAGTTGCCGCTGGCGTGGCGATCATCGTGTTGCTCCAGGCGATCCTTGGCGCACTCGTACTCGTCTTCACCGTCATCGGGAGTAGAGTCAACTTGAACTTCCTGCCAATACGGGATTGCCCGTATTTTGTCGAGTCTTTGCGCCCCCTCGCAACCACCTCCGAATAGCACCGTACCCCGGCGAGGTTGCTATACTGATGAGATAAGATATGCATTCCAGTCCTGGGACTAGTGCAGCTTCGCCGCAAAGGCGAATCCTGCTCATCACTCCTCGTGGATTTTGCGCTGGTGTCGTACGGGCAATCGATGTGGTGAAGATCGCGCTGGAGGCTTTCGGCGCTCCGATCTACGTGCGCAAGGAAATCGTGCACAACAAACACGTCGTCGAGGAGCTTCGTTGCGCCGGAGCCGTCTTCGTCGAGGAACTCGCTGAAGTTCCCCAGGGCGCTCGTGTCATCTTCAGCGCCCACGGAGTTTCGCCTGCCGTTCGCCAACAAGCCAAACTGCGCGGGCTCTCCGTCATTGACGCAACCTGCCCGCTCGTCACCAAGGTTCACCTCGAGGCTGTCCGCTACGCCAAGCGCGGCTACACTATCATTCTTATCGGCCATAAGGACCACGACGAGGTTGTCGGCACCCTCGGCGAAGCCCCCAACGCAACCATCCTCGTCGAAACGGAAGAGGACGTCGACCGCCTCGACATCGCCGACCCTTCGCGCATGGTCTTTCTCACACAGACCACCCTCAGCATCGAGGAAACCACCGGCATCATCGCCCGCCTCAAAGAGCGCTTCCCCTCGATCCAGGGTCCTCCGGCGCAGGACATTTGTTACGCCACGGAAAACCGTCAACAGGCTGTCAAAGCCGTTGCCCCGCGCTGTCAGGCGCTTCTTGTCATTGGCTCCCGCAACAGTTCGAATTCGCGCCGCCTCGTCGAGGTGTGCGAGAACAACGGCGTGCGGTCTTATCTACTAGATGACGCCGCCGAAATCGACCCCGCCTGGCTGGCTGGAGTCGACACGGTGGCGGTCACCGCCGGGGCTTCCGCCCCCGAACATCTGGTTCAGGATTTGATCGCCGCGCTCCAATCCAAACATGGTTTCAGCGACGTAGAAGAAGTCGAAATCAAAGAGGAAGATGTGCGGTTCATCCTGCCAACGGAACTCCTCCCGCACGCTTCCCGTCTTACTACTATCACCGTATGATGCCAGGACTCCAGGTTGCCGACGGTTTGCTCGCCCATGCGACGCACTCAGCGCGCCGCGCCGTCGACGCGCTCTTGCGGATGCGCGGCCCGGAAGGCTACTGGTGGGCCGACCTCACTGCCGACACCACACTCGAGTCGGACTTCATCCTCCTCCAGTTGTGGATGTATCCACCCAAGGGCACCCACTGGAATCCCCCCACGCGTCATTTGGTAGACCGGGCGGTTGCCTCGATACTCGCCCGTCAACTCCCTGACGGCGGCTTCAACATTTATCAAAAAGGCCCCTCCGAAATCAGCGCCTCGGTGAAAGCCTACTTCGCGCTCAAAGTCTCCGGCCTCTCCCCTGACGATCCCCGTATGACGAAGCTGCGCGATCGCATTCTTGCCCTCGGCGGCCTCCAGCGCGCCAACAGCTACGTCAAAATCAACCTCAGCCTCTTCGGTCTGTACCCGCGCGAATTCGTCCCCTCCGTCCCGCCCGAGCTGATGCTCATGGGAAACGTGATCTACGAAATGTCCTCCTGGACCCGCGCCATCGTCATCCCCCTCTCGATCGTGCACGCCTCCAACCCGATGCGGCCGGTGCCCGAAGGCTTCCACATCGACGAAATCCACGCGCCCGGCGTCAGCTTCGCATTCCCGGGCGGCGGCAACCTGATCAGTTGGAAGACCCTCTTCCACACCGTGGACAAGTTCCTCAAGCACTGGGAACGCTTTGCTCCTCGGTCCATCCGCCGCAAGGCAATGGAAAAGGCACTCGCCTGGTCGCTCGAACGCACCAGAAATACCCACGGACTCGCGGCAATCTACCCACCGATGCAGTACCTGATCATGGCCCTCGATTGCATGGGCGTCCCGCGCGACAATCCCGATCACATCGAAGCCCAGAAGCAGTTTGAAAACCTCATGGTGAACGATGAGCGTGGCTTCTTCTTCCAACCCTGCTTCTCGCCCGTGTGGGACACTGCCATCGCTGCCTTCGCAGTCGGCGAAACCGGACTTGCTCCAAAAGACGCCATGCGCAACACCGCGGATTGGCTCCTCACCAAGGAAGTCCGCCGCCCCGGTGACTGGTGCTACAAGCGCCCCGGCGTCGAGCCCTCCGGCTGGTACTTCGAATTCGCCAACGAGTTCTACCCCGACATCGACGACACTGCCATGGTGCTCATGGGGCTGAAGCATGCCCGCGCCAGCAACGCCGCCCATCATCAGACGGTTATTGACCGCGCGGTCAAATGGCTGCTCGCCATGCAATCCTCCGATGGCGGCTGGGCTGCCTTCGATGCCGACAACAATTGGCAGTTCCTAGCCGACGTGCCCTTTGCCGATCACAACGCGATGCTCGACCCCACCTGCCCGGACATCACGGGCCGCGTGATGGAAGCGCTCGCCATGCACGGCGTCCCGGCGGATCATCCCACCATGCAGCGCGGGGCGGCGTTTCTTCGCGCCACCCAGGAAGCCGACGGGAGCTGGTATGGACGCTGGGGCGTTGACTACATCTACGGTACATTCCTCGCTCTCCGGGGCCTCCGCGCCGCCGGCGAGAGCGACCGCGAAGCTCACATCCTCCGCGCCGGCGAATGGCTCCGCGCCATCCAGAACGCTGATGGCGGCTGGGGCGAATCCTGCGAAAGCTACGACCGCAAGACCTTCGTTGCCGCCCCCAGCACCCCATCACAAACCGCCTGGGCCGTCCTCGGTCTCCTTGCCAGTGGCGATGACATCTCCGAGAGCGTGCGCAAAGGCATCGAATTCCTCATCGACACTCAGAAGCCTGATGGAACGTGGGATGAAGAGCTCGCCACCGGAACCGGATTCCCCAGGGTGTTCTACCTCACCTACCACCTCTACCGCAAGTCCTTCCCGACGCTGGCTCTGGCAGCGTTCCTCAAACGGAAGAACGCCGAATTCTCCAGAGCCTGACCGAGCATCACAAAGGAGCGAAACATAAGCCGAATGCGATTCCCACTAGCCATGACCACCGGGCTCGCCACCTACATCATGAAGAACAAGATGCGGCCCCGTCCTGAGTGGCAGGTGAACAAGTCGGTCGTCAGCGAATCCAACCCGTTCAAAATCATCTACACGATGAAGACCGATACGGCTCGCCAACCGCACCCTCTCATCCACAAGCGCTTCCCGCTGGTGCTGATGCTCGAACCGCTCCACACCTGCAACCTCACCTGTACCGGTTGCGGTCGCATCCGCGAGTACGAATCCACCATCACTCAGAAGCTCACTCTTGACCAGTGCCTCAAAGCCGTTGATGAGTGCGGCGCCCCCATGGTTTCCATCTGCGGCGGCGAACCCCTGCTCTATCCCGAAATCGGCGGCCTTGTCGCCGGCATCATGCAGCGCGGCCTCTCCTGCTACCTCTGCACCAACGGCATGTTCATTCAGCGCCGCCTCAAGGATCTCACTCCGCACGACCTGTTCTTCTTCAATGTCCACCTGGACGGCATGGAAAAGAATCACGATCTCGCGGTGGAACGCGACGGCGTATTCAAGGAAGCCATCGCCGGCATCCGGGCAGCCAAGGCCGCGGGCTTCAAGGTCGTCACCAATACGACGGTCTACAAAGAGACCGACATGAACGAAATCGAAGAACTCTTCACTTACCTGAAGCAGTTCCACGTCGACGGTCACACGATCGCGCCGGCCTACGGCTACTCAGCCGTTAACGACCGCGAAATCTTCATGACCCGCGACGACATTCACAAGAAATTCGAACACATCGAGCGGATGTCCAAAGTCTATCCGCTCCAGACTTCGCCGGTTTACATGGACTTCCTCCAGGGGAAACGTGAACTTCCCTGCACCGCTTGGGGCAATCCCACCTACAACGTCAAGGGCTGGAAAGGCCCCTGCTATCTGATTACCGACGCCCACCACAACACATTCGAGGAGTTCATGACACAGACGCCGTGGGATCAGTATGGTCCCGGCGCTGATCCGCGCTGCGAACATTGTATGATGCACTGTGGCTTTGAGCCGTCGGCGGCTTTCGGCATCAATTCGAAGGTCAGCGACCCGTTCCGGTTGCTGAGTTGGATGCTGCGTTAGTCGCGGCACCTGCGGTAGGTCCAAGTTGAAACCAGTTCTGGTGACGGGGGTTACAGGGTTCATTGGCTGGCACGTGGCAAAGCAGCTCATCGAGCGCGGCGAGCAGGTTCGTGCGCTTGTTCGCTCCACCAGCCGTGTCTCCGGACTGCCACAGATCGAAGCCTTCACCGGTGATCTGCGTGATGCCGCTTCACTCCAACGCGCCGTCGCCGGCTGCTCCACCGTCTATCACATCGCGGCCGATTACCGCCTCTTCACGCGCAAACCCGAGGAGATGTACGCCTCCAACGTCGATGGGACCCGCAACCTCCTCAGCGCGGCTCGTCAGGCCTCCGTCGACCGCATCGTCTACACCAGCACCGTCGGTTGCATCGGGATCCCCCTCAACGGCATCGGAGACGAATCCATGCCGGTAACCATTCAAGCCATGACGGGACACTACAAACGATCGAAGTTCCTCGCCGAGCGCGTCGCCCTCGAAGCCGCCTCCGCTGGCGATCCCGTCGTCATCGTCAACCCCACCGCTCCCGTCGGCGATCACGATGTCAAACCCACTCCTACCGGCAAGATCATCGTCGATTTCCTCCGCCGCGACATGCCTGCTTTTATCGACACGGGATTAAATCTGGTGGATGTGCGGGATACAGCAAGAGGACACCTGCTCGCCGCTGATAAGGGAAGACCCGGCGAGCGCTACATCCTGGGTTGCGAGAACCTCACCCTTCGCGCGATTCTGGAACGTTTAGAAAGGTTGAGTGGATTGCCTGCGCCGCGTATACGGATTCCCTACGCCGTGGCCTACCTCGCGGGCGTGTGCAGCACTGCCTGGGCTAGTGTCACCGGCGCCGAGCCCCGCGCGCCGCTGGAGGGCGTGCGAATGGCCCGCAAGAAGATGTTCGTGACCGCTGAAAAAGCCCGCCGCGAATTGGGCTTCGTTCCCGGTCCCGTCGATGGTGCACTCGAACGCGCCATCAACTGGTTCCAGGCCAATGGGTATTGTTGAGGAATGATTCTGATGGTTGCCGCTGACCGCTACGAATTTACGGGGATTGAATCGCATGGTAGCGACTGGCGCCGTCTTGCCTGGCCCGTCGGCTATGCCGCCCAAGGCTCTATCGGCAACACACCTGTCACGCTCGTCGCCAACGGCCCCGGCCCCGCCTTGGCCCGCGCCGCCGTCGATAGCGCCTTCTCCCACGCCTCCTACAAAGCCGTTGTCAGCACCGGCGTTTGTGGCGCGCTACGGCCTTCCCTGCGCGTCGGCGATGTCGTCGTCGCCGCCGAAGTCCTGGACTCAGCTTCCGGCCGCCGTTTCGCCTGCGCACCTTTCGGTGGAGCATCCGGTGACGCCGTCGTAGTCAGCCAGGATCGCGTAGCCTGCACCATCGAAGAAAAACGTGCCCTCGCCTCCTCCGGCACCATCGTCGAGATGGAAGCCGGCGCTGTCGCCGCCCGCGCCAATGACGCCGGCATCCCCTTTTCCTGCATCCGCGCCGTGAGCGATAGCGCCTCCGATGCCATGCCGCTCGATTTCAATCTGTTCCGTGATTCCCAAGGCCGCTTCCGCCGTGGCGCCATCGCCGCTGCCGCCTTGGCCCGTCCGTTTTCGCGCGTTCCCGCGCTGTTCCGTTTGCAACGCAACGCCACTTTCGCGTCCGCCAAGCTGGGAGAGTTCTTTGCCAACTGCAGTCTCTAGCACGATGCCGACCGGCGAGCCATCCCTGTCGCCGGTCCCGCAGACCATGCGCGCCGCCGTCTATCGCGGCGATAGCCGTATTGCTATCGAGTCCGTCGATACGCCCTGCATCGGTCCCGGCGAATTGCTCGTTCGCGTGGAAAGCTGCGGCATCTGCCACACCGACCTCAAGAAGGTCGAGCACAACCTCCTGTCACCTCCCCGCATCTACGGCCACGAGACCGCGGGAGTCGTGGTCGCTGCCGGCGAAGGCGTCAGCAGATTCCGCGCCGGCGACAGGGTGATTGCATTCCACCACATTCCATGTGGAAAATGTTTTTATTGCCACAAGCGCCTGTACGCCCAATGCCCCGTCTACAAGAAGGTGGGTATAACCGCCGGCTTCGAGCCCGCCGGCGGCGGTTTCGCGCAGTACATCCGCATCATGGATTGGATTGTCGACCGCGGCGTCGAAAGAATTCCGGATGGTGTCACCTATGACATCGCCTGCTTCGTCGAGCCCCTCAACACCTGCCATAAAGCCGTTACGATCGCCTCCCCTCAACCTGGAGAACTGGCGCTCGTGCTCGGTCAGGGTCCCATTGGGCTCATCTTCACCTCATTGGTTCAGCGCACGGGGGCGACGGTCTTGACTACCGATACCTTCGAAGCCCGCCGTGCCCTTTCGCTCCGCTTCGGTGCCGGGTCCAGCTTTGACCCGCGCTTGGCAGACCTCCCCGCCGAAGCCGCTCGCCTTACCGCCGGTCGCGGCGCCGACGTCGTTTTCGTCTGCGCTTCCGCCCCCGGCATCGTCGAACAGGCATTCCGGGCCTCGCGACCCGGTAGCCGGATATTGTTATTCGCGCAGACTTCGCACAAAGAACGGATCGATGTTTCCGGTGCGGACATCTGTGTAGGAGAGAGAACCTTGTTCGGCGCCTACAGCGCCGATGTGGACCTGCAAGCCGAGTCGGCGCGCCTTGTTTTCAGTGGCGAGGTCCCCGTTGCGGACCTCATCAGCCACCGTGTCGCGCTTGACGAGATTGAGGCCGGGATGGACAGGGCTTTGCATCCTGATGCCAAATCGTTGAAAATAATTGTTCAGCCCCAGAGGACGACAAAGTGAATAATCAGATGATGGCGGCCGTCCTGTACGGCAAGGAAAGCCTGCAGATCGAGCCGGTTGCCGTTCCACAAATTGGTCCCGACGACATCCTGGTACGGGTACGGGCCGCGCTTACCTGCGGTACCGACGTGAAGGTGTTCCGGCGGGGCTATCACGCCCGCATGATTGTGCCCCCGGCACTGTTCGGCCACGAACTGGCCGGCGACATCGTCGCCGTGGGCCAGAACGTGCGTACATTCCATCCCGGCCAGCGCGTCGTTTCCGCCAACTCCGCTCCTTGCGGCAACTGTTTCTATTGCAGAAAGAACAAAGAGAACCTTTGCGAAGACCTCATCTTCAATAACGGAGCGTACGCCGAATACATCCGCATCCCCAGCCGCATCGTTCAGAAGAATACCTACGAGATCCCCGCCCACATCACCTATCAGGACGCAGCTCTGATTGAGCCCCTCGCCTGTGTCATGCGCGGCCTCGAGGAATGCGGCCTGGAGAATCTCGATACCATTTCCGTCATCGGCCTCGGCCCGATCGGCCTTATGTTCGTTCGCCTCGCCAAAGTCTACGGAGCCCGCGTCATCGCTATCGGCCGCCGCAAGTCGCAGCTCGATCGCGCCGCTCGCATGGGCGCCAACGATCTCCTCTGTACCGCCGACGATTACGATCATGCCGCTCATGTCCGCCATCTCACCGGCGGACGCGGCGTCGATGTCGCCATTGAAGCAGTCGGCACGCCCGAAACGTGGCAACTCGCGGCACGCATGGTCCGCCGCGGGGGCACCGTCAACTTCTTCGGCGGCTGCCCCTCCGATAGCGCCGTCGCCCTCGATACCAACCTCCTCCACTATTCCGAAATCACCTGCAAGGCCAGCTTCCATCACACTCCGGCCTATATTCAAAAAGCTCTCGATGCCGTCAGCAGGCTCGACATCACCGCCGCCGATTTCGTCAATCGGGAAGAGCCGCTCTCCAACCTGCTGGAAGTGATGCGCCATCTCATGAGCCACAACGGCCACATGAAAACCGCCATCATCCCCTAGCCCCCGGGGCCCGACTCCTATGCCTGCACAGCCCGTCGGCCAGGAACGATTTCTCTCACCCAGAGATTTCGTTTTCCATGCCGATGCCTCGAAATGGCTGTGGTCCCGTGAAGAAGCCGAACAGTACACCCGCTGGCTCGCCACTTCGCACTACGAGAATTTCCACGTCGTCAGTTTCCTGTTGCCCAAGAAGCTACACCAGGATTTCTTCAACGTCTATGCGTTCTGCCGCTGGTCCGACGACCTCGGAGACGAAATCGGCAATACTACCGAGAGCCTCCGCCTCTTGGCTTGGTGGCGCGCCGAACTCGAAGGCATGTACGCCGGCCTGGTCCGTCATCCCGTCTTCACCGCCCTCGAAGGCACTGTCAAGAACCACGCGCTCCCCATGGAGCCCTTCGCCGATCTCATCAGCGCCTTTGAACAGGACCAGACCGTCACTCGCTACCGCACCTGGACCGAGCTGTTTCAGTACTGCCGCTATTCCGCCAATCCCGTTGGCCGGCTGGTCCTCTATCTCTGCGGCTACCGCGACGCCGAACGCCAGCAACTCTCTGACTACACTTGCACCGCCCTCCAGCTCGCCAACTTTTGGCAGGACGTCACCGTCGACCTGGAAAAGGATCGAGTCTACATCCCGATCGAGGTCATGGAGCAGTACGGCTACACCATCGCCGAATTGTATGCCCGCCGATTCACCCCCGAGTTTCGCGAAGTGCTTCGCGAGGTCTGCGAAAAGACCCGCGAACTGTTCGACAAAGGCCTCCCGCTCCCGCGCATGGTCGACAAACGTCTCGCCGTCGATCTCGAGCTCTTCAGCCGCGGCGGACTCAAGGTCCTCGAAAAAATCTCCGAGCTCGACTACAACGTTCTCGCCCAGCGCCCGGTCGTGACCAAGACAGAACGTGCCGCGCTGCTGGTCAAAACACTACTTCACGTAGCCTTTTCCATTGCCGCATGACAGCGCTCGATGAGTCCTACCGCTGGTGCGCCGGCGTGGCCCGCAGCCGCGCCAAGAACTTCTACCCGTCGTTTCTTCTGCTCGATTCCACCCGGCGCCGATCCATGTGCGCTGTCTACGCCTTCATGCGCATCTGCGACGATTTGAGCGACGAGCCCGGCGAGAAACAGCGATCGGCGTTTCAGGATTGGCGAGCCCAGATGTCCGATGCGGTGGAAGGCCGCGCCCTCAGCCGTCACCTCGTCTGGCCCGCACTCCACGACACAGTCACCCGCTACCGCATCCCGTCCCAATACCTCCACCATATGATTGACGGTGTCGAGTCCGACATTGATTTCCAGACCATTGAGACTTTCGAGCAGTTGTATCAGTACTGCTACCGCGTCGCCTCGGTCGTGGGACTCATGGTCGTGCACATCCTTGGTTACCAGCGGCCCGAAGCGTTGCCGCTTGCCGAGCAATGCGGTGTCGCCTTCCAACTGACCAACATCCTTCGTGACGTGAAGGAGGATTTCTTCAACGGCCGCGTCTATCTCCCGCTAAAGGACCTCAAGACATTCGGCGTCGCCGACTCCGACCTTGCCGGTGACCGCGTGTCCCCCGAACTCCGCCGTCTTCTCGCTTATGAGGCCTCGCGTGCCCGCGGCTACTACCGCGAATCCGCCCCTCTGATCGACATGGTGGAACCAGCCGGACGTCCCATGCTGCGCGCCATCATCGCCATCTATTCTCGTCTCCTCGAACGCATTGAAGCCGCCGACTACGAAGTGCTATCGCAACGCCTCTCGGTCCCGGGAATGGAGAAGATATGGATCCTCGCCAAAGCCGCGGTAGGTCGTTAACGCCGCCCTCCACCCTCACGATTCCACCTCGCGAGGCTACCACTCAGGGCACAATTTTGCCCGTTCCCTGAATATACGACCTTTCCGGTCGTACCATATGCGACAATTTTGGTCGTACACCTATTGACCTCCACCGGTCCGAGGGGTATAACAGATATAGGACCGGTTAAGTCGCATATGCTGAAGCTCACAAAAAAGGCTGACTACGGGTTGATTGCTCTGAAGCATCTCTCGATTACCGCCACGGGCTCGGCCTCCGCCAAGGAGATCGCCGACAGCTACAGCATCCCCCTGCCTCTGCTCGCCAAAGTCCTCCAGAAGCTCGCCAAGCAAGGCTTCCTCCGTTCCGAGCAGGGGACCAACGGCGGTTACCGCCTCGCCCGGGCAGCGGCACGCATTAACGCCCTTGAGGTCATCCGCGCCATCGACGGCCCTATTATTCTCACCAGTTGCTTCACCGCCCATGGCGCCTGCGGCCTATCCGACCGCTGCAATGTTCGCGAACCGCTCCGCAGGATTCACGAAGGAATCCTCGGCCTCCTCGAAAGCATCTCAATAGCCGACATGTCCAGCGACGACCCTGACTCGCGCCTTTACGAAATCCCGATTTCATCCCCGGCCGGCGGACTCACAGCCGCAGCCCCGCATTTGCAGGAGACAGTATGAATTTCCCAATTTACATGGACTATCACGCCACCACGCCGCTGGACCAGCGCGTGCTCGACGGGATGATGCCCTACATGACTTCTAAGTTCGGCAACGCCGCCAGCCGCAACCACTCGTTCGGTTGGGAAGCCGAAGAGGCCGTGGAAACGGCGCGAAAACAAATCGCCTCTCTCATCGGCGCAACAGCCAAGGAAATCGTATTCACCTCCGGTGCAACCGAATCGAATAACCTCGCCCTCAAAGGCGTCGCGGAGATGTACGCCGAGCGCGGCAACCATATCATTACCGCCTCCACTGAGCACAAAGCGACTTTGGACACCTGCAAACGCCTGGAAAAACACGGCTGCCGCATCACCATCCTCCCGGTTATGGCCGACGGTCTGATCGACCTCGACATGCTCCGAGAGGCCATCACTGAGAAAACGATCCTGATCTCCATCATGTATGCCAACAACGAGATTGGCGTCGTCCAGCCCATCGCGGAAATCGGTAGAATTGCAAAGGAAAAGGGCGTCCTCTTTCACACGGACGCCGTCCAGGCCACCGGCAAAATCCCCGTCGACGTGACCAAAGACAACATCGACATGCTCTCGCTCAGCGGCCACAAGATCTACGGGCCCAAAGGCGTCGGCGCGCTCTACGTCCGCCGCCGTAACCCTCGCGTCCAGCTTACCGCCCAAATGGATGGCGGCGGGCATGAACGCGGCATGCGCTCGGGTACTCTCAACGTACCCGGCATCGTGGGACTCGGCAAAGCGTGCGAGATTTGCCGCGACGAGATGCCCACCGAATCCAAGCGCCTCGCCGCCCTGCGCGACAAGCTCAAAAGCGCCCTGCTGGCGAACTTAGACGAAACCTACGTCAACGGCTCCATCGAGCACCGCTTGCCGAATAACTTGAACATCTCTTTCGCCTATGTCGAGGGCGAATCGCTGCTCATGGGCATCAACGACGTCGCCGTATCTTCGGGTTCCGCCTGCACGTCCGCAACACTCGAACCGAGCTATGTACTCAAGGCCCTCGGCGCAGGCGACGACCTCGCCCACTCCTCCATCCGCTTCGGTCTGGGCCGTTTTACCACCGAAGAAGAAATCGATTACGTAATCGGAAAAGTAACTGAGGTCGTAAAGAAGCTCCGTGAACTCTCACCTCTCTACGACATGTTCAAAGAAGGCATAGACCTGAGCAAAGTCCAATGGACCGCACACTAACAAGGGAAAGGAACAATTATGGCCTACTCGAATAAAGTTCTGGATCACTACAACAACCCCCGCAACGTCGGCACACTCGACAAGTTCGATCCCAACGTCGGCACGGGCATGGTCGGCGCTCCCGAATGCGGCGACGTGATGAAGCTTCAGGTGAAGGTCAACCCCATCACCGGCATAATTGAAGACGCCAAGTTCAAAACCTTCGGCTGCGGGTCCGCCATCGCCTCTTCGTCACTGGCAACTGAAATGTTGAAAGGCAAAACCATCGACGAGGCACTGGAAATCAAGAATACCGAAATCGTGAACGAACTGGCCCTCCCCCCGGTGAAAATCCACTGCTCGGTGCTTGCGGAGGATGCCATAAAGGCAGCCATAACCGACTACAAGAAGAAAGTGGTGCCCGAAACAGCCCAAGCAGTATAGGCTGCTTTTGCGCTTTTGCGGCCTGCTTTGCGTTTTTTCGTTAAACCTGTGCTAACCAAATTTGTTGGAGCTAAGTAAAATGTCAACCGTAGCCATACAACCCGCCGTTCAAGTTACCCCGAAGGCCGTAGCCAAAATCCGCGCCGCCTTCGCCCGCGAGGGAGTCAGCGAGGGTGGTCTCCGTCTCGGCGTTCTGGGCGGCGGCTGCTCCGGCCTCAGCTATCAATTCAAGTTCGAACCTAAGTGCCGCCCCACTGACCATGTCTTTGACTACGACGGCGTCAAGGTTTTCATCGACCCGAAAAGCATGGTCTTCCTCGATGGCATGACCCTCGATTGGAAGGACTCTCTCATCCAATCCGGCTTTGTTTTCGAAAACCCGCACGCCAAGCGCAGTTGCGGCTGCGGAACCAGCTTCTCCGCCTAAGTCCATGCCAGTCTCGAACGACTACTACGGGTTCTTCGGCATCCCCCGCAGACTCGCTCTCGATACCTCTGTCTTGCAGAAGCGCTTCTATGAACTCAGCCGCCAGTATCATCCCGACCGTTTCGCCCGCAAAGCGGCGTCCGAGAGGCTCCAGGCTGAAGAGTCCACCGCCATCCTCAATGACGGCTACCGCATCCTCAAGGACCCCGTCTCACGGGCCGAGTATGTCCTCAAGCAGGAAGGCTTCGATATCGGCGAACAAAGGTCCAAGGACGTTCCTCCCGAACTGCTCGAGGAAGTCTTCGAATTCAACATGGCATTGGAAGACCCCGATGCCGACTTAGAAGGGTTTAAGACTCGTTTCGCCGCCATGCGCGAAGAGATCGACTCCAAGCTCCAGTCTCTCTTCGCACAATATGATTCCAGCCCTGATAAGTCGAACCTCCTGCAAATCCGTAATATTCTGAACCGCCGCCGCTATATCCGCAATCTCATTAACCAGGCGGACAAGGTCCATCAACATGCCTAACGTCTTCGAAATCGACTTCGGCGAACACCGCAAATCCACCATCGTCGGCATCGACCTCGGTACCACCAACTCACTTGTCGCCTTCATGGATCTCACGGGACCAAAGGTCATCCCCGGCGTCGACGGCTCCAACATCGTACCCAGCGTCGTCTCCCTCAGCGCCGCCAATGGTTATGTAGTGGGCAATGCAGCCCGCCGCCTCCTAATCGACCAGCCGGAGCGCACCGTCTACTCAGTGAAGCGACTCATGGGCCGCGGCGTAGCTGATGTCAAAGACGAACTGGGCCTCTTCCCCTTCCGCGTTGCACCGGACAGCGAGCAGGTAATCAAACTCCAACTCGGCGACAGGCTCCTCACCCCGTCCGAAATCTCCGCCCAGGTTTTGCTCCAACTCAAGCGCAATGCCGAAGCCAACCTCGGCCATCCCATCGCGCAAGCCGTCATCACCGTCCCGGCCTACTTTAATGATGCCCAGCGGCAGGCCACCAAAGACGCCGGCCGCCTCGCCGGCCTCGAAGTCCTCCGTCTGGTCAACGAACCCACCGCGGCTTCACTCGCCTACGGCCTCGACAAGCGGCAGAATGGCGTCGTCGCCGTCTACGACCTCGGCGGCGGCACGTTCGATATCTCGATTCTCCGGCTGCACGACGGCATCTTCGAAGTGCTCGCCACCAATGGCGACACCCACCTTGGCGGAGACGACATCGACAACCGTCTCCTCAGGATCGCCCTTGAAGATATCGGCACCGAGTGGCACGAAGACCTCTCCCACAACGGGGAGGCCGTGCAGCTCCTGCGCCGCGCCGTCATTGACGCGAAAGAGCAGCTCTCCTCCGCGCCGGCGGTCAGCGTGACCTTCGAGTACCACGGCCACACCTACCACCGCACCATCACGCGCGACCTCTTTGAAGGCCTCATCCGCGACATCGTCGACCGTACTCTCGGCCCGTGCCGTCAGTGCCTCCAGGACTCCGGCCTCACCGTCGATCGAATCGACGAAGTCGTGATGGTCGGGGGCTCCACGCGCATCCCAATGGTCCGCTCCGCCGTCGAGCAGCTTTTCAAGGCCAAGCCGCACACCGAGCTCAACCCCGATGAAGTGGTCGCCCTCGGAGCAGCCGTGCAGGCCGGCATCCTCTCTGGCCAGGTGGAGGACAAGCTCCTGCTCGACGTCACCCCGCTCTCGCTCGGGATCGAAACCATGGGCGGAGTCGTCTCCAAAATCATCCAGCGCAACTCGACGATTCCCGCCAGCGCCAGGGAAACCTTCACCACCGGCGTCGACGGCCAGACCAATGTTCTGATCCACGTGCTGCAGGGCGAACGCGAGCTCGTCACCGACTGCCGTTCGCTAGCCCGCTTCGAGCTCAAAGGCATCGAGCCCATGCCCGCCGGCGCCGCCCGCATCGAAGTGAAGTTCCTGATCGATGCCAATGGCATCCTCAGCGTCACCGCCCGCGACGGCCGCACCGGCTATGAAACCAGCGTCGAAGTGAAGCCCAGCTACGGCCTCACAGAAGACCAGGTGGAGGCGATGATCAAGGAGTCCATCGAGAAAGCTGAGGATGACTTCCGCGAACGCCAGCTCCGAGAAGCCCGCCTCGAAGCCGACACCATCATGGCCGCCACCCGCAAGGCTAAGGAGAACGAGGCCTGGCGCGACCTTTCCGACGAGGAGCGCGCCCGCATCGATCTTCTCTACAACCACCTGCTGCTCGCCTACCACCACAACAACTACGACCTGATCCTCAGCAAGATCCACGAGCTCAACGAAGCAACAGTGGGTCTGGCCGAGAACATGATGAACTCTGCCGTCCGCGCCGCCCTCAAAGGCACTCACGTATAGTAGGTGGTATGATCACCGGAATCCGGATCAAGAACTACCGGGGCATCCGCGACTCAGGACAAATAGCGATGGGTCCCTTCCATGTCTTGATCGGCGCGAATGGAAGCGGCAAGAGTACCTTTCTTGATGCCTTTGAGTTCATCAAAGACTGTATTCAGATCGGTGCCTTGGGCGCGATGAAGAAGCGCGGAACAGCGTTTGAAGACATGACTTTCGGCCGGCGCGGAGGCGCCATCGTTATCCGCGTGGACTTGAATCTCGATATCGAGCTTTCCTACCAATTCTCTTTGGTCCCTGACTCATCCGCAGGGGTTCGCGTTGACCGCGAAACCCTGCTGGCTCCTGACCAGGAAATCATAGCCCGAGATCGGGACGGACATTCGCGGTTCTTTGAGCCCCGCCAAGCCCTTTCCTTCACGTTTCCTGCAGGTCAGTTGGCACTAGCACACACTCCACAGGACTTCTCTGCGCTGCCAATAGCCAACAAAGCGGCCGCAGCCTTCGCATTTGGCATAACGTTAATAGATCTCTATGGCAAGGCTATGCGTTGGCCATGGTCACCTCTTAGCCCGGATATCCTGCAGGCTGACGGGGGCAATCTCGCTCGCGTAGTAGGGCGGCTCAAACGAGAGGACCCCGCAGCCTTCCAGTTTTGGCTAGCCAATCTCCACTATGCGCTGGATGGCATTCAGGATGTTGGTTGGGCCAAGAGAGAAGCCGACAATTTCGAGTACATCACTATCAGGCAGGACAACGGGCTTGAATGCCCGAGTTGGTTACTAAGCGACGGCACTTTACGGACTCTTGCGCTCACCATTCTTCCTCACGTACCAATGGGCCCAGGCTTGCTCCTTGTCGAGGAGCCGGAGACTGGAGTACATCCCCGGGCCCTGGAAATCATCCTCGGCGCCTTGCAGGCAGTACCGGATCGCCAAGTGCTCGTAACCACACAGTCACCGCTAGTGGTTCGCGACGTGGGCAAGGATTGTCTGCTCTGTTTCACACGTGACGAGGAAGGTATACATATTCGTGCCGGAAACGACCATCCGGCTCTGGCAGATTGGGATGGCACTCCCGATCTGGAGACCGTTTTCGCTGCCAGAGTCCTTGGATGAGAGACCTCTTTGTCTATACCGCCGACGCGGACGCCGTGGCAGTCGTCCGAGTGGTCTTGGCAAAATGCCCGCTTACGCACAAGGTGGAACCCCACGAAGGCAGAGATTCGGGCATGATCAAGGACGGTCCGGAGACCATTCGCCGCAAGCTGCGTAAAGACGAATACGGAAAAGCTATTCTGCTCTGGGATCACCACGGTTCTGGCCGTGAGGCCACCCCCCCGCAGAAAGCAGAGCGTAACCTCGCCTTACGCTTGGAGTACTGCACCTGGAAGGACCGCTCAGCAGCCATTGTGGTTGTACCTGAGTTGGAAGAATGGCTTTGGCAGGATCCCCGCGCGATTGAACGATTCTATGGTTTGGACAGTGTTCACTTGACCGAGGCGGCAAAGCAAGCGATGAATCAGCCTAAAGAAGCTCTCGTCGCGGTTCATTACAAGGTGAGGCGTAAAGCGAAACTGCAGCCCGCCGATTTCGAGAAGCTCAGTACCCTTGCCAACCACCGCCTCTGGCGCAAGTGCCCGAGTTTCAACCGGTTTATGAACACCCTGGAAATGTGGTTCCCACACATTAAGGAGCGACAGTAATGCCCAAAATCACTTGGACCGACGCAGAAGATATCGCCATCGCCCTCTGCGACAAGTTCCCCGATCAGGACCCGCTCAAAGTCCGCTTCACTGACCTCCACACCTGGGTAACGGACCTGGAAGGCTTCGCCGACGACCCCGCCAAATCAAACGAGGCCAAACTGGAAGCCATCCAAATGGCATGGTACGAGGAGTGGAAGGACAACCAGTAGATCGACACCGGCGCCTCAAGACTTCTTAGCGACAGTGGCGCGCGTAGCACCAGTGGAAATCCCGCCGTCCACCAGCAGAGTCTGACCCGTCACGTACCGGCTCTCCTCGGAAGCGAGGAACACCACGGCGCCATCGAGATCGTTGGGCGCGCCCGGACGCTTCACCGGAATACGATCGTTCAAATACTCCAGCCATTCCTGGTTCTCATACAGGACCTTGTTCTGCTCGGTACGAAACCAACCAGGCGCGAGACAATTCACGGTCACCCCGTGTTTGCCCCAATCATCGGCGAGACTCATGGTCAACTGCTTCACCCCGCCGCGCGACGCACAATACGGCGTCAACCCGGCATACCCGAAGACGCTGGTCACCGACCCTATATTCACAATGCGTCCATACCCGCGATCAATCATGTGCCGCGCAATCGCCTGCGAAACGAAAAAGGTGCCGCGCAAATTGGTGTCGAGCACAAGGTTCCACTCATCCCACGAAATGTCGAGCGCGGGCTTGCGCACGTTGCATCCGGCATTGTTCACCAGAATGTCGATCCTGCCGTAAGCTTTCACCGCCTCCTCGCCCATGCGCTGGATGCTGTCGTAATTCCGTACGTCCAACTCCACGGGAACGGCGCGCCGTCCCAGCGCCTCCACTTCCTTCTGGAAACCGGCAAGGTCGTCCTTCTTACGGCTGGTAATGATCAGGTCCGCCCCGGCCTTCGCCAACGCCCGTCCAAAGTATTGGCCCAATCCGCGGCTCGTCCCGGTGACCAGGGCCACACGTCCGCTCAGATCGAAAAACTCGCTCATGATTTGTCCTTTCTACGCGGAGCCCTACGGCTGCAGAATCACCTTCATCAGGTTCGGTTCATGCTTGTAGAGCCGCGAGAACCACTCTGCTCCATCGGCCAGTGGAGCTTTCGCGCTGATGAACGGATCCACTTTCACCAGGCCCTTGCTCAACAGATCGATGCAAGCCGGATACTCGCCCGACGATCCGCACGTGCCCTGGAGCCGGATCTCGCGCGTCACCACCGCCTGCAGTGGCAGGTCAATCTTCGGAGTAACGTTTCCGATGAGCGTCACCGTACCGCCCTTGCGAACCGCGTTGATCGCCGTTTTGATCGGCTCGGTCGCGCCCACGGCTTCCAGCGCCACATCTGCACCGCGCCCGCCGGTGCGATCCTGAATCGCCTTCACCACATCCATGTTCTTCGGATTGAACGCGTCGTCCGCGCCCAGTTCCTTGGCCAGCGCGAGCTTCGTGTCATCGAGGTCGATCGCGTAGACCCGCGTGCAACCGGCCACTTTCGCGGCCTGCACAGTCAACAGACCGATCATGCCGGTACCCACGACCACAGCGGTATCGCCCATGCGAATCGGAGTGAGATTCACCGCGTGCACAGCCACCGAAATGGGCTCGATCATCGCCGCGTGTTCCATCTTGACGCTGTCCGGCATGCGATAGAGAATGTGCTGCGGAACGGAAACGTATTCGGCAAACGCGCCATGCCGCCGGTAGTCGCCGCACGACACACCGAGCACCTGCCGGTTATCGCAAAGGTTGATATCGCCGCGGCGGCAGAAGTGACACTTGCCGCACGACACCATGGAATCGAACGTGACACGGTCGCCCGATTTGTAGCCGGATACGTTGCGGCCCACCCCGGCAATGGTGCCGGCGGCCTCGTGGCCCATCACCAGCGGTGGGATGCGCCGTCCCGTGCTGCCGTCCAGTCCGTGGATGTCGCTGCCGCAGATGCCGCACGCGCCCACCTTTACCAAAACATCGTCATCACCGATCGCGGGTTCCGCCATCTCGGTGTATTCGAGTTCCATGTACTGCTTAAGAAGAAGTGCTTTCATGAAACTACAATTCTATCAACGGGCGGCTTTCAGGGAGGCAGCGATCACTTCTTCATCGTTGCGAATGAAAATGTGCCCGTTGGCGAAAGCCGGCTGCGTCCAACTCACTGCACCCTTCTCACGGCGGTTTCCGGAATTGGACGTTGGCTTGATGAGGTGCGTCCGGCTGATCTCCTGGTAACCTTGCGGCGACAGCTTCGCAATGATCAGATCGCCCTTATCGTTGTTGATCAGGTAACGGTCCTTGTGGCGCGTGATCATCGCAGTGGACCAGCGCGCTTTCTCACCGGTTACTTCCAACGTTTCCCAAACGCGCTCGCCTGTGTTCGCATTCAGGCAGCGGAACTGCCCGTAGCTGCACACGCCGTAGATGTAATCGCCGTCAATCACCGGAGTCGAAATGATCGAATGCAGGCCGTCGGTTTGAATCTCGCTTTCGCTCTTGCCCTTCCAAGCGAGCCGCGCCGAAGGCTTCGCGTCATCCAGAGTGAACATCGCCGGCCCGTTGTAAAAGGCCGACACAAACAACCGCGTCCCGGAATGCACCGGCGTACCGGGATTCAGCGCGAGGTTGATGCGCCAGGGATGCTCCCAAAACACCTTGCCGGTTTCGGGATCGAGCGAGGCCACTCCGGTGCCATGCCACACGATGGCCTGCGCCCGACCGCCGGCATTGATCAGAATCGGCGGCGAATATCCCGGCTCGGAGTTCGATTCCAACGCGCGCCACACCTCCTTGCCCGTGCGCTTGTCGAGGGCGACCACCTTGGCATTCTTCTCTCCGCCAACCAGGCAGATGAGGTTGTTGCCCGCCACCAACGGCGCGCCAGTCATGCCCCACACGGGAACGTGCGTACCAAACTCCTTCACGTAGTCGCGCTGCCATATTACCTCGCCAGTGGCGGCCTTCAAACAAAGCAGTGCGCCCATAGCACCGAGCACATAAACGCGATCGCCATCAACGGTCGGCGTCACCCGCGGACCGGTCGCGTAGGTGCCTTGCAGCCCGATGTAGCTGGCGGGCCATTCGCGCGTCCACAAAACCTTGCCGGTCTTTTCATCGAGAGCCTGCACGCGTTCCTGACCCTTGCGGTCCATCACAAACACGCGGCCATTGGCCACCGCCGGCCCGGCGAACGAAGCGCCCACAGGCGCACGCCAGGCGATCTTCAGTCCATCAGCCGGGAACTTGTCCAGGATGCCGTCTTCCGCGAACACGCCGCGGCGTCCGGCGCCACGCCATTCCGGCCAGTCGGCGGCCTGCAAAGCCGCAATCAGGAGAAGCAGTATCTTCATCGGATAGCTGCCAGGATATCAACTGATGTCGTCGATGGGGCCCAGTATTTCTCGATGTGCTGCACTACCAGTTCCGTACCGGCATCGTGGCTGACGAAAGGCCGCTCCGCCGGATTGTACATCGAGTCAGTGAGATCGCGAATCAGCAGGCATTTCATTCCCCACCTGGTCATTTGTTTGATCGCGAACGACCGGTTGAGGATGCACATGTTCGTATGCACGCCCATCACCAGCAGATGTGTGATGCCGCGCAGCTTCAACGCGCTGTACACTTCATCGCCCTTATCGGAAATCAGGTCATTCGGTCCGATGATCAGCTTCGGATGCTGCCGCTTCCATGCTTTGAAGAACGAGTCGCCGGTGTCGCAGCCACCTTTGGAATCGTCAATCGGCAGCGGCGGATCGGACAGATGCAATGCGGTGGGCAGTGGCGCCTTCGGCGTGCTCAGCATCGCCAGACGCCGCTGGTCATCCTTGTAGAACTCCATGGTTTCTGAAGGCGCATGTATGACTAACACCTTCTTTGAACGGAGCTTCTCCAGGAACGGATTCGCCTTCTCCACCAAATGGCCCACGCGCGCGGTGGCGCCTTTGCACCAGTGCTGGTCCCACATGTCGCAGATGATTACTGCCGTGCGATCGAGTTGCAGCGGGACTGTCAGCTCCGATGCGCGCCACTCGTCCGAGCCTTTGAACAATTCCACGCGAGTGCGCACCTTCAACGTCGCGCCGGTTTGCCCCGATGCTCCTGCCGCGAATAAGGCCGCAACCGCCGAACGGCGGCTAAGCATTCAGCACCCCCGGGAGCTTGTTCAACTCCTCTTTCGTGCTCTGGTCCGGGACCGAACAACCAGGAGTGAGAATGTACTTGCGCCCCGCGGCTTTCATCGCCGCCTGCCACTGCTCCTTCAACTGCGCCGGCGTGAGTTTGGCGTAGTCCACTTCATCGATGCCCCCGGCAATGACATTCGAGAACGACTTCCGCACCGTCGCAATCGGGATGCCCGACACACGATGCGAATAGTTCACCACTGGCGCCGGAAAGTCGCGGAAGAACTCCAGATAGACGGGCTCGACATGGATGTGCAGAAACGTGAGCGGCGAGCCCTTCACGGCTTCGGTAAGGCGCCGGTCGAAAGGCTCGCTGAACTTCTTATAGTCCGCCGGCGAAAGCTCTGCCTTGTTCGCATTCGCGACCGACAACAGAACACCCGATGCCCCGAGCGCGAGTACCCGCTTCGCATGCCGGATCTCCGATTGCGTGATCACGTCGAGCGCGTTCAGCAGCGCCTGCGGATTCTCTTTCTTCAACCGCGCCACTTCTTCCTTGGACGACAGCTTCTGCGCCACGTTGTACGGATTGAAAATGGTCTCGATGAAATACGCGCTGCCCTTCAAGCCGTCGCGAATCATCTCCAACGCCTGTATCTGTTGCGGGAACGGGTTGTCGAGCGGCTTCAATTCATACCACTTGCCTGTGGGTTTCGGATAAGGAAAGTCGCTCATCACTTTCACGATGTCGGTGCGATAGGCGCGGTGAAAATCGAGCGTCGCCTTGGCATGAGACTCCGGAGTCTTCAATCCGAAGTGATGCCAGAAGCTGAACGGCGTGCGGTCCACTTCCTTGCCTTGAAGCGCGAGGTCCACTCGCTCTTTGTGCGAAAGCGGCGACTTGGCAGTGGCCAGCGACGCCATCGTGGCTGTGGTGAGAAAGCTGCGGCGGAGCATATGAGTCGTTCTCCTTGTGGCAATATTAGCAGGAGAATGCTCCACCCTCATGCCCGCCGGTTTCTCGACACAGTCAAGGAAGCCGGCACTCCACCGCTGTACACGCAGGACCCTGTCTCGGCCCGCAATCAGGTGATCGCCACCTTCCTCTCGGGGGAATCCGAACCGGAGCCGGTTGCATCCATCGAAGACCTGCGCATCCCCGGACCCGCGGGCGAGATCCCCGTTCGCATCTACAACTCCGATGCCGCCGCGCCCCGTCCCTGTCTGGTTTACTTCCACGGCGGCGGATGGGTGGTGTGCAACCTCGACACACACAACGGCCCCTGCCGCGCCATCGCCCGCCGTGCCGCGGCAACGGTGGTTTCGGTGGACTACCGGCTTGCGCCGGAGCACAAGTTCCCCGCCGCAGTGGACGATTGCTACGCAGCCACGGTGTGGGTGGCGGACAACGCGGACCGCCTCGGCATCGACCCTGCGCGCATCTCCGTGGGCGGCGACAGCGCGGGCGGCAACCTCGCTACAGTGATGGCGATCCGGAGCCGCAACGAAGGCGGTCCGAAGTTCGCCTCGCAGATTCTCGTCTACCCCGTAACGGATCTGTCGTCCTTCGACACCTGCTCATACAGGGAGTTCGCCGAGGAGCACCAACTCACGCGCGCCTTGATGGACTGGTTCCGCGTTCATTACCTGCAAGGCAGCATCAGCGAGGATGGCCGTCATCCCTACGTGTCACCGCTGCTGGAGCCGGACCTGAGCGGCCTCCCGCCGGCACTGGTGATCACCGCGGAATGCGACCCGTTACGCGATGAAGGCGAAGCCTACGCGAGGCGGCTGGAAGCCGCCGGAGTCCCAGTCACCTGCACTCGTTATGAAGGAATGATCCATCCGTTCTTCACATTGTCGGCGTATATGCCGCGAGCCTTCGACGCTTATCAGCAGGTGGCGGAGATGGTGGCAAACGCGAAAGCGATGGTGGTCTCCGCCTCGACGCCACCGTTCGCTGCGAACTCCTCGACTGCCCGATGAGTCGCTTCGCCGGGATCGATGGTCACGCGCAACTGCTCGATCTGATCAGGTGACAAGCCGGTATAGTTGAGAGGACAGTGCGGCAGCGTCCGGCCTTCCAGCGTGACGGCAGGACCGTAAGTGCGACAGGCGATCGGGCGGTATTCGTAGAGCAGGCACGCCCCGGATTCCAGGTCGAGGACGGGGCAGGGGACGTTGCGGAAGCGCGGCCCAAAGAGCGTGTCGCCGTGGGTGAGGACGCCCGTGCGAGGATCGCCGGGGTAGTCAAGCCCGGCCAGAACGGCGGCGGCTTCGCGCGCCCGTTCGCGGAGGCGGTCCGCTGCCGTGGCAGACAGTGTTTCGAGACCGCGGCGTAGACGATCCGCGTCCATGGCCGTGATAGGGAATGGCCCGATGCAACAGCTAAAGCACCCGGACCGGCAAGTGAGATGACCGCCCGCAAGGACGCGCGCCTGCTCTAATGGTTGATCGAGGATCTGGAGCAGATGCTGCTCCGCGGGTCTGAGACTCACCTGCGGTTCATGTTACAAGATTGATGAGTGTTTTGCGCATGATGATATAGGAGGCCAAGTGGCGAACGAATTCACGACACTGGAACGGAACATATTGAAGGCGAAAGGGCTGGCCGACGAAGGGATTGCCGCGCTGCAAGAGGCAGGCGTTGCCTCGCGCGCGGACTTCCAGACGGTGGGCGACGCCGAAACGCTCGCGCAACTGGTGCCCGGTCTGGATGAGGCGGTTGCGGCAAAGGTTATGGAGTGGGCCACTGGCGTTGTGGCGAGGAAAGCGGCGGATCCTGTCGGCACCGGTCCGGTGTTGGTGGATTCCGCTGACGTCGTCTATTGCGTGCACTGCAGGACGAAACAGCCGAAGGATTACAAGAGCGGCGATTTGTGTCTGGCGTGCGGAAAGCAGGCCGAGCCGATCCTCTCCTGTTACTGGTGCTCGTCGAGCGGGCCTGGGAAATTCTGCCGCACGTGCGGAGCGGAGTTTGTCTCTACCGCCGAGTTGGATCTCGCTGTGTTGTTGCGGCGCGAAGGGCTGCCCAAGGAGGAAGTTCCACGCAAGCTGAAAGGCATGACGGCCGCGGAGAAGGACGATCTTTGGGGCCGGGTGCGGCGGTCGCGCGGATAAATTACTTCTCGCAGTGGAATTCGAGATACGGGACGCGGACGAAGAACGAGCCATTGGGGGCTTTGGGGAACTGCTCGCCCAGCGCGAGTAGCTTCGCATCGAGACTCGCCGCGGCATCTGCGGAGAGGTTCTCGTACGCCAGCACGACCGGGGCGAGAAACGCTTTCATTCCCGTGAGCCACTTTTGTGTGTCGAGGGCGCGCACGAGGAACTGACGGTGGACGACGCGGACGATCGCGAAGTGTCCGGAGAGCCATTTGCGCGCGTCGGCTTCCCTGCCCCATTTGCGCGCGATCGGGAGCATGGCGAGATCGGGGAGCGCTGCCTGGCAACATGCGATTAGCTGATCGTTGAGACCGCCTTCGGTCCACGATGTGAACACGAGGCGGCCGGATGGCACGAGCACGCGCGCCGCTTCAGAAACGGCCTGTGCGGGCTGGAGCGAAAAGATCATGCCGAAGGTGCTGGTTGCAATGTCGAAGGAGGCGTCGGGGAACGGGAGAAACTCGCCCACACCCTGGCGCCATTCGACGTCGAGCCGGTCGGCGTCGGCCCGATTGCGCGCTTCGTTCAACAAAAAGGGTACCGGATCGATGCCCATTACGATGGCCCGGCGTCGGGCCGCGGCGATCGCGGTATTGCCGGAACCGCAACCGATGTCGAGCACGCGCTGGCCAGCGTGGAGGGGAATCTCGTCGCAGAGCAGCTCTCCAGCAATGGTGGAGGACGGAGCAATTCGGGCGAAGTTGCCTGCTTCCCACGGATTCAGCATCCCTACAGTATGAACTGCCGGACCCTGTCGCCGCACCCTTGACACGCACGCGCCATGGGCGTAGGTTGAGGGCATGCCGGTAGTATCGCAGCATCACCGCGAGGAGCCCGAGCGCCCGAAGACCGCTTTGCTGGAAGTCACAGCCGCCGCTCTGATTCTCTTCATTCTGGTAGCTGTGTTGGCTATGATGGTTCTTTACCGTCCCGCATAGGCAGGGTTCGAGGAGCTTGCTCGCTTGGGTTTCATCAAGAAGGCTTTGGACAAGCCGCGGACGCTGTTTCTGCGCCGCGCGTTGTTTCAGATTCATCTCTGGGCTGGGATTGCGATTGGCATTTACGCGCTGCTGATCGGGATCAGCGGGAGCATTCTCGTGTTTCGCGAGGACTTGCAGGAGATGCGGCTGCATCCTTATGAGACAGTGACGGTTCCCGCGGGCTCGGCGCGGCAATCGCCGGATGCCTGGCTGGCGGTACTGCGGAGAGAGTTGGGGCCGCGCGGGCAGATGACCATCGAATTGCCGCAGAAGCCCGAAGATCCCGTGCACGCCTTTCTGTTCCGCGAGGGCGGGATGCATCACTACTTTTTGAACCCGTACACATCAGAGGTGATGGGGCAGGTGTCGTTCAAGGGCGGGTTCCTCGCGTTCCTGCATACGTTTCATGGCAACCTGTTTCTGATGCGGCCGGGCCGGTTGGTGAACGGGTACGGAGCCTTGCTCCTGCTTCTGTTGATCGTGACCGGCGCCTTCATCTGGTGGCCGGGACGTCGGCTGTGGCGGCGTCGCATGGGGATCGACTTTTCGGCGAGCGGCAAGCGCATCAATTGGGATCTGCATAATGCCACCGGGTTCTGGAGTCTTTCTGGGTTCGCGCTCCTGTGCCTCACTGGTGCGTTCTTCACATGGCCGCAGTTCTTTCGCGACGCCATCGGAAAGCGGTGGCCGTTGAGTCCTCCGGCACAAGTGAAGCCGGTAATCATGGCTGGGGCACCCGCGGCTTCGATGGAGTCGATCATTGCGGCGGCGGACAAGGCGCTGCCGGAGAAACCGTCGTGGCGGGTGCAATATCCGCCCAACAACAGGGAGGTCGTGCGCGTGTGGAAGCTCGGCCCTGGCATGCCGGAACATCGCACGGCGACTCAGATCTGGGTGCATCCGCAGACGGCGGAGGTGCTGCGCGTGGACCGGTTTGAGAATCGCACTACCGGCGACAAGATCGCCGGGTGGATCGCCCCGTTACATATTGGGAACTTCGGCGGACTGCCGGTGCGAATCGTATATGCGATTCTGGGTGTGGTGCCGGGGTTGCTGTTCATTACCGGCTTCATCATGTGGTGGGATCGCGTGGTGCGAAAGCGATGGCGGTCGTGGAAGACGGCGCCGAATGAGGAGAAAGAGACGATAGCGGCAGCATGAGCGAATCGAATTGGCTGGCGGATCAGTTTTTGCGGTCGGTTGAGGGGGAAGCCTGGCACGGACCATCGTTGATGGAGGCGCTGAACGGCGTTTCGCACACGCTGGCGGCGGCTTCTCCAGGCGCTGGGAAGCACGGCATCTGGCAACAACTTTTGCATGTGGAAGCGTGGATGAACGCGGCGTTGCGCAGGACTGCGGGCGAGGCGGTGGAGTTGGACCCAGCCCAGGATTGGCCTGCAATTGGGGACGCTACCGCGGAGCGATGGACCGCGGCCCAGACGGAGTTTCGGGCGAAGGCGGTGGAGTGCGCCGAACGGATGCGCTCATTGACCGAGGAGGATTTTTCGCTGGTGGTTTCGGGGCGCGAGTACAACGTGCGGTTCCTGTTGTACGGGTTGGTGCAGCACACGGCGTATCATACGGGTCAGATTGCGTTGTTGAAGGCGTTGGATGGGAAACGCGATCTACTGCGTCATTCGTTGGCCACGCTGGTGTATCGCGGGAAGAAGGCCATCACTGGCGCGCCGGATTCGTTCCCGACGTTTCAGGCTGGCGAGTCGTCGCGAACGCCGCTGCAAATTCTCGCTCATGTGGATGATTTACTGGATTGGGCGCTGACGCTGGCTGAAGGACAACAGGCGTGGCGCGAGTTGAACTCGGGGGATTGGGAGGCGGAATCGGCGCGGTTCTTCGCCGGAGCTGAGGCATTGGAAACACGGCTGGCGGCGGCGGCGACCGCGTATCCGGCCGAGAAGATCTATCAGGGGCCGATCGCCGATGCGACGCAGCACATCGGCCAAATCACGTATTTGCGGCGCCTGGCAGGGGCGCCGATTCGCGGAGAGAACTACGCCAAGGCGGCGATTGAAACCGGACGTGCCGGCAAGGATCAGGCCGCGCCCAAACGCGAGTTCGACTAGTACAATAGCCGTTGTACCTTTCATGATTCCGCGTTCTGTTCTTGTCATTACCGCGCTGGGAATGCTGCCTGCGGGCGCGCTTGCTGAAGTCGATTTCGCGACGCAAATTCATCCCATCATGCTGGCGCGATGCGTGTCGTGCCACGCCGGCGATAAGGCCCAGGGCGGGCTTGCGTTGAATACGCGCGCCGAGATTCTGCGTGGGGGAAGCAGCGGGCCGTCGGTGCTGCCGGGCAACAGCAAAGGGAGCCGGTTGATCCGGCGCGTGCGCGGCGAAACATTACCGTTGATGCCGCTTGGCCGTGATGCGATGCCGGCGGCGGAGATTGATCTGCTGGCGAAGTGGATTGATGAAGGCGCGAAGGGGCCCGGAGGACCAGCCGCGGCAAGATGGGAGCCTCCGTTGCTGCCGCGCAAGCCGGCTGTGCCCGCGGGCGCCAAGCATCCGGTGGATGCGTTTCTGAAGACGACGGGACAGCCGGTCTCCGATGCCCTGTTCGCGCGGCGGGCGTATCTGGATGTTTGGGGATTGCTGCCAACTCCGGAGCAGTTGCGCGCGTTTGAAGCGGACAAGCCGGCCGGCAAGCGCGCCAGGCTGATCGATGCACTGCTGGCAAACAAGGAGAATTACACGGGGCATTGGATCACGTTCTGGAACGACGTTCTGCGCAACGACGATGGAGTGGTCTATTACGGAGAACGGAAGTCGATGACTCCGTGGTTGAAGAAGGCCCTGGCGGAGAACAAGCCGTACAACCGGTTTGTATCGGAGTTGCTGAATCCCGGCAAGGAGAAGGACGCGCCGGAGGGATTTATTCTCGGGGTGACGTGGCGCGGGGAAGTGCCGGCGGCCGAGCGGCCTCCTTTGCAGGCGGCCCAGAATAGCGCGCAGGCGTTTCTCGGGATCAACCTGAAATGCAATTCGTGTCACGACAGTTTCATCAGCAAATGGAAGTTGAAGGACGCTTACGGACTGGCGAGTTTCTTTTCGCCCGAGCCGCTGAAGATCGTGCGTTGCGATGTGGACACGGGCGAGGTGTCCTCTCCGAAGTTTCTGTTTCCGGAGTTGGGCAAGGTGAGTGAGACGGCGTTGTCACTGCAGGAGCGGCGCGCCGAAGCTGCGCGATTCTTCACGATGAAAGAGAACGGCCGGCTGTATCGTACGATTGTCAACCGCTACTGGAAGAAACTGTTCGGACGCGGGCTGGTGGAACCGGTGGACGATATGGCGGCTGAGCCGTTCCATGCGGATCTACTCGACTGGCTGGCGAGCGACTTCGCCGATCATGGGTACGACCTGAAGTATCTCCAGCGGCTGTTGATGACATCGAATGCGTATCAGCTTCCGGCCTTGAACACGGAGGTGGATCCGAAGGAACGGTACACGTTTCGTGGTCCGCACAAACGGCGGCTGACGGCGGAGGAGTTTGTCGATGCGCTGGCCTCGATCACGGGGGAGTGGCGGATGAAGGTACCGAATCAGCCGACCGTCAAGGCGAGGTTTGTGCGCGAGTGGGAGTTGAAGTCGACCGCCCTGACACGCGCGATGGGGCGGCCGCAACGGGATCAGGTGACGACCGAGCGGTTGACGCTGCCGACAACGTTGCAGGCTCTGGAACTGGTGAATGGGGCGACACTGGCTGACTGGCTGCTGGAGGGCGCGCGGCGGCTTGTGGAGAATCCTCCGGCGCCGGCGCAGAACCTCTTCGATAGCGGGTTGGTGCGGCGCAATGCGGTGAAGGTGGACATGCCGCTGCAAGGTGCAAAGAAGCTGTGGTTTCTGGTGGAGAACATCGATTCCTACGATCCGTCGCGCGTGGTTCCGATGTGGCGGGATGCGGTGCTGCTGAAGAATGGCGTCGAGACGAAGCTGCAGGATTTGCTGAAGAATGTGGATCTGGAGCGGTTGAAACTGCCGGCACGATTTACGGTGGAGTTGGATGGGTCGTTTGACCGGCTGCGGGGGGCCGCCGATGTCGCGAAGGTGAGCAAGGAGTCGGATATCGGGCCGGCGATCCGGTTCTTTATCTTCGATCGCGAGCCGGACAAGCGGCGGCTGGTGAGGAGTGACCCGCGGACGCCGGTGGTGCGGCCCGCCGGTGAATGGACGCCGCAGTCACTGGTGACGCGGGTGTATCGTCATGCGCTGCAGCGGGAGCCATCGGAAGCGGAGCGACTTGTGGCCGCGGAGGTGTTGGGCGAGCGGTTGACCGTCGATGGCGTGGAAGACTTTTTGTGGATGGTGTTGCAGTCGCCGGAGTTTCAGTACATATGGTGAGGGATGCGATGAACAAAGACGAACGGCGGATTGTGGATGGATTGACGCGGCGCGGGTTTGTGGGCGCAACGTGGTCAGCAGTGTTGTCGGCGTTGACGGCAGGCGCTCCGCGAACGTTGTGGCCGCAGGAGAAGCCCAAGACGAAGGCCGATACGCTGATCGTGCTGTGGATGGCCGGCGGCATGGCGCAGACTGAGACGTTCGATCCCAAGGCGTACACGCCGTTCGAGGCGGGGCTGGAATCGCGGCGCGTGTTGAGTACTTTTCCGTCCATCGATTCGAAGGTGGACAACATCAAGTTGTCGAAAGGGCTGGAAGGGATAGCGTCCATCATGGACCGGTGTACCTTGGTACGCACGTACCAGGCGGGCGATCTGGGGTTCATTCTCCATTCGCGGCATCAGTACCACTGGCACACGGGTTATGCGCCGCCGTTGTCGGTGGCTGCTCCGCACATCGGCTCCGTGATCGCAAAGACGCTTGGGTCGCGCAATCCGGATGTGCCGGCGTTTATCGACATCGGACAGAATCTCGACATCGGCGCGGAGAGCGATGCGGTGAAGGCGTTCCATACGGCGGGGTTTCTGGGTACGGAGTATGGACCGTTTCTGGTGGCGGATCCGAAGGAAGCTGCGGCAACGGTGCGCCCGGCGGCGCACATCACACCCTCGCGGTTTGAACGGCGGCAGCAGCAGTATCAGAAGCTGCTGGCGGCGAATCCGGTGCTGCGCGACGGGAGTGACTATCAGCAGCAGTCGTTGATGAAGTCAGTGGATAATGCGTACCGGCTCATGACCTCACCTGCCGCGAAGGCGTTTGATATTACGTTGGAGCCGCGGGCGAGTTTCGAAAAGTACAATACGGGGCGCTTCGGGTTGGGATGTTTGCTTGCGCGCCGGTTGACCGAGGCTGGGGCGCGGTTCATTGAGATCACCACGGAGTACATTCCGTTCCGGCATTGGGACACGCATGAGAACGGTCACACGCGGGCCAAGGACATGAAGCAGGAAGTGGACGGGCCGATCCGTCAACTGGTGCTCGATCTGGAGGAGCGCGGATTGTTGGACCGTACGTTGATTGTGCTGGCGAGCGAGTTTGGCCGCGACATGATGGTGGAAGGCAAGGCCAATCTTCAGGTGAAGGATCAGGTGAAGCAGCCGGACGTAATGACGGAGATGAAGCACTACGGCATGCATCGTCATTTCACGGATGCGGGGTCGGTGCTGCTGATCGGCGGCGGAATGAAGAAGGGTTTTCTCTATGGGACCACTGCTGATGAGCGCCCCTGCAAGGTGATGGATCATCCGGTGCCGATTGAGAATCTGCATGCGACGATTTTCCATGCCATGGGGATACCGCCAGATCTCGCATATGAAGTGGAGAAACGGCCGTTCCATGTGACGAAGGATGGGAAAGGCAAGCCGGTGATGGAGCTTTTCGCTTGACGTTCACCGAGTTCCTGCAACTGCGGGTTGTGGAGCAGCGAGTGGACGGAGTGACGATTGAGTGCCCGCTGCAAACGTACTACTTCAATCCCGACGGGTCGCTGCATGGCGGGTTGATCGCGACAGTGGCGGATGAAGCCGTGTGGTACGCACTGGAGCATGTCACGGGGAGCACGCGGAATTCGACGACCGTGGAATTGAAGGTGAACTATCTGCGGGCGGCCAGGAACACGGGCGTGGTGCGAGGTAACGCGCGGCTGGTGAAGACCGGCAGAACGCTGATTGTGGGAACGGTGGAAGTGTCCGATGAGCGCGGCGAGCTGTGCGCCATCGCCACGGTAACGTATATGCTGCTGGGGGAGAAGTGAACATCCGGGACCTAAGCTGCGTATAGCAGGTATGCTCAACCTAATTCTGGTGTGGCTCCTGCCGACATGCCTTCAGGCACAGCCTACGGGAGACGAACTTTTCCGGACACTCGCGGCTCTCGATGCGGCTTTGTTTGATTCCTTCAACAAGTGCGATCTGGAGAAGAACAGAACGTTCTTCGCCGATGACCTGGAGTTCTATCACGATCAGAGCGGTCTCACAGTGGGGGCGGACAAGGTGGTGCAGCAACTGAAACAGAACATCTGTGGGAAGGTTCGGAGGGAACTCGTGGCGGGGTCGTTGGAAGCTCACGCGCTGAAAGGCTATGGCGCGGTTCAGATAGGCCGGCACCGGTTCTATAATCCGCCAAGTGCGGCGGAGCCCGGCGGCGAGGCGAAATTCATTCACATCTGGCGATACCTGGATGGGAAATGGAAGATCACACGGGTGATCAGCTACGACCATGAAGCGGTCCGAAAGTAGCGGGCGGTTTCAGGTATCATGCAACGGTGGTCACTATTGCGCGCCGGGAGTTCCTCTTTGCACCGCTTGCTCTAGCGGCGGCACCAGAGCCGTCGATTCTGGTGCATGAGCATGTGCTGGTGGATTTCATCGGGGCGGACAAGATCGGACCGGGGCGGTATGATCCCGATGTCGTGTTCCGGCTTGTGAAACCGAAGTTGGACGAGGTGGCGAAGCTGGGGTGCCGCCGGTTTCAGGAGTGCACTCCGAATTTTATCGGGCGTGATGCGAAGCTGCTTGCGCGGCTACAGGACGCCACGGGCATCGAGATCTGGACCAACACCGGCCTGTACGCCGCGCGCAACCACGTCTTCCTGCCCTCCTATGCGAGGATGGAATCGGCGGCACAGTTGGCCAAGCGCTGGGTGGAAGAGCATCGCAAGGGTGTGGATGGGATGAAGCCGCGGTTCATCAAGATCGGCGTCAATCGCGGACCTCTGGCGGAGTTGGACAAGAAGATTGTTCGAGCGGCGGCGTTGGCGTCGAAGGAGACGGGGCTGACATTCGCGTCGCACACCGGCAATGGAATCGCCGCAACAGAGCAGCTCGAAATTGTTTTATCGGAAAAACTGGCTCCGGCGAAGTTCGTGTGGGTACACGCCGATGGGGAGAAGGACCACTCGTTCCATAGGCAGATCGCCGAGGCGGGCGCCTGGGTGGAATTCGATCATGTGGGACCGTCATCGGAGGCGCTACGCTGGCATCTGGAGTGTGTGCAGTTCATGGAGAAGAACAAGCTTCTGGGGCGCACGCTGGTCTCACAGGATGCCGGTTACTACAAGCCCGGCGAGCCCAACGGCGGGGCGTTCAAAGACTATTCGCACATCTATACGAAGTTTGTGCCGCAGCTTTCGGCGGCTACCACGAAGACGTTACTTTGGGAGAATCCACGTGCTGCTTTTGGCTAGTCTGCTGCTTGCCGCCACCGCGTTTGGCGGCGAGACGAATGATATCGAGTTCGCCAAACCCGGCGGCTTTTCACTGACCCTGGATGCCTACGTGCCGGCAGGGAAGGGCCCGTTCCCGGCAGTAGTAATTGTGCATGGTGGCGGTTGGGTGAACGGTCACAAGCGGACTTACGTGACGCCGTTGTTCAAGCCGCTTAGCGATGCCGGATTCGCCTGGTTCACCATCAACTACCGGCTGGCGAAAGATGCTCCGTATCCGGCGGCGCTGGAGGATGTGCTGTCCGCGGTGCGATGGGTGAAGGCGCACGCCAAGGAGTACCAGGTTGACCCGAAGCGCATCGCGTTGATGGGCGAGTCCGCGGGCGCGCACCTGGTGGCGCTGGCCGCGGTGAAGGGGAAGAAGGACGAGCAGGTGGCCGCAGTGGTGGATTTCTATGGGCCGCACGATTTATTGAAGCGCGCTGTGGAACGGAATGACGTGGGCGACAATTTGAGGAGGTTCCTGCTGGTGGACAAACTGGACGACGCCGGGAGGAAGAAGTTGCAGGAGGCTTCGGCCATCACGTACGTGCGCAAGGGGCTACCTCCGTTCCTGTTCATCCATGGGACCAAGGACGCCGCGGTGCCGTACGATCAATCGCCGCTGATGTGCGATGCGTTGAAGAAGGCTGGGAATAAGTGCGAGGTATACACGGTGGAGGGCGGTCCGCATGGCGTGGGGCCCTGGGAGAAGGATCCGGCGATGCAGAGCTACAAGGGGAAGATGGTGGAGTGGCTGCGGGCAACGCTGCGGTGAGGGTTATTGGAAGAGGTAGACAACTTTGACCAGCGCGGTGCGGTAGATGGATTTGCCTGGCTTTTCGGTTGTGATGAATTCGTCGGCGCGAAGCAGGTGCGCGGCTGCAACGTGGAGGGAGTCCATCGAATTGACTCCGGATTTCGCGGCTTCCTTGCTGGCCAAGTTGAGAATGGCCTTCAGATCGTCGCAGAAGGTGGCTTGCTTGAAGTAGCGCTGGTAGAAGCGGTACTCGTCGGCGCGGCGGTTGAACTGGGCTTTAGGTGAAACTTCGTGCCGCACGAACGGGCTGGTGAGGTGAATGCGGCCAGCGCTACCCACGACTTGAAACGCAATATTGCCGGGTTCCATCGAGCCTTTCCACGCGGCGATGAGCACTCCGCTGTCGAGAAACGTGCGAATCACCTATCGCCCTCCGCGGAGTTCCGCAACCTCGCGCTGAATTTCGCGGATGGACAGCAGTTTGCCGCCTGAGGCGATGTACTTCGCTCGCGCCTTCAGGAGATACTTGCCGAGAGGCGTCACCGCCTTGGGCAGTTCGATGCCTTTCTTGAGAGCTTTCTTGACAGCCTTCTTCGGCGTCTTGCCGTTCTGCTTTGCCATACCTCTATTGTGACGCATTACCGGGGGATTTGGCTGTAGAATGGAGCACGGACCATGACCAGACGTGATTTCTTTGGAGCCACCGCCGCGGCAGTGGCGGCCGCAACCACCGCGCGTGCGCAATCCGCAAAGCGCCCGAACATTCTCTTTGCCATTGCCGATGACTGGGGGTTGCACGCCGGCGTCTACGGCCACACCTGGATCAAGACGCCATCGTTTGACCGCATCGCGCGCGAGGGCGTGCTGTTCACCAACGCCTTCACTTCCAACCCGAAGTGCTCCCCCTGCCGCGCGACGATCCTCACGGGCCGCAACACGTGGCAGCTCAAGGAAGCCATCAACCACTTCACCATTTTTCCGAACGATTTCGCCTTGTATCCGGCGGAGTTGGAAAAGGCCGGGTACTTCGTGGGGATGACGGGGAAGGGCTGGGGTCCGGGCGATTACAAATCCACGGGCTATGCCCACAACCCGGCGGGGAAGGAGTGGCAGAAACGGAGGCTGACTCCACCATTCACTGGGGTGTCGGCCATCGACTACGCCACCAATTTCGCGGACTTTCTGATCGACCGCCCCCAGGACAAACCGTTCTGTTTCTGGCTGGGTTCGCAGGAGCCCCACCGGGCCTATCAGGAAGGTTCCGGCGTGCGCTCGGGCCGCAACCCCGCTGATGTTCCCCTGCCGAAGTTCTACCCCAACGCTCCGCAGATTAAAAGCGACATGCTCGATTACGCGATGGAAGTGGAGTGGATGGACAAGCACCTCGGCCACGCGCTGAAGAAGCTGGAGGAGATCGGCGAGTTGGACAACACGCTGATTGTGGCGACGTCAGACCACGGCATGCCGTTCCCGCGCGTGAAGGGTCAGTTGTACGAAGCGGCGTTCCATATTCCATTCGCCGTACGATGGGGCGCGGGGATGAAGGGTGGCCGCGTGGTGGATGACTTCATCAACTTCCGCGACATTGCGCCCACGTTCCTGGAAGCCGCCGGGCTTCCGCCTGCGATTACCATGACCGGGAAGAGCTTTCTCGATGTTTTGAAATCGAACAAGTCCGGCACTGTGGATGCGACACGCAACGTGACGCTGGTGGGCAAGGAGCGGCACGATCTTGGCAGGCCGAACGACCAAGGCTATCCGGCACGCGCCATCCGCACGCCCGAGTATTTCTACGTTCGCAACTACGAGCCCGACCGCTGGCCGGCGGGCAATCCGGAGACCGGCTACCGCAACGTGGACGACAGCCCAACGAAGACGTTTCTCATCTCGCGCTTTGATGAGTATTACAAGATGTCGTTCGGCAAGCGTCCGCCGGAGGAGTTGTATGACATCAAGAAAGATCCGGATTGCGTGAACAATCTCGCCAAGGATCTGAACTACGCGCAGGTGAAACGAAAGCTGCAGGAGCGCATGGAGGCGATGCTGAAGGAGGAAGGCGACCCGCGCATGAACGGTCACGCGGAATTCTTTGACACGATCCAATATACGGGCCCTCGCAAGCACGCTTACGATGAGTGGCTGAAGAACCAATAGCCCGTCATGCACGCAGTCGACTACGCGATCGTTCTCCTCTACATGGTGGGAATGGCCTGGATCGGTCTGCGTTTTTCGCGCAAACAGACGACCACCGAAGCGTATTTTGTGGCGGGCCGCGCGATCCCGTCGTGGGCGGTGGGCATGTCGATCATGGCGACGATGGTGAGCAGCGTCACCTTTATCGCGTATCCAGGCTCGTCGTACGCGGGCGACTGGTCGTTGCTGGTGCCGGGGTTTCTGCTGCTGATCGTACTGGCGATCGCGGGCAAAGTGATCATCCCGTTCTATCGCGAAGCCGTGGGCATGAGCGTCTACGAATACTTCGGCAAGCGCTTTGGAACGCCGGTGCGAATGTACGGGTCGATCGCATTCTCGCTGGGGCACTTCGGAAAGATGGGCTTCGTGTACTACCTGGTGGCGCTGACCGCGAACAGCATGACCGGCTGGAACCTCGATGCCATCATCATCGCCATCGGAATCATTACGGTGTGCTACACGCTGATCGGCGGCATTGAAGCGGTGATCTGGACGGAAGTGGTTCAGGGCATCGTGAAGTGGATCGGAACGCTGATCGCACTGGGTTACTTGCTTTTCCTTCCGCCGGGAGGGCCTGGCGCGGTGTTCAGCGTCGCCAACGCGCACAACAAGTTTTCGCTAGGCAGCATGGACTGGGATTTCTCGAAGAAGACGATTCCGGTGCTGGTGCTGTACGGCTTCTTCTGGTATCTGCAGCGCTACTGCGCCGATCAGACGCTGGTGCAGCGATATCTCGTGGCCAAGTCGGACAAGAAGGCGCTGAAAGGCGTGGCGATGGGCGCACTGTTGACGCTGCCGGTGTGGGCGCTGTTCATGCTGGTGGGCACAAGCACGTGGGCCTTCTACCGGCTCACGGGCGAGGGGCTGCCCGCGTACATCACCAAAGCCGATCAGATCTTTCCGCACTTCCTGAGCACGCACATTCCGATGGGGATGGCAGGGCTGTTCATGGCTTCGCTGTTGGCAGCGGCGATGTCCACGCTGGCGAGCGATCTGAACTGCATCGCGTTGGTGGGGGTGGAGGACATCTACCGCCACGTCCGGCCTCAATGCGATGATCAACAGCGGCTGCGGATGGGCAAGATCCTGGTGGCAGTATTCGGCGTTCTTGGCGTGACGATGGCGGAGATCCTCGCGCACGCCAACGGCAGCGCGTTGTCGATGTGGTTCACCGTATCGGCGGTGTTGTCCGGCGGGCTCGCGGGTTTGTTTCTTTTGGCGTTCTTCAGCCGCCGCGCCAATGCCCGCGGGGTGTATGTAGGGATCGCGGCATGCATTGCATTCACGCTGTGGGCTACGGCCACCGGCGGCAAGGACAAGTTCCTCGATCTCGGCGCGTTCAACTATCCCTGGGACGATTTGACCATTGGCGCGGTGGCGCATGTTGTGTTGTGGATCATCGGGTATGCGGCGAGCTGGCTGCTCGGCAGTGGAGCAGAGTCGGAGTTCGGCAGCGTCACGGTTTGGCGATGGCTCAAGTCGCGCGAGCAGCAGCAAAGCGCCTGAACAGGGCTGCGGCCTGATCGCGATATTGCGCGCGCGGGTGGAGAAGTCGTCCGCGGGTCCAATCTTTCGGGTTCTCGCCGAGGGCTTGCCATGCCAGCATTGCCGCGCCGCGAAGGCTGGCTTCGCCGTCCTCCATCACCACAAGGTTGCGCTGCAACACGTCCGCACGAAGTTGATTCCAGCGCGCGTCGCGAGCGGCGCCACCGGCCAGCACTACTGTGTGGGCAGGCTCGTCCTGTTCGGCGGTATCCAGCACCAGTCTCTCCTGAAGCGCGACGCCTTGTAACACCGCATGCACGAGGTCTGCGGCGGTGTGCGAACCGCGCAGTCCTTCGAAACTCGCGCGCAGCGTGTGATCCCAGTACGGAGCGCGTTCGCCTTGCCAGTATGGCCGGCAGAGGATCTCGCTCAAACCATCTCGTTGCGCGACCAGGGCCAGCGCCTCAGTTGCGGTGCGTCCGAGAACACCGGCGATCCAATCGAGACAACTGCCTCCTGCCTGCGTCGGCCCGTAGTGGAGCGATAGCGTGTCGGACTCGAGAATATGTGGCGGCACGTGGAACAGACCTGCCGCGGCTTGCGGAGCGCGACGGCTCAATCCGATGATTTCGGAGGTGCCCGTCATGACGAAGCCGTGGCGCTCACCGGACATTGCGCCGGTAGCGAGGATGGCGCACACGGCATCGGACCAGCCATTCACTACGGGCATTCCTTGCGAATGGCCAGTGACGGCGCGTGTGGAAACGACGGGCGGACAGATGGAGTGCGTCTTGCCGAGGAACTCGCGCCACTCGTCGTGCATGACACCTGTTTCGAGGTGCGCGATGCCCTTGGCGCACCACGCATCGGTAGCGAGCGTGCCGGTGATGGCGGCGGCAACGTAGTCCTTCGGCTGCACCACCCATCGAGTGCGTTCCCATATTTCCGGGCGGTGGTTGCGCAACCAGAGCAGCTTCGCGGGAGTGGTGGCGGCGCCAATGGGCAGGTCCAAACCGAACCAGCAACGGCGCGTTGCGGCGTCGATCATTGAGAGATCCACAGCTTCGTCCACGGCGCGGCTGTCCTGCCAGATGATGGCGGGCCCCAAGGGCCGTAGCGCTTCGTCCAGCAGGACGAGGGTTGGAGTCTGGGTGCTGAATGCGATGGCGACAGGCCGGTGGTTGGCTTGACGGCCAACTTCCGCCACCACATCGAGAGCGGCGCGCAGATATTGCGCCGGATCTTGCTCCGCAAAGCCGAGGCTCGGCGTGGACACCGGGTAGGAACGGGACTCGGTGGCGATGCGACGGCCCTCCGGAGTGTAGGCGGCGCCTTTGCAGGAACTCGTGCCGAGGTCGATGGCGATTACGGTATCGAGCATCCGATTAGTAGGCCCGGCTGGAAAGCCGGGCCGCGGCCAGGATTGGCCGCCCCACCATGAGAAAGTTCACTAGAGGCGCTCGTCGGGCCGTTCGCCGAGGGTGACTTTGAGCTTAGTCTGACGTCCGCCGCGGAATATGGTGACCTCGAGCGGATCGCCGACACGCTTGCGGGAGAGCGCGCCAGTGAGGGCGTCGCCCCGCTCCACCGACTTGCCATCGAGGGCCATGATCAAGTCGCCGCCGATTCCTACCTCCGCGTTGCCGACGATGACGTAACGGCGCGCGCCGCGCAGTCCGGCGCCATCGGCACTGCTGCCCGGCTGCACGTCCTGAATCAGCAGACCGCCTTCCTTGGGAAGCTCCAGCAACTCGGCGAGATCGCCAAAGACGGGAACCACGGTAACACCCAGCCAGGGTCGCCCGAACTTGCGGCCGGCCTGATAATCTTCCAGCATCGTCTTGGCGCGGTTGATGGGCAGCGCGAAACCGATACCGATGTTGCCGCCAGGCCCGAGAATCGCGGTGTTGATACCGATCACGTTGCCTTGGGAATCGAGCAGCGGCCCGCCGCTATTGCCCGGATTGATAGCCGCGTCGGTCTGCACCATACCTTCCAAGGTACGGTCGCCTTCCTCGCGCAAAGTACGGCCGAGCGAACTAATGACACCGGTGGTGAGCGTGCCTTCCAAGCCGAACGGATTGCCAATGGCCAGCACCTTCTGGCCTACCTGGAGATTGTCGGAATCGCCGAGGCGCAAATAGGGCACCTTGTTCTTGGGCTGAATCTGAACCAGCGCGAGATCGCTGCTAGGGTCGCGGGCGAGGATTTTAGCGGAATAGCGCGACTTGTCGGGGAGGGTCACATAAACCTCCGGCGCCCGCCCGCTCACCACGTGCGCATTGGTGAGAATGCGGCCGTTAGTGTCGATGAGGAAGCCGGATCCGGTGCCGGGCTCGGGCACTATCTGTCCGAACCACCCGCGGCGGTAGACGGTGCTGGATATGTTCACCGTGGCCGAGTGCGCGACCTTGTAGATGTCGATATTGTTGACCTCGTCGGAACTCAGGCCTGCTCCCCGGGCCACTTGCGGCTCAGACCAGATCTGGCCGGAATGGCCCGCCGGACGCAGAAAACTCGGAGGGTCCCACTTGCGCGTTGTGGTTACCCAAACGAATCCACCGGCAAGTAACAGCGTCAGCAACACAGTTCGGAATTTCATACGGCGATCCTCCGTAGCTCCTCGTAGATTCTTTTGGTTTGACGTACAGTCTCATCCTTGGTACCGGATGTGTCCACCACGTAGTCGGCGTAGAGCCGCTTCTCTTCGAGAGACATCTGGTGGGACAGGCGGGCCATCACTTCTTCTCGCGTGGACTGATCGCGATGCATGGCGCGGGAAACCTGCTCTTCCAAGGGACACCACGCCAACAGCAGTTTGTCATAGTGGCGGTAGCCGCCGGTCTCAATATGAATCGCTGCTTCCACGATGGCGATCCCCCCGGGTTCGCGTTCTGAGAACGCGTTCAGCATTTGCTCAGCCCGTTCCCGAACCAGCGGATGCACCAACCGGTTCAACAACGTCAGCCGCTCAGGATTCTGAAAAACTTCTGCAGCGAGCAGTTTTCGTTGAATGAATCCTTCTTTATCCAGGATAGCGCCACCGAAGGCGTCGATGACAGCCTGGTAGGCCTCGGCGCCGGGAAGCAGCACCTCATGTCCCAACTTGTCAGCCTGAATGAGAAAGCAGCCCAGAGACTCGAGCGTCTTGCCGACGAAGCTCTTTCCCGAGGCCAACCCACCAGTGAGCGCAACCTTTAACATCGCAAACAATTCTGGCATGGCTGATATCCTGAAGACTAGAGCATGACGTTAGGAGTCGATTTTGGCACAACGCGGATTGTAGTCGCTGCAGTCGATCGCGGCAATTATCCGGTGGTCGCGTTTACGACACCGGAGGGCGGTGTGGAGGAGTGGTTTCCTCCAGTGATTGGCGTACGGGAAGGCGAGCGCCGTTACGGCTGGGAGGCTCATGCGCTGCAAGCGGATCCGGCATGGACAGTGCTGCGGTCGTTAAAGCGCGTGCTGGAAGGGGCTGGGCCGAACACTCTGGTGACCGCGGGCGAGGCCACAGTTCCGCTGATGGGATTACTCAAGGGGTTGACCACTACGTTCCACCAGCAACTGCGAGAGCACTCGTCGTTGAGCATCAAGGACGACGAGCGGATCGAGGTGATGTTGGGCGTGCCCGCGAACGCCAACTCGAACCAGCGGTTTCTCACAGCCGAGGCGTTCCGCCTTGCCGGTTTCTCGGTACTCGGAATTCTGAACGAACCCACCGCTGCAAGCGTCGAGTTCGCGCATCGAAACAAGACGGCAACACCGGATTCGCAGAAGCTGCTGGTGTACGACCTGGGTGGCGGGACCTTCGATGTCTCGCTGGTGGAACACGACGAGCGCACGCACACCGTACTCGCCTCCGAAGGGATATCCACACTGGGCGGGGACGACTTTGATCACGAGCTGGCTTCGATGGCGCTGGAAGGCGCGGGGCTCCAGTGGGATGCGCTCACCCAAAGCGAGACGTTCCGGTTGCTGGAAGAAACGCGGCTGAAGAAGGAAGCCGTTCATCCGAACACGCGGAGAATCACGATTGACCTTGGAGTGGTACGCGAACACTGGGAGGAAACCTCCATTGCGGCGGCGGACTACTATGAGCGAGTGCGGCAGCTTGTAGAGGAGAGCATGCATGCGGTGCACGCTCTGCTGGAGAGAACCCACAATCCCGAGATCGACGTGTTGTACATCACCGGGGGCGGCAGCGAATTGCCGCTGGTGGCACGCGTGCTGCGCGAGGACTTCGGACGGCGGGTGAAGCGCAGCGCGTATACGCGTTCGGCCACGGCAATCGGGCTGGCGATCCAGGCGGACGCTTCCACTGGCTACCAACTGCGCGACCGTTTCACGCGCTACTTCGGCGTTTGGCGCGAGGCCGAATGCGGCACCAGAATCACCTTCGATCCACTGTTTCCGAAAGCCACGGCGCTGCCCGCGGCCGGCGATGCCCCGCTGCGGATTTTGCGCTGCTACCGGCCGGTTCACAACATCGGCCACTTCCGGTATCTGGAATGCAGCCAATTGGGCGAGGATGGACAGCCGTCCGGCGACATCACGGTGTGGGATGAAATCCAATTCCCCTTCGATCCGGAGTTGCAGACCACCGCTGACATGGCGGCGTTTCCGGTGATACCCAGCGAGGCAGCCCCGGAGCAGGAGATTGAAGAGATCTATGAATGCACCGCCGGCGGCAGTGTCGTGGTACGGATTCGCAACGCATCCGCGGGGTACGACCGGAGCTACGCGCTCGGGCGGTGGGCGGTGAAATCGGAACCCGTGACGCCTGTGCGCAAGCGCCGCGCCCCGAAGAAGACTTCATAACGCATGAAACTGAAACCCTCCCTCGACTGGCTGTTGGTGTGCGTGCCTGTCACTTTGTGGCTGCACTTCACCAAGCCTGATTCGCACACGGCCATCTTCATCACGGCGTGCCTGGCGATTGTTCCTCTTGCGGGATGGCTGGGGCACGCCACCGAGCATCTGGCAGCGCGCACCAGCGAAGCAGTGGGTGGATTGTTGAACGCGACGTTCGGCAATGCGGCTGAGTTGATCATCGCACTCATCGCTCTCAAGAACGGAATGCATGAAGTGGTGAAGGCATCGTTGACGGGATCTATCATCGGCAACGTACTGCTGGTGCTCGGCGCGGCCTGTCTCGCGGGAGGGTTGAAGCACAAAATTCTGCGCTTCAATGCGGCCGGGGCGCGTGCGCAGGCAAGCATGATGCTGCTGGCTGCTATTGCGCTTATCCTTCCGGCGGCGTTCCATTATCTGGGCGGAGCGGCTGCGATCAGCCGCGAAGCGGATCTGAGCCTGGAGATCGCCGTCGTGCTGATTGCCATCTACGCAGCGAGCCTGGTTTTCTCGCTGCGCACGCACAAGCAGATGTTTGAAAGCCCCGTGGAGGTGGAGGAGGAAGAGGGACACGCGCCCTGGCCGGCCACGAGGGCATTGGTGACTCTCGCCGTTTCCACCGCACTAATCGCTTGGGTTAGCGAGGTACTGGTTGGGTCAGTGGAGCATGCCGCCAAAGCACTCGGCATGACCAGCGTATTTGTCGGCGTGATTGTGGTTGCCATAGTGGGCAACGCGGCCGAACACAGTACGGCAATCGTGGTGGCGATGAAGAACCGCATGGATCTGGCGATGGGGATTGCGATGGGAAGCAGCATGCAGATTGCGTTGTTCGTGGCGCCGGTGCTTGTGATTGCGAGTTACTTTCTTGGGCCCAAGCCGATGGATCTGGTGTTCACGCCGGCCGAGGTGACGGCGGTGGCGTTGTCGATTGCGATTACGAGTCAGATTTCGGGGGATGGGGAATCGAACTGGCTGGAAGGGCTGCAATTGCTGGCGGTCTACGTGATCCTTGGGATCGTGTTCTACTTCTTACCGGAAGCGCATCCGCAAGCGGGGCATTAACGGATGGTAGCGGCGACACGTGCCTTGGTGACATTGTAGGGCGCCTTCTTGTAGGTGCGTGCGTACAGGCGGTGATTGGAATAGGAGCGCACGAGGTAACGCGTGAGATCCCATATACCGTAGACGACGTTTGAGCGCAGGAAATCGTGCCGCACCACCAACAACTGCCGCTGCAGATATCGTTTCACGAAGGTCTTGTCCGGCTTGGCCAGTTCCTGCATCTCGCGCTCGGAACCGATGCGGGAGTGCTCGCACGGCTTGAGTTCGAGCACGGCCATCGCGCCATCCGTTACAATGGCGCCGCCGTCGCTGTTCTTTAAGCGCATCGGCAGGAACTCGCGATCCCACAGTTCGCCGCCAGCCACACAACCGGGAAATACGAGATCGTCGACGATCTTTTGCCGCTCGAGGTCCACTTCAGGTGAGGTGCCATGCGTGAACCACATTCTTTTCCAGGCGAACTTCACACCGGTGTCATGAGTGGCGGCAGCAAACCAGACGGTCTTCCCTTCGTGCGTTTCGTCGGCACTCCAGACGCGGACGTGATGCCGCTTGGCGTAGGTGTTCAACGACTTCTGGAATTTCAGCTCCGGCGAGTGGCCGTTCCAGTACATGCGCGACATCGGAGCATTGGGATCGGAGCCGATCTTGAGAACGTCGCGCATGCCCCGCAAGACGGACTTGGTGGTGTAGGCACGTGTTTCGCTCCAACCCGCCGCGTCAAATGCGCGGCGCACTTCCTCGCGGTCGCCAATGATGACCATGTTCATCACATCTGCCTGCTTTCCATCGCGCGTCTGCACACGCGGTGGAAGATGGGTGTAATGTTCGGGCAGCGGCTTGCGTTGCATCTCGTCCGGTCTGTCTCCGCCGGAAGGCAAAGACGGAGGCATGGTAAGCCGCACTCGCAAGTCGGTGCCGCGCGGCAGCCGGATCTCGGGGTCGGGGAAGTAAGGGAACAGTGCCTTGTGAATCCACAGGACCGGGTGCGGATACGGATTGAGGGTGGGCAGGTGCCAGAGCCGGCTGGTGGCTGTGCCCTGCATCGTGGCGGTGACGCGCGTGCCGAGAATTACGCCGTCCTTGTTGACGCTTTCGCGGGCGTTGTCCAGATCATGCACGCGCGCCTTCAACGCAAAGCGCTCCCCGCCGGGAAGCTCGAGCGAGTCGAACTCGACGTCGAGCAGCGCCCGCTCGCGGCGCAGTCCCATGCCGACAGAGATCGCACGCCGCACCCAACCAGTGAGCAAGGCGCGGTTGGGAACAACGACGTTGCCGTCCAGCGAGACTGGCTTTGTCACCACGGCTCGCACAGGGTCAGCAGGCGAGTTGCGATCGGAGCAGATTGGGTCCAAAAGTCGAATGGAAAGCAGTTGGTCCGCCGGAATCCCGGCGGCTTGCGATGTAGACAGTAAGACTGCATGCAGGAGCAGTGACACCAATATGAAACCTTTCCAGCAAGTCTATATGAGGACGGTCTGGAAAGATGAGGATTGTGAAGAAAGTTTAATAATAAATCTTGCGACGCAGCCTATGGGTCGCGCATCTAATCGCGCGCGGGCCTTACTCCAGCGTAAGTTCGACGCTCTGCGAATTGGCGTCGAGCAAAGAAATGCGGAACTGGCGGACTTCACCGCGGCGGATACGTTCCGTCTTGACTGTCTCCTCGCCGGGGCCAGTCTTCCATTTGCTGGAAAGCATCGCAGTGAGTGAAGAGAGGTCGGCTTTGGGCCGGTCAGTCGGCGCCGCAACTGGAGCCTGAGCCTCTTCCTTGGGAAGACGGCAAACGCCGACGATACCATCCCCGACTTCCACCTTCACGAGATTGCCTTCGGTGTAGATGACGCGGCCGCTGAGCATCTCGCCGACGGTGTGCTCGGCGATGAACTTGTCCACGGCGGTGGGTTCAAGTTGCTTCATGCCGAGACGAATGCGCCGCTTGCCCTTGTCGACTTCCAGCACCTTGACGCGGACCTTCTGGTTGGCGGCAAGCATTTCCTTGGGGTGCTCGAGACGTTTTTCGGAGGTGATGTCGGCAATGTGAATCATGCCTTCGACGCCATCGCCGAGATCGACGAATGCGCCGAACTTGGCGAGGTTGGTGATGGTGACTTCGTTGAGGATGGCGCCTGCGGGGAAGCGCCGTTCAATCCCTTCCCAGGGATCGCCGAGGGCTTCCTTCATGCCGAGCGCGATGCGCTTTTCGGCGGGTTTGATGTCGAGCACCAAGGCTTCCACCATTTCGCCAACCTTGAGAATGTCGGAGGGTTTGCGAATCTTCTTGCCCCAGCTCAGTGAGGAAACGTGAATGAGACCATCGACGCCGGGGAACAACTCAATAAACGCGCCAAAGTCAGTCAACCGCGCGACCTTCCCCTTCACCTTCTCACCGACTTTGAGCTGCTCCAACGCCAAGGACCACGGGTCCGGCGTGAGTTGCTTCATGCCGAGGGAGATCTTCCTGGTGTTGGGGTCGATCTTGAGGATCTTCACCTCGACGGAATCGCCGACGCTCACCACATCGGAAGCCTTGCCGACGCGGTTCCAGCTCATATCGGCAATATGGAGAAGGCCATCGACGCCGCCCAGATCGACGAATGCTCCAAACTCGGTAACCGTGCGAACCGTACCGTGCACCACGGCGCCTTCGGAGAGGTTCTCAAAGGCGCGGGCTTTAGTCAGAGCCGCTTCTTCTTCGAGCACCACGCGGCGGTCGACCACCACGTCGTCGTTTTCTTTGTCCAGCTTGGTGATGCGGCAGCGGATCTCCTGGCCGACAAGACGTTCCATCTCGGCGGGGTCCTTGGCGCCGCTGCGGGATGCGGGCATGAAGGCGCGCACGCCGACGTCCACGCGCAGGCCGCCCTTCACCACTTCGGTGACACGGCCGGCGATGACGGCCTTTTCGGCGAACGATTTCTCAAACTCGGTCCAGTCGGTGGGCCGCCTCACCTTGAGCGTCGACAGTACGTAGTAACCCTCTTCGTTGCGTCCCGTCACTACAACAGGAAGGATGTCGCCAGGCTTGATGCTGAAGTTGCCCGAGGGGGCCATGAACTGAGTGGCTTCGAGCATTCCCTCCATCTTGCGGCCGATGTCGATGACAACGCCGTCGGGGGAGAGGGACACAACCGTGCCTTGCAGCGCTTCATTGCGATCTGCCTTGTGCTCCTCCTCAAACTGCGAGAGGATGTCGCCAAAAGTTGACGTCTCTGGCGGCTGTTCGTCCAGGACGGGTTCGGTGGGGTTAGGAAAGCTCATGCGGAGTGAGAATTGCGAACTGCGTTAGTCAAGTAATTCTTTATTTTGGCACAATCAGGAGGACGATGCCGCAGACCCCGACTTCGCAGACGTTGCAGATGGACAACAACCCAGCAACACAACCCTCTCCGTGGACCCCTTGGTTCCGGTTGCAGGACCTCGTCTGGCTGCTGCTGATCGGCGGCGTGGCTTGGGCGAGCCTGGAGCGCGGCGTCTATGAAATGGGCCTGCTCACCGTGCTGGCGGTCTTTCAAATCGCCGAACCACGGGTAGCCTTCTTCGCCACTCGCAATGGCAACTACGTTGCTATCGCGGCAAAGATCCTGACTGGTTTTCTGCTCATCGGGTGGACAGGCGGCATCCGCAGCAGCTACTACCTGGTGATGCTGTTGCCGGTGGTGTCCGCGGCCACAGCGTTGGGGCTGCTGGGCACCATGATTGTCACCACGCTGGCATGCGGCTCGTACCTCATATTCCTGCATCCGTATTATCTCGATCCGCTGGTGTACGAGATCACCTCGGAAGGCGCTCGCGAGTTGGGGATGCGGGTCATCTTCCTCCCGGTGGTGGCGTTCCTGATCAACCAGGTCAACGAGTCACAACGCCTCGCCTCGCAACGGCATCAGACCGTGGCGGCGCAACTCACCGTGGCGAACCGGAACCTCCAGGAAGCCGAGGCGGCCATGCGGCGGAGCGAGCGGCTGGCGGCGCTCGGTCAGATGAGCGCGGGGCTGGCGCACGAGCTGCGCAATCCCCTGGGAACGGTGAAGGCGAGCGCGGAGATGCTGGCGCGGAGTGTGCCGGACGGCATCCCAGCGGAGCTCGCCGGGTTCATCACCAGCGAGGTGGACCGCGTCAATTCGCTCATCACGCGCTTTCTCGATTTCGCTCGTCCTCTGAAGATCACGCCCGAGCCGAATGAGCTGACCGAAGCGCTGGACCACGCGGTTGCGGAGTTGGAGCGGCATACGCCGCGGCTTCCCGTGAAGATCTACAAGAACTACTCGCCGGACATAACGCCGTTTCCCTTCGACGCGGAGTTGATCCAGCGCGTAGCCTACAACCTCTTATTGAACGCCGCGCAGGCGAGTCCGCCGGATTCGGTGGTCACTATCAAGACGCGAGGTATTGATGGCTACGCGGAATTTGCCGTGATCGACCGCGGCAGCGGGATCGAAGCCGCCCAGCGCGAGAACATCTTCAATCCGTTCTTCACCACCAAGAAGCAAGGCGTGGGGCTTGGCCTCGCCATCTGCGCGAAGATTGTGGATGAACATCACGGCAAGATCGCCGTGGAAAGCGAGGCCGGCGTGGGCAGCGTATTCCGAGTTCTTTTGCCCACCAGGGTCAACGAGACTGCATGAAGAAACGAATTCTTGTTGTAGAAGATGAGGACAAGCTCCGCCGCGTTGTTCAGTTGCAGCTTGCCTCGTCGGGCTATGAGGTGGATCAGGCCGCGCGCGCCGAAGAGGCCATCGCACTGTTGGACCGCGCTGATCTGGTATTAAGCGATTTGAAGCTGCCGGCCATGAGCGGCCTGGAATTGCTGGCCATCGCGCACCGGCAGAATGCGAACCTGCCGTTCGTGCTGATGACGGCCTTCGGAACCGTGGAAACCGCAGTGGAAGCCATGAAGAACGGCGCAGCGGACTTTATCCTGAAGCCGTTCTCGCTGGACCATCTGACGCGCGTTGTGGAGAAAGCGATCGAAGTATCCTCTCTTCGGGATGAGAACCGCAAGCTCAAGGAGGAGCTCGGCCACCGCTATCAGTTCGACAACATCGTCGGGCGTTCTGGGCTAATGCAGGAGATTTTCGCCACCATCATGCGCGTTGCTCCGTCGCGCGCCACAGTGCTGCTGGCGGGAGAAAGCGGTGTCGGCAAGGACCTGATCGCGCGCGCGATTCACTTTCATTCGCCGCGCAAAGACCGTCCGTTCGTCAAGATCAACTGCACCGCGATCCCCGAGAACCTGATGGAGAGCGAACTGTTCGGTTATGAGAAAGGCGCATTCACCGGCGCCAATACAACCAAGCCGGGCAAGTTTGAACAGGCCGATACCGGTACCGTTTTCCTGGATGAGATCGGAGACGTGCCAGCCAACATTCAGGTGAAGCTGCTGCGGGTTCTGCAGGAGCGGGAGTTTGAGCGGCTGGGCAGCAACAAAACGTTGCGCATCGACGTGCGTGTGGTGGCCGCGACCAATGTCGACCTGCGCGCGGCGTTAGAACAGGGGACGTTTCGCGAGGACCTTTACTACCGGCTGAACGTCGTGCCGATAAACATTCCGCCGCTGCGCGATCGCAAGGAAGACATCCCGTTTCTGGCTCGTCATTTTGTGGACAAGCTGTCGCCCGATCTGGGGACGCCGGTGGAGACCATCAGCGACGAGGCCATCAACAGGCTGATGGAGTATCACTGGCCCGGCAATGTACGCGAGTTGGAGAACGTGATTGAGCGCAGCATCGTGCTCTGTCCAAAGCAAGTTCTCGATGCACCGGAGATCCGGCTCGACATGGAACCGGTGTCACGCAGCGCCGCAGGCTCGCCGGCACTGTTCGTACTGCCTGAGGGAATGTCGCTGGATCAGTACGAACAGTCCATTATCAAAGAGGCGCTGAACCGCGCGAGCGGGAACAAGAGCCAGGCCGCGCGTTTGTTGGGATTGACGCGTAACGCCTTGCGATACCGCCTGTCGCAGATGGGCATTGAGAGCTGACACCTACACGCGCCGCAAGTGGAACTTGCCTGGCTGCGCATAGCGGGCGAACCACAAGATCAGGTCCTCGCGGGAGAGCCGCCCTAACTGCCCGGCGGACCATTGCGCGAACATCGGAAGAACACTGCGCGTGACATGCGGGACCCGGAGCGATGGCGGCTGGCGGTCCATGTGGGAATGCAGCAGATCGAACACCGCACCGGCGGTTTTTCCTTCCTGCAGGAGTTCCACAGCAGCCGCGCTCACATCGTGGATGCGGTCCAACTCCTCCACGAGCATCTCAAAATGACCGGACTCATCCGGCCCGGCGAACAACCCGTCGTCTAGTATCACGAAATCCAAAGTGACCGATTCCAGCGCGCGCTCGTCAGTGTCCCGCGCACCGCCGCCCGCGCCGCTAAACCCTCCTCCACGCGCGGGCGGCGGAAGCACGTCGAAGTTGTCCCCATGCATCTGGCCTGGCGTCAGCAACCTGCGCGACCCCGCCGCGATGTAGTTGAAATGTTCGCCCGGGTCGTTCCCGGTAAGCATGTCCAGTTGTGAGCTCGATGAGCCCACGTTCATCATCCGAAAAGCCGGTTTGCGCCCGCCGGCTTCAACAAAGGTCCACACGAAACTGAAGCCGATGATCCGCCGCCCGCTGTTGTTGCAGAGGATCGCTGCGGGCTCCGGCACCGGGTCCGGCCATGGCGTGAAAAACAATCGCCGCGAGAGCATCGCTTCCAACGCCCGCCTGTTCTCCGCATGAGACGACGGCAGGAGCACAACGCCAACTTCAGGAAGGTCCCGACACATCATGGGAAACTCCTTCAATTTTCCGTCGGGGGTTCAATCTGGTCCACCACCCAATACTGCACCGGCCCGTATGCACCGCTGAGCTGCAATCCAAACTTGTCTTTCAGCATCGAGATCAGCAGACCGCGGCCTTCGGTGCCCAAGCCGGCGGACGAAGTGGTGCCTTCCGGGGCGCTCCACTGGACATTGAAGTCGTAGTGACCGTTCAAACCGGTCTGGTCAATCACAGGACGTTGCAGAAAGAGCTCGATAGCCCTGGCATACCGGCCGTGGTCGACTTCTTCCCGATCATGCGGCCTCCGCTGTCGCCCACTGCTGCACTCACGAGACCTTCCTTAGCCGGCGGCACTGGCGGATCCACCGCGGGAATCCGGAACCCACCCTTGGCGACTTGCAGGTTTAGAATGCGCTCCCGCCGGATCTCTGTGTGCAGGCGAAGTTGAAAGCGATCGGCTAGCATCTTCCGCATCATCAAACGCACCTGCTTATCATTCGCGGCTGGAGTATCGGCGGAATAATCAGGCCCCGCCTTGGCGGCAACGGAATAGCTACGTTCCTTTGCCCATCCAGGCAATCCCACCAGTTGCTGCGAAGGATTCGTCACGCCGTAGGCGTAGGCGATCATGAAGAACAGTGACACGCGGGAATCGACGTATTGCCCACCCGGCAGGACCGGCGTGAAGTCTTGCGACCGAAGGATCGAGGGCGCATTCGGCGGAACCTGGCGAATGGAAACTACCTCGAAGCTGGGACCTGATGGCTCGCCTGTCTGCGCCGCCGCAACGAGCGCAATGAGAAAAGCAGTGAATAGCCCCGACATACCGCCATCATCGCACTGACTGCACAGGTACGCTCGACAGGCCGCTACCGCGCGCAATTCGGCTATCATCTTAGGCGCATGTCTTCACTGGTTACCTACAAGATCACTGGCTCCGTGGCAGTCCTCAGCGTCGAGAATCCGCCTGTGAATGCGCTCAGCCCCGGCGTCCCTGAAGGAATCTCGGCGCACCTGCGAACTGCCGCCGCTGACCCGTCGGTGAAAGCCATTGTCCTCATTGGCGGCGGGCGCACGTTCATCGCGGGTGCTGATATCCGCGAGTTTGAAAAGATCCACGCCGGTGAAACGGGCAGTCTCGGAGCGATTCTCACCGCCATCCACGACCTTGAGAATTGCCCCAAGCCGGTCATTGCGGCCATTCATGGGACGGCTTTCGGTGGCGGGTTGGAAACTGCGATGGCGTGTCACTATCGCGTTGCCGTTGCCGGCGCCAGCGTTGGCCAGCCAGAAGTGAAGCTGGGGATCATCCCCGGTGGCGAAGGGACGCAGCGTCTGCCGCGGCTCGCGGGAATCGCCAAGGCCCTGGAGATGTGCGCGTTCGGCGATCCGGTCCTGGTGAGCGACGCGCTCGGAGCGGGCATCGTCGATGAGATCGTGGAAGGAGATTTGCTCACCGGGGCAATCGCATTCGCGCAGCGTGTGGCCGCAACCCCGCCCCCCCGCACCAGCGAGCGCAACGAAAAACTGGGGGACGCCGCAGGCAATGCAGGCGCCATCACAGCCGCGCACGATGCCGCCAACAAGCGCCTCCGTGGACAAGCCGCACCGCACGCCGCCATTGAAGCGATCGAGGCCGCAACCAGGCTCCCCTTCGCTGAGGGCTGCAAGAAGGAAGCAGAAATCTTCGCCGCCTGCCTGTCCAACGATCAATCGAAGGCGCTCATCCACGCCTTCTTCGGTGAGCGCACCGTCGCCAAGATTCCCGGCATCGGAAGGGATGTTCCCATCATTCCGATTCAACGCGCGGCCATCATCGGCGCAGGCACCATGGGCGGGGGCATCGCCATGAATTACGCCAACGCGGGAATCCCTGTCCTGCTGAAGGAAACTACGCAGGAAGCGCTCGACCGCGGCATGGCCACCATCACAAAGAACTACATGAACTCTGTCAAACGCGGGCGGTTCAGCGAGGCTTACGCGCGCGGACGCATCGCGCTTATTCATCCGCAAATCACCTGGGACGGCTTCGATCAGGTGGACATCATCGTCGAAGCGGTGTTTGAGAACATGGCGCTCAAGAAAGAGATCTTCGCCGAAATCGACCGCGTAGCCAAACCGGGGTGCATCCTCGCGTCCAACACCTCGACGCTCAACATCGATGCGATAGCCTCGGCCACCAAGCGTCCCGAATGGGTGATCGGCCATCATTTCTTCAGCCCCGCCAACGTCATGCGACTGCTCGAAATCGTGCGTGGCATGGCGACATCCAACACCGTCATCGCCACCTCAATGGATCTGGCTCGCAAGCTTCGCAAGGTAGGCGTGCTGGTAGGCAACTGCCGCGGCTTCGTCGGCAACCGCATGTTCGCGCCTTACTGCCGCGAGTCGATTTTCCTGGTGGAAGAAGGCTGCACGCCGGAGCAAGTGGACGGCGCGCTTTACCGCTGGGGCATGGCGATGGGGCCGCTGGCAGTGCAGGATCTCGCTGGTCTCGACGTCGGCTGGCGCATTCGCAAAGAGTACAAGCAGTTGGAAAAGCCCGGCGTCCGTTACGCCGAACTCGACAGCATGCTCTGCGAGCAGGGCCACTACGGGCAAAAAACAGGAAAGGGTTTTTTTGTTTACGACGAAAACCGTAGAGCCTCGCCCAACTCCGACGTTGTCGCGATGGCCAGGGACTACGCCGCGCAAGCGGGCATCGCGCAACGAACCGCATCGCCGGATGAGATAGTGGAACGCTGCGTCTACGCGCTGGTGAACGAGGGTGCGCGGCTTTTGGAAGAGGGCTTCGCTCTCCGCGCTGTCGACATCGATGTCGTATATCTCAACGGTTACGGTTTCCCCGCCTGGCGCGGCGGTCCCATGAAGTACGCCGATCTTGTCGGGCTTCCTAAAGTCTTCGCCAGAATCCGCGAATTCGAAAAACAATTTGGTCATTCGTGGAAACCTGCACCGCTACTGGCACGCCTTGCGATGCAGGGGTCCAGTTTCTCTGCATACGACCGTTCGAAGGGATAATCAATGCTGACGTGTGGCCGTCATCTTGCGGCGGAGGAGAGTGAATGATTCCCGGCTTGTTGTTTTTGCTTTGCGCCGCGACTGCCGGCGCGCAGGTTCCATCGAAGGACGCCCGGCTCGACGTCGCCAAAGGCACGAAGTTCGAATATCCGATGCCTCGCTTCGCCTCCAAGGCCGAATGGGAGCAGCGCCGCGACCAGCTTCGGAAACAGATCCTCGCCACTGCGGGATTGCTTCCCATGCCCGCGCGTTCCACCCCGCGCGCGCTAATTTCCGGCAAGCTCACGCGTGATGGATACAGCATCGAGAAGGTCGCCGTAGAAACCATGCCTGGCTACTATCTCGGCGGCAATCTTTACCGTCCGCTCGGCAAATCGGGGCGCTTTCCAGGCATCGTGTCGCCGCATGGACACTGGAAGAACGGTCGTCTGGAGGATTCCGAAGTCGGATCCATTCCCGCGCGCTGCATCAACCTCGCACGGCAAGGCTACGTCGTCTTTGCATACGACATGGTTGGCTACAACGACACAAAACAGACCCCGCATGCCTTCGGCAGCGAAACCGAGGATCTCTACAACTTCTCGCCGCTGCCGCTGCAACTTTGGAATTCTCTCCGCGCCGTCGACTTCATCGAATCGCTTCCCGACGTCGATTCCAGGCGCCTCGGCGCAACCGGCGCTTCCGGTGGAGGCACGCAGACGTTTCTGCTCGCCGCGGTTGATCCGCGCATTCGCGTCGACGTGCCGGTGAACATGATATCCGGCATCATGCAGGGCGGATCACCTTGCGAGAACGCACCAGGCCTGCGCCACGACGTTTTCAACGTGGAGTTCGGCGCAATGATGGCGCCGCGTCCGATGTTGATGTTGGCCGCCACAGGCGACTGGACCAAGAACACGCCGCAAAACGAATTTCCAACAATACGGTCTGTTTATTCTTTATACGACGCAGCGCCCCAGGTGGAATCCGTTCAGTTCAACTCACCGCACAACTACCACCAGGGCAGCCGCGAGGCGATGTATGCGTTCTTCGCGAAACACTTCCTCGGCAAGTCAGATTCCGTGGCCGAGCAGCCCTACGCGAAGGAATCAGACGCCGATATGCTTGTGTGGGCCGGCCGCACGATGCCCGAAGGTGCGCTCGATTACGCGGGCGTGTTCGGTAAGTGGAAGAGCATCACCGCTGTCAACGTGCCCGACCGCGAGATCCTGCGCGTTGCATTGTCAGTCGAGATCCCGGCGCAGGTCACGGCGGACATCAAGGCATCCGACGTTGCCCTTACGCGCAACGGACACGGCGACCGTGTCACCGGCATCTATCAGCAAGGCAGCGGCGCGCCCATGATCGTGGTTCACCCCGACGGTGCGGACAAAGCGATGTCCGAGGCCAAGGTGCAAGGCCGTCCGGTACTCTACCTCAACGCGTGGCGCGGCGGACGCGATACGTCAGCCAAGTACTTCACCACCTTCCACCGCACCGACGCGCAGAACCGCGTGCAGGATATCCTCACGGCCGCGGCATGGCTCCGCACGAAACATAACGGCAACGTGGAACTGCGTGGTCTCAACGCCGCCGCGGTATGGACCACCTTTGCCGCCGCCGTGGACGCGAAACTCCGCCTCACAGCCACCGCCACGAACTTCCAGGGCACAGACGAAGACTTCGTTCGCGGCTTTTTCGTGCCCGGCATTCAGCGCGTGGGTGGCTGGAAGGCCGCCCGAGCCCTCGCCCAACGCTGAAGCCACGCCTGCGCTAACACCCAACTCCACGGAGACGCCGGATGCACATGCCATGAGGTGCTCGCAAATCCGGCATTGCGGCACATGGAATCGAGCTCGTTTGACACCACTCAGATCGCCCGCAGACGCGGCAAGCTCTCGCCGATTCGCCTCGACGTTGGCGTGAAGTCACTATCGGCGAGAGCATTCCTCGTCCACCCTAGAAAGAGTAGCCCACACCGAACAGCGGAACCACGCGGTCGCGCATGCCGTTGTTGTCCAGCGCCATCAGCATGTTCGCGGTGAACACCATATTGCCCACCATCTTCACCTTCACGCCAAATGACCCATTGGACATGTTGTACGACTGCTTTGCCGGCGTCAGTGCAAAGCCGTTCGCCGTACCGCCGGCCGAACCGCGTCCGCTGACGCTCGTCGATACTAGCCGGTTCGCGTTGATCAAGCGGTTCTGCAGCACATCAACCACAAACGTCATTCGCTTGGACACCGTGATTCCCGTCCCCGCCGACCACAGGAACTGATCCGGCAGCCGAATCTTCTCTCCCGTCAGCGGATCGCCCGTCAACACGCTGCTGCCGCTTACCTGGTAGCCGATGTTGAAGTTCGGCGAGAACCGCACCCGCCCGATGCTTCGCGAGTGCACCGACAGGGCCGCGAACGGCTTGAACGACACAGCGCCGGACCCGTGATAGTTGTACGCATCGCCCGTGGGAACACGCAGGTCCGCTCCCACAGCCAGGACGTAGCGGCGCCGTTCCAGCGCGGTCCCTTTTACGCGAAACAGCGTATCGCCGATTCCCGATGACGACCGTCGCGCGCTGCCGAACGGACCCGTCTCCAGACCGGCGAGTCCGAGGTTCGGGTCGTTCTGCGACGCCGCCAGATTCAACGTTGCCGCGCACCAGCAGGTCCCGTTATCGCCCGGATTACCCGAGTTGTACATCTTCGCGCGGTAGCCGTAAGCGCTCACCGTCGCGTTCACCCAGGTCAGCGCCGCCGATACATCCACACGATTCGTCAGCCCGTAGGTGAGAAACGCCACGTTCTGATCCAACCGCACGTCCATGTTCACGTCGTAGACCACCGGCGCAATCGTCTGCGCGCGCCCGTTCTGCGTGATGTTCGTTGCATCGCCGCCCGCATACAGTATCCGCGACGTGCCCATCGATTCGCCTTCGATCTTGTTGAACCGGATCTGCTGCCGCGAGAATCCCAAGTAGAATCTCCGCTTGCCGATGGTTTCCGCGCGCTCTGTCAGGATCGTCCCCAGACTATCGGCCGACGGAATGAGCGCGCCGGTGGCCTCATCCTGACGGAACAACACGCCGGACGCCGGCGAGGCGATCGGCAGCGCGGACAACTGCGTCGCGATCCCAAGGTTGAACGCACGCCCCAGGTTCGGTGGAGCGACGTTGGTAAAGTTCGACGTGCTCCCCACGCCGTTGACCAGCGCCTGGCTGAACGACCCGTCGGCCGCAAACACTTCCGTGCGCGCCCGTAGTCCTGATATGCCCTGGCTCCCGATCACCGATGGAAGCACATAAATCAATTTGTTGGAGTCGCTCTGCCCCAGCAGAATCCCCGCGCTCAGCAAGAATGTCGCGACCCTGTTTGCTCTTTTCACAGCTTCTGCCCTCCTACACTCTAGTGCGGAGGAATCTATAGAAACTGATCAGTTGATGGCATCAATTATCCAACCGTTTGCGTTCTTGCTGAGCTTGATGGTAATGCGTTGAGACGGCAGAGTGCGCGCCTGCCCGTTTCTCGCCACAGTGGACACTGTGCGGTCGCAGGTGACGCTTGCGGATCGCTCGTTGATCTCCAGTGGACCGGCCTGCTGGAGTTTGACGTTCATCTCCTTCACCTCAGAGAATGTCCTCTGCCAGGCCGGGCCGTTGACGGAGGGAAAGACTGAGATCAACGCGTTCACGTCCTTCTTGTATATGGCCGAGCTGAACTTCTGAAGAGCCTGGATAATCGCGGCTCGCTCGGCATTGAATTGATTGGCCCTGGCGGCTTCAGCAGCCTTGCGCGACGCCTCCTGCCGCTGGCCGATCCGCTCGAGCTCCGACTTTGCGCGCGCCCCGTATTCCGTTTGGCCACTGCGTTGCGCGAACCCCTGGAGCGCCTGCAAGTCATTCTTGTCCAGCGATTCCCATTCGAGCTTTAATGCCATCTCGGCCGCCGGCGCCGCATAGGGACTGCCCGCATTCTTTGCCACGAAATCGCGCAACGCCGCCGGTGTACTCTTATCGGCGGCATTCCATTTCAACTCCGCCACGCGATCTAGCGCGGTGCGAGCCATCGGCGACGACGCGTTACGCCGCGCAAAATCCTCGAGCACCGCCACATCGCGCGTGTTCCTGACGCGTTCCCATTCCTGCGCCAGCACTGCCTGTGGATCCAACTTTGGCGTGAGCGCCACCTCGCCGGGACCAAGCTGAAGTTTCTGTCCGGCTGTGAGCGCCTTTTGCAGGGTGCGCGTTTCGAACCTGTCCTTGCTGATTTGAATGGCGTAGCGTCCGGCCGGAACTCCCACCGACAGCGAGCCATCGTTCTCCACACGGCCTACTGTGCGTCCTTCGATGCGCACCTCCGCGCCCGGTGTGGCGCCGCGAAGAATCAGCGTTGCCTCCTCAGGGTTGAGCAACAGACGGGTTTCGGCATCCGCATTTCCGGTGACCGTGACGGAGCGCGTTTCACTGGTCTGAAAGCCCTGCTTCTGCGCGCGCACGGAGTACTCTTTCGCGGGCATTTGCAGCCGCAGCCGGCCAGCCGCATCGCTGACACCGGCACGCGCGCCATCGACGTAAACATCGGCGCCGCCGACACCAGTGGTGACGATCAGCGTCCCCTGCCGGGCGGTGACTTGTGGAGGAGTAGCCTTCTTTTCCGGTGGCGGAACTGACTGCCTGGCGACCGGGGCATCCACTTTCGTTTCCGGCTTGCGTGTGGCAAAGTAGCCGGCGCCGATGAGCAGACCGAGGACGCCGGCGCCGATCCATTTCCAGGGCGGCGGCTTGACACGAACCAGTTCGCTGGATGGGGCGTCCACGGCACTCTTTGTGTGCAGGCCCTGACGCGCCTTCGCAAGCAACGCGTTTAGTTCCTCACTCTCCGGATACCCGGCCTTGCCGAACTGGCGCAGCAATCCTTCGCAAACCACCACGGCATCCACGGTCTTTTGCGAAGCGAGTAGAGCGCGAGCCTCGGCCATACCGGCACGAAGCGCCTCGGTGCGCGCATCTGCCTGCTGCCGGGCCGCCAGCCCTTGCTGGGCGCGTTCCGCCGCCTGCCGCAACGATTCGTCCGGATACAGTGCGACGGCCTTGCTGGCAACTTTCACCGCGCCGGCGAAATCGCCACCCGCAATCAGCCGGTCAATCTCTTCGGCGAACGTTCGCACTGTGTCCGCGCGCTTCTTCGTCTGCCATTCCCTTTCAATCTCCGAGTGCAACGCGTCCAACGAAGGATCGCCACCAAGCGCGCGCAACAGTTCCAGTGCTTCCGCATGGCGGCCCGCGGCCCTCATTTGATTCGCCTGCGCCACTGCGTTGCCACGCTGCTGCTCTCGCGCCCAGACCTCGCGCGCCGACTGCACCTCGCGCAACCGCCGCTCCAGCAACAGATCGCCAGGGTAATACCCCAAACCACGCTCCAACATTTGAACGGCTTTGTCGAACTGACTGGCCTGCTCCAGTTGCGCCACTTCACGCAACAACCGGTCAATCGTGTCCTGCCGTTTCCTGGCCTTCGACTCCTCGCGCGCGAAGCTGAGTAGATCGAGGATTGCGGTTGTGTTCGGGAAAGCCCGATCCGCTGTTTCCAGCCGCGCCACCGCCTGCTCAAACTGCCGGCTCTTGATCAACTCCTGTACCACTTCCAACTCGGCGACGATCCGCCCTTCGCGCTCCTTCGCAGCAAGCGCGGCGCGCGCCTCCGCAAGCAACGCGGGGATCTCGCGATTCTCCGGATACTCCGCCTGCAGCCGTACCAATTGCGCGATGGCTTCCTCAAACGCACCGCCGCCGAACGCCGCGCGTGCCGCGGCGATTCCTTCACTGCATCGCCGGTCATGCTCTCGCAGGGCAATATTCTCGCGGACACGCTCAATGAGCCTGGCGCCGTCAGGATGATGCGGATCGTGGTGCATCGCCTCGCTTGCAAGCTGATACGCGCTAGTGAGATCGTTACCCAGCAAGGCCGCCCTGGCCTGCTCCACCAGCGCCTCGGCATGGTCGGCCTGCTGCTTTCCGCTCCGCGCCTTCGAGATCAGCTCCAGCGCATCGCGGCTGCTGCGGTCCAGCCGCAGCGCCGACTCCACCGCTTCAATCGCCTCGGTAAACTTCCGTGCGTCGAGCTTCTGCCGGGCCTCCACCAGCAATCCGTCGATCTTCGGCGCGACAACTCTACGCCGGATCTCGGTCTGCAACTGCTCGCGCAATTCACGCGCACTGCGGTTGGCCGGATCCAGTTCCAACACCTCGCGCAACACCGCTTGCGCGGCTTCGAGCATCCCCGCCGCGGACAGCCGCTGCGCCTCACCCAACACACCCCGCGCATGCTCCTGCCGCAGTTCCGCCAGCACCGGCCGCACATCAAAGAGCAACTCGTCCAACGACGGATACCGCGCCTCGCGATCCTTATGCAGGCACCGTTGGATTGCATGCGATAGCCCTTCCGGACATTGCGGATTCAGTTGATGCAACGGCTCAGGATCCGCGCTCAGGATGTTGTACATGATGGCCGGCTGCGCGGGCCCTTCAAACGGATGCCGCCCACAGATGAATTCATAGGCCGTCACACCGAAAGAAAAAATGTCACTCAGAGGATCGTTGTTCGCGCCGCGAAATTGCTCCGGAGCCATGTACTTCAATGTGCCCGGCACTGTCCCTGTTTTGGTCAACCGCGCGCCCGCCGCCTGGGTCACCAGCGCGATGCCGAAGTCCATCAGCTTCACCGTGAAGTCCGGGAGCAGCATCATATTCGCGGGCTTCACGTCACGATGCACCACGCCGTTGCGATGCGCGTGATCCAACCCCTCCGCCACCTGCTCCAGGATTTGCAGCTTCTGCAGCAGCTTCAACGAGGCCTGCGACTGCATCACGCGCTGCAGATCGGCCCCGTCCAACAACTCCATGACGATGTAAGGTTCGCCATCCTGCTCACCGAAATCGTAAATGATGATGATGTTGCGATGCCGCAGCTTGCCTGCTGCCGCGGCTTCATTGCGGAAGCGCTGCAGCAACTCCGCGTCGCCACCGGCGGTCAACCTCTTGATCGCCACCTCGCGCCCTACGGTGGGATCCCATGCACGATACACGCGCCCAAAGCCGCCCCGTCCCAGCTCGGCCCTGATCTCGTATCTGCCTATGGTTTCCGCCATCGTATCGTCCCAGAGACACGTCCCTTTCGCACGCGAAGGTCCGTGATTCGCCCAGTGAAATTATAACGTACCGGCGTCAAACCCGCCCTCACTGTTATTCTGAAGCTAACCTGGAGGTTGTCTCTCTCGAATGCGGGTTCTCGCCTTACTCTCTCTGTCTGCCGTTCTCCTCTGTGCCGCCGACCGCGTGGTTGATCGCGTCGATCCCAACCGCACCATTTCCGTTCGCGGGCACGTGCATGCCGCCGCTGCCGCCCAATTCGATCAGGGCGAAGCGGACGCGGCCATGCCCATCGAATACGCCACGATCCTGATGAAGCCCGCTCGAGGCCTCGAACAGCTCCTCGCCGATCAGCAGAACCCAGCCTCACCCAATTTCCACAAGTGGCTCACGCCCGAACAATTCGCCGGGCGGTTCGGCGTAAGCGACAGCGACATGAATAAAGTCACGGCATGGCTGCGGTCGCAAGGTCTGCGCGTCGACGATGTCGCGCGAGGCCGCCTCTGGGTCACTTTCAGCGGCACAACAGGCGAGATCAACCGGGCATTCAAAACCAGAATTCATCGCTACCGCGTGCCAACGGATACCGGCACGGAAATGCACTTCGCCAATGTCACTGATCCCAGCGTGCCCAAAGCGTTTGAATCCGTCGTCGCCGGCTTCGACGGTCTGCACGACTTTCGCGCCCGCGCCCCACGCCGCGACATCCGCCCTTTGTACAACATCACCACGTTCACGCATCGGCTTGCGCCCGATGACTTCGCATCCATCTACAATGTGAAGCCTCTCTACGACGGAGGCATCAACGGTGCGGGTCAAAAGATCGCGGTCATTGGACAGACGAACATCAGCATGTCCGACGTTCGCACCTTCCGTACTATCTTCAAGCTGCCCGACAACGATCCGCAGGTAGTGCTGTTCGGCACGCAGCCAGCCACCAATGCCAACGACCAGTTGGAAGCGCACCTGGACGTGCAGTGGGCAGGCGCCATCGCGCCCAACGCCACCATCATTTACGTCAACTCCCGCGCCGTTACCACTTCCGTGCAATACGCCATCGACCAGAACCTCGCGCCGGTGATCAGCTTCAGCTACGGCGGCTGCGAGAATGCCGGCTCCTTCGCGATCAGCTTTCGTTACCTCGCCCAGCAGGCCAACGCGCAGGGCATCACGTGGATCGCTTCCGCGGGCGATACCGGCGTGGCCACCTGCGACTCGTTGTACGCCACGACATCGCTGCGTCAGGTATCGAAAGGGCCCAATGTCGCATGGCCCGCGAGTTCCCCCGAGGTCACGGCGATTGGCGGCACGACGTTCGCTGACGAGGCAGGCAACTACTGGGCGATTTCCAATAATGAGAACGGCGGATCCGCGCTCGGCTACATTCCCGAGAAAGTTTGGAACGATTCCGGCTCCATCACCGCCACTGGCGGCGGGCGTAGCGCCTATTTTCCGAAACCCTTCTGGCAAACCGGACCCGGCGTCCCCAACGACAACGCACGAATGATCCCCGATGTCTCGTTTTCCGCATCCATCACGCACGTTCCATATATGGTGTTTCACTCCGGGGCGTTCACTGCGGTGGGCGGCACTTCGGCCGGAGCACCTGCTTTCGCCGGCATCGTGGCGCTGCTCAATCAATCGCTTTCGGGTAAGACAGGCGTACCGCAGAACGGACTTGGCAACATCAATCCGGCACTCTACCGGCTGGCTCAATCGAAGCCGTCCATCTTCCACGACGTCGTCGATGGCGACAACCGCATCCCGTGCGCGCAATCGAGCCCCGGTTGTGTCGACGGGTTCGTCGGCTATAACGCGGGCCCGGGCTTCGACCTCGTCACCGGCCTCGGCTCCATCGATGCCAACGAGCTCATCAATAGCTGGGACTTCGGCGCGCCCAGTGAAACAACGCTCACCGCCGACCCCGACACTGCCACCGCTGATGCAACCGTGCGGATCTCGGCAACCGTCGCCGGCAAGTCCGCCACACCAACAGGAAACGTCACATTCCTGGCCGGCAACACGCTCCTTGGTGAAGCACGGCTCGACAACGGCGCAGCATCCATCAGCATCAGCGCACAACGCGTCTTCGCGGCGCCGTCCAACGGGAAGGTGACCGCGCTCTACAGCGGCGACGAAACCTACACGGCCTCCTCGGCCTCCACAGCCATCACACTCACGCTGCCCGAATCGGGCTCGCTCGTCATTCCCTCGGTGACACCCAATCCCGTTCCCCAATCCGGAACCACGTGGTCTTACACAATCACCCTTACCGAAAAGAACGGCGTTGCTACCAAGCTCACCAGCTTCCTGGTGGACGGCGTGGACAACAACGTCAACATCGCACGGCTTGGTGCAGGCAACATCGCCGCTGGAGGTTCCGTTTCCACTGCTCTGGTGGCCAACATAACCGAACCGCGCGACCGCACATTCGAATTCGCTGGGCAGGATGAAGACGGCCGCGAGTGGACCGCGAAACTCACCGTGCCCTTCACGGGACCCGTGGGTCCGGCGTTCGCGCCGCGAATCTCGCTCAGCAGTTCGCCCACTACCGGAGTGACGCGCAATCCGCGAGCCGACCCCGCATGCCAGTGGTCGCAACAACTCACCGTCCACGAACTCGGTGGCTTCAACGTGCAACTCTCGCTACTCACCGCCGGCACCGCCACCGCGGACAACATCTCTGCTCAAATCGCGCGGATCTTCGGAACCGCACGGCTCGCCCCGTTCGGAACTCTGCGCGGCAGGCTGTGCTTCAGCGACGTCACTCCTGGCTTCAAGACCATCACCATTGCCGGCGTCGCAGAAGCCTTCGCCACAACCTCAGCCAGCACGCGCGTGGAGTACGTCGATACCACACCCGCGGACGGGCAAGCCGAAGCGTCCCCGAAGACGCTCTCACTCACGCTGCCCGACGCGCAGCACGACAGCAGCGAATCCGTTGCTCTCAACCTGCCCGCCGACGCGAAGTGGTCCCTGTCACTCGCACCCAACAACCGCGCCACGTCTTGGCTGAAGGTGACGCCGATCAATGGCATCGGCCCAGCGATGCTCAACATCCAGGCCATCGGCGCAGGACTCTCCAACGGCGCCTATCAAGCCACCATCATCATCGACACGCCGTCGCTTGCCCAGCAGAATCTGAACATCCCCGTCACGCTCGTGGCGGGCGCATCCGATGCTGTCAGCATCGGCGCGGTGACGAATCATGCCTCGCAGCAACCAGCCTACGCGCCGGGGATGCTGGCGCGCGTCACGGGCACGAACCTTTCCGCCATCGCCAACGGGGCATTCACCAGCACGCTCCCTCTGAAACTCGGCGCAGTGTCCGCAACAGTGAACGGAGTATCGGCGCCAATCATGTCCATCGCCACCGGCGAAGTGGTGCTGCAGATCCCCTATGAAACCGGCATCGGACCGGCCATACTCGCGATCAACAATGACGGCCAACTCGCCGCCTTCCCTATCGAGATGAGCGCCGCCGCGCCTGGTCTCTACGGCATCACCGACAACCGTTTCCTTCCTATCACCAGTGCCACCAAGGGCCAGGCTGTGATCGTCCGCATGACTGGTGAAGGCGACACGCTCAACCCTGTCCCGACGGGATTCTCGCCTGCCTTCGCAACCGCCGCCACTCGCCTTCCGATTCCGCGGCTTCCCGTAACCGTAACCATCGGTGATGCGCCGGCACAGATCGACTTCGTCGGGATACGTCCCGGCAACAACGGCATCTGCGAACTCAACTTCACCATTCCCGCGGAAGCGCCAACAGGCGTCCAGCCGCTAGTGGTCACGGTAGGCGGAGTCTCCGCGCCGCCGCTCACCATCGAGGTGAAGTAGCGCAAGCATTTTGGAGCGAACCTTTTCAGATGGGTGCCCGGTCGCGCCCACAATGACCGGGTTAAGCTGAAGAGAGAGCCATGGACCTGACGATTCACATTCCGGACGAACTCGCTGGCGATCTTGCCGCCGCCGGCGGCGATCTCGCGCGCCGGGCGCTAGAGGGGTTCGCTCTGGAAGAGTACAAGAGCGGGCGTCTTTCGAAGGCCGCTTTGCGCCGGCTGCTCGGCTTCTCAACCCGCGACCAGTTGAATGGGTTCCTGAAGGCGCACGCCGTGTTGGACGATCTGCCCACCATGGCCGATCTCGAAGGGGAAATGCAGGACCTGCGTAGTCTCGGACTATGATCCCAAATGCGCGCCGTCATTGCCGATACCGGGCCTGTTCATTACCTGGTGCTGATCGGGCACATTGACATCCTTCCCGTCTTGTTCGGAAAGGTCATCATTCCGTTGGTGGTATGCGACGAGTTGCAGCAAGCGCAAACTCCGGATGCGGTACGCCGGTGGATTGATTCACCACCGCCGTGGCTCGAAATACGAACGCCTCCACACAACGCTTGGCACGATGAATCCCTGGAGAGCCTCGACGCAGGAGAGAGAGCCGCATTGGAATTGGCGGCGGAGCTGGCCGCCGATCTCATTCTCATGGATGATCGCGAGGGCGTGCGGTTCGCTCGCGGGAAAGGATTTCGCGTCATCGGCACGCTCCGGGTTCTGTCCTTGGGTGCACGGCGCGGCCTCCTGGACCGGGCGGATTCGTTCGAACGTATTAAACGCACGAATTTCCGCTACCGGTAAGAACTCATGGATACATTGCTCGCGGAACGCAGCACCTGAGACACAGTCAACGCGCGCCGGAACAGCATCACAGCATCCATCAGACCCACATAAGTAGCCCGTCTTTCAGAACGGCGACCTGGCAAGGCGGCGGGCTCGTCGTGAGATACCGGCGAGGGAGTTGTTGACGTCGGTAATCGAGAAAGCATTCGGGTCAAACCTTCCGCCAGTCCATTCGAGCAGATGCTCATGGCTTTCGTGATCGGGGTCGGCAAGCGCTTCAATAAGGTCGTAGTATCCGCCAACGCCGCCGCAGTCCTCGGGCGGGCAGGCGAGCTTGCCGGCGGTGCATATCGGATATTGGCTGCCGATTTCGGCGGGGAGGCGTTTCTCAAGAACAATGGTGTGCTCCCAGCTATCGCCAAAATCATATGTGTATCGAAGCTTTGCACCGGTGCTTTGGAGAACAGAGGAAAGCCTCACCTTGTTCTCGTCTTCTGCTGGATCGTCGTCGAAATACCCTCCCTCCCTTTCAGTCATCCCAATGCGGAGGCCGCCAGCGGAGAATTCGTGCAGATGCGAGTTGGACCAGCCCATCGCAATTTGCAGTATGAAGTGAAGCTGGGCCAGTGACGCTTCCGCGGGAACAAGCAGCCTCCGCCATACCGGCGGCTTGGTACCCAGAAGTGTCACCTTGAGCTGGAAGATTTCAGAGGAGGAAGCGCGTTTTGTTGCCATGGTGAAGCTAACAGAATAGCCTTTCGGATTCAGGGTGCGAAGCCTCGTCTACCACTTCCCCTGGCTCAACCGTGCAACCTCCTCGCCAGTCAACGCGCGCCGGAACAGCATCACATCATCCATCAGGCCCACATAGGCGACACCCAGCCGGATCGCGCCGCGTGTCATGTCCCATTCAAACGCCTCGCGAATCCCCGCTGTGCGGCCCTGCAGTTTCCCATTCAGATACAACTCCGCCGAGCCGTCCGCACCCAACCCGCGATGCGTGATTGCCACGTGCGTCCACTTGCCGCGTGCGAACGGAGTCTGCTTCACCACCACCAACCGGTTGAGGAACGCCGGGTTCTTATCCGCCGCGATGTTCTCCGGGTTCCAGGCCTTCAACGCTCCAAAGACGCCCAGCCGGAAGTGCCTCGGCTTGTCATCCTTGGTGAAATCCACCCAGATGGCCGAATCGTTGTAGGCTTTGTCCGTTATCTGAATGGGATCGCAGAATCCCGGCTCCAGATCGGTCTCCGGGTCGAGGCTGAGCCAGAAGGCGATGGTGCCGGTCCAGCCCTTGGCATCGAACGCAACGTTCTTCGCGCCCCTGTAGAACACTGCGCGCGTGTTCTTCTTCGCGAATCGGAGAGCGCCTCCTTGCCGTCCCGCGGAGGCCGCGAGAGTCACATCAGTCCCCTCAAGCCCCGGCTTAGCGGCGTCCTGCTCTTTGTATGTCGGAGCGGCGTAAATGCGCTTGTCCCCCAGCGCGACCACGGCATCGGTACCCTTATCAAAATTGGCGTGGAATGTCAGCGCCTGGCGTAAATCCGCACCCGCAGCCAGGCAGGTGCAAAGCAAAACAGAGTAAATGGTCCGCATCGCGTGACAAGTGTACCAAGCTCGACCCGGCTATTTCTCAATGGGCTCCCGCACCGTGTCCAAGATCGGCGGCCGTGGACCTTGCGACAACGTCCGGTTCAACTGCGCGACATCCAGTTCGCCAGTCCAACGCGCCACCACTAGCGTGGCCACGCCATTCCCAATCACGTTCGTGATCGCGCGCGCCTCCGACATGAAGCGGTCGATTCCCAGGATCAGCGCCAACCCGCCCACGGGCACATTGCCCACCGCCGACAGCGTCGCCGCCAGGACGACGAACCCGCTTCCGGTCACTCCGGCCGCGCCCTTCGACGTCAGCAAGAGTACCGCAAGCAGCGTCAGTTGATCCCACAACGTCATCGGCGAATTGGTTGCCTGGGCAATGAAGATCGCCGCCAGCGTAAGGTAGATCGACGTCCCGTCGAGATTGAACGAATACCCCGTCGGAATCACCAGACCCACCGTCGCACGCGCCACCCCGAGGCTTTCCAGTTTCGCCATCATGCGTGGCAGAGCAGCCTCCGATGATGACGTCCCCAACACCAGCAGAATCTCCTCGCGGATGTATCGCAGGAACGACAGAATCCCGAACCCGTGCACGCGTGCGATCAGCCCCAGCACCACGAATATGAAAGCCAGACACGTGGCGTAGAACGTCCCCATCAATTTGCCCAGCGAAAGGATAGACTGGACGCCATAGGACCCGATGGTGAACGCCATCGCGCCAAAGGCTCCCAGGGGCGCCACATACATCACCATCCGGACAATCTCAAACAGCACATGCGAACACTGCTCGATCAACTGAAATACCGCATTCTTGTGCGACCCCAGATGCTGCAGAGCAACCCCGCATAGGATCGCCAGCAGCAGCACCTGCAGGATTTCCCCTTTGGCGAACGCATCGAAGAACGCCGATGGAATCACGTCCAGCAGAAACTCCGCTGTCGTGTGCATCTTCTTAGCGCCCGTGTATGCCGAAACAGAACCGCTGTCCAGCGTTTTGGCGTCCACATTCATGCCCACGCCCGGACCTACCGCGTTCACGATCACCAGCCCTACAATCAGAGCCAGCGTGCTTACCACCTCGAAATACAGCAGCGCCAGTCCACCCGTCTTCCCTACCTTCTTCAGATCACCGGTGCCCGCAATCCCCACCACGACAGTGCAGAAGATGATCGGCGCGATCAGCATCTTGATCAGTTTGATAAAGCCATCGCCCAACGGCTTCATCGCCTTGCCGGTGGCTGGAGCAAAGGCACCGAGCAGAATACCAATCGCAATTGCCACGAGCACCTGGAAGTAAAGCGTGCGAACGAGCGTCCGTGGATTCATCACGCCGCCCGATGTGCCACTGTGCCGGTGATACGTTGCCGCAGAATACTACCAGCCATTCGACGCCACCATCTCCTTCCAGCTCACCGCCTTCTTGCGGTCCATCGCCAGTCGCCCCAGTATCGCCGTCAACGTCGAATCCACGCCGCGCTGAATCGTATTCTCCGTCTTCCCCTCGGCAACCCGCGTCACGAAATTCTTCACCGAATCAATCGCGATATTCCGCGGTGATTTCTCCTCATGTGCTTCCGTGCGCGACATCGCATACTTCCATCCGCGCTCCGACACCTCCAGATAGCCCTGCGTCCCAAAGAACTCCTCCCGCACGTCGCGATGAAAGGCGGGCGCGAGGGTCATACCACACAGATCCCCCTGAACTCCGCCCGGATACTGATAGCTCACCGTGCCATGATCGCGATTGTCCCCCGCCTGAATGGTCGTCCGCCCGCCGGCCCCGCAAGCCTCTACTGGCAGCGCGCCGAGAAACCAGTTCATCACGTCCAGCACGTGCACATTGTTCTCGACAATCAAATCGCCTGACAGCTCGCGCCAGAAACCCCAGGTCTTCACCTTCTCATCGAACGTCTTCGGAACGGGAATCGGCTTCCGTTTGTTGTCGCTATCCGCTTTGATAAACCGCACCGACACCATCCGGAACTGCCCCAACTTCCCCGACTGCGCCAACGCGTGCGCCTTCCGGTAAACCTCGCCTTGCCGCCTCTGGAACCCAAAACATAATTCCCGGTCTTTGTTTGCACTCGCCGACGCCCGTTCAATCCGCTTGCACCCTTCCACATCCGGCGCAGCGGGCTTTTCCAGATAGATGTGCTTCTTCGCCTGTACTGCCTTCTCGAAATGTTCCGGATGCAGAAACACCGGAGTCGCAATCAACAACGCATCCACGTTCGACGCCAGCAGCTTCTCCATGTCCGAATACACCGCCATCGACGAGCGCCCAATCCCCTTCTGCGCCTTGGCAATCTGTTCCGGATAGAGATCGCAAATCGCCGCCAGCCGCGCCTGTGTGTGCTCCACCAGCAATTGTGCAAGAAACGTCCCGCGCCCCCCGCAGCCGATCAATCCCACCGACGGCATCGAATTTGCCGCAGTTCCGCGCACCGCCGCCGCTGGAACCACCGTCGCCGCTTGAAACAGATTCCGTCGCGTTACCGCCTTCATACAATTTCTCCTGAAGCTCGCAACAAGGTCTCCTGCAGCGCCAGCTCATGATCGTAGGAATACTTCAGCGCCGCGCCAGCCTGAATCGCTCTCCCCAAATCCGCGAAGTCGCGCACAAAGCGCGGCTCCGCCGGCAGCGTCCACTCATTCACGCCCTTCTTGTAGGGGCCTTTCGGCTCCCGCAATTGCAGCCGCACCGTGGGTGCAGGCTCGAGCGGATTCACCAGCACAGTGCCCTCGCTTCCAATCACTTCAAAACTGCGGTGCATCGCCGGATCCTTCGCCGAACTCACCACCGTCGCAATCGCCTTTGGGTACTCGAACACCGCGAGCGTATTGTCCTTCAGCGAATCGGCGACGCTGGTATCGTGCCGCAGCCATGTCCGCACCGCCGCCGGACGGCCGAGCACCGCAATCACACGGTCCACCAGATGACCGCCGAGCTCAAACATGCTCCCACCCGGATAGCGCGCTTCGACATCGCGCTGTTTCTGATCACGATCGGAATTCATCGCTGCGCGCACCATGTACACATCACCCAACCAACCCTTCTTAGCCACGTCAATCGCCACATCGATGCCCGGATGAAACCGGTACAGGTACCCCAATTGGAAACACCGCTTGCCCTTGCGCGCAATCTCCACCAATTCGCGGAACGGCTCCAGTTTGTTCGTCGGTGGCTTTTCCAGATGCAAATGCTTGCCTGCCTGCAAAACGCGTTTGCCAAGGGGCACCGCGTCCTTCACTTCGCCCTCAAACACAATCAGATCGAGCGACCGGTCCGCGAGCATCTCCTCCATCGAAACCCAGCGCAGCCTAGTCAACTGGGCATCGCCGCTTTTCGCCTTGCGCGTGCCGGCGGCCGGCTCACAAACAGAAACCACCTCGAACGCCGGATTCCCATTCATCGCTTGCAGCTTGCCTGCGAGGTGACTGTGCTGAATCCCAAGAATCCCGGTCCGCACCTTCTTCTGTCCCTGCATCACACCCGCAGCAGCCGAAGCCGCAAGAAACACCCGCCGTGTGGCACTCATGGTTTTCACCGCCCCAAAGACTTCGCAATCGCCTTCTCCGCCAGTGGCAACATCACCTCATACCCGGCATCATTCGGATGCAAGCCGTCGTAAGTCAGTTCCTTCCTGAACACGTTCTGCTCATCCAGCATCGCCGAATAATAGTCGAGGTACACATGACCGTTGGCCGCTGCATACTCTTTGATCCACGCATTTAGCGCCCGGATCTTCTCATTCGGCCGCCGCTCGGTCTGTGGCCGGATGTAATCGCTCGTTGGCATCACGGCCGACAGCACTACCTTGATCCCATTCGCCTTCGCCAGCTCCGCCATTGACTGCAGGTTGCCCCCAATGGCCTCCAATGTCATCGGCCCTGTATTGCCCGCAATGTCATTGGTGCCAGCGAGAATCACAACAGCTTTCGGCGTGTGCGCCAGCACATCGGGCCGGAACCGAATCAACATCTGCGGTGTGGTCTGCCCGCTGATCCCGCGATTGATGTACGGTTTGCCGGGAAAGAACTTTCCATACCGCCGTCCCCAACCATCCGTAATGGAATCGCCCATGAAGACGACGCGATCTTCGCCGGCCACCGGCGTCTGGATCTTCTCGTTATCGGCGCGGTACCGGCCCAGGTTGGCCCAATCCTTCAACGTGCGCTCGGCGCGGTCCAATTGCTTCTTTACGGCAGCAGGATCGTCGGCAACCGCCGGCTGCGCGCACAGCACCACCGGCAAGACGAAAACCAGAACAATCTTGTGAAACATAGCGTGCAAGCAATTTTATCAACGCGCGCCCTTACGCGTTACCACGACAACCGCAATCCAAACTGCAGCCGCCGCGCCGGACTCGCCGTCGTGATGCGTCCGAAATTCGGATTCGTACTCAACCCCTCGCGATTGGGCGAAAACGAAGCATTCGGATTCAACAGATTCGTGTGATTCAGACCGTTGAACGCCTCCGCGCGAAACTCCGTCCGCACCCGCTCGGAAAACCGGAACGTCTTGAATAACGAGAGATTCATCGTAAACATGCCCGGCCCTCGAGTCCGCGGCAAACTGCGCGCGACATTGCCCACCGTCCAATCCGCCGGATTGCGGAACGCCGCCACATCGAACCACTGCAGCACACCCCGCTGCTCGCCGGACAGCGTCGGATCATACAGGACATTCGGGAAATTGATCCCCGTGAAATTATTCGCGCCACGCACCTCCAGCGGGTCCCCACGCTGCGTCGTGTTGATCGTGTTCAACTGCCACCCTTTCACAACCCGCTTCTGCCAGCCCGTCGCATGCCGCGCGAACGGCAGCTCATACAACCCGCTGATCACCATCCGCTGCGAAATATCACTTGGGTCAAGCCCGCGCTCCAACCGCCTGTTGTGTTTGCCCAACCGGTATCCATCCACGCCACCCTGGCTGCCTGACGACGAAGCCGCTTCATCAATCAGCTTGCTGTTGGTGTAGGAGACCATCAGGCTGAACCCGTTCGAGTAGCGCCTCTGCACATGCGCCTGAAACGCGTGATAGCTGCTCGACAATCCGTGATTTGCAAACGTCGCCACGGTGAGATAATCCGGCAGCGGCTTCAGACTCTGCACGCGAGAAATCGTCGCATTGTTCAGTGATGTCCCCGGAATCTTTCCGGCGAATGGATTCGCAACCGTATTGTTCAGGATATTCCCTAACGCGAAATTCTGCGGATCCATCGCGTTGATGTCATAGTTGCCACCAAACAGCTTCACGCCATGATTGCCCGTGTAGCTCACGGAAGCCGTCCACTTCCCGGGTAGCGCGCGATCAATCGTGAAGTTCCACTGCTCCTGATACGGCGTCCTCTGATTCGGATCCTGATACCGCACACTCAACCCGCGAAATGCTGCCGGCCCTCCGGCCACTCCCTGTGGAACAACGATGTTCGGCGGCCCGTTGCTCAACTGAAACGCCGGAAACGGCCCGCCTCCCGGCGCCACAAATGGCGTCGTCGCCGAAAACCCGAGCGAGTTCGAATTGTCCCCCGACGTGTTCCCCGACAGCCCGTTCAAATACAGAATCCCGAACGCACCGCGTACCGCCGTCTTTCCGTCCTTCGTCAACGCATACCCGAACCCAAACCGCGGCCCGAAGTTATTGTTGTCGCGATTCACAAACTGCCGCGGGGTATCCACGCCTGCATACGACAGCACACCGCCGTACCCTGTCTCCTTGTTAGTCACATAAGGCAGGAAGTTCGAATGCCGGTTCCATCGCTCCACAGGCTCGCTTGCGATGTCATAGCGCAGCCCGATGTTCAGCGTCAGCCGCCGCGTCACTTTCCAATCGTCCTGCACGTAGCTGCCATTGATCCACGAATGAAACGAATAAGCCGGCAGGCTGATGATCTGCCCCCCGGCCACTGTGCCCAACAGGAACGACGCCATCGCGATCCCCGTCCCCGCCGATTGCTGCGGATTCGAAGTCAACGCCGCGCTGAACGTGTATTGGCCTGACGGATACTGCTTCTGAAGCCAGTTCAGCCGCACCCAGCGTTGATCAGTTCCCACCTTGATCTGATGCCTCCCGCGAATGATGGTCATCGCTTCGGTGAACTGAATCGTGTGCTGCGCCCGCGTCCCCAGCGTGGGACTCGTCGCCCCAAGCGAGAAAATCCCCGACACGTCAAACCGCGGAAATAGATCCTGCGGCAACGACGCCGGTAGTCCTAACTTCGCCGGCCACCCGCCATCCGCACTGATATGGCGGAAGTCGAGATTCTGCCGCGTGACGTTGGCGCGAAACTCATTCAGCAGGTTCACCGAGAACACATGAGTCGAACTCAGGATGAAGTTGTGGTTGTCACGCTGATCGTCACGGGCAAACAGCGCCGGATCCGCCGGCCCCAGCCCAAATCCACCGCCCCCGCGATGGTTCCGATTGCGCGAATACCGCCCGAAGAAGCTGTCCTTCTTCGACAGCCGGTGATCCACCTTCACTTGCGTCACACCCTGATCGTCCGGCGACGGGGCGAGCGACAGGTAGTTGTTGGTCTGCGTGAACACATTGATCGGCGCTACATTGGCCGCCGGCATATACTTCAACACGTTCACCGCCACGGGATCGAATCGCGACCGGGGAATTACGCTGCCTGGGAAGAGGTCGCGCACAAAACCCGTGCCATTCGGATTCGGCCGCGTCGTGGACGGATCAAAGATCGGTTGCGACTGCCCCAGTCCATTCAACGACTTCGTGAAATCCCCGTTCCGCTCCAGCTCTGTCGGAACCGTCCCGCGATTCAACGACCCCGATTTGTACCGCCACTGCTCGTATCCAAAATAGAAGAACGTCTTCCCCTTCCCGTTGTATAGACGCGGTATATACACGGGCCCGCCGACGGTGGCGCCGTACTGGTTGTAGCGCAGCATCGGATTGTATCGTCCGGACAGCGGGTCCTGATTCACCGCGAAGAAATTCCGCGCGTCAAAGAAATCGTTGCGCACAAACTCATAGGCCGACCCGCTGATCCTATTCGTCCCCGACTTTGTTACTACGTTGATCACTCCCCCGCTCGACTGCCCGTACTCGGCCTTCAGCCCATTCGTTTCCACCTTGAATTCCTTCACCGAATCGAGCAGCGGAACCACTGAAACCTCCCCATGCACAGGTGCAGTATTCATCCCCCCATCGAGCATGATCTGGTTGCCATACACCGGCCCGCCGTTCACCCGCATCTGCGAAAAGCCTTGATTGGTGATCTCCGCGAATCCATCCGCGTCGCGATCGAGCGGCTGCACACCGGCCACCAGTTGCACCAGGCTGAACACATGCCGCCCGTTGATGGGCAACTGTTCGATGCGTTCCTGCTCAATGATCGCGCCCACTGTCGAATCGTCTGTGGCAATGCGGGGCAGTTCTTCGTTCACCGTCACGGTCTCAGTCACTGCTCCCAACTCCAGCGTGATGTCCAACCGCATGCGTTGATCCACTTCCATCGTCAATCCCTGCCGCCGAAACGTCTTGAACCCAGGCGCCGAAGCGGTAACCGTCAATCCGCCAATCGGCACCGACGGAATGAAGTAGGTGCCGTTCTCCGACGACTTCGATCGGAACGTCAAGCCAGTGCCAGTCTCCTGCGCGACAACTTCGACATTCGCCACCACCGCGCCCAGGCTATCGGAAATCGTGCCTGCAATCGTTCCATGCGGCGATTGCGCAAGGCCCACCGCCGCGCCGGCCAACAACAACATTAACTTCATCACCGTCTCTTCTTTCCCTTCTTCGCTTCCATCACCGAGAACTGGAGCTTCTTCTCCACCGCATCCACGCGATCGAGACACACTCGCACCTGATCGCCAATGGAATAGGTGTACTTGCTCCGTTCTCCGACGATCTTCCGCGTAGTCTCGTGATAGTTGTACCGGTCCGCTCGCAGCGAGTCAATGGGCACCAATCCTTCGACAAACAAGTCCGCCAACTCGACGAAGAACCCGAATTTCGCGGTTTGGATGATGAGCGCGTCAAAGTCCTCGCCCACGCGGTCGATCATGAATTTGAGCTTCTTCCACTCCACCAGTTCGCGCTCGGCCTCCGCCGCGCGCCGCTCCGTGAAGGAACAGTCATCCGCAATCAGGCGAAGCTGCTCATCTGTCAGCGGAGACTTCCCGCCATCGAGCCAAGAGGCTAACAGCCGGTGCACGATGAGATCCGGGTAACGCCGGATGGGCGACGTGAAGTGGGTGTACATATCCGTGGCGAGCGCAAAATGCCCGACGTTGCGTTCGCTGTAGCGCGCCTGCCGCAACGACCGCAGCATCAGGTAACTGAGTATCCGTTCCTCAGGCTTACCTTCAATCTTCGCCACCAGCTTCTGATACATCCGCGGCGTGATCGTGATCCGGTCCTCCAGCACAATATCGCGGTTGATCCTGCGTCCGTCACGCTTGCGGTCAATCACGTGATAGCGTTTCACCGGAATCGCCCCCACCCCCAGCGAACACCCGAAGTGCGCTGCAATGAGTTCAAAATCGGCCACACGCTTCGCATCCGGTTGCTCGTGAATCCGGTATATCGAAGGCCACTCCAAAGAGGACAGGTGCGAAGCCACCGTCTCATTCGCTGCCAGCATGAATTCTTCAATCAACCGGTGCGCAATGTTGCGGGGCGACCGTTTCACCCCCGTCATTTCCCCGAACTCATCAAACTCAATCAACGGCTCCGGCAAGTCAAAATCAATCGACCCGCGTTTGTACCGCTTCCGCGTCAGAACCCCGGCGAGTTCCTCCATCAGCGTGAACCGCGGCACCAGCGAAGCATACCGTTCCCGCATCGCCGCATCGCCCGTCAGCACCAGATGAACGTTGGTGTACGTCATCCGCTCCACGCTGCGAATGACACCGCGCGTCAGTTCCTGCGCAACAATGTCGCCGCTGTGATCGATCTCCATCAGGGCAGACACCACCAACCGGTCCACTTGCGGCTTCAGCGAACAGATCCCCGTCGACAGCTCCGCCGGCAGCATCGGCACGGCGCGATCGGGAAAATACACGCTGGTCCCGCGCATCGCTGCCTCATGATCAATCGGGCTTCCTGGCTTCACGTAATGGCTCACATCGGCGATGTGCACTTGGAGCGCATAATTTCCATTGGGTAGCTTCTCTACCCAGACGGCATCGTCGAAATCGCGCGCCGTCTCGCCGTCAATCGTCACGATATCGAAGCCACGAAAATCACGCCGCCCCGTTAGATCACGCTCCGTCACCTCGCCCTGCGTATGCTGCGCCTGCGCAATCACGTCATCCGGAAACCGGTGCGGGATATGATGCTTTCGAATCATAATCTCGACATCGACGCCGAAATCATCCGGGTGTCCCAATACCTCCACCACACGCCCCACGGCCCAATCGCCCGCTTCCGGATACTCAAGAATCTGCGCGTGCACAATCAGCCCATCCAAATCTTCAGGCTTGTGCACAGCCTTCCGTTCCACGCCAACACGATCGGTCTCAACACCCCGCGGGAGCTTCTCCATCCCGGGAGGAATCTGCACCCACTGCCGTATCCGGTCATCGTGCGGGATCACGAAATTCCCGTTCCTCCGCACACGAAACTCCCCGACAATTTCATCGTGCGCCCGTTTCAAGATGCGGATAATCTCGGCCTCCGCGCGACCCGCGGGACCAATCCGCAGAATCCGCGCCAGCACGCGATCGCCATGCATCGCCTTCTCCGCCTCGCCCGGCGGCAAGAACAGATCCCCGCTGATCCCTTCCACCGGCGGCTCCATCACGATAAACCCGTAGCCATCGCGATGCGCCACAAACCGCCCTACGGCAAACTCGCGATTCCCCCGAGTCAAGACATAGTGGCCGGTCCGCACCTCAATCAACTCGCCGCGCTTGGCCAATCGCTCCAATTGCGCTTCCAGTTGTTCGCGCTCCTCGCCTTTCAGATGAAACTCGCGCACAAGCTGTTTGAAACTCGCCTGCCCGCGCGACAGCCGCGCAATGTGAGCCAACAAAGCAGTATCGTCCATCCGGGTCCTTTTAATATCCTATGCGTATGGAACTCATCGCCGTGCGCCTGGAAATCCCGGAAGGCGCCAATCTTATCCTCGGCCAATCCCACTTCATCAAGACCGTCGAAGACATCTACGAAGCCATCGTGAACACGGTCCCGCAAATGAAATTCGGCATCGCCTTCAACGAAGCCTCCGGAGCATGCCTTACCCGCGTCGATGGCAACGACGACGCAATGAAGACCGCGGCCCAGCACAACGCCTCGTTAGTCGCCGCCGGCCACTCGTTCGTAGTTGTGATGAAAGACGGGTACCCTGTGAACATCCTCACGCGCATAAAGGACGTCCCGGAAGTGGTCAACATTTTCTGCGCAACAGCCAACCCCGTCGAAGTCATCGTGGCCCAAACCGAACAGGGGCGCGGCATTCTCGGCGTAGTTGATGGCTCCTCGCCCAAAGGCGTTGAAGACGAGGCCGGCCGCGAATGGCGCCACTCTTTCCTCCGCAAGATTGGATACAAGAAATGATCGCTTCCGAACAGGAATTGGACGAACTTCTCTCCCGCCCTTCCAAGGCGGATTGCGATTTCCTCGCCGCACTCGATGGCGACATCATCATCCTCGGCGCTGGCGGCAAGATGGGCCCCACCCTCGCCCGCCGTGCAAAACGCGCCGCTGAGGAGGCCGGTGTCGAGCGCCGAATCATCGCCGTCTCCCGCTACTCCAGCGCCGGCGCGCGCGAAAAGCTCGACGCCTGGGGCATCGAAACCATTAACGCCGACCTCCTTGATCGCGAGCAACTAGCCCTCCTCCCCGACGTCCCCAACGTGATCTATATGGCCGCCCGAAAGTTCGGGTCAACCGGATCGGAATACCTCACCTGGGGGATGAACGCCTGGTTGCCCGGCATCGTCGCCGAACGCTACCGGCACGCCCGCATCGTCGCTATGTCCAGCGGCAACATCTATCCGCTGCTCCCGCTTCACAGCGGCGGTGCAACCGAACAAACCCCGCTCTCCCCAATCGGCGAATACGGCCAGTCCGTCCTCGCCCGCGAGCGCATCTTCGAATTCTTCTCCGTCCGCTACGGCACCCCTGTCATCAACGTCCGTCTCAATTACGCAGTGGAGATGCGCTACGGCGTGCTCTCGGACATCGGTACCGCAGTCTTTGAGCGCAAGCCCGTCGATGTCTCCATGGGCAACGTAAACGTCATCTGGCAGGGCGACGCGAACTCCGTTGCGATTCGCTGTCTCAAACTCTGTTCCTCGCCACCCACCAGCATCAACCTCACCGGACCCGAGACACTTTCCGTCCGCGCCATCGCTGAAAGATTCGGCCAGCACTTCGGCGTCGACCCCACGTTCACGGGCAAGGAAGCGGACACCGCGCTGCTCAACAACGCCGCCAAATGCCACCGCAATTTCGGTTACCCGTCCGTCACCGTCGACGAGCTGATTGAATGGACCGCGCAGTGGATCGGCATGGGCGGCACCACGCATCGCAAGCCAACCATGTTCGCCACGCGCGACGGCAAATTCTGAACAAACGTTAAGCGCTCGGCACATTTCCTAAGAAGAGTTAAGCCGCGTAACAACCGGGCTGCGATCCGCGTATCTCTATACAGAAGTCCTCACCAAACAAACAAGGAGATCGAAAATGAAACGCATTATCATGCTGCTGGCCCTGAGTGTCTCTACGCTCGCCGTAACGCTTCTCAGCGCGTACACTCCGCTCGTCCGGGTCACCCTCGTGCAACCCACCATCGTCGGCGAAACCGTCCTGCCTCCTGGCGACTACTCCATCCAAATCAGCCGCACTACCGGCGACATCCCGCTCCTCATCTTCCAGGGCAAAGAGAAGTCTGTCATGGCGCTAGCCAATCAGATTGACTCCGTCACCGCCAAGCCATCATCCGCGGAACTCATCCTCTCCAAGACCGGCGATCAGTTCAAACTCACCAAAGTGATCATCGAAGGCCAGGCTTTCGAACTCGTGCGCTAACCGCGCCGCAACATCCCGAAGGAGAACATCATGAAACGCATCTTGCTGCTACTGGCCCTCTGCGTCTCCGCACTGACCGTCAACGCCTCCACCGGGGAAACGCTCTACGTGCGCCTCGCTCAGCCCACCATCGTTGGTGAGGCGACATTGCCCGCCGGCGAGTACACCGTTCACGTTCTCCGGCCCAACGGCGACACTCCGGTGCTCGCTTTTCAGGGCAAGGATAAGGCGGCACTCGTCATTGCCGCGCAGACGCCACTCAACACGGAATCAACGGCCGCCGCCGAACTCGTCCTCTCCCGTACAGGCGACCAATTCAAACTCCTCAAAGTCATCGTCAACGGCCGCATCTACGAAGTCCCCCGATAGCAGTAGCCGGACAGCAGTGCGCTACCATCATTGACTATGCCCAATGAACCGGCTGCGCCGCGGTTGGTGTCCCTCGATGCCTTCCGCGGCGCAACCATGATGCTCATGGTCCTCGTCAATTCCCCCGGCGATGGCAATCATACGTACGGCCCGCTGCAACATGCCGAGTGGCACGGCTGGACTCCCACCGACGTTGTTTTCCCTTCCTTCCTCTGGATCGTTGGCGTCGCCATCACGCTCTCCCTCTCCAAACGCCTCGCCGCCGGCACTCCGCGCTCCGAACTCATCTCACAAATCCTCCGTCGCGGCGCAATCCTTTTTGTGCTCGGACTCGTCATCTACATCTACCCCACGTTCAGCCTCACCTATCAGCGAATTCCCGGCGTCCTCCAGAGAATCGCCATCTGTTACGTCATCGCGTCCATCATCTACCTCACCAGTTCCATCCGCGTGCAACTCATCTGGACCGCCGCTCTACTCGCCATCTATTGGGCGCTAATGATGCTCGTTCCCGTCCCCGGTTACGGCGCGGGCCGCCTCGATGTCGAAGGTAACTTCGCCCACTACGTCGACAAGATCGTACTCGGGACCCACAACTACGTACAGACCAAAACCTGGGACCCCGAAGGAATCATCTCCACACTCCCGTCCATCGCCACGGCATTGCTCGGCATCATGGCGGGCCATCTGCTCCGGCTCAACCGTCCCCTCGCCGAACGCCTGCGCTGGATGCTCCTCACCGGCGTTTTCCTCATCGCCGCCGGCCAAGTCGCGAGCATCTGGCTGCCCATCAACAAGAAGCTCTGGACCAGTTCGTTCAGCCTGTTCATGGCCGGCCTTGACTTCGTAATGCTCGCGGCATTTGCCTGGCTCATCGACATGCGCGGTTACCAGCGCGCCGTCAAACCACTCGTCATCATGGGCAGCAACGCCATCGCCATCTACATGGCCTCGGAACTCGGCGACGAGTTTCTATCCTTCTTCCATCTCCGCGAGCCCCTTTACAAACACACCTTCACCTGGATCACGCCTGCCGTCAACGCCTCATTAGCCTACGCCGTCGCCTATACAGCGGCCATGTACGCCATCGCGCATTGGATGTACCGCCGCAACTGGTATATCAAGGTGTGATCCGCACGATGATGCAATATAATCGCGGGGATGAAACTGCTTCAGTGCCTTCTCCTCGCCGCCTGTGCCCTCTTCGCGCAGCAAGACATGGGTGTTGTCACCGGTCTCGTCACAGACTCCACAGGCGCGCTTATCCCCGGGGCCCGCGTCACCGTCACCAACCGCGACACCAACGAATCCCGCAGTCTCGAGACCAACGCCGCCGGCTCGTATACCATCGGCCCCCTTCGCATCGGCAACTACGACATTGCCGTCGAAAAGACCGGCTTCAAGAAGACTCTCCGTCAAGGTCTCGAACTCCACGCCCAGGACCGTGTCCGCGCCGACTTCCAACTCGAGATCGGCCAGATGACTGAAGCCGTCTCGGTCAGCGCCGACGCCCCTCTGCTGCAATCGGAATCTTCCACTCTCGCCAACGTCGTCGAACAGCACGCCATCCGTGAACTGCCCCTCAACAGCCGCAACTTTCAGCAACTGGCGTGGCTCTCCCCCGGCGCGACTCCGGCACCCAAGAGCCGCGATCGCGATTCCGGCTTCAACTCCCACGGCCAATGGATGACGCAGAACAACTTCGTCATCGATGGCGTCGACAACAACAACAACATTATGGGTATGCAGGATCGCAAGGCCCAGGTGGTGGTCCCCTCACTCGATGCGGTTGCGGAGTTTAAGGTCGAAACATCCAATTACTCCGCCGAATTCGGCCGCAATTCCGGCGCGGTCATGATCGTCTCCATCAAGTCCGGCACGAACGCATTCCATGGCACAGCCTACGACTATCTTCGCAACGACAAGTTCGATTCCCGCGACACCTTCAACTACGTCGACCGCACCGGCGACCGTAAAGCCGATCCGGGCATCCTGCGCCAGAATCAATTCGGCGCCACCATTGGCGGCCCCATCGTCCGTAACAAGACGTTCTTCTTCTTCAGTTGGGAATCCCGGCTTATCCGCCTCGGCCAAACCGATTCCGCCATCGTCCCCACCGCCGACGAGAAGAACGGCATCTTCTCGCCCAACCTCCGCGTCATTCGCGATCCACTCAACGGCCAGCCCTTCTCCGGCAACGCCATCCCTCGCAGCCGCTTCGATTCCACTTCCACCAGACTTCTGGAGCTCTGGCCCGCGCCCAACTTCACCGGCTCCACGCGCAACAACTTCATCCGCAATCCCCCATGGAACACCGATAACCACCAATACGACACCCGCATCGATCACAACCTCACATCGCGGGACAAGCTCTTCGCGCGCCTCTCCTTTGCTGCTTTCAAGAACTTTCGCGACAGCGTCTTCCCTCAACCCGCGCGCGGCGGCCAAGGCAATGACCGCGCCCTCGACGACAACCCTGCCCGCAACTTCGCCTTCTCCTACACACGAATCCTCTCCTCCAGCCTGGTGAACGAATTCCGCTACGGCTTCATCCGCCAGAAGACCGACAAACGCGAACTCGTCGACACCCCATTCGGCGACCTCGCCGCGCAGTACGGCTTCAAGGGGATCCCCGTCGCCGGGCGTCTTTTCGGCCTTCCGCAAATCACCCTCAGCGGCGCCATCGGCTATCAAGGCCTCGGCGAACCCGGCTCAATGCCGAACTTCAAAATCCACCAGGTTCATCAGTACCTCAACAACCTCTCCTGGAACAGAGGCACGCATAATTTCAAATTCGGCACTGACCTCCGTTGGAACCGCTCCGACATCTTCGGTGGCGGCAGCGCTCACGGCCAGTTCACATTCGACGGCACCATCACCGGCATCAGCTTCGCGGACTTCCTTCTGGGCAACGTCACGCAAGCCAACATCACATCACTGCTAATCGGCAACATGCGATTCCGTAACTATATGTGGTACGGGCAGGACGATTGGAAGCTCACGGCGAAGCTCACGCTCAACGTTGGCATGCGCTACGAACTCACATCACCCTGGTGGGAAAAGTACAACAACATGAACGCCCTCGTCACCGATCCTGGCGCGGCGTTCAACACCATTCGTACTGCCGGCTATTGTGGCGATTCCTGGTCCTGCCGCGGCCTCGTCAGTACGGACACCAACAACTGGGCGCCGCGCATCGGCCTCGCCTATCAACTCTCCTCCAAGGCCGTTTTGCGCGCCGGCGCGGGCGTCTTCTACGGCGGACAGGGAGCACTGGGAGCCTCTGCCCGAGGCGTCAACAACTTCCCCTACAACCGCAACGCCACCCTCCAATCCAGTGGCACAACCCCCGCAATCGTTCTGAGCAGTGGACTCCCCGCCAACCTCCTCGGCAACACCACCGTGCCGCCTGCTAACGCCGGTTGGACCAATTTCGAACAGAACCTCCCTGCGCCCCAGATCCATCAATGGAACGCCGCCCTCCAGCGCGAACTCTTCCGCAACTTCACACTCACGCTTGCCTACGTCGGCTCCGGTTCCCAGTTCCTGATGAACAGCTACAACTGGAACGGCTCCCAGCCCGGCCCAGTCGCCACCGAGCGCAACCGCCGCAAAATCGCTCAGTGGAACAACATCACTCTCAACGCGCCCTACGCGCATTCCACCTATCACGGCATGGACGTCAAACTCGAACGCCGCTTCGCCAAGGGCTTCTCGCTCTCCGCTTCCTACACCTGGTCCCACTCCCTCGACAACACGGATGAGCAGTTCGGATCCGGTGGCGGCGCCGTCCAGGACTTCGCCAACTGGGCGCTCAGCAAGGGTTCCTCCGGCTTCGATTCGCGCCACCGTTTCATCACCAGTACCGTCTACGAACTCCCCTTCGGCAAGGGACGCCGCTACATCAACCGTGGCGGTGTCGTCGATGCTTTACTCGGCGGCTGGCAGCTTTCCAATATGGTCGCCATCCAGCGCGGACAGGCCTTCAGCATCACTCTGGCCAATGCCCGAACGCGTCTCGGCGCAACGCTGCTCGGTGATTGGTGGCCAGACCGCATCGCCGATCCCTCCATCTCCAACCCCACTCGCGACCGCTGGCTCAACCCCGCCGCGTTCATCCTGCCGCGCACCGCATCGGGCGACTTCCGCTTCGGCAACGCAGGACGCGCCATCATCACCGGCGACGGCCCCTTCAACTGGGATTCCGGCATGATGAAGACCTTCCGCATCACCGAGCGCATCCGCACTCAGGTCCGTTGGGAGGTCTTCAACATCACCAACACGCCTGTTTACGATATCCCCCAACGCAGCTTCGACAGCCCCGACTTCGGTAAAGTCACCGCCACCATCAATACGCCGCGGCAGATGCAATTCGCCATCCGCCTCAGCTTCTGACAATGTGCTATCCTTGTGTACACAAGGAGTACACATCGTGACCACAACCAAAGTCGGCATCCGCGAGTTCCGCGAGAACCTCTCCGTATACCTCGAATCGAAAACGCCGGTCGCCATCACCCGTCATGGCTCCACTATCGGCATCTTCGTGCCCACAAAACCAAAGCCCACCAAAGTGGATCTGGAGGCATTCCGCCTGGCCGGGGAAAAGCTCGATGATCTGATCAGCGCCGCGGGAACGAGTGAAGAGGAATTGATGGAGGACTTCAAGCAACTCCGCAGGGAAGCCCGCAAACGGAAGGCCCGATAATGCTCGTTCTTGACGCGAATATTCTTATCCGCGCAGTCCTGGGAAAAGGAGCGCGCGGCATACTTGCGCAATACGGCGACAGGTTTGATTTCGTTGCCCCCGACACTGTGTTTCAAGAGGCGCGAATACGCCTCCCCCGAGTTCTCGACCGCAGAAAACTGCCGCCGGAAGGCTTCATGAAGTACTTCGAATCCCTCGACGACATCGTGCGCCAACTGCCCCATGCCTCCTACGTCGCGCACGAAGCCGTGGCACGCCAACGAATTGAACGACGCGACAAAGATGACTGGCCCGTCCTGGCCTGCGCCCTTGCCAACGATTGTCTGGACAGAAGACACCGACTTCTTCGGCTGCGGCGTCGCAACCTGGACAACCGATCGCGTCGAAATCTACCTCGCAACCTTCACGCGCCCGCCAAGCTAACGCCCTTCTGAGCCCTACTCTTTCAGCACCCCATCGTCATACCACGGGCTCTGCAAATCCTTGTGTTCCTCGTCCAGTTGGAACCCGGCGTGCTCCTTCAAGTCCAGATAGAACTTCACCCGCCGCCCCTCGCTGTGGCGGTAAATACGCCCTTCGAGTTCCTTCCCAATCAGGCTCTCCAGAACTTTGAAAAAGCCCTCCGGAAACACGAAAGTGGGAAACTTCTGCGACTGTGCCTCATCCGCCGTCAACACATCGTGCGAACGGCAATAGCACTTCACCACCCCCGACATGCGGTCCAATTCCCCAAGCTGACGGCCTTCGGATCGACGGATCTTACACAGCCGTCCGGTGCGCAATTCCACCGTGTCGTAATCAGGAACGCCTTCGTGAGTCATAAGGATACCGACCATACTCACCTACCCTAGCAACGCCCGCGGCACCGGAGCAATTGCCATCCGTTCATCCTGCTATCCCATTCACCGCTGAATGCAGTGAGGCTCTCAGCGAGCGACCGGCCGACGTGCTCATCGCTAGAACACTGTGTCCACTACGGCGGAACCCCGGCGTGCTGATCACTACCACGCAAGGTGATCACAAACCACGAAATGCCTCCTCATCCTCCGGAGTGCTCCACTCCCCCCGACTTTGGCTCAGAGCGGCGTGATAGGCCGCGTCAAACGGATCAATCCGCTTCTCGCGCGCGGTTGTATCCCCTGGCTTCGCGACCCAGCGTATCCCGAACCTTCTTCATCTCCATGTCCTCCATGAGAATCATTCCGCCCCGTCACCCCAACAACGGCCGCAACACCGGAGCAATGGTCTCCGCCATTCGCATAAACCCAACATCGGTCGGATGTGTCCCATCCACCGTCGCCTCGCCATCATCACCATACAGTTTCTCCGCCCCTATGTACGCCATCCGGCGGTCCGCCATGCGTTCGTAGATCCCCTTCAACATCCGGTTCTTCTCCAACACCCTCGCCTTGTTGGCGGCATTAAAGTCGAGGTTCGTATACAGCGCGTTCTCCACGCAGACAATCCACATCGAGGGATGCGCCTTCCGCAGCGTCTTCAAAAAGGTCTCCGTGCGCTCAGCCACCATCTCCGGCTGCATGTTCGGCAGACTGTCGTACACGTACACCTGCGCGTCCAACTCCGCCTGCAACACCCCAAACTCCGGCTCCGACATCCCATTCCCCGAAAAACCGAGGTTGATCGTCTCCCACTCCAGCATGCGCCCGAGAATCGCAGGGTACGCCATCCCCGGCCGCGATGCACACCCTCCCTGCAAAATCGACGACCCATAAAACACAATTGGCTTACGACCTCGCGCACGCGGCGCCGCAGCCTTCACGCCGGCATCTTTATCCACGCCCAACTGCACGAACTCCACTCCGTTATACAGCGGCAGATACAGCATGTAATCCCGCGCCGGCCCACTGTAATTCTGAAACAGCACCTGTTCGTTTTCCTGCTTCTCCGGCCGCCCGTTCGCCATCCACCGCCACCGCCCGTTATGCTTCACATACAGGTCCAACCCGCTCACACCGGTCGCGGGCATATGCGGCAGCGCAAGCCGCTCACGCCGCACCTTCCAGCGCGCGGACAACCGCGGAGCCGCCGACGTGAACCGCACTGCCATCCCCGCCGAATCATGCGACAGGCTCCAGACCGGCCCCCGCACAATGGTCTGCGCCTTCGCAGGTAGCCGGTCAAACGGATGCGCCGTGTCCTTCCAACCCTTGCCCTCCACGCCCAGATCGAGCACGCTCGTCCAATGCAGCTCCGGCTTCGCCTCCTGCCCGAACGCAATCGCGCCAGCCCCCACCGCTCCCACAAAACAGCGTCGCTTCATCTTCAACCTCTCGGTATTTTCAGAAACGTCTCGTAGGCCGCGTCCCAAGCCTCCGGTCCGCTCTGTGGAGCAAACTGCGTTACCGCGAACGACGCACCCACCACGTTCCGGATCTCCTCCAGATTCGCCAGCAATCCCGCTCCCATCGCCTGCACCAGAATATTCCCCGCAACTGTCGCCTCTGTCGGACCCGCAATCACCACTCTCTGCGTGGCATCCGCTACAAACTGGTTCAACAGTGCGTTCCTTGATCCACCACCGACAATATGAATCCGCGTCAGCTTGCGGCGCAGCATCTTCTCCAGGCTCTCGATCACCTGCCGGTACCGCAACGCCAGGCTCTCCAGTATCATCCGGCAATACTCCGCGTGCGTCGCCGGCGCAGCCTGCCCCGAGCCCTTACAATGCGTCGCAATCTTCTCCGGCATCCCGCCGGGCAGTAGAAATGCATCCGGATCCAACACAGCGGAAAAAGGCCGTGCCGACGCTGCCATGTGCGTCATCTGATCGTAGGAATAGGTCGCGCCCTCAGCCGCCCACGCGCGCCGGCACTCCTGCCACAGCCATAGCCCGGCAATATTCTTCAGAAGACGGACACGTCCCTCCACCCCGATTTCATTGGTGAAGTTCAACGCCGCACTTTCCTCATTGATCACCGGCTCAGGCAGTTCCACCCCCATTAACGACCAGGTCCCCGAACTGATGTAGCACCAGTCCGAATCTCCGGCAGCCGGCACAGCCGCGACAGCCGCCGCTGTATCGTGACCCGCCACCGCGTACACTGGAATGCCGCTACCGAGGGCCGGCCCCAATAGCGATCCGGGCTGTACAATCGCCGGCAGTATGCCCGCATTCAATCCCAGCTTCTCCAGCAACGGGCGCGCAAAACATTTCTCCACTGGATTGTAGAATTGCGATGTACTCGCAATCGTCAGTTCGGCCCGCCGCATTCCAGTGAAAAAGTAGTTGAACAAATCCGGCATCATCAGCAGCGTATCCGCCACCTCCAACGCGCGCGATCCCGCCTGCTTCATCGCATGCCATTGAAACAGGCTGTTGATCTGCATCAACTGGACACCGGTCGACGCGAAAATCTCCCCGCGTGGAACAACCGCGAACGTACGCTCCATCTGGCCGTTGTTGCGCTCATCGCGATAGTGCCGCGGATTGTCCACCAACGCGCCATCACGGCCCAACAATCCGAAATCGACGCCCCAGGTGTCCACGCCAATTCCGCTCAGCGTGATCTTCTTCTGCCGCGCGGCATCGACACCGAGCGACATCTCATGAAACAGCCGCAGCGTATCCCAATACAATCCCGTGGGCAGCCGCACAGGCTCATTCGCAAACCGGTGCAGTTCTTCCAGCGCCAGCTTTCCGTCAGCCAGCGTCCCCAGCATCGCGCGCCCGCTCTCGGCGCCCAGGTCCAATCCTAGAAACTGTTTCATCACACACTGTTTCATTGCGCAGGGCCCTCACGCCACTTCAATCACTACCTTGCCCACGTTATCGGTGTACTCCGTCAGCAGTTCAAACCCCTTCGGCGTCTGCTCAAACGGCAGCTTGTGGGTCACCAGCGCCGTGGGCACACGCCCCGCCGCCAGCAGCTTCGCTGCCGCCATGCCCTTATGATTCGATCGCTTCAACGTCTGCAGCCGCACCTCTTTGTGCATCGCCGTAAGTATGTCGATCACAAGCGGCGCCTCCGTCGGAATCCCAATGAGCAGAAACGTTCCGCCAGGCCGAGTCATCCCAATCCCGAGATTGATCGTCTCCATGGCGCCAGCCGCATCCAGCACCAGATCCACACCGCGCCCTCGCGTCTCATCGGCGATCACCTCCGCCATCTGACCCACCGGCACGGCCACATCCGCCCCCATCGCCTTCGCCAGATCCAAACGGTGCGGCAATTTGTCGCAAATGTAGACGCGCGACGCCCCCGCCTGCTTCGCCATCGCCGCGCACAGCATCCCGATCGGACCCGCGCCCATCACTGCCACCGTATCGCCCAGCGAGATCGAAACCAGTTCCATCACGTGTACAATTACCGCCACCGGTTCGATCAACGTGGCCTGCGCCCAGTCCAATCCCTCCGGCACCGGATCCGCGTTGTGCTCAGGCACCGCCGCGTATTCACGGAATAGCCCGGGCGCCGCCGGACTCCCCAGAAACAGGCAATTCACGCAGTTGTTGTGCTGCCCGCGCAAGCAGTATTCGCAATGCCCGCACGTGATGGAAGGCTCAATGGAGACACGGTCGCCCACTTTGCGGTGATGCACTCCTTTGCCCACCGCGATCACCTCGCCCGCGGGCTCGTGCCCCAGCACCTGCGGATACACGGCCTCAATCGACCCGATCCCGCCATCCAGATACCAGTGCATATCCGATCCGCAAATCCCCACGGACCGGATCTTCACCAACACCTCACCAGGACCAGGGTCCGGGGGATCAGGAAGTGCCCGTTCTTCGAGCACCCGCTTGGCAACAAGGGCTATGGAACGCATGCAAAGCGCTCAGTATAACGCGTTGCCCCTCATCACCGTTCTACTCCGGTTATCCTTGTATGTATGCGAGGAGCGCTGTCTATGAAGTCTCTATCCTTCCTTTGCCTGTCTTGTGCCGTGTTCACGGCCTCCGCTCAGGACCTCTCTGGTATCCTCTCCGGCGCCAGCCGTCAGCTAGAGAAGAACGCCAAAGTCACAGGTGTGCGCTTTAACTGCCTGCCCGCCGAATGCAAAGTGCGCCCGCTCGAAACACTGATCATCCAGGTGCTCGTCGATGGCGAGTTGGCGTCTAAAAGCGGCGGCGAGCCCATCAAAGGCCGTCTGCACCGCGCCCCCGGCGATATGAAAGTCCTCGAATCCAACGGCGGCTTCATCTCCAAACGATTCAAGTTCCAGGGCACCGATCCCGGCAACTTCATCGACACCGGTGGTGGCGCCTTCGGTAGCATCCTCGGCAAAGTGGCCGGCGACTACATCGTCTTCGACACGTTCCTCTACTCCGCGCCGGAAGAGGCCGGCACCTACACAGTCGAGAACACCACCGAGGGCACAAAAGGCCAGTTGAAGATCACCGTGGCTGCCGACGCGCCATCCTCCAAACAAGCCGAATCCACTACGTTCCCCGCTGAATCCGCTTCCACCGATCCCTACCGGCCGCTCGTCGAGCACTACGCCCCGATGTTTGCTCAGGAAACGTGGTTCCAACCCAAAGCCGACGTCCCAACCCGCTTCGATTACGATGGCGATTTCCTCGGCGACAACAACTGGGACAACCTCGACAAGGGCACTTCGCAGGCATACATTCACTACGCTGTGATGGAGACCGGCACGCACTGGTTTCTCATCTACAACGCCTGGCACCCGCGCGACTACTCCGACAAGTGCGTCGCCGGCAGTTGCCACGAAAACGACAACGAAGGACTCATTCTCACCGTCCTCAAGGACGGAACCCAGTTCGGACAACTCCAGGTCATGGAAACATTAGCCCATGATAATGTTTACGCCTTCACTAACGACAACTCCATTCGCGGCAACGCTCACGCCATCGATGGAAAGATCGAGTTCTACGAAAACTCGCACCCAATCGTTTTTGTCGAATCCGGCGGGCACGGTATCTACGGCTCGACGAAAAAAGTCTACTCGCGCTACGACGCTTCCAAGGATCAGTTCACCGAGGGCACCGGCAATACCTTCGTCTACAAAGGTGTCGCCGAACGCCCCAAGCACGCCAACGAGCGCAAGGTCGGCTACGAACTTCTACCCATTCTCACCCACTGGTGGCCCCGCGCCGCAAGCGATCAGGACCAGAAGATGTTCGACGCTTTTCAACCTTATTCGCCATCGGGAAATCGCCCCGGCATCAAGCTGCCCAAAGCCGGAACAACTTTCTGGGGCCGCAAGCAGGCCGCCAACAAAGCAAAGCCATTCTGGGGTTGGCACGACAACAAGACTCTGAAGAACGGCCTTCTCGCCGTCGGCCAGTGGGGACTCGACCCTGCCTACGGAATCGCCCAAAGCGTCCGCCTCCCGCAACAGGTTTCCACGGATTACATCTACAACCCGTATCTCGGAATCGGAGACACGCCCCCGTCGCAACCCGCCGCGGCCGCGGCTCCAGCTATTACCATCACGCCGGCGGCGCCCGTGGTCTCCGCGCCCACCAGCGGCACTTCCATTCTGCCTACGACCATCGGAACGCCTGAGCAGCCGCCCGCAGCAACGCCCACCACGACACTTCCGGCAATCACGCCCACCGCGGCATCCGGCTGGATCGAGATCCAGGCGAGTGTCGATGCCAGCGTCGTCTTCCACATCCTGCAAGGCGAAGTCACTCCGGAAGTGCTCGCCGGCCAGCCTGTCAAGGAGCAGAAAGTGCAGCTCTCCGGTCCTGTACCCGCGGGGGTCAACCTCGTCTACACTCTCGAAAAGAAATCCGGCCGTGGCAATATCAGGATCGAGGAACAGCCCTCGGCGCAGAACAGCCAGACCCTCAAGATCCGCGTCGATGACAGCAAAGGCGGCGCCGCCCGCTACGTCTTCCGCCTCAACTGGAAGACACAGTGACGCATCTGCTTCCCGGGTCCTACCGAGCCCTTCGCGGAGCCGCCTCAGTCAGCACCGGAGGTATGAAATCGTAGTCCTGGATCATCTTCTCCTGCATCGCGGCCATCAGCGTCAGTTGGATGTCCTTCAACTCCGGCTTGCCCGCAAGGTTGTTCAGTTCGCCAGGGTCCGTTTCCAGATCGTACAACTCCAGCACCGGCCGGGGATCGCGGAAATAGGCCTGGTCATGCTCCGGCTTCAGCTTGCCGGCTTTGTGAGCCGCGAGCATCTGCTGCCATCCCGGATCGTTGGCGCTGTCTACCGGCCAGTATTCCATCTTTGGGGTGACGTTGTAGATGAGCTTGTAGCGATCGCTGCGCACACACCGCGAGAGATCAAACGTGCTTGCCTTGGTCTTCTCATCAAAGGCCGAGTTGCCATGGAACAACCGCGCCGCGAATATATATTCCCGCGGCTGATACCGCTGGCCCATCAGCAGGGGGAAGAAACTCCTGCCGGTAACGGCCTTCGGCAATTCGGCGCCGCCGGCATTCATGAAGGTGGCCGCGATGTCCTCGCCCGAAATGAGAGTCTTGGTGCGCCCCGGTTTGATGCGCCCCGGCCAGCGCGCAATCAACGGTACGTTCAAGCCCGGATCGAACAGTGAGCCCTTGCCATGCGGGAACGCCATACCGTTGTCGCCCATGAACACGACAAGCGTCTCCTGCTCCATGCCGTGCTTGCGCAGCGTGCCCAACGCATCTCTAAACGACTGATCGGCGCGCTCCACTTCGCCGCAGTAACGCGCCAGATCCTCGCGCACCCCGGGCAGATCCGGCAGGTGCGGTGGCAGTTTGATCTTGTTCGGATCAACGCTGCCCGCGTCCTTGTCCCACGGATGATGCGGGTCGCCGTAGTTGATCCAGAAAAACCACGGCCGCCCCTTTGGAGCCTGTGTCAGGAAATCGTCAAACAGCTTGGCGGTAGTCCCTTGGCCGGATACGTTCATGAAGTCCACGCGTTGCTTCCAGGTCCGCATCTGGAGCTTCTCGTATGCCTGCGCAGTGGTTCCGGAAGGGTTCACCACGCCGTCCAGATGGAAGTAGCGGCCGCAGACGCCGGTGTAGTAGTTGCGGGTCCGCAGTACCTCGGGACCGGTCACGACGTCCGGTGAAAGTGGCGAGCTGAACCGGCCCATGCGCGCGCCCACGGGCGATCGCCCGGTCATCAATGCCGTGCGCGAGGGCACGCATTGCGGAGCCGCCGTAAATGCTCGCTCAAACACCAGTCCTTCGCGTCCAAACTGGTCGATGTTCGGGGTCTTCATCCAGTCCGCGCCGTAGATGCCGAGGTACGGATAAGAGTGGTCGTCGGACAGTATGAAGAGAATGTTGGGCGGCCGCCGCCCTTGCGCGGACAGAGTTGCCGGTGCGCCCGCTAGGGCCTTCAATGCGCTTCTTCGATTGAGCATGTTGGTAGCTATTGTACAATCCGCCGCGGTCCGTCAACAGTCACTCGCACCTGGTGCGCCCGCCCCGTATACTGAAACCATGACACGTAGAAACTTCGCAGCCTCCGTCAGTGCTCCGGCCGTGCTCTCCGCCGCCAGCCAGGTATCCTCCAAGCCTCGCAAAGGCAACCTCCACCAGTCCGTCTGCCGCTGGTGTTATGCCAAGGTGCCGCTGGAAGATCTCGCCAAGGAAGCTGCCAAGATGGGCCTCGTCGGCATCGATCTGCTTGGACCGGACGATTGGCCCATAGTTCAGAAATACGGGCTCACGCCTACGATGGCATCCGGCGTGTCTACGATTGCGAAAGGCATCAACCGCGTGGAGAACCACGACGCCATCGAGAGGCAGCTTCGCGACATGTTCCAGAAGGCCAAGGCCGCCAAGGTGCCGAACATCATCATCTTCTCGGGCAATCGGGAAGGCCTTGCCGATGAACCCGCCATCGAGAACTGTGTCCGCTTCCTGAACAAGGTGAAAGCCGAAGCCGAGGACCTCGGGATCACCATCAACATGGAGTTGCTCAACAGCAAGGTGAACCACAAGGACTATCATTGCGACCGTACCTGGTGGGGCGTGGAGATGTGCAAGCGCACCAACTCGCCACGCGTGAAGCTACTCTACGACATCTATCACATGCAGATCATGGAGGGCGATGTGATCCGCACCATCAAGGACAACATCCAATGGTTCGGCCATTTCCACACTGGCGGCGTCCCGGGGCGCAACGAGATCGACGCCACGCAGGAGTTGTTCTATCCGGCGATCGCGAAGGCGATTCTGGACACCGGCTTCAAAGGCTACTTCGCCCACGAGTTTATCCCCAAGCGCACGCCGCTCACCTCGCTCGAAGAAGCCACCACGCTCTGCGATCTGTAGACCGCATGAGCGTACACAACTTTGCACGGTTTGAGCCCCGCCACGGCATGGAGGCCGAGGTCCGCACCGAGTTGCTGGCCGTCGTTTCCCCGACACGCACCGAACCGGGCTGCCTCAGCATCCACGTCTACGAAGCCGTGAATGAGCCCAGCGTGTTCTTCATACATTCGGAGTGGAGAGATGAGGCTGCCTTCGACGAGCACACGCGCTTCCCGCATACAGTGAGGTTCGTGGAGAACATCAGCCTCTATGTGACCCACCCGGTGAAAGGCGACCGCACGAACGAGATCGCGTGATGCGGCTTGCTTACCAGACGTGAACCCACTTCGGAGCGGTGCCGGGCTCGTCGCTCAACAGGGATCGCCTCCAGCGCGAGGCTTCGATACGCTCCACCAACGGCGTGAACCGGCGGACGCCGATCCGGTGCAGGTCGTTGGCGGCATCTTGAAACGCTGCCCGGTCGGCATTGACCACACCGAGAACAGTGCGGTTCCCGGCGATCAGATCATGGAACGGAAAGTCGCCACTGGCGTTGCCCGCGCCGAGAATCACAGCGACTCCGGCAGGCCGTAGTTTGCTCACCGCGAGGAAGCCTGCGTGAGGAGCGCCCGCCGCCTCGATGGCGATGTCAGCATCCGGCGGATCGGCATGGCAGTAAGCCGCGCCGCACTCCACCAGCCATCTCGCACGCGGGGAGTTCGCCGGCTCCAATGAATGCACAATCACATCGATGCCGCGGCTCAACAGCACGAGCGCACAAAGAATGCCGATCGGGCCCGCGCCAATCACAAGCGCGCGTTCCGGCGTGCCCGGATAGGCATGGAGCGCCATGCGCACGGCCTTCTCCACAACGCTCAGCGGTTCCATCAACACCGCGGCATCCCGAAGCTCGCCGGGGATGGGAACCAGATCTTGCTCCTTATCTACCGCCAGTTCGGCGAAGTAGCCGTGCGCGCCGATGATCCCTCGCTCCGTGTACGCGCCTGTGAAACAGAGGTCGCGGCGGTCCACGGCACAGAAGCGGCAGGCGGGGTCGCAGGCTCGGCGGATCATCGGAGCAACCAGGTCGCCGGGCTTAAAAGCAGCCACCTGCGACCCGACGGCCAGCACTTCGCACAGTGCTTCATGACCCAGTACCAACTGCTCTTCTCCGGCCGGCGGGCGTCCAAACCGGCCTTGGATCAATCCGCGATCGGTGCCGCAAACGCCGATTTCCAGAACGCGCAGCAATACATCGTGACGCCCGGCCAGCGCAGGCTCCGGACGCGCCACTTCAGACAGCGTCCGGTCCGTGTACCGCAAGGCCAGTGCACGCATAAGAGTGCTGCTATCCCTTCTTGCGGCCAACCATGATGAGTTCGAGTCCGCCCCATGGAACCAGGGCATTCATGTGCCGCGTGATCCAGACCGTTTTATCGAAAAGCTTCAACCAGAATTTGGCAATCTGCCGGCGTCCAAGCAGCTTTCCAAAGAACCACCACGCCAGAGTACCGAGCTTGGAGATGTGACGAGACGACTCAACCGTAATGCCATTGGCGGAAAACCATTGTTCGATCTCCACTCTGGAGAAGCGTCGCTTATGGCCGCGCGTCTCGTCGAGTTTGCAGAACAGTCCTTTGCCTTGCGGCGCCAGCACGATCAATCGTCCGTTTGGTTCCAGCACGCGCACACATTCGCGAATGACGGCTTCCGGATTCGCCGCGGTTTCCAGGTTATGAGAGCACATCACGGTGTCGAATTTCTGGTTCAGCGCCGCGAAGTCATCCGGATTGTCCTGATCGAGCTTGGCCACCTTCACATTGGGTGTGCGCAGGAACCGGTTCTCCAACGAGTGCAGGTACAGCGGGTCGGATTCAGTGGCGACGTACAATTGACGTCGAGCCATCAGGCGCGCGGACAGGCTGCCGATGTTGGCGGACATCTCCAGCACGACATCGCCGAGATACGGGCGTAGTGTCTGTGTGATCCAGCTCAGGTATGCAGGAGTCCCGCTGATATTGTTGAGAAAGGCGCGACCGTAGGGCTGAACGTAGAGATCATCCACGATCCAAAAATGCAGGATCACGCCGAGCGCCTTGAGGCCGTCGCGCCAGCCGATCTTCTTCCCTTCCTCGTAGGTGCGCCCGTGGTAGCTGATGGGCACCTCGTAGATGCGCAGCTTGCGCTTTGCGCACTTCATGGTGATCTCGGGCTCAAAACCGAAACGGTTGCTGCGGATGGGGATGCTCTTCAACAGGTCCGTGCGGAAGACTTTGTAGCAGGTCTCCATGTCCGTCAGCTTGATGTTCGAAAACACGTTCGACAGCAGCGTCAGGTACTTGTTGATCATGGAGTGCCAGAACGGCAGAACGCGCGTCTGTATGCCGGCCATGTAGCGCGAGCCGAAGACTGCATCGGCGCGCCCATCGAGCAGGGGCCGCATCAGGACGGGATACTCAGAAGGATCGTATTCGAGGTCGGCGTCCTGCACGAGTGAGAAATCGCCGTTGGCGTAACCGATGGCGCTGCGCACAGCGGCGCCTTTCCCCTGGTTCACTTCGTGCCGGTACAACCGTATGCGGGGATCGGCTGCGGCCATTCGTTGGAGGATTGCGTAGGTTCCGTCGGTGGAACAGTCATCAACGATAATGAGCTCCCTTTCCATGTTCTCCGGCAGGGGAGCGTTCAAAACGAGCGAGAGACTTCGCTCCACCACCGCCTTCTCGTTGTAGACGGGAATCAAGATCGATAAAAGCATGCAAACTATCAGTATACTGGGGCATATGTCAGCCACATCTTCGCGACGTCAATTTCAAGGAGCCGCCGCGGCCGCGGCCACCTTCCTCATCGTCGAACCACACCAGGTTCGAGGCTCTCAAGCCAACTCCGCACTCACCATCGGACTCATCGGATGCGGCGGGCGTGGAATGCACGATAGCGGCATCGCCGCCAAGAACGAATTCGCGCGCATTGCCTTCATTTGCGATATCTACGACGATAAACTGGCAGCCGCGCGGCAGAAATTCTCCGGCGCCAAAGAAACGAAAAACTACAAGGACGTGATGGCCAGCAACGTGGACGCTGTGCTGATTGCCACGCCGGCCTTCCTGCACCCGGAACACTTTGAAGCAGCCGTGCAGGCCCGCAAGCACATCTTCATGGAAAAACCCGCCGGCGTCGATTCCGCCGGTTGCCGCCGCATTGTGGAAGCGGCCAAGAAGGCCGACAAGACCAAGCGCATCACGGTGGATTACCAGCAGCGCTACGGCAAGGATTACCAGATGGCGTACAAGCTGGTGAAGTCCGGCGAACTGGGAGCAGTGAAGATGATTCGCGCCGCCTGGCTGGGCGGACCGCCGCCGACGCGCACGGGCCATCCGCAATCGGAAGAAAAGATCCGCAACTGGTATTTCTATCGGGAAACCTCCGGCGACATCATCGTCGAGCAGGATTGCCACAATCTCGATGTCGTGAACTGGTTTATGGGCGGGCACCCGGTGAAGGCGAGCGGCTACGGCAGCCGCGCGATGCGCACCATTGGCAATGTTCTCGACAACCTCTCGGTGAGCTATCAGTACGAGAACGGCACGGTGTTCAGCTATAGCGCACACCAGTTCGGCCGGCAGACCTATCAGGATATCTCCGAGTCGTTCATTTGTGAAAAAGGGTCGGTGAACACGTCGCGCCGCGGGGTGACCATTCAGCGCGGCGAACGCAAGGAACTCGAGCGCGTGGAGACAGCGCACGACATCACGCAGGACGCGGTGAACCAGTTCATTGAAGGCTGCCGGACTGGAAAGCTGGAGAATGCTGCGTTCCACGCCGCGGAGAGCACGCTGATGGCGATCATGGGACGCGAAGCGATCTACGCTGGCAAGGAGATGACCTGGGATCGCGTCTCAAAAATGTAGGTGGGGCAGGGGTTCATCAGCGGAATTGACGCGCCGCCACCATCAGTTGGCGGCCTTCTTGCCGGGCGAGAACAGTGACACCGATGGGATGATGGAAAGGTATTCCGAGAGCCCCTTCTTCTTCTCCATCGCTGCCGGTTTCTTGTCGAGCATATACTGCGCCAGTTGGGCGAATTGCTGGCCCAGTTCGGAGCCTGGATCCACGGCCTTTCCCGCCGTCATAGCACGGTGAACACCCTGATAGTCGTTGGCGAACGTCATGAGGACTGGAAGATCGAGAAGGTCTTCCACCTGGTCCGGATTGACGATGGCGCGCTTCTGGCAGCGATTCAGCAGAATAGCGATGCGGTCACCAAGGTCGATGCTGCGCAGATAGGATATCTTCTCACGAGCAAGATGCAACGACGGTACCTCCGGAGTAACCACGAGGAAGATACGTTTGGATTCGTGCATTGCCTCGACCGCGAAGCGCTCAAAGCCGCCCGATAGATCGAGAAAGACAGCGCGGTAGTTGCGGCGCGCGAACTCGATCAGATGGTTCATGTGCGAGGCTTCCAATCGCATGTCCGGATTGAGATGACCGGAGTGGAGCACATCCAGGTGCCCAATAGTGGTGATCAGTTGGGGCCAGATGCTCTCGTCCATCTGGAACATGCGGGCGGCAGCATCCAGCACCGAGTACCCGTTATCGAGTTGCAGGAGAAAACGGATCATCCCGGAAGTGGTGTCGAGATCCACCAGGAGCGAGCGTTGATCGGGCAGCTTGCTCACCGCGATGGCTGCATTGGCGGCAATAGTTGTGGTGCCAACTCCCGGCTTGGATGGCAGGAAGCTGAAGACCAGATCCGTCGATTCCATCTGGACTGGCTTGCGGTCGAGGACCTCTTTTACCCGCAGAACAGCATCCCAGACCGACTGCCGCTGAAAGGGCATCGCAAGGAATTCGCGCACTCCGCTGCGCATCACTTCGAGGAGCGTTTGTTGATCGGCAGTGCGGCCAATGGCGATGAATTGAACGCCTGGTAGCTGCTCTTCCGCCGCTGTGATGATTTCCAGGGCTCTGCTGAGCGATTCGATGCTGATGAAGAGTATCTGCGGCGCGTTGGCCCGGAGGATCCGAGTCAGCTCATGAGCTGATGGATAATGTGGAATCGTTCGGATGACCGCGAGGATTCCAGTGCCGGATAGCGGCTCTTCAAGCCGCTCGGCAACTTCCTGGTCCGGACAGATGATCGCTCCCTTCAGCATCACTGCTCCTACCTTTCCACACTAGAGGTTTTGCTGAAGGATGGAAATCCATGTCTGGGACTAGTGAGCACGGGGAAAGGGCCTGATGGATACACTAAGCATCTCAGCGGTACTGCGGTGAAAGCCCTAGGGGTGATTCCCGTCTGAGAGCCGTTTCTGCCCAATCCGCTTCTCATTTGCTGCCTCTTTGACCTTGCCACAACGTTCTCTGACCTTCCTCTGCTCAGCAGAGAGTTGTTTCCTGCTCGACCCTGAGACCTAACCGCGCTACTCTGTCCCTATGGCCAAACCTTCAACTCCCTCTCTACCTCCTATCGACATAATGTGTCCATGTTGTGAGGCCTCCTTGCGAATTGATCCAGCAACCGCATCCGTTTTGAACTACAAAGAGAAAGAAAAAGCGAAAGTGTTCGAGGATTTCTCCGCGGCGGTCAAGAGCTATCAGGGGGAAGCCGCTCGGCGCGAGGAAGCATTCCAGAAATCCCTTGCCGAGCATAAGGTGCACAAAGAGGTGTTGGAGAAGAAATTCGATGACCTGTTTAAAAAGGTAAAGGAAGACCCCGATGCCACCCCCCGCAAACGCGACATCGACTTCGACTAGAACCGCCGACCGGGAGAGAACCCAATGAACCGACACGTGATCGCAGTTGCGCTTTGTTTTTGCCTCAGCACGGCATTTGCACAGGGCCAGAAGAAGGGCGGCAAAAAGAAGGCTGCGGCTAATCCCGAAGGCCCGGCGGCGGCAGGCGTCACCGCGAAATGGGCTGGGGCGATCGAGGGGCACCGCTTCAGCGAGACCGGGAAGCATTGCGACTGGCCGTCGATTGCGTATTCCAAAGACGGGTCGATGTGGGCGGCCTGCGTGGAGTGGAACGATAAGGACGCCGACCGGTTGCTTGTACGGCGCAAAGACGCTCGCGGAAACTGGGGCCGGCCGGTTGAGCTGGCCGACGGCAATTGGGACCACTACTCGCCCGCACTCGCCGGCCGGAGCAACAGCGTGGTGGCGGTGTGGGCCGGTCAGGTGGATGGCAATTGGGATTTGTGGTGGAGCGAAGTGAGCGCCGAGGGCAAGGCCACTCCGCCGGCGCGACTGACCACCGCTCCCTACAGCGACTTCAATGTGCGGGCAGTGAGCGATGCCGCCGGTAATGTCACGATTGCCTGGCAGTCCTTTCGCGGAGGCAACTCGGACATCTATGTGCGGCGCTTGACGGGCAGCACCTGGGGTCCCGAGGAGCCGTTGACGACGTGGGCTCCGAATGACTGGGAGCCTTCCATTGCACTCGACAGTAAGGGCGTCGCGTGGATCTCCTGGGATTCGTACAAAAACGGGAACTACGATGTGTACCTGCGGTCGTACGACGGGCGGAAGGTGGGCGACATCGTCCCGGTCACCACGGAACCGGCCGCGCAGTTCCATTCCGCCGTCGCCGTGGACTCCCTCGATCGCGTGTGGGTGGCCTGGGACGATGCGGGCAAGAACTGGGGCAAGGACTTCTCCCGATCGAGTTCGGTGGAGGGCAGCCGCGGATTGCATTACTCACGCGAACTCGGAATGCGGGTCTATAGCGGCGGCCAGATGCATGAGGTAATGAACAACGTCATGGCGCGCTTCAATGGCCGCATGCAGCGCTACGCGGAACTGCCGCAGTTAATGTTCGACGGCAGCGGCGCGCTGGTGCTGGTGTTCCGGCATTGGACTTACACACGGCCGCATGAGATCTTTCACTTCTACGCGACACGGTTGAGCAATGGCGAATGGGCTGAGCCGTATCAGTTCTCCAACAGCCCGGGACAGAATACCCAGTTTGCTTCGGTGGCGCGCACGCCGGGCGGTAGCATTGCGGTGGCGTACTCAAGTGACGGCCGCGGCGAAAACGTGAAGCCGGAAAGCCAGATGCATGCGATCCACTACAACAGCTATGTGGCGGAGTGGCCCGCCGGCAGCGGACCGGCCAACGCCAACCTGGTGCTTGCGCAGATGCCTGCTGCCAGCGCCGCGTGGGACCGGCGGGTGCGGGCGACGATGAAGGCGGGAGGCAAGAACTACACACTGATGATGGGCGATTGCCACCGCCATACCGACATCCGCGGACATAGCGGCGTGGATGGTTCCATTCTGGATACGTACCGCTATGCGTTGGATGCGGCGCAGTTGGACTTCCTCGGCACGGCTGATCACAACGAGGTGACCGGCGGCCGTTGGGTGGACAGCCTGCGCGATTACCAGTGGTGGTGGACGCAGAAGGCCGTGGACCTGTTCACCCATGCTCCGAATTTTGTGGGCATGTATTCGTATGAGCATTCGATGGCTCGTCCGGCGGGTCACCGCAATGTGCTGTTCTTGAAGCGCGGCGCGCCGCTCCGGCCGATTGATCGTGAGCGCAAGGACGAAGACAATCTGCCTCCGAACATGTGGAAGTGGTGGGAAGCGAATGTGCTGTCCCAGCCGGGTCAGAAGAGCGTGATCGTGCCGCATACGTTCGGCGCCGGGCCGATTGCGGACTTCAACTGGCCCAATGCCCGGTTCGATTGCTTGCTCGAGATGTACCAGGGCGCGCGCGGCAGCTATGAAGCCTGGCGCATGCCCGAGAAAGAGAAGCGCGGGCCGACGCAGGTGGATGAGGACGGACATTTCGCGCGCAATGCATTGGCCAAGGGCAACGTGTATGGGTTTGTCTCGTTCAGCGATCACGGGTCGACGCATAACAGTTGGGCCGGGGTTTGGGTGGAAAAGCAGGACCGCGGCGGGATTATGGATGCGATGTATTCGCGGCGGACCTTCGCGGCCAGCGATGAGATTGTTTCCAAGGTGGCCGCGGGTGGTCACATGCCAGGCGAGGAATGGGTGGTAAATGGCAAGAAGGCCCCGAGCATTGAGGCAGTGATTGACGCACCGGATCAGATCCTGCGCGTAGACATCGTCAAGGACGGCAAGTACGTGTATACGACGAAGCCGGGCGAGCGGCGTGTGAAGATCAGTTGGCGCGACCGCGAAGTGACTCCGGGCAAGTCGTACTATTACGTGCGCGTTTTCCAGCGCGATCCCGAATCTCCCGATGGTGACCCGGAGATCGCCTGGACGTCACCGTTCTACATCACCTACAAGTAGGCGAGGACCGACCCGCTTTCCTGCGCGGCTTGCACGACGCTGCCCAGGATGTTGCAGGCCTCGTCGATCTGCGAGCGCGTAATTGTGAACGGCGGCAGCATGCGTAGTGTGGTTTCGTGCGTGCAATTGATGAGCAGCCCCTGGCGCATGGCTTCTTCGACGAGCGGCGCGCCACTGAAGTTCAGTTGAATGGCTGCCATCAACCCCGCGGTGCGGATTTCGCGGACTCCGTATATCGTGAGCAGTTCTTGTAGTCTCTCGCGCAGGTAGATTGCGTTTTCGCGGATGTCCGGGAGCAGTTCGTCGATGATGGCGAGCACTTCCGACGCGACGCGGCAAGCGAGAGGTCCACCACCGAAGGTGCTGCCGTGCATGCCGGGCGCGAGTGCTTCGGCGGCTCTATGGGAGAAGATGGTCGCGGCCAGGGGGAGTCCGGCGGCCAGGGGTTTCGCCGTGACGACAATGTCGGGTTGCAACCCGGAGATACGCTGATAAGCGAAGCGTGTGCCGGTGCGCCCGAGTCCGCATTGGACTTCATCGGCGATGAAAAGTGCGTCGTAGCGGCGGGCGAGACGTTGCGCCTCCAGCAGGAACGGCGCCGTCAGAATGTGGATGCCGCCTTCGCCCTGCACTGGTTCGACGATGATGGCCGCGGTCTCTTTGCGGAATGCGGAAGCCAGGTCGTCAAGGCAGTTGGGGCGTATGAAGTCGACTCCGGGAAGCATCGGCTGGAAGGGCTTGCGGTACTTCGGCTGACCCGTAATCGAAAGTGATCCCATGGTGCGCCCGTGAAAAGAATTTTCCACCGCGATCAGGTGGTGTTTGCCGCGGGCTTTGGCGGCCTTGAGCGCCGTCTCGATAGCTTCACTGCCGCTGTTGGTGAAAAAGACGCTGTCGAGACCGGCCCACTGGGCGAGTTTCTCCGCGAGCGGCTTCTGGTAAGCGTGGTGATACAGGTTGGAGGTGTGGATGCATCGCGCTGCCTGTTCGGCTATCACCTGCGTGATACGCGGGTGGTTGTGGCCGAGGGCGTTTACGCCGACTCCGGTGATGAAGTCGAGGTAGCGGCGCCCGTTGGTGTCGTAGACGTAGGGGCCATCACCGCGATCGATGGCAATGGATGGGCGGGAGTACATCGGCAGCAACATGATTCGATCGTAAGGCGCGCTGGCTGATTCGTCCAATATAATTATTGTTTTGATTGATATGATTTTCATATGAATCATGGAATCGAGATCACCCACTTACGCTACTTTGTGGCGGTGGCCGAAGAACTGCACTTTGGGCGCGCCGCCACCCGGCTTGCGATTTCGCAGCCGCCGTTGACGCAGCAGATTCAAAGGCTGGAGGAGCGCATCGGTTTTGCGCTGTTGGACCGGTCGACGCGGCGGACGGAGCTAACCGAGGCTGGCGCGGCTCTGTTGGTGAGGGCGCGGGCCGTATTGGCCGAGTTGGACCGCGCCGTGGAGGCGGCGCGGGCCGCTGGACGCGGAGAGACCGGAGAGTTAGTGGTGGGGACGCCGCCATCGGTGATGCTGGCAGGGTTGCCAAACGTGATCCGGTGGTTCCGCCGGCAGATGCAGGGAGTGGAACTGCGGCTGCGCGAACTTTCCACCGCCGCGATCATGGAAGGGTTGCAGGGCGGCGCGCTCGATGTGGGGTTTCTGCGTGCGCCTTCGGTTGCGGGAGATTTGCGCGAGTTGTTCCGGTTTTCAGAGGGCGTCGCGGTGGTGATGGCACGGCATCACCGGTTGGCGGCCGTGCGCCGCTTGCGGTTGGAGCAATTGGCCAGAGAACCCTTTGTGTCGTTTCCGCGGCGGTTGGGGGCGGGGTTTCACGATGAGTTGTGGGAAATGTGCCGGTCGGCGGGATTCGAGCCGAATGTGGTGCAGGAGGCCACCCAGTGGTCGACGGTAGTGGCGCTGGTGGAAGCGGGGTTGGGGGTCACCATCGGGCCGGCGTCGATTGCCCGATTGGGGGTGAGAGGCTGCGTGGCGCGCGTGCTCCCGGGCCGGACAACAACCGTCTTGCTGGCCTGCGGACCGCAGCGGTTGAAGGCAGCAGGGGAGCGGTTTGTCGAGGGGTGCCGGACGCGTTTCTAGGGATAAACTGGACGCATGGCCAAGACAGTGGAAGAGTATCTGGCGCGCGTGCCCGAGCCTGCGCGCACCACCCTGGAGAAGATGCGGGCGATGGTGAAGGCAGTGGCGCCGAAGGAGGCCGTGGAATGCATCAGCTACGGAATGCCTGCGTGGCGCTACAAAGGCATGTTGGTTGGGTACGCGGCGTATCCGAAGCACTGCACCTTCTTTGTGATGAGCGGAACGTTGCTCGATGATTTCCAGACCGAGTTGGCGAGCTATGAGACGTCGAAGGGCGGCATCCGGTTTGCGCTGGACAAGCCGCTGCCCGCCGGACTGGTGAAGAAACTGGTGAAGGCGAAGGTGGCCGGCAACGAAGCCGCAAAGGGAACAAAGAAGCCTTGATTGGCGCCTACCCCCAACGCCCCTCCAACGCCGCGGACGACGACGACACCGACCGGAACCCTGCAATCCGCACCTCATCCCGGTTGGCAATCGCGCACAACGCCATCAACCCCGTCTCGTGAATCTTCTCCACCGACATCCCGGATAGAAACACCTCCGTCGATGGCGTCATCTTCGCCTCGCCGTTTTCCTTGTAGGTGTGAATCGGGAAGCCGGTCAGCGCCGAAACCTCAGTGCCATCCATCTGCCAGCCCGCCTCGCTGAAACAATGCCCCAGCAGCGTCGCGCACAGAAACGCCCCGTTCCCCCACAAATACCATTCGTGCTTCGGCGGTACCGGCATCTCTTGGAAATCGAACATCTCCGTCGATTCCCCCGCCTTTCCATACGGCATCCGCAACAGAAACCGTGGCAACACCAAACCCAAATGCCGCGCCTCCGGCAAAGACCGTATCAAGCTCCACCCTTCCCGCTCCGGACCCGGTTTCCAATCCTCCGGATACGGCGCAGCCGCCAGTGAAGCGCACCCCAACAACATCGGCGATCCCGACGCCACGAACGGAGCATTCGCCATCCGCGCCAGCAGTCCCATCCGTCCCAGCAAATTCAAATCGCCCATCCCCGGGCCAAAACTGTATGCCCCCACCACCAGCGCCCACGGATGCGCGCCCGGGGTCCGCACCGTCTGCTCCACCAGAATGCGGTGCATCACCGTCGTCCGCAAATCATCGGCGCCAGCCACATCCGCATCCAGTTCCTCACGCGAAATGTCCAACAACAACACTTTCAGCTTCGGACCCGTCTCCAACTCGCGCACCAGATAGTACAGCCCTCTCCACGTGGCTTCCAACTCCTGCAGATACGGATGATGCAACACGTCCCCCATCGCCCCGCTCACTGCTGCATCCACCATCTGGATCACTTCTTTTTTCTTCGCATCCGGCTTCGGCACCAGGTGCGGAGCAACCAGTTCGCGCACATAGTTCGCCAGCGGATCCGCGCTCCTCGATGCCCCGCCCGGCGCCCCGCGCGTCTCCGTCGCCTCCATTGCCTGATCGAGCAGACTGCCCGACAACAAAGACCCCGCCGCTGACCCGGTGGACGGCTTCACAGGAGGCTCCACAGGTGCAGCCGCCTTTGGAGCGCTCGTCTGAATCCCAAGCTGCTTTGCCGCCGCCGCAAACGTCGCCGGATCATCCAACTCTTCCCGCAGCACGCGCAGCTTTCGAAACACATCCAGCCGCTGATACAAACGGTCGGGATGAAAATCGTCCAGTTCCACTATCCGGATTCCGATCCCATCGCCCCCGGTCACCGGCAGGCGGACTTCCACCTGCAAGCTGTCCAGCACGTCTTCAAAATTGTCACGGTCAATGGCGATAGGCCGCCGCGGCCCCTTTGTCAGAATCCCACGGCTCGCGCGCCCGCTGAAATCCCCTAGCACCAGAATCCGGAATGGCGTCTCGGAATCCTCGCGCTCTTTCACCCGCTCGCGCTTCGCAAGGGGCGTCTTCGGGTCGACCTCCAAATGCACATCGGCGTAGGCTGGTCTTGGCATGGTTATTGAATTTTTCCTCCAGCGCTTCTCGATTGTACCCCAGTCTTCTCCCGCGCATACCTGAGTGCCTGGCTACTCCAACATTCCCCCCACCATCCCCACAATCTCCTCCCCAATCCGCAGCGACGACGTCGCTCCCGGACTCGGCGCGTTCACCACGTGCAGCGCCCGCGCGCCCTTCACAAAATGAAAATCCTGCAGGAAATCCCCATTCGGCGCCATCGCCTGCGCCCGTACCCCTGCCCCGCCCGCCGAAAGATCCTCCACCCGGATCGAAGGCACCAGTTTCTGCAGCGACTCGCAAAACAACTGCTTCGAAAAACTCCGCCGCATCTCCTGCCAGCACATCCCTGGATACCGCCCCAAAAACTTCCACAACCCCGAATACGTCAGCGCATCCCACAAATCCCCAATCCGCACATCGGTCTTCTTATAACCCTCCCGCGAAAACGCCAGCACCGCGTTCGGCCCGCACTCCACGCCGCCATGAATCAGCCGCGTGTAATGCACACCCAAAAACGGAAACGCCGGATCCGGAACGGGATAAATCAAATGCCGGACCAGGTCCTGCCGCTCCGCCCGGATCTTGTAATACTCCCCGCGGAAAGGAACAATCCGCACCTCCCGTTTCTGACCGGAAAACTCCGCCACGCGGTCTGAATGCAGCCCCGCGCAGTTGATCACCAGCGACGCCTCATGGTCACCCTTCGTTGAAGGCACCACCCACCCCGCGCCATTCTTCCGGAACGGCATCGCCCGTGCGCCGGTCAACACCTTCCCCCCGCGCTCCGTGATCAGCCGCACCAGCGTCTCCGCCACCTTCGGGTAATCGACGATCCCTTCCTGCGGCACCCGTAGCGCCGCCACACCACCGGCATTCGGTTCAATCTCGCGATACTCCGCCGGCGTCATCCACCGCAAACCCTCCAAACCATTTTGACGCCCGCGTGTTTCGAGATCGCGCAGCCGCTGAACTTCCTCATCCCTCACCGCCACCACCAGTTTCCCGCAAATCTCGTGCGGAATCCCGTGCTCCTGACAGAACGCCGTCATCTGGCGGATCCCCTCCACCGCCATCCGCGCCTTCAACGAGCCCGGCTTGTAGTAGAGGCCGCAATGCAGCACGCCGCTGTTGTTGCCGCTCTGGTGCCGCGCTACCCCGTCTTCCTTTTCCAGCACCGTCACCACGGCATCCGGATATCGCTCTTGCAGGCGATAGGCAGTCCCGAGCCCAACCAGCCCGCCGCCAATCACTACGAATCGCTGAGTTCCCATTCCAAGTCATAATTATCCTATGCCGCTCCTCCGCGCTGCCGCCGCGCCGATTCTTGTTTTCAATTGGATCGCCTTCAGCGCCCTCATCGCCGCCAACCACATCCAAGTCCGTGCCGCGCGCCGCCGCCTCGGAATCCCCGAAGAGCAACCCTCCCTCCGCGACCCGCGCTCCATGCAAGGACTCGCCATCGAAGGCCTCAGCTTCCTCCTCGCATTCGTCTTCTATCAATCGCCCAGCGTCGCATCCACGTGGCTCAGCGCCGTGTCCATCCTCACCGGCCTCACATCCGTCGCCGTACTCTACGCCGCGCTCCGGCACCTCGGCATGCAATGGCGCATCAAAGCCGTCGTCACCACCGACCATCGCCTCATCACCACCGGACCTTACGCCCACCTCCGCCACCCCGTCTTCTTCGCACTGTTTTGCCTGCTCCTCTCTCACACTTTGATCGCCACCCGGCCCTACGCCGCCATCGCAGCCTGCGTCATCTGCATCTACGGAACCCAGATCCGCATCAACGCTGAAGACGGCCTTCTCCACCGCCGCTTCGGCACGCAGTTCGAAACCTACAAATCAAGAGTGCCCGCCTGGCTCCCCAACTAATTGCACTGCAAGAAACGCGCGACCAGTGGGATAATCTCACCAGGAGTCTTACCAATGGCGACCACACGACTTTCCACCAAAGGGCAAGTCATCTTGCCCAAGAGCATTCGCGACGCACGCGCCTGGGGGCCGGGTACGGAATTCACGGTGGAGGCGACCGAGGAAGGCGTTTTTCTGCGCCCTTCGAAGCAACGAAGGAGACTCACTTTCGACGAGGTGGCGGGGATGCTCCGGTACACGGGTCCGCCAAAGACGTTACAGGAGATGGACGAAGGAGTGAAACGCGAGTTGGAGCGCCGCCGTGCTCGCGGTAGATACTGATGTGGTGGTGAGGTTGCTTACCGCGGACGACCAGAATCAGTTTGAAATGGTACAACAACTTTTCGGCGGAGAGGAGATCTGGATCGGTAAGACGGTGTTGCTAGAGACAGCATGGGAACTGAAGAGCACCCTCGGCTGCCCAGCCGAGACTGTCCGGCAGGCGCTGAATAGACTTCTGACGATCGAAAACGTAGTAGTAGATGACAGCGAAGGCGTTCGCCAGGCAATCGCACTGGCGGAAAAGGGCCTCGAATTCGCCGACGCACTGCACTTGTGTTCGATGCCAGTGAGTGCACAATTTGCCAGCTTCGACAGGAAGTTTGTGCGAAGGGCGCAACAGGCGGGTCAGAAGAGTATTCGTCTGCTGTAGGCTGGGCTACCGTGGGCGGCTCTCCCAGCGCATCCCCAGACGCCAAAGCCGCGGCGCGCCGATCAGCGGCGTAGGGCTGAAGCCAGTGACATAGGTGCGGTCGAGGGCGTTCTCAAGGCCGGCCTGGACCGCAAATCCACGCGGCAGTCGTTGGCGGGCGGTCCACTGGAGCGTCACGTAACCCGGAAGCAGGAACCGGTTGAGGTCGTCCTCAAACTGAAAGCTGTACGCACGCAGGCCGCCGGCGATGGAGAGACCGCGATGGGCGTATGTCAGTTGCATCGACCCCTGATGCTTCGGAATCTGCGGCAGCCGTTCCAACGTCACGTATCGCGATTCGGAATACAGGTAGCTGATCTCGCCGTTGAAGTGACGCCAGCGCTGGCGGGCATCCACCTCGATGCCGCGGCTGACGGCGGCGGCGGCGTTGCGGCGCTGGCGAATGATAGCGGCGGGAGTCGAACTCAGCGTCACGTTGGTGATGATGTCGTCGACAGAATTGCGGAAGGCAGTGAAGCCGGCGCGCCGGGATTCGCCGATCCAATCCACGCCCGCCTCGACGCCCGTGAGTGTTTCCGGCCGCAGCGATCCTCTATCCTCAGTTCAGTTACGAGCGGGCTGAACGGCCGGGGAACGAACAGTTGCTTTCGGGTAGCGATTGCGAACCCTCAAGCATGATAGTCTGAGGAAGCAGGAGGGATGCGAGAATCCCATGGCAACGGGCAGTCTATGGCCGCTACTTGTTGGGGAGACCATCGCCAGCAAGTATCGATTGACATCACTACTCGGCGAGGGTGGCTTTGGAGCAGTCTTTCTAGCAAAGCATTTCGTCAATGACTGCGTAATCAGAAGAGTAGCTATCAAGTTGATCAGTAATGATCAGCCAGACGAATTGATCCAGTCCACCGGGCTTGACCATCCCAATCTGCTGCGATCTCTTGATGCCGGGGAGTGGACCTTCAAGAGCACCGGATTCCTGTACATGGTTATGGACGTCGCGGACGAGTCCCTAGAGCAGAAACTGCGTTGCGCACCGCTGACACACGAGGAGTTGGTCGAAGTGGTTGCTGCGGTAGCCTCTGGATTGGACTACCTTCACAGTAGAGGGCGCTGCCACGGGGATCTTAAGCCCGGGAACATACTGCGCGTGGGCGGACGCTGGCAGATCTCAGATTTTGGGACGCTTCGGGATATTGGCGTAAACCGAACAGCAGCATACACGGGAACGATTCTGGGCACTTTGGAATACATGCCCCCGGAGAGCTTCGAAGGGGTCATCTCGCCTGCCTGGGATATTTGGTCACTGGGTGTTTTGATTGTGAAGGCGGCAAGCGGCAAGTTTCCATATGCTGGAGACACACAATTGGCTTTGATGACACCTGAATTATGCACTCCAGTGGCCCGGCGGCCGGGCCACCTTGCTGCTCGTGATGTTGGCTGAATCGCCATCAGCGCGACTTGCTCCGTAAAATTCGTTCTACTTTTCGCCTCCCTCCCTACATGTTATTGATTTG
>JACQZR010000249.1 GCA_016213775.1 Acidobacteriota bacterium
CAGCAACTCTTACCCCGCCGGAATCAAGGTTGCCGACGACGAGATGTCCGGCATCAACCTCCGGCGCGACGATTTCCACGGCGAATGGAACTACGAAATCAGGCCGTCAGGTGGAAATGTTATTTCTTAACAAATCCTAAGCGAAGCGTTACTGGACGCGTGGGCGAGGGCGCTCTGCGTACTTGGAATCAGGCCCCTCCCCGGAACGGCATTCGCATTCTGCGCTGACCTCGCCTCGCCCGTACCAACGTACCAACCTCCAACGTTGTATCGCCGCTCGCGCAGCACGTCCGCGTTGCGATGCAGAAAGCCGGCGATGTCATGTTCGCTGCCCCGCCCTTTCAGCACGACGGAGCGTTCCGGTGGACACCTCCAGCCGCTCGGCAGCCTGCGCAGCCATTGGTGGATCTCGCCAATGGCGTGAACCTGACCCTCGCAATTGGACAGGCGCAATTCACCGAACATTCCTATCGCACAGGCCGTACTACACTAAGAAATCTCAATGCTCCGTGTGGATCAACTTCGCAAGTCGTTCGGCGAACTCACCGCCGTCGATGGCATCGGACTCGAGGCGAATCCCGGCGAGATCTATGGCCTCCTCGGCCCCAACGGTGCGGGCAAAACGACAACTCTCAGTTGCATCTGCGGCCTGCTGACCCCGACCTCCGGTCACATCTGGGTGAACGGCCACGACGTCGTGCGCGACGGCGTCGAAGCGCGCCGCGTCCTCGGCGTCGTCCCGCAGGATCTGGCCCTCTTTGAAGATCTCTCGGCGCGCGAAAACCTCGAATACTGGGGCGGCGCATGGGGCATGCGCGGGCAGGCTCTCACCCAGCGCACCACCGAGGTGCTCGAAGCTACCGGCCTGCTCGATCGCTCCAAGGAGCCCGTAAAGAACTTCAGCGGCGGCATGAAGCGAAGGCTCAACTTCGGCTGCGGCGTCGTTCATCAGCCAAAGCTTCTGTTGCTCGATGAGCCCACCGTCGGCGTTGATCCGCAGAGCCGCGTGCGGCTGCTCGAACTGGTTCGCGAACAGGCCCGCAACGGCGCCTGCGTGCTCTACACAACTCACTACATGGAAGAGGCCGAAGCGCTCTGCCACCGGCTTGCCATCGTCGATCACGGCCGTATCGTAGCCCAGGCTCCACTGGCCGAACTACGCGCCATGGCGGGCGAACGCGACGTCCTCCGCCTCACCGGAACCTTCTCACCGCCCGCGGTGCGCGAAGCCCTCAGCAGAGAGGACCGGCTGGAAGTGATCCAGATTGACGAGACCTCGGCGACCCTCTCCGTGGCCGATGCCTCGCGCCGTCTGCCAGCCATCTTCTCGGCCATCCATGCCGCCGGCGGCGAGATCCGCGATACCGTGCTCCGCCAACCCACGCTTGAGAGCCTGTTCCTCAAACTCACCGGCAAGGAGTTGCGAGAGTAGCCATGCGGTTCCTTGCTTTGTCCGCGCGCAAAGATCTGCTCCGCATCCTTCGCGATCCCATCGCCCTGCTCACCTGGATTGCGCTTCCCATCATCATGAACGGTATGATGGCGCTCATCTTTCGCGAAGGCGATCCGATGCCGCAAGGCAAGCTCCTGTTCGTCGATCAGGATCAGACGCTCGTCAGCGGTCTCATCAGCAGTGCCTTCAGCCGCGAGCCGCTCAGCAGGATGATCCTGGTGGAGCGCATGGACGAGCCGGCCGCGCGCAAGCGCATCGATGCCGGCGACGCATCGGCGATGCTCATCGTACCGAAGGGCTTCAGCGACGCGTTCTTCCAGCGCAAGCAGAGCACGTTGACACTTGTGAAAAACCCCTCGGCCCGCATCGTTCCCGAGATGATCCAACAGGCAGTGGACATCGTTCTCGAAGGAGCGTTCTACCTGCAGCGCGTCCTCGGCCCGGACTTCGACCGCTTCACGTCCGGCCCACCTTCTGACCTTGCGGTAGCGGCGATGAGCGTGCGCACCAACCAGTTGATGCGGCAGTTCTCCTACTACATCGACCCGCCGTTGATTGACCTCGAAACCAAAGTCATCCAGCAGCAGAAGAAACGGGCACCATTCCCGGTGCTGTTCTTTCCCGGCATGTTGATGCTGGCCCTGTTCGGACTCGCCGTCTCGCGGTCAGAGGACATCTGGAGAGAACGCGCCCAAGGGACCCTGCGGCGCGCGCTGGCGACTCCGCAAAACATGGCCTCGTACTTCGGCGGCAAGGTGCTGGCGCTCGGCGCCGTCACCGCGCTCATCGGAGCGCTGGGACTCGTACTCGCCCGCTACGCCCTATCGGCGGAGATCCACAATCCAGCGGCCGCGCTGCTGTGGGCGCCCTGCGCCGGCATGTCGTTCTACGTCCTCAACATCATCATCCAACTGGCCGCCAGTGATCCGCGCTCGGGCGTCATGCTGAGCATGCTGATCCTCTTCATATGCGGCATGATCGGCGGGTCGTTCTTCCCCTTCGAGATGATGCCGGCGTGGCTGGCCGCCATCGGCCGTTTCGCACCCAACGGCTGGCTGGTGTTGCGCTTCAAGGAGATGCTGCAAGGCCCAATCGACCCGGTGCAACTGTTCTATGCCTTCGGCACGTTGGTGGTCTTGAATGGCATCGCGTTCTACCTGATCTGCGTCCGCCTGCGGAAATGGAGCGTCGCATGAGAATGCTTCACGACGCCTGGTATCTGGCCCGCACCGATTGCAGCCAGGCAATACGCAGACGCGAAACTTGGTTCTGGGTCTTTCTGCTACCGCTGGTGTTCTTCTACTTCATCGGCACCATCACTATGCAGTTCGCCGGTACGCCGCAAGTGGGTGATCCCATCGAAGTGGTGGCGCCGCCGGATGCCGGCTTCCTCGCCGATGACCTCATCAAGCGTTTGGAGAAGGCCGGCTTCCGGGTCTCGCGTGTCGAATCGGCGAACGCGCCCGTGCGCCAGCGCCGGCTGATCCTGCCCGCCGGCTTCACCGCGTCAGTGCAAGCCGTAAAGCCCGTGAAGATCGAGCTACAGCATCGGGACTCGAGCGCTGGCGGCGACTATGAAAAGCTTCGACTCTCCCGCATCCTCTACGGCATGCTCGCCGATTGGATCGTGGTTCTGCAAGGCGGTGGACAGCCCGATGCCGCCACGCTCGATGCCGTCCGCGAGGCGGAGCGCCTGCTGAAGCTCGAAGTTAAGGCCGCCGGCAAACGCAAAGTGATCCCGACCGGTTTTGAACAGGCCGTGCCCGGCAACATGGTCTTCTTCCTGCTGATGAACCTGCTCACCGTGAGCGCTGTGATGCTGGTGGTGGGCCGCGAACAAGGCATCCTGCGCAGGCTGGCCTCGGCCCCCATGTCCCGGCAGTCCATCGTGCTCGGCAAGTGGGGTGGCCGCATGATGATCGCTGCCGTCCAGATCGCCTACTCCATGGGCGCCGGGACCTTGCTGTTCGGCGTGCACTGGGGTGAGAACTATTGGATGGTCTTGCTTGTGCTGCTGAGCTTCGCGTCCTTCTCTACCGCTCTCGGCTTTCTCATCGGCACCTATGTGAAGACCCGCGGGCAGGCCGGCGCCATCGGCAGCTTATCAGCGAACCTGATGGCCGCGCTCGGCGGATGCTGGTGGCCCATCGAGATCATGCCGCAAAGCATGCAGACGCTGTCGCTCTATATGCCCTCCGGCCTGGCGATGAGCGCGCTCCATCAACTGGTGAACTTCGGCAACGGCGCGATGTCGGCACTGCCGCAACTGCTGGTGCTGTTCACCGGTGCGCTGGTCGCCGGAGCCCTGGCCGCGCGCAGTTTTCGCTTCCAGTAGCGATCTCCCGCGCGCTTGCGCGTCAAGCTGACTTCGTGGTGTGATAATCCGAGCACATGCCCTCTCCAACCGTTCGCCTTTCCCGAGGTGCGTCCCCGAGCGACGTGAAGCCGACCAACGCCCGCCATTGGGTCATCGTTTTCGCTGTCACCCTATCCATCCTCGCCTACATCGACAGGGTGTGCATCGCGCAGGCGGCGCCGTTGATCTCCAAAGACCTCGGCTTCAGCAAGCAGGAAATGGGCATGGTCTTCTCGGCCTTCGCCTTGGCCTACGCCGTCTTCGAAGTTCCCGGCGGCTGGTTGGGCGATTGGATGGGTCCGCGGAAGGTGCTGATGCGGATCGTTATCTGGTGGTCGGTCTTCACGGCCTTTACCGGCTACATGTGGAACCTCAGTTCGATGGTGGTCTGCCGCTTCCTGTTTGGAGCGGGCGAAGCCGGCTGCTTCCCCAACCTCACCAAAGCGTTCAGCGTGTGGCTGCCCACGGCAGAGCGCGTGCGCGCACAGGGCATTATGTGGTCGTTCGCGCGATGGGGCGGCGCATTCACGCCGCCGCTGGTCATCTTCGTGTTGAAGTTCATGGACTGGCGAATGGCTTTCGTGACCTTCGGCGCTATCGGCGTGGTTTGGGCGGTTCTGTTCTACCGCTGGTTCCGTGACAACCCGAAGGATCATCCGAGTGTGAACGCGGGCGAGTTGGACCTGCTCTCCAAAGTCGCCGGTAACGCGGAAGGTCATGCCCACGTGCCGTGGTCGTTGCTCATCCGCACACCCACCGTGTGGCTCTTGTGGCTACAGTATTTCCTGCTGTCGTTCCCGTGGTACTTCTACATCACCTGGCTGCCGACGTACCTGCAGGAGCACCGGCATCTGACGCAGGCCGAAAGCGCCAATTACGCCATCCTGCCGTTGTTCGGCGGCGGCTTGGGTTCACTGATCTGCGGGTTGCTCTCGCCGCGCGTGGCGGCAGCGTTGGGCAGCGTGAAGAGCGCGCGCCGGCTGCTCGCTTCCGCGGGGTTCCTTGGAGCCGCGGTTATGCTGACGGTCTCCATTCAGCTTGAGAATCCTCTGTACGCCATGATCGCCATGGGCATGGCCAGCTTCTGCAACGACCTGGTGATGCCGGGCGCCTGGGCCGCCTGCATGGACGTCGGCGGCAAGTATGCCGGAACGCTCGCCGGTTCCATGAACATGATGGGCAACGTCGCAGGCTTTGTCGCCCCCAACGTCGGCGGTTACATCTTGCAGAACTACAAGACCGACACCGGCGCGGCTGATTGGAACCTCTTCCTCTACATCATGGCCGGCGTTTACCTGGCGGGTACGCTCGTGTGGCCGTTCATTGACCCAGTGAAACCGATCGAACAGAGGCACTAATGCGATTCCTAGCGTGGCTGCTGCCGCTATTTGCGCCATTTCTTACGATTGCCCAGCCGAACACCGATATTCATTACAAACTCGGGCCGGATTCCATGCCGCAGGACGGCGTTCCAAAGGGCGCGATCAAAGGGCCGTTCGTTCTCCCGAGCCAGGCCTATCCGGGAACGCAGCATACCTACTGGGTCTATGTTCCGGCGCAGTACAATCCGCCGGAGCCCGCCAGCCTGATGATCTTCAACGACGGGCAGGCCTTCAAGTACGAGGAAGGCGATGCACGCGCCCAGAACGTGATGGACAACCTCATCTACCGCCGCGAGATTCCTGTGATGATCGGCGTGTTCATCAACCCCGGCCGCACGCCGGAGCAGCCCGAGCCGACGCCTCGCAACTGGGGCGATCGCGATACTAATCGCCCGGCGGAGTACAACTCGCTCGATGACAAATACGCACGCGTGATCGTAGACGAACTGCTGCCCGCGCTGTACAAGGACTACAACATCTCGAAGGATCCTGAGCGGCACGGCATCGGCGGCGCGAGTTCGGGAGCGATCGCCGCATTCACGGTGGCTTGGGAACGCCCCGATCATTTCCGCAAGGTGCTCAGTATCGTGGGCAGCTTCGTGAACCTGCGCGGTGGTCATGTCTATCCGGAGATCGTGCGCAAGAGCCCGAAGAAGCCGCTACGCGTGTTCCTTCAGGATGGCCGTAACGACAACCGCGGGCAGCGCCGCGATGGCGCGTATGACGAGACTCGCGACTGGTTCTTCCAGAATGTCCGTCTCATGAAAGCCTTGACCGAAAAGGGCTACGACGTGAACTACACCTGGGGCATCGGGCGGCATGGCCAGAAGCAGGGCGGGGCGATTCTTCCGGAGATGATGCGCTGGTTGTGGCGCGATCAGCCAGTGTCCACTGACGTCAAAGACATGGTGGAACGTTCGTTCCGCGAGCCGGCCAAGCAGCCCTGATCACTCTCCCGGCTGGTGTGCCGTCACCCAAAGAGCAAGCCTTCGCACGTGGTCTTTGCATGGCCCGGCAAGACAGCGGCGCGCAACCTGGAATGTGTACTGCGAGTCGAGAGCCAGAGCCAGACGCAACTGGTCGCGAAACTGTTCCGAGAAATTGCCAGTGGCGAGACGGCGCGTGATGCACTGAACGAGTTGCTGCCGCTGTTCCGGGCTCAATTGACAATGCTTCAAGCGGCGGCACATCATGGCGCGTGCTCTCCCATGCCAGAAGCCATTCGTTTCCGCAATCACAAAGGCCACGCATCGAGCGATCTCGCCGTCAGAGCCCGCGATGAGAGTGTCAGCAAGCGCGTGTAGTTCGGCCTTGGTGAGCGACGTCATCACCGCATATGCTCCAGAAGATAGCGGGCGAGGGTGCGGTGAAGATGCAGCGTAGTGCCCTTGCCTTCTGAGATGGCGTGGCTGCGGTTAGGGTACACCACCATGTCGAACTGCTTGCCGAGTTCCACCAGTTTGTTCACCAGCAGTTGCGTCCCCTGCCAGTGAACGTTATCGTCGCCGGTGCCGTGAATGAGGAGCAGGCGACCTTGCAGTCCGGCGGCGAAGTGAATCGGCGAGCTCGATTGATAGCCATCGCGGTTAGCCTCGGGCGTGCCCATGTAGCGTTCCTGATAGACCGTGTCATAGAGGCGCTGATCGGGAACGGGCGCGACGGACATTCCGAGCTTGAACAGATCCGGGTAACGGAAGAGGATGTTGAGGGTCGCGGTGCCGCCGCCGCTCCAGCCCCAGATGGCCACGCGGTTGGGATCGAGGTACGAACGCGAGGCAAGCAGCGCGCGGGCGGCCTCGGCCTGCTCGCGTGACGACAACGGGCCGATCGCGCCATGGATCGCTTTACGCCAGGCCCGGCCTTTCAGCGATGGCGTCCCTCGGTTGTCCATGCTCACGATGATGTAGCCTTCCCGTGCGAGAGCGCGGTGGAACAGCGACCTCGTGGTGAACCGGTCAGTAGCCGTGAGATCGAAGGGCTCCGAATAGACGTGGACGAGCAGCGGGTATTTGCGGCTGGGATGGAAGTCCGGCGGCTTGATCATCCAGCCGTCCAGGGTGACGTTTCCCACGATCTTCACTTGGACGAACTCAGCGGGCGGCGTCATCAACGGCGCGATCTGATCGCGGTACGCGGTGTTGTCCGCGAGGACGCGGACTGTAGAGCGGGCGGGCAAACGGATCAATCGGCTCTCGGCAGGCGAGTCGAACGTGGACACGGTTTCGACTGCATATCTGGCATCCGGCGAGAGCTGATAGGAATGCCAGCCACGGCCTTTGGTGAGACGCTCGACCTTGGCGGCGCCATGGAGCGGAACGCGAAAGAGATGGCGTTGCGTGGCATCGCCCGGCGAGGCGATGTAGTAGAGCCATTGTTCGTCTCCGCCGGTGCCAACGATAGCCGCCACGTCCACTCTTGCCGGGGTGAGTGCACGGCGTTGCCGGCCATCCCGCGAGAGGGCGTAGACGCGCGTCCAGCCATCGGATTCGCTCATCCAGAGGAACTCTTTGCCTCCGCCGAGCCAGTGGATTTCATCGACGATGTCGAGCCACGCGGCGTCCTCTTCTTTGTGGATGAGGCGCGCTTCGCCAGTAGCGGCGGAGGCGAGGTACACCTGGTTGACGGTCTGCTTGCGGTTGACGTGCTGGAGGACGAGTTCCGTTGCGTTCGCGGCCCATTCCATTCGCGGGAGATAGGAATCGTTGGCGCCGGCGGAGATGCTCATCCATTTCGTTTCGCCGCCGGTGGCCGCCACCACACCGGCGCGCACGGAGGAGTTGGGAGTGCCGGACTTGGGATAGCGGAACCACTGAATGGTGGGATAGAGCGAATCGGTTTCGTTGACGAGCGGGAAGCGTCCGACCGCGCTCGTGTCGAAGCGGAAGTAGGCGATGGACTTGCCGTCGGGGCTCCAGCGAAAGCCGTCGCGGAGAGCGAACTCCTCTTCGTAGACCCAATCGGAAGTGCCGTTGACGATGGTTTCCGAACCGTCGTGAGTGAGTTGGGTGATTGCGCCAGTGGCGGCGTCCTCGACGTACAGGTTGTTCTCGCGTACATAGGCGACGCGCGTTCCGTCGGGGGAGAACCTGGCGAACATGAGCGAGGATTCGGGAGCGCCGGCCCCGAGTTTGCGCTTGCTGCCCGAGGACAGTTGGATGACCCAGTAGTCGCCACGAGTGTTTTCCCGCCAGACCTTCTTCGTGTTGGTGAACAGGAGCAAGCGAGAGGCATCGGCGGAAAGCTGGTAGCTGCTGATGGTAAGTTCCTGCTTGGCGAGCAGCACATCGCGACGCCCGGTTTCGGTGTTGTAGCGCGCGATCTCCTTGCCGCCGTTTTCCAACGCTGTGTAAGAGGCGCCTTTGTCCAGCCAGCGCACGCCGCTGAAGCTCTTCAGGCTCCATGCTTCCGGGCCGTAGAGCTTGTTCAGGGTTTCGTCGAGCCGCACGGGTAGGGTTTGCGCGTGCAGGCTCGCGGCCAGCAGAAGTGGCAACAGGCGCATTTTGTCATTGTGACAGAGCGCCGTATGAGAGTTTGGTTTCCGGAAGCCGGCCGGCTTCGGACGAGCGGAGAGGCGTTAAGAGAACCTGCCGTTCGACAAGAAGGTTGCGGGTCTTGCGATGAAACCCGATGGGACAATTGACGGATGCAGACCAGTGGGAAGAATCGATGGCGAAGGCTCATCCTGTTTTCCGTGCTCTCGTTTGTCCTGATAGCCTCGGGCGGCGCTTTGTACGAGATCCTGGCGTCTCGTGCGGATATGAACCGCTTTCCCCGCCCTTTCCACCTCGTTGGCGCGGGGGCACTCCGGCTCAACTTGCACTGCACTGGACGTGGAACACCGACCATCGTTTTGGAGGCTGGGCTTGCGGACTCGCTGGATCAATGGAGGCTCGTCCAACCGGAGGTCGCGCGATTCGCTCGTGTCTGCTCATACGACCGAGCCGGGTATGGCTACAGCGATCCCGGACCGATGCCCCGGACAAGCGCCCGGATTGCTTCGGAGCTACATGCGGCGCTTCAGTCTGCCGGCGAAGCGCCACCTTTCGTGATGGCCGGTAGTTCGTTCGGAGGCTACTGCGTCCGGGTCTTCAATGGCCAGTATCCGAGTGAGGTGGCCGCCATCCTGCTGGTTGATTCAACGCAAGAAGATCAGTACCGATTGCTACCACCAGCCTGGTCCGCGATGAGTGCCGCTACTCGAGTTCGCGCCCGCAGCCAAGCCTTCTGGGCTCCGCTCAGCATTGGTCTCGGGATGACGCGGTTTCATTTGCGATTACGGGGGCAGCAGGTGCCGCCTGTATTACTTCAGGCGAAGTACATCCAGGCGCGAACCAGTGAACTCGAGAATATCGAGACGAGCGCAGAACAGGCCCGCGTGGCGGAACACATGAACGGCAAGGCCCTTGTTGTGCTCACGGCCGGCCGGCCAATCGATGCCGCCCTCCGCGCCGCTCTCAGCGCTGACGATCAGCGAGCTTTCGAGCAGACATGGGTCAACGAATTGCAGCTTCGTCTGGCGCGCCTCTCAACGCGGGGCAAGCGAATCATCGTCCAGGATAGCGGACATGACATCCCCGGCGAACGCCCGGAAGCAGTGGTCGCGGCAATACGCGAACTGTGTAATGTGCCGGGCTCAGCGTTAACCAACGGCAGATAAAAAGCGTGTGTCGAGACCCGCACAGTTATGATGTTCTTGGCCCAGTTCCCGCAATAGCGCCGGGACCCGCTTAGGACGCTTCCACCAGTTCAAAGTGTGATGGTTCTGGAATCGGATCGCCGTCCTCACGCATTGAGGAGAGGTGCATTTCCATCGCCTTCGCCATTCGCGTCCTCGTTTCTTCCAGGGTGCGGCCAGTAGCTACGCAGCCTGGGAGGTCAGGCGCGTAGGCCCCATAGCCGGTGGAAGACTTTTCGAAAAGGACCGGGAATTTGTTCATGGAATGTCTGCTTGCTTCATTATAGACTTCAGTGTTTTCGGCGGCATCTCGTCGGACTCGTGACCAGCGACCGTTACCTTTCCCGGCTTATCAGGGTGGATGAATTGACGATGACTGCCCTCCTGGTTTCTCAGAACCCAGCCATCGCTTCGAAGCAGTTTTAGCACGTCACGGACCTTCACGATTCTGCTTCAGTCCCCCTTATCTTTTCGTCGTCACGATCATCAGTCTACACCTGCTCTACGGCCTTCCCGAGTGATCCCGCTCAGTTGTGGTGAAGGGGATCAGAGATTACGGGCGTCTTCGAGAAGCTGGTAGACGGTGCGTTTGGGTAAGCCGCGATCCTTGGCGACGGTTTTGATGGCTTCCATGCGGGGGATGCCAAGGGCTTCGAGGCGGGCGACTTCCTGGTGGACGGGAACGGTTTCCTCGGGCTGTGGGGCGAGGGCGCCTTTGCCGATCAGGACGGTGAACTCTCCTTTGATCGAAGGACGGTCCGCTAGCGTTGCATGAAGCTCAGACGGAGTGCCGCGAAGGAACTCCTCGTGGAGTTTGGTGAGCTCGCGGGCAAGCACGATGGGGCGAGTGGGCCAGAGGGCGGCGAGATCTTCGAGCGATTCGAGGATGCGATGCGGGGCTTCGTAAAAGATGAGCGTGGCTTCAAGCGAGCCGACGGACTCCAGTTGCTTGCGGCGCTGGCCCGATTTGGCGGCAAGGAAACCGCCGAAGTAGAAGGCATCGGTGGGAAGGCCGGAAGCGGAGAGCGCCGTGACAAACGCCGCTGGGCCGGGGATCGGGACCACGGAGATGCCGGCCTCGATAGCGGCATCGACTATGCGATAGCCGGGGTCGGAGATGAGCGGGGTGCCGGCGTCGGAGACGAGCGCGAGCGATTCGCCTTGCTGGAGACGTGCGAGGAGGGCGGCTGTGCGATCGCGCTCGTTGTGATCGTGGAAGACGAGCAGCGGCTTTTCGATGCCGAGGTGGGCGAGGAGCTTGTGGGTCTGGCGGGTATCCTCGCAGGCAATGGCGGCGACCGCGGCGAGGGTGTGGGCGGCGCGTTGGGAGAGGTCCTGGAGGTTTCCGATGGGGGTAGCGACTATGTATAACGTACCAGGCATGCAGTACTACCGATGATAATAAGAAGGACACCCGTTAAGGTTTCCGGGGAAATGACCGATAGAGAAAGTTGAGTTGCTATCGGCTACCGGTCTACCATGACGGAGACAGGAATGGTAGGTGGCGAAGCTGTGCGCTCACGGACGCTACCGATGGAAACAGCACAGGTGAATACCGAGCAAGGCTCGTCCTCAGCAAATACGTTCTACGTCTGGGAAGTCCCTGGCAAGAACGTCGTGATCCACTTGGACTTTGCGGTAGTGGACCGCCTGCTGCTCGAAGTGATGCGCGGCTTTGGTGCGATTCCGCGCCGCGGCGCCGAGGTGGGCGGCCTGCTGTTGGGCAGCGTCGAGGCCGGCGAGCGAACGATTGTTCGCGTTGAGGATTTTGAGCCCATCGTTTGCGAGCACCGGCGCGGGCCATCCTATCTCCTTTCTGAAGCGGACACGGGACGGTATGAGGAATCGGTGGCGCGGCACCGCTTCAATCCGGAGAAACGCCTGTATGCAATCGGCGGCTACCGCAGCCACACGCGCGAAGGGATGGCACTGACCTCAGAAGATCTGAAGCAGTGGGAGAGCTACTATCCCGAGGCGGCGTCGATTTTCCTGCTGATCAAGCCGTTCGCGACGCGGGTGAGCATGGCGGGTTTCTACTTCCGGGAAGAAGGCGGCAAGATACAAAGTGAAGCGCCTTATCTGGAGTTCCCGTTCCGGCGCAGGGAGTTGGGCGGCGGCGCATCACCG
>JACQZR010000043.1 GCA_016213775.1 Acidobacteriota bacterium
GACCTTCCTTTGAGCGCGTGTTTCGCGGCGGGGATGTTGTTGGCGGCGGAATGGGCTCATTCCGGGTTGCGACGGCGGCTACCACTGGCAGGCGTTTGCTTTGGACTGGCGCTGCTGGCGAAGGGTCCACTCGCCGGCGTACTGGCATTGCCGCTGGTGTGGACATCGCGGCGGCGTTGGCGCGACTGGTGGCGAGTTGCCTTCCCTGCCCTGCTGGTAGCAGGCCCGTGGTATGTACTGTGCGCGGCGCGAAATGGGACGGCATTCGTCGACGAGTTCTTTCTCAAGCACAATCTGGGACGCTTTGCGAGCAGCGAGTTGCAGCATGTGCAGCCGTTCTGGTTCTACGTTCCGGTGCTGCTATTGGGACTGTTCCCCTGGACCCCGTTGGTGGCGCTTTTGCGGCGGCCGGCGAATCCATGGGAACGACTGTTGTGGATGTGGCTGGGGTTCGGCTTCGTGTTCTTCTCACTGAGCGTGAACAAACTGCCGGGGTATCTGCTGCCGTTGCTGCCCGCGGCGGCGGCGCTGCTCGGGGTTCATTTGGATCGCGCGGTGGAATCGCGGCGAGTGATGGTTGTGGCGGCGGGGTTGCTGGGGCTGTTGCCTGCGGTTGCGATAATTCTCCCGGACGCGCTGGTGACGGGAGTGCGTAGAGCTTCCGCAGGAGCGCAACTGGCTCCCGCCTTGCCATGGGTGGTTGCCTTTGCCGCTGTGGTCTGGATTGTGCACAGGTGGAAGGGATTGCCGGCTGCGTTCGTGGCCATGGCACTATTGTGCTGCGCGGCGTTGGGGTATTTGCAGCAGGTGGCGGCCCCGGCGTTGGACAAGCGCGTTTCGGCGCGCGGCCTGGGCGTGCAGTCCTGCATCGGCAGTGTCAACCGGAGCATGCGCTACGGGCTGAATCACTATGCGGGCCGCGCGTTGCCGGATTGCGAACCGCCTCGTATGGTACAGTAAGACATCAGACTCAATTCGCGACTCACGTTACGGTAATGTGCCTTCCGGATAGCGCGAGACACAATCCAAATCAAGAGACTGCATGGAACACGAACTCCTCATTACGCGCCTGTTCAACGAGAATCTGGCAGGCGTTGCTAATTCCATTTTGACGATGGTGGGTACGCACGCCGAAAACCCCGCCAAGCCCTGGACCAACGCGGTTGCGATGCAGTTGCTGGTGACCGCGATCATCATCGTTGTGTTCGCCATTCTGCGCCCGCGCCTTTCGATGGAGAATCCCGGGAAACTGCAGCATATCTTCGAATCTATTTACGGCTTTATCAAAACCACCGCGCACGACAGCATTGAGCATCACGCCAACCGCTACGTACCGTTCTTCGGGACGCTGTTCATTTTCATTCTGTTCATGAACCTGATCGGCATTGTGCCCGGGTTCGAGGCGCCGACAATGTCCCCCTCGGTGCCGGTAGGACTGGCCGTATCCTCGTTCCTGTTCTACAACTGGGCAGGTCTGCGGGAGCAGGGTCCGTTCAAGTACCTGGCACACTTCGCCGGTCCGATGCCTGTGCTAGCGCCGCTGATGGTTCCGATTGAACTGATCAGCCACTTTGCGCGCCCGCTATCGCTCAGCCTTCGTCTCTATGCCAACATGTTCGCCGGTGAACAGGTGACGCTGGCCTTTCTCGGTCTGACGTATCTGGTGGTGCCGGCGGTCTTCATGGGGCTGCACGTTTTCGTATCGTTTCTGCAGGCGTATATATTCACCCTGCTGACGATGATTTATGTGAGCGGCGCGGTCGCTCACGAGCACTAGTCCGCACTGCCGCGCGCGTGAGCCCTCCACGTCCCAACGTAGGAATGGAACCACCTCCACGCGGCGAATCATACTTGTTCAGGAGATTGACATGACAGTTAAGAATGTACTTCTGCTGCTGGCTCTGATGCTGGTGGCAACCCCGATTTTCGCTCAGACCCCCGGCGGCTCCGACATGCGTCTGCCCGCCGCCTACATCGCAATGGGTATCGCTTCCGGGCTCTGCGCTCTGGCGCAGGGCAAAGCTGTCGCTTCGGCGGCGGAAGCCATGGCCCGCAACCCAGCCGCGTCGGCCGGTATCCGCTTCGCACTCATTCTCGGATTGGTGCTGATCGAATCGCTCGGTTTGTACACGCTCGTCATCACCTACATCGCGAAGTAGGTTGTCCCCCAGGGGGCCGGTTCTCGCCGGTCCCCTCCACATCAATGAAACTGCAAGGCATCTACCCACCCATCACCACGCCGTTCCAGTACGACGGGTCGTTGTACAAGGCGAAAGTGGTCCACAACGTCGAGAAATGGAATAAAACAACTCTATCTGGTTATGTTGTGACCGGCTCGACCGGCGAAAGCGTCATGCTCACGCCGGACGAGAAGTTTCAAATGTTCGAGTGGGTGGCGGAGGCTGCGGATTCTTCCAAACTCCTAGTGGCCGGCACCGGCGTGGAGAGCGTACGCGAGACCGTGTGGCTGACCAATCGCGCGGCCGAGATGGGCTACAAGCTGGCGATGGTGCGCACGCCGCACTACTACAAGAACCTGCTCAATCGCGATGAAGCGCAGGTGCTCTACTACCGGTCCGTGGCGGATCAGACGAAGATCCCGCTGATGATCTACAACTGGCCCCAGACCACTGGCGTGGATATTTCTCCAGAAGCTGTGGCGGCGATCAGCGAGCACCCGAACGTCATCGCGATCAAGGAGAGTTCGGGGAATCTGGAAAAAGTGATGACGCTGCTGCGGGTGGTGAAGCCGGGCTTCCAGGTGCTCGTCGGATCCGCGCCGACGCTGTGGCCGTCGTTCACGGTGGGCGCGGTGGGTGCGGTGCTGGCGTTTGCCAACGCTGCTCCGTATGCGTGCATCACGATCTATGAAGCGCACCGGCAGCGCGAGACGGAAGCGGCGCAGGACTGGCAGGGACGGATCGCGCGGGCGGCGGCGTTGGTGACGACCAAGTACGGCGTGCCGGGGTTGAAGTACGCGATGGATCTCAATGGATATTACGGCGGTCCGCCGCGGCTGCCGCTGACGACAATCACGCCGGCGGCGAAGTTGGAGATCGAGGCGGCGTTCGCGGAGATCAAAGGGTAGTTCGAGCGTCCCTATTTCCGGGCCTTTATCATGGCCGCTCTGCGGGCTTCCGCTTCACGCGTCAGGTGCGGCGTCTGGCCGAGTAGCCGCTGGATCAACATCAACTGGCCGCGATGATGCATTTCGTGCTCCTTAACACTCATCAGCAGGTCGAACCGTGACCGCGAAGGCGGATCGCCGCCCGGAGGGAATGTGATGTGCTGGTTCAGGAATTCGTGCGATAGGCTTTCCAGTTGCGCGGCGAACTTTTCGCCCTCGGCCTTCAGAAGATCCAGCAGTTCAGCCTTGGTGCGCGGCTTGTTGCTTTCCGCCATCACTGCACTGATGAACTGCATGTAGTTGAAGCCATCCAGATTGTTCCGGCCCGTCAGCGTCACTTCCTGCTGAAAGCGAGGCGCGTGTGCAATGTGAGAGAGCATTTCCGCCACCGTGCGCGTGCCTTCCGCGGGACGAAAACTGTACATTTCCTCCGGGATTTCCTCGGCGATCCTGAGTGTGTTCCTGCGGACCGTGCGGAAAGCCGCCGCCAGTTCGCCTCCACCGTATTGAGTCATATTGAGGACGTTTAGCAGGCAAGTGCAACAGTTGAGAACGGCCTCCTATACTGGGTTGATGGGCACCTTGTTTCTGGATGAATCGTTGGCGATATTGGCGCGAGTTCCGGCTGCGCTCGACGCTCTGCTGCGCGATCTTCCGGAAGCTTGGACGGAAGCCAACGAAGGGCCGGGAACGTGGAGTCCCCGCGAGGTGATCGGCCACCTGATCCACCTGGAGAAAGTAGATTGGATGCCGCGTCTCGACATCATCCTTCAGTACGGACCCGGACGGCCATTTGATCCGGTGGATCGCGAGGCGCAACTTCGCGAGCGCGACGGGAAGCCGCTCGCCGTTATGTTGGATGAGCTCAGTACACTGCGCGGTGAGAATCTGAAGCGTCTTCGCGCGCTGAACCTGGGCGACGAACAGTTGGATCTCGAAGGCCGGCATCCGGCACTGGGCGTGGTGACCGCGCGTCAGTTGCTCGCCACCTGGGCGGCGCACGATCTGGCGCATCTCGTACAGATCGGACGCGTGATGGCGAAACGTTACCGGCACGAAACCGGGCCATGGGCGGAGTATCTGACGGTGATGCACTAGCACGGCCTACCAGTGTCGATTGACGGCCGCGCGATTTTCAAGACCGTGACCCGCTTTTCCTTCTGTTGCGCATTCGAGTACAGAGCGTCGTGTGGTAGGCGAAATACCGGCGACCTCTGAGATTAGCGACGCAAAACAGGAGGACTCACATGAATTGGAAATTGGGGAGGCTGCTCTCCATAACTGCTCTGGGGTGCGCCATGGCGCATGGCACAACGGTGGGCGTGCTGGGACTGACTTGAACTTCAGCGTAACGGGACTTAGCGCCGTTGTACCGAAGACGCTCCACGGCTCGCCATCGTATGCTTCGGAGGCACCGCTCGATGCCCGCTGGATTACGGGCACGAACGCCGCGGGTGGGCTGGCTACATCGTCGGGGGTGTACTCGTACAGGATGAACATTGATCTGTCGAATTTCATTGCTTCCACGGTGTCGATCGTGGGCAGTTCGCGGCGGACAACTGCGGCGAGATCTTCGTTAACGGAGGCTCGACGGGGATCACGACGGGTGTAACGGCGCCAGTGGCAACTTTTTCTTTCTGCATAACTTCTCGCTGACGGCGGCGAGCGGCAATGGCTTCAACCAAGCGGCGGCGAACACACTGGAATTCCGCGTCTACAATGAGAGCGGACCGACAGGCCTGCTGGTCAACTTCACGGAAGGGTTCGCGGAAGCGCAGGTGCCGGAACCGGCTACGTTTGCGACCTTGGGTTTCTCGATGCTGGCGTTGGGATTGATGCGGCGTCGCCGCTAAGGCGACAGAGAAGCCCACAGGAGGCCGATGACGGCGGTCCGCCGCTCGACAAGACGATGAGCGGGTAGAGCGGACCGCGCGTCCCGGCCGTTGTCCGGGTAAGCAGCATCTGCCATCCTGAAATAGCATGCTCTCGTGGATCTACTCCAAGCCGCTCGCCGTGGGCACTCCCGCTCCCGACTTCACTCTGCCCGCGGACGAAGGTCCCCCGATTACGCTCAGCGCGCTGCGCGGCCAGAACGTCGTACTAGTCTGGTATCCCGCCGACGACACCCCCACCTGACGTAAACAGCTTTGCGAACTGCGCGACAACTGGAACGTCGCCCGTTCGCGCAACGCCGTGGTCTACGGCGTCAATAACTACGCCCACGAAAGTCACCGCAAGTTCCGTGACAAGTTCCAGTTTCCCTTCCCGCTCCTGGTAGACAAGGGGCAGAAGGTAGGTGCGCTCTATCACACCAGAGGTTTCATCGTGAAACGCACCGTTTATTTGATTGGAAAGGACGGCCTCATCCGCTACGCGCAACGCGGAAAACCTCCACTCTTGGAGATACTCGCCGCCGCTCAATAGCCGCAAGCCGCTTACATGCACAATTCAGTTGATCAACCACTGCAGGTTTGGCTCATTCGACATGGCGAAACCGAATGGTCGCGCAGCGGCCAACACAGCGGCCGCACCGATCTGCCCCTCACCGCTGCCGGTGAACAGGAAGCTCTTGTCGTGGGCCGCATGCTCAACGCGCGACCCTTCGATCATGTGTTCTGCAGTCCTCTTCGGCGTGCCAGCCGCACCTGCGAACTCGCCGGCTATCTCACGGCAGCCATCATTGATCCCGACATGCAGGAATGGGACTACGGCGATTGCACCGGCTTCACACAGGAACAACTGCGCGAGCGTTACCGCGACTGGACAATCTGGGAAGGCCCTGTCCCCAACGGTGAATCCATCGCCGAAATCGCCGCCCGCGCGCGCCGGGTGGTGGACCGGTTGCGGAAGTGCACAGGCACGGTCGCCGTTTTCGCACACGGCCACTTCCTTCGCGTTCTGACGACGCAATGGCTCGGGCTGCCCCCGGAATCAGCCCGCCACTTCGCGCTGGAGACTTCCGCCGTCTGCATCCTTGGAGAGGATGGTGGTGAGCCCGCTATCCGCGTCTGGAACTGGAAGGATCATCTGCCCACGCCGAGGCATTAATAGCTCTGTCCTGCTATATTGCCTACAACCGACATGAAGCGCGCCTGTTTCTCTCTTATTCTCCTCTGCGCTGCAACCGCTTACGCGCAGTCGCTGACGCAACTGGAACAGTCTTTCCGTAAACCGCCCCCCGATGCCCGTATCATGATGCGGTGGTGGTGGTTCGGTCCCGTCGCCGACACTGCGGAGATCGAACGCGAGATGCGCAAAATGAAGGATGGCGGAATCGGTGGCTTTGAAGTGCAGCCGGTCTATCCACTGGTGCTCGACAACGGACTTCCCGGTATCACCAACAAGCCGTTTCTCTCGCCCGAACACCTGAAAGCGCTTCGCTTCACAGCCGACAAGGCGCGCGAACTGGGCCTCCGCATGGACCTTACTCTTGGCTCAGGCTGGCCCTATGGCGGCCCGTCGATCCCCATCACGCAAGCTGCCCCGCGACTCCTCTCCCAGTCCGTGCCCGCCACTCCCGGCGCGGAAGCCGCACCCACCCGCCTGCGCGAAAACGACACCGTCATCGCCGCCTACCTTGCGAACAGCGCGGGCGAGTTCCGCGAACTCCCGGTCAGCAACGGCAAGGCTCGCGTGCCTGCCAACATCACGGGACCACACACTGTTAACTTCTTCATCAGCAGCCACACACGCCAGATGGTGAAGCGCGCCTCGGCCGGAGCCGAGGGCCTCGTTCTCGATCACTACAATCGCGCCGCCCTCGACAACTTCCTCACCAACGTCGCCGGACGCGTCCTCAAGCCGCTCGAAGGCCGCATGCCCTACGCCGTTTTCTGCGACAGCCTGGAAGTCTTCGGCTCCGATTGGACCCCGGACCTGTTCACCGAATTCCAATCCCGCCGCGGTTACGATCTGCGGCCCTACCTGCCCGCGCTCTCTTCCGACATCGGCGAGAAGACCGGCGCCATCCGTAACGACTGGCTGCAAACGCTCGCCGAACTCGCCGAAGAGCGCTTTCTGAAACCGCTGCACGACTTCGCCCGCGACCGCGGCGTCAAACTCCGCGTGCAGGATTACGGCACTCCGCCGGTGACCCTATCCAGCCAACAATACGTGGACCTCCCCGAAGGCGAAGAGCCTCACTGGAAGCGCTTCACACCCACCAAATGGGCTTCTTCAGGCAGCCACCTATTCGACCGTCCTGTCACCTCATCGGAAACCTGGACATGGCTCCACTCCCCATCCTTTCGCGCCACGCCGCTCGACATGAAAGTGGAGGCCGATCGCCACTTCCTCATCGGCATCAACCAACTCATCGGACACGGCTGGCCGTACTCCCCGCCCGAAGCAGGCGAACCTGGTTGGCGCTTTTACGCATCGGCTGTATTCAACCATCACAATCCCTGGTGGATCGTCATGCCCGATGTTACCGCCTACTTACAACGAGTAAGTTACTTACTGCGCCAGGGCAAACCCGCCAACGACGTTGCCCTCTACTTACCCATCGCCGATGCCCGAGCCAACATCACGCTCGGCCGCGCGACCATCGACCGCAGCATGAACCCCACCCTCGGTACGGACATCATTCCCCAGATCCTCGAATCCGGCTACCAGTACGATGCCTTTGACGACGGCACCTCAGACCGCGTTGCCGGCCGCTACCCTATCGTCATCCTGCCCAACATCCAGCGCATCCCCGTTGCCACCTACCGCCGGCTGGAAGAGTACGTCAGTAACGGCGGGAAACTCATCGCCACCAAACGAACGCCGTCTTTGAGTCCCGGGCTGACGCTGTCCGCTGAAGAATCGGAAGAGATCAGGAACATCTCCGCGCGGCTCTTCACAGCCGACGGCCACAAAGGCGTGCTCGTGGCCGACGAAGGTCTGGCCCTCCGCGAGACGCTTCACAAACTGCGTGCCCCTGACGTGGCGCTCGCCCCGCCTCGCGATGACATCGGCTTTCTCCACCGCACGCTCCCCGGCGCGGAAATCTATTTCATCGCCAACACGGGCAATCGCCACTATTCCGGCGAGGCAACGTTCCGCGTGAACGGGATGTCCGCCGAAACCTGGTATCCAATGAGCGGGCAGATCCAATCCGCCGCCGCGCTGCGTGCCCCGGATGGCCGCAGCAAGGTCAAGCTCGACCTCCCCGCCTACGATTCCATTGTCCTGGTCTTTACCCGCCGCAAACTGCCGCCCGCGCCGCAAACCAGTCGCCTGAATATCCCCGTTGATCTCTCCAAAGATTGGAAGGTGACCATCGCCGGTAAGCCCGTGCTTATGGCCAAACTCGCTTCCTGGACCGAAATCGAGGGCGCGCGGTTCTTCTCCGGCGTGGCTGTTTACGAGCGCACTTTCCGCATCGGAACACCCTTCACCAACGCGGTGCTTTCCATGGGCGAGTCGAAGCTCCTGCGCGACACCCAGCCCGAAGGCCGCCCCGGAATGCGCGCGTGGATCGAAGCCCCGGTCCGCGACGCCGCTGTCGTATACCTGAACGGCAAACGCGCCGGATCAGTCTGGCGTCCCCCTTACAACCTCGACATCTCCGGCTTCCTCAAAGCCGGCGCAAACACCATCCGCATTGAAGTCGCCAATACTGCTATCAACAGACTCGCGGAAGGCCCCCTGCCCGACTACAAAGCACTCAAAGCCAAGTACGGCGATCGTTTCCAACCGCAGGATATGGACAACTTGATGCCCCTGCCCTCCGGACTGCTCGGCCAGATCTCCATTTTAGGCGGCCGCCGGTGAGAGCTTGTATCCTCTTCCTATTCGCCGCTCTTGCGCACGCGCAGCAGACTGTCATCATCGATGCCGAGGATTTCTTTCACGAAATCCCACAGGGCGACCTCATGGCCGACGCCACGAACCTCCGCGTCGATTGGGTCCATCGCAACACCGCCATCACGTTACGGTCCAAGGAAGACGCCGTTGCGCGCGGCCAGGTACCAGCCGCCGGACTCTATCACCTCTACGTACGCAGCCAGGGGCAGGGGAGCTTCCGAATCTCAGTGAATGGCAAGTTGGACGCCGCCACCTACGGCACGGGCGTCATGCAATTCAAACAGGGAGGCCAGTTCCAACTCGCCAAAGGGCCGGTCGAACTCCGACTTACCGGTGTCACGCCCTCACCCTCTCTAGATGTCATCGTACTCACCACCGACACCAACTTCCTGGAACCGGCCTTGAAGCGTTACGAACTCCCCGCAAGCGTGAAACTGCTCAAGGAATACAAAATCCCACGTGCCGCCGCTACTAAATTCGGCGACGTCACCGGAGACGGCAAGACCGATTATCTCGTCATCGAACGCGATTGGTCGGCCCACATGTTCGATCACGACGGGCGCGAACTCTGGTCCCACCAAGCGCCGGAACCGAACACCCGCCTCCGGGCCGAATTCGAACCGCCTGGCTCGGTCTGGGACTTCGACCAGGATGGCAAAGCCGAGGTCGTGCATTGGCGCATGATCGACGGCAAAGAAGCCCTCGTCATGGTGGACGGAGCAACCGGCGCCATCCGCCGTCAAGTGGATTGGCCCACGCCGGCCCTGCCTCACGTCTACAACAATTTCCGCCTCGCCATCGGCCGCATGAAGAAGGGGTACCCCGACAACCTGATCGTCTACACAGACTCCGGCGGGCAGGCATCCATCACCGCCTACACCAAGGATCTGCAGCAGCTTTGGCAACACATCGAACACCGCCTCAAGGACCACTTAGGACATTACGTTTACCCAGTGGATCTCAACGGCGACGGAGTCGATGAAGTGGTGGTAAGCCACCTCGCCCTCAACGCTGGCGGCAAGGTCCTATGGAATCGCTTCGAGACCTTTATCGACAACCACGATCACATCGACAACATGCAGTTCGCCGACATCGATGGCGACGGCAGGCTGGAAATACTGGCCGGAGTCTCCGACCTCGGTGTTATCGCATTCCGCGCGCTCACGGGGGAAACCGTTTGGACCAACTACGCCGCCCACTCGCAGCAAATCCAATTCGGTAACTACCTCGCCGGTAAACCCGCACCGCAGATCGCCGTCACGGGCCGCATCTACGGCGACCGGCGCCGCGGCGAACCCTATCTTTCCGCGCAGGTCCACTGGTTCCAGCCCGACGGCGAACGGATCTCCATCTGGCCGAAAAACCCGCTAAACGGGAATCCCGATTTCGTGAAAGGGGACTGGCTTGGGAATGGCCGTCAAGAACTCTTCTGGTTCAAATTTCACATGAAGCCGGATGGCCGCGGCGAAGTCGTTTTCAACGAGCCCGTCTATCACATGTTCGACTTCATGGGCTGGGGGGCGGAAGAAGCCATCACACAGCAGGGCGGCATTCTCCGCGTCTACGGGGCAGCCAACGCTGTACATCGCAAGCTAACTCGCGATGCTGAATACCGTCGAATCAAAGTCGCCAATCACACCCATTACTGATTTATAACCCAACCGCGGGCGCTGCCTTCCAATATCCCGGCAACCCTGCCTTCGTATCCATGAGAATCTCCAGAATCGCCTTCCGGTCGGCAACCGTCAGCCGTGCAAACTTCTTATTCGTATCCTTGCCGGTAAGTACATCGAACAGCCGGCGGTAAATGCGCGCCTTCGCCTCTTCCGGCATCCCATCGAAATTATCCGCGTAAATCATATAGGTAAGCGGATACTTGAAGATACGCGTCTTCAAATCAAAATCCCGAAGTGACCGTCCCTTGCGATCCCGAGGCCCGCGCCGTGCAAACGTCTGCGCAAACGTCGTCGCGCCTTTCACGGGCGCCTGCAACTGAATCTCCTCGGCGAACAGCATGTACGTCACCATTTCCTCAACCGCCGAATCAATCCGCCGCTTAGTCGAATCGCTAAATGTTGAATCCGGCTGGCGGAACGCCTTATTAATTCCCTCTTGGTAATGCAGCGCCATCCGGGTCTCATAATTCACCCGGGTAATCAGGTTAGTCATGTGCGTCTGATGCTCCAGCGTCAGCAGCGCCACGATGTCGCTATAAGGAGACAGATACGCCCCGGTATCGAACTTACGCCCCAAATCGGTCAGGTTCTGCGTACCATCCGGCTCCAGTTGGTCCGGCTTATCGCGATCCCGCACCACTGCGTTGCCCATGTGCCTGGCATCACCGTGCGTGCCCGTCACATACCAGCCGCCCCACCGCTCTTTCAACGGACTCCGGTGATCGGACACATACGTCCCCGCATTAAAGATGGGCATACCGGATGGCTCCGGATACACGCTCCGCACCACGATTCCCGGAACCCCCAGCGTCCCGCCCGATTGATGGCACTGCAGGCAGGTATCGCGCCGTTCAAACCGCGGCTTATCCACGCGCTCCTGATCGAGCGAGTAGAAAATGACACCCTGCTTCGGATCCACCGCCGCCAGCTCGAGCACGTCCCCGCCGCGCACAATCCCCAGGCTCATGCTGTCGTTGAAGTATAGAGCCCGCGGCGTGCGCGCTCCAATCCGCGGCGCCTGAAAGCTGGTCTTTGAAAACACCAGCACCTGTGAATCCACGTTCAGATCCAGCGCCATCAACATCGAACGCAGATATCCATATCCGTTGTCCTCAAACTCCAACTTCACTTCCCCGCTCGCCACCTTTTGGGCAAGCCGCGCGATTGGGTCAGTCACCGGGGTCTTCGCGTAGCGGATGGCTTCATGGTCCAGCGGGACAAGATACGACCCGCTCAATTCGGCATAAGCAAACGTCGCCCCGAACGCAATCGCGGCGCCAGTAAATATGAGATTAGTTCGTTTTTGCATGGACGCTGACAAGGCCCCCACAAAGTGGTTTGTTCCAGGCTGGCTGGTCGATCATCTCCAAAAGGGTGGTGGAGCCAAAGACCTTCTCCACCATTTCCAAAGCGTTGTCCAACTTGCGATGCAGCGCGCACAACCGCACGCCGTGCTGCGGTATTCCCAGCGGGCATGTCTCGATCCTGCGAATCGGATCCACCGCATTGATGATCTGCAGAATGGTCAATTCGCGGGGAGTCTTCAGCAGCGTAAAGCCGCCGTTCTTGCCGCGCTGCGCACTCACCAGACCCGCTCGTCCCAACGACTGCATGACCTTCGACAGGTAGTCAGGCGGCACCTGTGACGCGGTCGCGATCTGGTGCGTGGTGCGAGGCTCGCCGTCGGCGTTGGCGAGGACGACCATGGCGCGCAAAGCATACTCGGCGGTCTGAGAAAACATCGCGCAACCAGTATATCACGACTTGTGGATACAGATGTCCACAAGTGGCCTGTCAGCCGCCCACTCGCCTTCCCAGAACGTAGCTCGTCATCCATTCCCGCATCGTGTAAACCACATCCGAGTAGGGAACGGCCCCGGTTGCCAGCCCTCGCGCCCCCGCCATCGCCGGATACGCCTGCTCAAAGTACCGATACGAGTCCCGGATGTGGACCGGTCCTGGGAGCTGCTCCTCACAAACCGACTGCAACCACCCACGAACTTTCTCGATCACCACAGCCGCATCGTTATGATGCGCGTCCGGATCATTCCCGGCAAGATCGGATAGATACTGTTGGTAACGATACGCCTCCGAATCGAGTACCAGCGCCCTCTTCGACTCGTGATTCCGGCCTCCAAACCGGATGCACCCCAGATACAGACCTAACTCAAACGGCATATTGAATCGCGGCAGCCCCGATTCGCTCAGTTGCGTTCGGGAAATATCATGAATGCCGAAATCCGACTCCGAAATGAGAGTCACGATCCTGGAGAACCGCGGCTGCTCAGAACCGGAGTATTCCAGCGCGGAGCGTGGCGCGTAGCCGCAGGCAAGGCAGGTAAAACAAATTGCACGAAACAGCGGCTCGTACTCAGAATCAAAAGGACAATTGATGAAGACGTTGAGGTTAGGCGCGCGCTTCCGCTTTCTCACGGTCCGTCCGTTCGGCAATGACTTTCTTCACAATCTTCCGAATCTCGGCAACCGGAATCGTCGGCTTGTAAGGCAAGCGCCGTGGAACCCGAAAGGGAACGCTTTCCTCCACTGGTGCTAAAGCCTTCTGTACTCCCGTCGCTTTCATCGTCGTATTCATTCTACTTCAACATGTCGCCAAATTCCAACCATTCCTTCACCGCTGCCAAATTCTTCTCACCCCTACTATCGACTCCTCACCTCCAACCCAACAGTCCCAACAGCCGTCAAACAATCGGTACCAACGTTGTTTCAGCGCTGGTAACATGAACCTATGTCCCCGGCCAGCGCGCGTGCTGAGAACCTGTTGCTGGTGGTCCTGATCCAACTCATCGCCATCATCGCCAGCGCCCGGCTCTTCGGCCGGCTCTTTCGACGCATGGGCCAACCCCTGGTCTGTGGCGAAATCGCCGCCGGTCTCATCCTTGGTCCCTCCCTGTTCGGCGGCCTCTTCCCCGATCTCTTCCAAAATGTCTTCAACCCCGCCGTCGCGCCTACCTTCAGTATCCTCAGCCAGATCGGCCTCATGTTTCTCATGTTCCTGATCGGCCTCGAATTCGACTTCGCCCACCTCAAGGACAACCGCGGAGCGGCCCTATCCGTCTCCATTGTCGGCATCGTCTTACCGTTCACTCTCGGCTTCGCGCTCGGCCACTGGATGCACGGCGCACTCGCCCTCTCCGGCAGTTGGATCAACTTCGCCCTCTTCATGTCGGCCGCGATGTCGATCACCGCAATCCCTGTGCTCGGGCGCATCATGCTGGAGCTCAACATAACCCGCACCCGCATCGGTTCCATCACCATCTCCGCTGCCGCCGTCGACGACGCCACGGGGTGGATCCTCCTCGCCGCAATCACCGCCGTGGTGCGCTCCACGCTCGACCCCGTCAAATTTGGCCTCATGGTGGTCGAAACCATTTCCTTCGCCGCGCTCATGGTCTGGGTCGTACGGCCGCTGCTCAAGCGCTGGATACGCAAAGTCATGTCCTCGGGTAGAGGCATCTCATTCGACGCGCTTGCCCTGCTTCTGGTCGGCATCATGCTTGCAGGCATCGCCACCAATGTGATTGGCATCTTCTCCATCTTCGGCGCGTTCTTCCTCGGCGCGATCCTGTACGATGAAACCGAATTCCGCGAGGCTATCCAGGAGCGCCTCCGCGACTTCGTCACCGTCTTCTTCCTGCCGATTTTTTTCACTTACACCGGCCTGCGCACTGACGTCGGCACCTTGAGCGGCCGCACCTTGTGGCCGATGTGCGGACTCGTCCTCGCCGCCGCCGTCATCGGCAAGTTCGGCGGCTGCACACTGGCCGCCCGCGGCAACGGCGTCTCATGGCGCGAATCCGCCATCATCGGAGTCATGATGAACACCCGCGGGCTGATGGAGCTGATCGTCATCAACATGGGTTATGACCTCGGCATACTCCCCAAGAGCGTTTTCTGCATGCTCGTAATTATGGCGGTCCTCACCACCTATATGACCACGCCTTTGCTTCGCCGCCTCATCCGCTCCACGGAACTCGAACCCTATTACATCAAATCCCAGTTCATGCAAGGGCTCCGCCCTTGAGAGCCCGGCTAGGCTGGCCTGGAAAGGCCAGCCGCGGCCAGGATTGGCCGCCCCACACGACGGCGAAATGTCCAAACTCCACGCAAGGGCTCCGCCCTTGACTGGCTGCATCTTTCGCCTCCTCCTCCCACATCTCTGAAGATTCCTTCAGAAAGAATTCAGGAACTCATCAGGGCAATTTCAGGCTGGCAGGACTGAAAATAGAAAAGGCCCTGACCTTGAGGTTGGTCGTCGGGAACTGGCGCCGCGAGGCCGACAGGCTCGGGACCACTGGAGGCCGGTATGAGATTTCGGGCATTCACAGCCCTTTTCCTGCTTGTGGCAGCGGTCGCTCTGACCAGCGCCCCATCACCTATTTTTACCGCTCGCGATAAGACTTTTTACGCGGACCAACGAACGGCCAGCTTCGTCCGGCCGGGTCTGGTGATAACAATTGATTCGGCTACGATTGCGGCCGATGGAACCGTCAAGGCGCGGGTCAAGTTGACCGATCCCCGCGGGCTTCCGCTGGATCGATTGGGTATCACTACGCCTGGCCCCGTCAATGTAAGCTTCATCGTAGCGACAATCCCGCAAGGCCGCACTCAATACGTCGCCTACACCACCCGAGTCCAGACCAGCCCAATCACCAACCAGAGTGAAACGCAGGCGGGCTGCGAGAACAACGGCGTCTTCGCACAGGTTGCCGACGGCGTCTACGACTATACATTTCGAACGAAGGCCGCGGCCGGTATCGACCGCGCGGCGACGCACACCATCGGGGCCTATGGCTCGCGGAACCTGTCTGAATTCGACATGGGCACCAACTATGACGACGATGTCTACAGTTTCGTCCCGGACGGATCGCAAGTCCGCGTAGTCCGCGATGTCATCAAGACGGCAAGCTGCAACAAGTGTCACGACACGCTCTCCATGCATGGCGGCTCCCGGCGAAGCATGGAACTCTGCGTCATGTGCCACACACCGCAGACAATCGACCCGGACACCGGGAACACGCAGGATATGCCGGTGTTGATCCACAAGATCCACATGGGATCGAGCCTACCCAGCGTGAAGGCCGGCCGCAAGTACGTCGTCATCGGCAACCAACAGTCGGTACACGACTACTCGAAAGTGCTCATGCCGCCCGATGCCAGAAGCTGTATCGTTTGCCACGAACAGGAAGGACCGAACGCGGCATCTCAGGCTAACCGGCTGCTCGCGGCCAACCGGGCGGCGTGCGGAGCCTGCCACGACGATCTCAACTTCGCAAGCGGCGAGGCCCACCCCGGATTGTCGCAGGTGAGCGACAGCCAGTGCACAAACTGCCACATTCCCCGGGGAGAGTTGGAACTGGATGCGTCCATATTTGGCGCCCACACTATTCCAGTCAACTCCGGATCCCTGCCGGGTGTGGCCTTTACCATCGAGCGAGTCGACGACACGGCCGCCGGCAAGAAGCCGATCGTCACGTTTACAGTGAAAGACAAGTCCGGCGCGGCCATCTTAGCATCCAAGATGGACTTGCTGACATTGGTGATGGCAGGCCCGGCGCCCGACTATAAAATGACCACGAATCTCGACGAGGATGCGCGCTCCGCCGAAGAGATTGGTCCCGGAACCTACAGATACACGTTCAAGACGATGATTCCCGCATCGGCGCGGGGGACATTCGCCCTCGGCATCCATGGTTTCCGGAATGTGAAGATTCTTGCAGGAACCAAGAAGGAGCAGACGGTCCGTGATGCAGGGTCGAACAAGATCGTCTATTTCGCGGTCGATGATTCACTGGTGGCCCCGCGCCGTACAGTCGTGTCGATGGAAAAGTGCAACGCCTGCCACGGGCGCCTGCTCAAGCACGCCCGGTTCAAGCCCGCCGACAAGATTGAGTACTGCGCCATGTGCCATCTGACCGGCTTCACCGACAAGGATGCTGAATTCCGTCCAAAAGACGCGGCACCGCCTTCGTCGCTCGCGCTGGGATTCATGTTGCACAGGGTCCACAGGGGAAGGGACCTGACCCGCACCTACGCAACCTACGGTACCACCAGCGTCCATAATTTCAACATCGTCGGCTTCCCGGGCGACCTTCGGAACTGTGGCGCGTGCCACGTGGGTGGCTCCGAACAGCTTCCACTCCCAGAGGGCCTGAGCAGCATCACCACGCCGGCCGAGTTCATGGATCCGACGCCGCCAACCTCCGCCGCTTGCCTCGGTTGCCATGACACTCAGAGTGCCGCCGCTCATGCCAGGACTCAGACGACTTCGATGGGGGAGAGTTGTTCTGTCTGCCACGGACCGCAGGCGGAATTCTCGGTCTCGCGCATGCACGCCAGATAGGCCTCTCAGGAGGCGGCTGCAACGGGCCGCCTCCTGAGATTTCCAGAGTCTTAGAACCCAAACCGAATGCCCACGTTTACCTGCCGGAACAGTCCAGGCTGTATTCCTTGCGGCGCCCTTGAGGCGATGTAGACCCGGTCCGCAAGGTTCTTCACAGAGAAGTATGGCCGGACCTGCAGGCGTTCGCGCTGCACCGTGTAATCAACATTCAGATTCCATAGCGTATAAGAGGGCACAAGCCCGATCGTGCCGTCCCCAGTCGGTGTGACCGTCTGGTTGTTGTCGGCGAATTGATTGCCCACGTAAGTAGCGTCGAGTTGTACCCCAAAGCCCTGCCGCTGCCGTACCCCGGCAAGGAACGAGAACGTGTTCTCCGGCGCATAGGGCAGCCGGTTGCCACCAAACAGAGCGTTGCGGGTGAACTTTGCCTGCGCCAGGTGCATTTGACGAATGTCCGTGTAGAACAAAAGCGGCCAGCGGAACAGGGAACTCCATTCGACACGCAGACTGCTCTCGACTCCCTGGTGCAGCGTTTCACCGCCATTCACAAGAGTCGTAGTAGCGCCGCCGGACTGCGCGCCGGGGATGATCTGGTTCGAGAAGTCCATTCGGAAATAAGTGAACTCTCCTCGTATGGCGCGGTTCGCCTGCGCTCGGATGCCAACCTCATAATTCCAACTCAGCTCCGCGTCCAGGTTTAGGGTCTGGCCGGCGGCCGTGATGGAATCCTTCACCCTCGGAGGCGCGAAGCCGCGATGCACGCCGGCAAAGATAGAGAGCGGCTGCGCCAGTTGATAAGCGACGCCCAATCCGGGAATGGCCTTGGTGACCCCGTCACCGGCGCGGCGATCGACATTGGTTGCGGCGTTGGCAACGACGGCTCGCAGAATATGCCGATCGTAATCGTAATGTTCCATCCTCACGCCCGGCGTGAGTGTGAGCCGTGGGGTAAGGAAGAAGCGATTCTGAAGATATGCCGAAAAGGCGTGGCCGTACCGATCCTCATCGTCGCGTAGGGCGCCCGTGCGCGCATTGAACCTGTTGCCTTCGAGTTGCTGATCGTCCATGCGCTCACCGATGTAGCGGATACCGGCGTCCAGCGTGTTGCGAATACTGCCTAGCGAGTGCTGCATCGAGACGCCCGTTTGAGCGCCGAAGACCTGGAACTGACGGTTCCGGTTGAGCGAGCTGTTACGGATGTAAATTGCTCCTCCCGGAACGGACGTGTCGCCAAAAACGCCCCAGTACTGCCGGCCGGCGGCGGGCGCACGGTCGAAGTCGGCCCGCGCCCAGTCGCGGACGATCGAATAGCCGAATGCGGTTGAACTCCAGACAAGGTTCGGGCTGACTGCCATGGTGTGGCTGGCCGAGGCCGACAGACGCTTGATCTTCAAAAAGTCAGACGAAACGGGGTTCTGATTGGGGTCGGCCCGGAACATCGGCGTTGTGATTCCGAGGTAGGTGGAATTGGAGTTCTCGTCATAATACCCGGTCTTCAACGTGATGGTATGGGCGGGAGCGGGTTTTAGCGTGAATTTCCCTTGCACATCGTCGATGTCGAAAAAGAAGTCGCGAAATCCCTCGCCGCGCTTATGCAGCACGTTGAACATCCAGCCGGCCTTCTGGTCTGGGGAACTGCCTCCGATCAGGGCGTTGCCGGCGAAGAAGCCACGCTGCCCGCCCTGGATGTCGAAGTCAGCATGAGTGCGCGCGGGAGGGTCGGGGGTGACGAAGTTGATCACGCCGCCGACTGTTTGCGGACCGTAAAGAATCTGGCCACTGCCCTTCACGACTTCCACGTGACTCATGCGGTCGATCGGGGGTGAATAGTAAGTCTCCGGCTCTCCGTACGGCGCGAGTGTGATGGGAAGCCCATCCTCCAGCATGAGAACAGCTCGGCTCCGGTCGGGGTTGAGACCCCGAATTCCGATATTGAGACGGGTGGCGACGGGTCCGGAGTTGTCGTTGATGATAACCCCCGGAATCCGGCGAAGCAACTCATTTGCATCCATCGCATGGGAGTCGCGCACCTCCTGCCGCGTCACAACGAAGACGGAGCCCGGAGTTTCGGCCAACGCTTCAGTCGACTCTCCAACTACCTCCACAGAAGCCGTGGTCGACCGAATTCTGGTGAATTGGATCAAAATCTCCGCTGAGCCGGACTGGGGCACCTCGACCGCGGCTTGCGCAGGCTCAAAGTTCCGGGAGTCGGCTCGCAGTGTCAGCGCGCCTGCGGGTACCGCGTCCAGGACGAACTCCCCTTTATCGTTGGTGAAGGTGGTTTGCAACGAGTTCAGCACCTGAATCGCCGCACCACGTACTGGCGCGCCCTGAGGATCGGATACTGTTCCCCGAACCGACTCGGCCGAGAGCCGGCAATCCCCCGCCAAACAGGCGATTATCGTCCAAACTGCTACGCGGATAACAAAATTCATCGTCACCCTCCTGTGCTCTGAAGTTGATGAAAGTCTGGGACGCCGAGGACGTCCAATAAATCCTTATTGCAATAGAGTTGCATGTGCATCGGGGGTCTGTCAAGCCGAAAAGCAGCGGCAACTCCGCCTCTGGGCGCACCTCGTCTGAAGCACTGTTCAGAAAGACTTCAGGAACTTGTCAGCAGCGATTTCAGACAACCCGGTTTATAAGTGGAAGTGTGATGCGACTTGCGCACGGGTGCGACCCGGTTGTGGAGCGAGTTCCACCCGGAGGTATCAACGTTCTGGCCTTTGGACCAGTCGGGCGTTTGGTCGTTTGGCCGGGATTCCCCTACGTATTCCAACTCCTGACACTCTGCGTTCTTCTGTCACTCGCCGTGCTCGGCTGGGGACAACTGACGCCGAAAGGAGTCCCGGACAAGCTCTATGCAAAAGCGAACCTCGTAAACCTCGTAGTCTGGGGACTGTTCTGGCCGATGATCGTGTGGGCCACAGTTCTCCTGGGACGTGTGTGGTGCACGGTCTGCCCCTTGGAACTGGTCTCGAACGTTTTCGAGCGGATCGGCCGGCGGCTTGGGGTCAAGCAGGGTTCCATTCCGGCCTGGATGCGCGCCGGCTGGCTTATGGTAATCCTCTATGCTGTCCTTCAGTTGCTCGTTGCAGGACTCCATTTGCACCGGGTTCCCGGCTACACATCCGTTTTTCTCTGGATCATGTTGGCCACGGCGGCGGCTACCGGGCTTCTTTTCAAGGATCGCGCCTATTGCCGCGGCTTCTGCCCTGTCGCGCCGCTGTTGAAGGTGTATGGACGAGGTGGCCTGATCGCCGCCCGCCCCGGTGGCCCGTCTGCCTGTCACTCCTGCGCCGGCAAAACGTGCGCCGCCACATCGCATCGCGCGAAACTCGATGCGCGCAGTTGTCCCACCCTGCTGAATCCCGCGACACTCAACAATAGCGAGGATTGTCTTCTTTGCGTCCAGTGCATGAAGAACTGCGAACCCGGAAACATGCAACTTCTGCTCCGCGGACCATTCGCCGCAGCGGATGCTCGCACTCCGCTCGCCAGTTGGCCGGTCACACTCTTCGTGGTGTTCGTATCCGGGTTTGTCTGCTCCGAAGTGGCGAGTGAATGGACGGCAGCCAAGTCCGTCTTCCTGGCGCCCGCCGTGTGGGCCACTGCAACTTTCGGAACGTCAGCCCTTGGGGGCTGGGTGGAAGGAATCTGGACGATTGGGATCTTCCCGTTGCTGCTTTGGTCGGCGATAGGAGGTCTCCTGCTCCTCTTCAGGGGAGCCTCGGGTTTCGGCGAAGCGTTGCGACGGATCGCATTGCCTCTTGCGGTTGTCATTGCCGCGGGACAGATGGCGAAGGGACTGGCGAAGTTCGTTTCCTGGGCGGGCTTCCTTCCGATCGCGTGGAGTGTACCTGACGGAGTCTCCACTTCGCTGGCGATGGCCGCCAAAACGATCAAGCAACCAGCGCCCCTGGTTTCCATCCAGACTGTCTCGGTGGCGGGTATGGCTTTGGTTGCGGCTGCTCTGTATTGCTCGTTTCGAGAACTCCGGCTGGCCAACGCGACGGTCCGGGTTATTTGGCGCATCCCCACCATTGCCATGACCTTACTTTTTGGGTTCGTGATCCTCGGTTGGGGTTTTTTGCAATAGGGGAATTCGGCGCATGTGGAGAGTTACAACAGGCAAGAAGTGGTTAAAAGCCCCAGTTGACTCTTACTCTCCAATCCTGGAACGCACTTGTAACACCCAAGGATTCAATAAGAAAGACATTTCTAACCTCCCCGCCGACGATCGGTCCGGAGCATGCATTAGCAAGACATATGATCTTTCGTAACGGGGCCTCCGCAGCCCGATCGGGTGATTGCGTTTGGCTGAGACAGGCCATGTCCTGCCACTGAATCCAGCCCAAAAACAACTAGGGGAGAAAGTGAATGAAACATTGTCGGCGAATTGGCACAGCTATGCTCATCGCCACGGCGCTTTCAGCCGTGTGGGGCGCCAGCGGACCGCCACGGAAACCGGTGGACTGGGTGAAGCTCAACCCGGAGTTTGCCGGGGCGACTTTCGTCAACGACCCAACACAGTGCGCCGCCTGCCATGAAGACTCCACAAAGACTTTCGAGCACACCATGCACGCCAGGGCGCTTGGGACTGATGGCTCGGGCGCGGACAAATGCGAGAGCTGCCATGGGCCGCGCAGCAAGCACATCGAGAATCCCACGGCCGCACTGGCTTGGGGGAAACTCGGAGCCGCGCAACAGAGCGCAGTTTGCATGCAATGCCATGAGGGCGGCGCTCGTTTCGGTTGGAAGTCCGGGGCGCATCGCGCCAACGATGTCAGTTGCACCTCCTGTCACTCGGTGATGAAGAAGAACACGGAGCGTGGGCTGCTTGCCAAGACTTCGGGGCAGGAAACCTGCTATCAATGCCATCGCGAGGTTCGGGCGCAGACGATGAAGGTGTCGCACCACCCCGTGCGCGAAGGGCGAATGGACTGTTCGAGTTGCCACAACGTCCACGGTTCGACTCCCGACCTGCTGGTAAAGAACACGCTGAACGAAACCTGCTATAGCTGTCACGCCGACAAGCGCGGGCCCTTCCTCTGGGAACACGCGCCAGTTCGCGAAAGCTGCGCAAACTGCCACACTGCGCATGGCTCCAACCACCGGAACCTCCTTGTCAAGAAGGATTCCTTCCTCTGCTTGAGCTGCCATTCCTATGGCGGCCACATCAACCTGCCGCGCTACAACCGCACGAGTAACTCGTATGGACAGGGCTGCATGAACTGCCACATCACGCCGCACGGATCGAACCATCCCTCCGGAGTCAAACAGACACGTTAGAGGATCACATGACACAACTTACATTCCTTTCATTCGCGCTGATGTCATTGGCCGCGCTCCTCAACGGACAGCAGCCGTCCTCCCCCATTACGGTGACCGGTTCAGTGAGCACGGGCACAGCGCAGGTCAGCAACGACACGAATTCCAGCAAGTTGTCGGAATACCGGGACCCGGAACAGAACCTCTACGTTCCACGAATTGTTCTAAACCTGTTCCGGCCGGGCGCTAACTGGTTTGTAGATTCCAATAGCGCGAACATTGGCCGTGGCGATCAGAGCTTTTCCACCCGGGGCGGCCGCGCGGGCCGCTGGAGTGTCGGATTCGACTGGTCCGATATCCCCCACAACTTCAGCAACAAGGCCCAAACCCCGTACACGCTGAGTGGTAACGGGCTGCTCACCGCTCCCGCTAAAGTACCGATCACTTTCAAGCGGCTGGCTACGGCTGCCGCGGATGCACCCGGCGTCCTGGCCAGCGACCTATTGATCGCGGACTACCAAAGGCAATTCCTGCGCCCGACTGAGCTTGCCACAGATACGAGTTTCGGACGACTCGCGGGCGACTTCACGACGGACCTGCTGCAGGTGGGTCTTGCGTATGACATGCGCAAGCAGGCGGGGCAGAAGTCCTCTTTCGGTCCGATCGGCGACCGCCCTCCGCGCTCTCTGAACTTGCAGCTTACCGAGCCCGTCGATTACCTGACGCAGGACGTGACGCTTTCGGCCGAGCGGGTCGGCAAGAAGTATCAACTTCAGTTCAACTACCTGTTCTCCAACTTCTCAAACCGCGTGGATACCCTTGTTTGGGAGAACATCTATACGACAGCGGGAACTGGCTCACCGTTCGATGTCTGGGACCGTGCCGTTTCTGTATTCGGCCGCCGTCCGCTCAACCCGGATAATGCGTACCATAACCTGTCGCTTTCCCTCGCGCGTGACCTGCCGGCCGACAGCCGCTTGAGCACCACCGTCGCCGTTGGGCTGATGGGCCAGGACCAGCAACTGCTGCCATATAGCTACTCTTCCGGATCCTCGTTGCCGATTCCGGCGCTGCCGCGGAACAATGCGGACGCGTCCATGAGAACAACGCAGGCCCTGATGGAATACTCCATCAACCCCCTGCCACGCCTCAGCGTGAGATCCTGGTTACGGCACTACGGTCTCGACAACAACACACCCGAAACGCGGTGGCAGTACGTCACGTCGGATACGACGAATCTGAATGGCACAAGCAGCTACAAGAACAAGCGCGTCAATCTCGCCTACGCGTCTGACCGAACCAATGCCGGGGCGGACGCAACCTACCGCTTGAAGCCGTGGCGCAGCAGTCTGGCACTCGGCTACGAGCACGAGTGGATCACGCGTGAATATCGCGAGACCGATACGGGCGAACATCGCCTGACGGCTTTGCTGCGTGCGCGGCCCACGAAATGGTCGAACCTGCGCGCCCGTTACTTGCTTGGAGCCCGCAACGGAACGTATGATCCGTTCGTCACCCGCCAGAGCTATTGGTACGCACGCACTGAGGCGAATGATGCCGACAATCCCGCTTTCACTTTCAGCAATCATCCGGATATGCGGCGGTTCGACACCGCGGACCGCAGGCGGAACCAGGGAGAGTTCACGTTTACAGTGACACCGCGTGAAGCTTTCTCCGTGTCGGCGAACGTCTCCTATCGCGCCGACGATTTTGACAGCAAAGTAATCCCCTCGCGTCCGCTTGCCGGCACGGGTTTCGAAGAAGGGGCGCTCACGCCCGGCGCACAGCTCGGTCTGTTGGTGGACAACCGGCTCCGATACTCGCTGGACGCGTCCTACATGCCGGCCGAGCGGCTTTCAATGAACGCCTTTGTGGGCTGGGAGAGGGGTTTTAGCCGTCAACGCTCGCTTGAGTTCGATGAAAACAGGAAGCAGGACCCGAGCACAGTGGCCACCGCGGTGTTAGGTCCGTGGACCCGCGCCGGCAGCCAGTGGACGGCTGATTCTGACGACCGTGCCTGGACGGCAGGTCTGGGTTTGAGCATTGCGCTTGTTCCCAAGCGCCTCAGCCTCAACGCGAATTACACGCTGTCGCTGGGCAACTTTGACATGGTCTACGCGGGTTACGGTGTCACCAGTTTCGACGGTACGCCATTCGCACCGAACTACCAGTTTGCGTTTCCCTCCAGGCTGCCGCGAGTGAACCAGGATCTGCACATGTTTGACGTAAACCTGGACATTCCGGTCGCGAAGAACGTCTCGTTCGTTGTCGGCTACACATATGAGTACTACCGCACGGACGATTGGCAGCAGGGCAGCAGCTATCCATGGGTGGAGCCGGTCGGCAGCGAGTTCCTGCTCCGTGATAGTTCCAGGTCCCACCAATGGGGGAACCGGCTTTTCAATTTGGGCACATTCCTTGCGCCCGGATATAACGGTCACATCGGCCGGGTGGCATTAGAATACCGCTTCTGAACGGCGCAAGCGCACAGGGAAACGCGACACCACGGTGCGCAGCACGCCATGGTAACACTCATTTTCTTGTGCTCCGGGGTAGCGCCGTCGAACCGGACAGGAAAGGGTCGACAGCCCGTTGTTTTCCACTGCACCGACGCTAAACAGCTCGAATCTGCGCGCTCTCCGGCAACTCGTCCATCTTCTTCATCTTCGGCGCTTTCTTATTCGGGGCGATCCTTTACGATGAAACCGAATTCCGCGAGGCTTGTCCAGGAGCGCCTCCGCGACTTTGTCACCGTCTTCTTCCTGCCGATCTTTTTCACCTACACCGGCCTGCGCACCGACGTCGGCACCCTGAGCGGCACCTTGTGGCTGATGTGCGGACTCGTCCTCGCCGCCGCTGTCATTGGCAAGTTCGGGCCGCTGCACCCTGGCGGCTCGCGGCAACGGCGTCTCACTGCGCGAATCCGCCGTCATCGGTGTCATGATGAACACCAACGGGCTGATGGAACTGATCGTGATCAACATGGGCTACGTAATCATGGCGGTCTTCACCACATACATGACCACGCCGTTGCTCCGCCGCCTCATCCGCTCCACTGGACTCGAACCCTATTTCCCTAATCCCAGTTCATGCAAGGACTCCGCCCTTGACTGGCCCAACGCTGGGCCGGCGCCAATGCCGGCTACGGAATCCGTAACACCCCGCTCGGATACCTGGTAACCTCAGCCACCACGGTCGCGGCGATCGGCACGATCAGCTTCCACTGTGGAGCGCCCGCCCCCGGCGGATATTGATCATCGGGGTTGAGAGCGGGATTATGTCCCACCACAGCGATGATCTTGACCAGGCTGTCTCCGCCCGTGAGACTCCAACTCTCGCGCGCCAGTTGTTTGATCCGTGCAATGTTCAGGCCCGCGGGCACCTGATGACGGTGTTCCGCCACCATCGAATAGGACGCCACGTCGAACTCGTGCGCCTCCGGCAGCCGATCCAACCGGATGACCCACATGCCAAGCTGAAACCGCCCGGCTTGAAACCCGAGGATACGCTCGATCGACTGCAAGTCTCGACCGTTAATGAACTTCAGTTTCGTCACATAGCCTCTGATGCTCAACTTGTCGCCAACTTTCATTCGTCCTCCAATGGCAGAGTGGCCGCGACTTGGGCGGCCCTCACTCATCAACGCGAGATCTTAAGCGCAAATCCGTCATGTCCCGAGCAACAACAGACTGGCTCCCCGTTCCGTTTGGTGTTACATTGGCCTTCTAGCTCCCGCAATGCCCAGATCCATTTCCTTAGCCTTGACCCTGCTGCTCTCCATCCCGGCGGCCGCCGCCGACCCCGCCCCCAATCGCCTCACCGCCCAGGAGAAAACGGACGGCTGGCTCCTCCTCTTCGATGGCAGGACGCTCAACGGCTGGCACGATCCGCGGAAGAAGTCACCCCCCGGTGACGGCTGGACCATTGAAGACGGCGCCATCCGGGTCCTCCCGAACCCCCGCATCCGCGAGGACCTGATCACCACCCGTAAGTTCCGCGACTTCGAGCTCACCTTCGACTGGCGGCTCGAAAAAGGCTCCAACACCGGTCTCAAGTACCGGGTCCAGGGTTCCTTCTTCCTCGACCGGGGGAAGTACAAACCCGGCGCGAAATCGTTCGAGGAAATCGTCGGCTACGAACTCGCCAACCGGCTCTCCGACCGCAGCCATCCCAGCGAGAAAGGCGGCGAGGAATACGTCATCGCCATGGAGTACCAGCTTATCGACAACGCTACCCATCGCGACGCACGCCGCGGCCCCCTCTACCAGACCGGCGCAATTTACAGCATGGTCCCCGCCAGTCGCGACGCCACCAAGCCAGTAGGGGAGTGGAACACCTCCCGCGTCATCCTCCGCGGTGACAAAGTGGAGCACTACCTCAACGGCGAGAAAGTCAACGAGGCTATGCTCAACAGTTCCGCTATCCGCGATGCCGTCGCCAAGCGCTGGCAGAAAGACGCTCCCACCCTCTACGAACAACTCGCCGGTATGCCGCAAAAGGCCTGCCCCATCGCCCTCCAGCACCACAACGACGCCGCCTGGTTCCGCAACATAAAGATCCGCGAGCTCAAACCGGCCGTCCGGTAGTCGCCGGAAGTATCTGCTGATCTCCAGTACCGCGTGCGCCCCCCTTCCCACTCAGGTAACAATATTAGGAATGCAGACTGGTTTCGGACACCCCCGCCTCATTGCCTGTGGTCTGCTTGCGACCCTCTTCGCCGCTTCTCCCTCCTCCGCCCAGACTCCTCCCAACGAACAGGAAGACACAGGCCTGCGGTCAGTGCCGCTGCACGTTCTCAAGGATGAATACAAGTTCTGGACAAGCCCGCTACGCAGAGGCAGCTACAGCGCGCACACGTTCCAGTTCCTGGTCCCGTTCCTCGCCATCTCGGGCGCTCTACTCGCCACCGATCGCCGCATCGCCGAGACGCTTCCCAACACCTCCGACCAGACGCGCTGGAGTGGTCGCGTCTCGCAGGCGGGGGCATCCTACTCAATGGCCGGCATCGCGGCCACCACTTACCTCGTGGGCCGCATCACTGGAAACGAACGCGCGAAGAAGACCGGACTGCTCAGTATGGAAGCATTCGGACACGCCCACATCGCCACATTCGCTATCAAGCAGATCACCAACCGCGGGCGCCCCGTGGACGGGAATGGCCACGGCGGATTCTGGCGCGGCGGCAATTCGTTCCCTTCCGGCCATTCGGCTTCCGCCTTCGCCGTCGCCGCGGTGTTCGCCTCCGAGTACCGCGAACACCCCATGGTTGCAATCACCTCCTATTCCGCCGCGGCGCTGATCGCCGCATCGCGTTCCGGCGCGCGCCGTCATTGGATGTCCGACATCTTTGTCGGCAGCTCCGCCGGCTTCTTCCTCGGCCGCTTCATTCATCGCCGCCACTTGCCCGCAACCGCTGCTGGTAACACGATTCAACGGAAGTGGGTCCCGAACATCGGCGTGGCCGGAAGCGGCTTCGGTGTCGGATGGCATTGGTGAATCCTCATGACCTGCCTGCACATCCGTACCTGCGTCGGTAAATCTATTCGGATAGAATCATGCGTAACCTCAAGGTGGGCACTATGATGAAACTCTGGTTTCCGCTGCTCGGGCTGCTTCTCCACGGACTCCCCTCCATGGCACAGCAGCCAACTCGCGCGGCGGAGATCGAAAAAGAGCGCGATCGCAAGGCCGCTACCTTGGAGCCCGACGAGGTCTCTCCGTTGGAGCGGCGCATGCGCATGATCAAGGACGAGCATTACCTGGAGCGCTTCACCGCCGGCTTTAACGGGGTCCGCGCCAAACTCGGCGGCATGGTCACAGGCGGCGGCTTCGCTTTCGGTCCGGAGTATTTCCGCGAAGACCTGCTCCGCGGGCAGCTCACAGCGCGAGCCATGGCCACCTTCTCGCTCCGCGGCTATCAGAAGTACGAAGGCCAGTTGCTGCTTCCCCGCCTGGCCGGCGGCAAACTCGTCGTCGACAGCCTGGTATCGCACCGTGCCTACCGCTCGCTTCCCTACTACGGCCCGGGCGCCGATAGCACGAAGCATCCCCGCACCAACTACTCCCTCACCGATACGTCCATTGATGGCATCGTCGCCGCCGAGCCTTGGAAGTACGTCAAGTTCGGAACCTCGCTCGGCTATCTCACCTCTGACATTGGCACCGGCACTGACAAGCGCTACGTCTCGACGGAACGGGTTTTCTCGCCTGCCCAGTCGCCCGGCTTGCTCGAACAATCCAGCTTCGTGCGCCCCGGCATCTTCGCCCAATTCGACTACCGCGACAACCCGCTCGGCGCGCGCAAGGGCGGCAACTACGTCATGCAGTACAGTTGGTTCAACGACGTCACGCTGGAGCGTTACGGCTTCCGCCGCCTCGACCTTGAGGTGCAGCAGTTCATCCCGATTCTGAACAAGACCCGGGTCTTCGCTTTCCGCGCCAAAGCATCGCTTACCGACACGGACCGCAACGAACAGGTGCCCTTCTACCTGCAGCCCGTTCTCGGCGGCTCGGATGATCTCCGCGGCTTCCGTCCCTTCCGCTTCAGTGACCGCAACAGCTTCGTCATGAACGGCGAGTACCGTTGGGAGATCTTCTCCGGGCTAGATGGCGCGCTCTTCGTCGACGGCGGCAAAGTTTTCCCTCGCCGGGGCATGCTCAACTTCCGTGATCTCGAAGCTTCCTACGGACTCGGCCTTCGTTTCAACGCCCGCAATTCCACGTTTCTGCGCATCGACGCAGGGTTCAGCCACGAGGGCTTTCAGGTCTGGTTCAAATTCAACGACGTGTTCCTTCAGCGGCGGTTCGGAACAACCACAGGACAACCGGTGTACTAATGAGACCCATTCTTGCCTTCCTCATACTGTGCGCGCCGGCTTGGCCCCAGCGCTTTCTCTCCGACGATCCACTCGACCGGGAGCCTCGCCCGCGTCCAGTCGCCAAAGCCCTGAACAGAAAGTTCAGCGACTATTACGACTTCATCTCGCTCCAATTCGGCGAACTCGCTCAGAAACAGCCGAAGAAAGGGCCGCCCATTCGCGCCCTCGCTGTCAATACGCTGGGCGAGCCGATGGATGGAGCGTGGTACGAGAAGCGCCATTACTCCCGCCGCATGTCGATCGACGAACTGAAGCGCGGCCCCGGACAGGACACGCCCCCGCAGGGCAACGAATGGACGGTCATCGGAGCCAAGTCTGAGGGGATCACTCCCGGCTTCGTCATCCTCGATTCCCGCAAGCGCCGCTACTTCATCAAGTTCGATCCGCTGACCAATCCGGAAATGGCCACCAGCGCGGACTCCATCAGCAGCCGCCTGTTCTACGCCCTCGGCTACCACGTGCCGCAGAACTTCATCGTCTACTTCAACATCGAACAGCTCAAACTCGGCGAGGACGTGCAGTTGGCCGACAAGACCGGCAAGAAGCGCAGCATGACCAATCGCGATCTCTACGAGATTCTGGTGAAAGTGCCTCGCACCAGCGACGGCAAGTACCGCGCCACGGCGAGCACAGCGTTGCCCGGCAAACCCGTGGGCCCGCCGCGCTATTACGGCACCCGCAAAGACGATCCCAACGACACCGTGCCGCACGAACACCGCCGCGACCTCCGTGGTCTGCACGTCGTCTCGGCATGGCTCGGCCACGACGATTCACGCGCCATCAACAACCTCGACGCGCTGGTCACCGAGAACGGCATTCCGCACCTGAAGCACTATCTTCTCGATTTCGGCTCCACGCTGGGCAGCGCCAGTCAGAAGGCCAACAGCATCCGCTCGGGAGCGTATCTGTTCAGTTGGAAAGAATCCGCTGTCCAGTTGTTCACGCTCGGCCTCGCGCCGCCTTATTACGCCTTCGCCAAGTACCGCTACTTCCCTTCCATCGGCTACATCGAGGGTGACGTGTTCGATCCCGACAAGTGGGTTCCCGAATATCCCAACCCTGCCTTCCTCAATCGCCTTCCAGACGACGAATTCTGGGCGGCGAAACAAGTGATGGCCCTTCGCGACGAGGAAATCCGCGCCATCATCACGACCGGGGAATTGAGCGATCCGGAAGCCGCCGATTATCTCGCCCAGGTCCTCATCAAGCGCCGCGACAGGATAGGCAAAACCTATTTCGCAAAGGTGCTGCCCTTCGATCGCTTCTCCCTCAATGGCGGCTCCCTCGCCTGGGAGGATCTCGGCAAAACCTACTCTACCGGCGCGGTGGCCGACGCCAGAATCACATGGCACACCTTCGACAATCAGACCGGCAAGCTGGCTCCGATCCCCGCCGCAGCATCAGCAAAGGTCCCCGATTCCAACGGCTACATCGCCGCCGAAATCACAGCCCCGTCGCGGCCAAAGCAAAACATTTTCGTCTATCTACGTACTCAGGGAACTGCTAAGATCGTCGGCATCGACAGAAACTGGTGATCATGGCAACGCGCCCAGAATATCAATCCAAACCCGAGCTACAAACACGAACCGCATTCCCTTCCTTCCAGGCACTGGGCGAACTTCCGCGCGGGCCGCTGGAGAAATTCCTCTCGCTGTTCGCCGATGTGCGCGCGGGTGAGGGTCCCGCCGCGCTCATCCTCATGTGCAACGTCTTTCTGCTGCTCAGCTCCTACTACCTGCTCAAAACCGCCCGCGAACCGCTCATCCTCACTGAAGGCGGGGCGGCAGTCAAATCCTACTCCGCCGCCGGTCAGGCTCTGTTGTTGATGGTCTTCGTGCCCTTGTACGGACTGGTGGGCACCAAGGTCAACCGCCTTGTGCTGATAATGGGCCTGCAGCTCTTCTTCGCCTCGCACCTGATTCTCTTCCAGATCCTCGGCGCTGCCGGCGCACGCATCGGAGTCGCGTATTACATCTGGGTCGGCATCTTCAACACCTTCGTAGTCTCGCAATTCTGGGCATTCGCCAACGACCTGTACACCGAAGGGCAAGGCAAACGCCTCTTCACGATGATCGGTGTTGGCGCGTCGGTGGGCGCATTCGCCGGCTCGCAGGCCGCAACCACACTGTTCGGCACATACAAGTTCCAACCCTATACGATGATGACCATCGCAGCGGGAGTGCTTGTCGTATGTGCCTCGCTCATCTGGCTAGCCAACCGCGTGGAGACGTCGCGTCCGGGACGCGAAATGACGCGGCATGCCAATGATAAACTCGGCTCAGACGACGGCTTCGCGCTCATCTTCCGCAGCCGTTATCTGATGCTCATCGCCGGCCTCATCGTTCTTCTCAACGTCGTCAACACCACCGGCGAATTCCTTTTGAGCTCTGTTGTCGAGGAGGAAGCCAAGCGTCTCTACGCCGGCGACAAAGCCGCAATGCGCTCCTTCATCGGAGCTTTCTACGGGGACTTCTTCCGCTGGGTGAACCTGATGGGAATCCTCATCCAGACATTCCTCGTCTCGCGCATCATCAACGGCATCGGTGTTCGCGGCGCGCTGTTCATTCTACCCGGCATCGCGGTGGCGGGCTACTCCGTACTCGCCGTGGCGCCCATCCTGGCACTGGTGCGCGGAGCAAAAATCCTCGAGAACGCCACCGACTACTCCCTCCAGAACACCATCCGCCAAGCCCTCTTCCTCCCCACCAGCCGCGAAGAAAAGTACAAAGCAAAGGCGGCCATCGACACTTTCTTCATGCGCTTTGGAGATGTGTTGCAGGCGGGCCTCGTAAAGGTAGGAAACGAACTGTCCTTAGGCCTTACCGGATTCGCAGTCGTCAACGTGGGACTGACGATGGTGTGGCTGTGGTTGGCGTCCTCGCTCAACCGCGAGCACAAAAAAATGCGCTTCTAGAGAGGAGCGCGGCACATCTATCTCCGCGGTTTGAGATTAGAGCCGCCGCCGTATACTCCAATCCAGTGATTCGTAAAGCGCAGCCCTGTCTGCGGCGAAACTCGAGGCATGTGGCAATCGATGCAATTGGTTTGGCACGACTTCGACGGTGCATGGCACGAGACGCACCTGGTGTTGAAGCTCGTGGAAGCCTGGACCGTGACGCTCAAGTGCGCCGGATGACAGGTTGTGCAGGACAGTTTTCCCCGGCTCTTTTGGAAGCATGCGCTCCGGTCCAGGTAAACCGGCTGGTGGCGAACGTTCCATGCATAACTCCAATCAATCTTCGCTGGATCGCTTGCCGGAGGCCTGTGGCATTTTCCGCAGAAATCGTTCAGCTTGTTCGCTGAGAGAGCACGCAGCGATGGGAAATGCGTGGGGGACGAGGCATGACACGCCTCGCACTGCACACCTGGCCGGGAATCAGTCGTATGACAATCAAAGCACGCATCGATTCCTGACGCGGGATCCTTCGCTTTGTAAAGGACGCCAGCAGCCTCAGCGATCGACGCCGGACGCCGCGCCTCATGTCCAGGCGTCCGCGCGAATCCCCCCAATGCCGTGTAGAAACTGTATGCGTGCTCGATGTAAGTATCCTTATCGACGCGCGAGACGAAGGTCACGGCTTGCTGTCCGGCGCCAAAAGCCCACTCCACCGGTAGAACCATCAGGTCCCGCCCGTCGTGGATGCGGACCTCCTTCGACGAGAAGTCAAACCGCCAGTCCCCTTGCCGGACGCCGCCCCGGAAACGCGAAGCGAATGGATGATCGGAGGCCCTGCTGAGCGCGGCGGCGTGCCCCGTACGAGAGTGCGCTTCCACCTGCGCCGGATGGCAGGTCACGCACGCGGCCGCCGCAAGCTGGAACGCAAGGTAGATCAAAACATGAACCGCAGCGCGAACTGGACCTCGCGCGGCTTTGGAAAGAACGCCGTCGCTGTCACCGTGCCGAACGTCGCCGCGTTAATCGCACGCCCCGGCGTATCGAACGTCGGCGTGTTGGTCAGGTTGAACGACTCCGCGCGGAACTGAACCTGCATCCTCTCGCGCACGGGGAAGTTCTTGAAGATCGACAGGTCCAGATTGTAAACCCCGTCGCTCGTGATGTTGGGCAGCGTACGCGAGACGTTGCCGAAGGTATATCCCGCGGGATTGGAGAAAGCAGCAGTATTGAACCACCGGTCTATTGTCGGGTTGTCGATCCTGGCATCGACACCCGGAACCACGTTGGGCCGGTTGCCACCTCCTGTGACGGCTGCTGAAAGGGAAATCGGCGTTCCGGCTTCGATCGTCTGGATGGCGTTCAACTGCCAACCTCCGATGAGGTGTCGTGTGATGGGCGCGCCCGACTTTCCGAATGGCAGCGCCCAAAGAGCGCTCACAACCAGGCGCTGCGGAACGTCCTGGGCGCTCTTGCTGCGCTCGGCTCGCAGATTATTCCAGTTCTGCGGCGCGGTCACCACGGCCGCGCCCGGCCGCACCTGCGTCAGGTTGCTTCCGTCGTCGATGAGCTTCGAGAGAGTATAGGCCACCAGCGCCGATAGGCCGTTGGAGAAGCGCTTCTCAACCTTCACGGCAAGGGCGTGATAGATCGAGTTGTTGCGGAACGAGTACCCGCCTGAAACGCCAGTGAACTGCGGGAATGGAAGCAGGCTTTGTGCGCGCGTGATGGTGGGTCCGGTCAACGTGCCCGTCGTGAGAATCCCGAGAAACGGATTGGGAACCGGCTGCGCCAGCTCGGCGCCCCGGGCAAAATTCGCATCGGACAGGAAGTTGAGATTGCGGCCGTCCGCGAATAGACGCACGCCGTGATTCCCCACCCAGGCAGCCTCGAAAAGCCAGTTGTTCCAAGGCTGATGTTGCAGCGTTAAGTTCCACTGTTCCGTATAACCTCGCGCCACGTTGCGAAGCTGGCCGGAGACCGCTGTGCCGACACCAGTGAGCGCACCAAGAGAGCTTCCCGTCGGTTGAATCAGACCATTCGGAAATGGATTGCTCAGACGATCACGAGGTGTAAGGTTCCCATCGAGGCTTGTCACCATCGGCGTGTCGTTCGTGTAGCCCGTTCGAGGCAGGGATATGGTCACCGGAATGAACATGATTCCAAAGCCCCCGCGGACCACAAGCTTGGGCCTCGCCTGCCAGGCGAAGCCGAAACGCGGCCCGAAGTCGTTATAGCTGGCTTCCGCCTGGCTGCGGCTCAAACCACCTACTCCGGGGTAGATGAGGCCGCCCACAAGGTTGTAGCCAGGCACTCTCAGCGGCGACGGAATCGTCGGGTCGAAATTGCTCAGCACGTTGTAACGGTCGGTTGGGGGAGCCTCCAGCTCCCAGCGCAGACCGAGATTCAGCGTAAGAGTGCGCGTCACCTTCCAGTCGTCCTGGATGAAAACGCCCTGATACTTGACGCTCGCGGTCCCATCGGTTTGAAGCCGCGCGTAGGCGCTCGCGGGAGTTCCGAGAAGGAAAGAGGCGACCCCAAAACCGGCCGTTGCCGCGGCCTGAATCGGGTTTGGACCTTGTGTAAACGCCCGAGTGAACGAATAGTTGCCCACCGAATATTCCCGGCCCCAGTCGTTGGCCGCATAGAAACGATACTCATATCCGCTTTTCAGCGTGTGCGCTCCCTTGATCTTCGTCAGATTGGCGCTGACCTGCGCTGTGTGAGAGGGACCGCCTCGGGAAGCGATTGCGCCAAACAGCGCCGCATCGGCGACGTTGATATAAGGGAACCGGCCCGTGTCGGCGCCTTTGCCGAAGTAGGTCTGTTGTTTGAACGACTGCGGCATGCCAAGCGAAGTGATGTCGAATCCCTCGCTCGGTGTGAAGAAATGTTCGTGCTCCCGATTGAAGCCGGCCTTAAGGTCCAGTAGCATGCTGGGCGAGAGGCTGTCCGTGTAGTTCAACGACATGCTGTTGCGCGGGATGAGCACCGCGCGCCCGTCGGGCTCAGCGGCCGTGCCCCAAACGCGCGGAAACTGCCAGTCGAGATCGTCCCAGGTATAGCGCGAGTTGAGCCGGCGCGACGAGCTGATGTTGTAGTCGATCCTGCCCGTGATCGCGTCCCGGTCAATCGGCCCCGGTCCCTGGAGGAACAGATTCTGCGCGCCCGTGAATGCGGCCCCTTGCTGATTGGGTGTCGGGTAGTAGGTGAGCACGTTCCGGCTGACCGGATCGAGGCGCGCAGCGGGAATGCGGTTCGCCGCAAAGGGTTCGCGTATGAAAGTGCCCGCGGCCGCCGGATTTGCCCGCGTCGTCGTCGGATCATAAACGACAATCAACGCGCCGGTCTGCGTGCGCGTTTCGGAAAAATCTCCGGCACGTTGTAGCGCCGTCGGCGAAGTGATGATGGATTGAGACGCGCGGCGCTCGCGGAACGCTTCGTAGTTGACGAAGAAGAAGAGCCTGTCCTTTCTAATCGGTCCGCCGATCGTTCCGCCGAACTGGTTATACACCAAAGCTCCACGCTTCCGTCCCGCGCGGTTCGCGAAGAACTCGTTGGCGTTCAGGTTGTCGCTGCGCAGGAACTCGAACAGATTCCCATGGAATTCATTGGTGCCGCCCTTGCTGACGGTGCTGATGATGCCGCCCGCGGTGCGCCCGAACTCGGCTGACATCGCGTTGCTGAGGACCTTGAACTCCTGCGTGGAGTCAATGGAAAGAAACGTCTGCGTGCCGGCGATTGTCACCTTCTCGCTGGCGATACCGTCCACCATGAAGCCGTTCGCCAGAGCGGGACCGCCACCAATGCTCACCGCGGCAAGCCGCCAGCTCGAAAGCACCTGGCCCCCGAAGTATCCGATACCTCGTACCGTGGGAATCAGGTTCGCAAGTCCGAGTGGATTGCGGCCGTTGAGAGGCAGCTCTTCCACTTTGCGCGAATCCATTACCGTGCCCAACGACGAGGTGTTCGGTTCCAGGAGAGTTGCAGCCGACTGAACTTCCACTACCTCGGTCACCGCGCCGACTTCGAGCCGCACGGGGACAGCCAGTGAGCGGTCAGCCTCAACCACGATGCCATGCCGCCGGAAGGCTTTGAAACCTGTGTGCGCCCCATCGATTGCATAAACACCCGGCGGCAGCACGAGGAAGCGGAAGTTTCCGTCCTGATCACTGGTAGCGCTGCGTTGCAGCCCAGTGTCAGGATTCATGAGACGAATCTGAACTCCGGGAACTGCTGCCCCGGAAGTGTCGGTGACCGAGCCGGTAATCGTGCCTGTCACCTGCTGCGCCAATAGCCGCAACGCCGTTACGGCTATGAGAATCGGAGCGAACGTCCTAGCTTGCATCCATCACCCCAAACATTGAGATACGAGCTAGTATACTCCGTAAGACTTTCTTCGTGGGGCGAATCTGCGGTTCATAGGGTGTGCGTCAAGGGTGACCTCAGGCATCGCCGGAGCCCTTCTCCATCCTTCGCGCCTCGGCCGTTCGCAGCTCCTTCAGCCGCAGCACCAACTTGGCATCCGTCATCAGCAATTCCTCGAGGACACTCTGATTGGGCCCGGAATCCGCATCCCGCCCCGGCTCTTCTTCCAGAATCGCCCACAGCCGCCCGCGAATGTGATCGGGAAGGATGTTCTCCAGATACTCCAGCGCGAGCCCGCGGAACATCCGGTCCTCCTGGTGCAGCGCGCGAAACGCCGCCATCAACGGCTCGCGCGGGAACACCACCGCCAACAGCGAAAACACATGCTCCAGACTATGATCGGCCCGCTCCCGCAGCACCTCATCCAGGAAGTTGTAATCATCCGTGCTATCACGGCGTTCCATCACCTTCCACGATCGCCAGATCGACTTGCTCACCGATAGCTCCCGGTTCACCGCCTCCAGTACTCCGGACTGGCGTATCTCCATGTCCGGATACCGGCGGTGAATATATTCCAGCCCGCGGCCGCACTGAAACCGCACCTCGAACCGCTGATCCCCCAGCCCCTGGAGCAACCCGTCCACCGCCGCTGGCGTCGCAATGCGTGCCAGCAATCGCGGAATCCGACGCCGAATGCCAAACTCGACATCCGGATCGGTCAACGCATCGGTGAGTTGTCCGCCAATCCGCGTCCCGCAACGGTCCAGATAGGCGCGGGCCAACGCACTCACTTCATCCCAGGCCAGCAGCCGGATGATCTGCGGCACCAGCATCGGATCCACCGGAGCGGTGTCCTTCAACACTTTGGTCACCCGCACTGGATTCTGGCTCCGCAGGTCCGCCAGGCAGGCCAGGCTTGGGTCCTGCGGTTTCAATAACGCTACACTCGGCACCACCACGGGCTCCTTCACCTTCTCCCGCGGTACAGTCTCTAGCGCTACAGGGGGCTGCGCCGCCGCCCGCGGCAACCGAAAACTGGTGAGCGAAGGCATCCCCTCAAACATCGTGTTCATCATCGAAGGATCCTCGCCCGGCCGGTCCTCCTTGGCTCTTCGCAACAACCCCATCTCAAGAACGCTGCGATAGGCGGCGCTCACGCTAAACGCAAGCGTCGTACTCACCACCGATATCCCGATCGCGAGCCCCAGAATCTCCGGACGCGCCAGCGTCGGTCCCAGCCACACCATCACCTGCACCGCGCCCGCACCCACGGCATCGCCGAACCGGTCGCATCCCACATCCACGATCGTCTTCACTCTGCGCTTGTCCGATGCCGGAACCGGTGTGTACAGCAGTTCATAGCCGGAGCGAAACAGCGAACCGCGCAGAATCATCTCCATCGCCCGCGCGAACACCACGAACGGGTACGCGGGACTCAGCAGTGCCGCCGCGGACGCGCCACCTACCGCCAGCGGCAAACTCGCTACGCTTTTCGCCACGCCCAGCTTCTGCAGCAGCCAGGAGCTGCTGAGCACCTGCACCAGGAACGTCAGTATCTGACAACTCGTATAGTAGACGGCAAAGTAGCGCAGTAGCGCCGGCCCCTTCCCCATCGTCTGCGCAGCCCCCAGCTTGAAGAGGTAGTCGAGCAGCGCGGCCGTGCACGTCCCTAGAAACACCAGCGCCGCCAGCCGCCACAGCAGCGGGGTCCGCGTAAGGGCCTCGCGCGTGGTCACACGCGATGCCGCCTCTTTTCTTGCCGGCTGCCCCCCAAAGGTGAGTGAAATGGCCGCGCAACCCAGGTGCAACGCCGCCAATAGAAAGAGCAGGGTGTTGGTCCCAGTCCAGGCCACAAGCCGCTCGGCGAGGATACCGCCCGCAATGCCTCCCGCCGTGCCCGCTCCGGCAATCCTGCCGAATCGCGCCTTCGCCTCCCGCGGATCAAACACCTCGCTTAGCAAAGACCAGAAGCCGGACAACAGGATCGCCCCGAGCCCCACGATGTGCAGATAGATCAGAATCACCGTGGGCCGCGGTGCCACGGGCAACAGCAGCCATTCCCCCACATGGAGCATGGCACTCACGGCGAACGTCGACGGTACAAGGTTCGCCGGCCCCTTCCGTTCGAGCACCTTTGAGAACAGCAACGCCAGCCCGATACTCAGCAGAGCCGCCGTGGCCACGATCTTCGGCAGATCCCACGGCTCAAACTCCAAGAGGAAAAACCCGTCGCGCGCTACCTTGCCCGCCACCTGATGCGCGAGCATGAGGCACGTGCCCGCCATCGCGAATTGCGTCGGCCGGCGATATACATCCCCTGTTGTAGATGGATTGCGGTTCAACTATAAATCCGGGCTCTCAAACCCGGGCGCTCTTCTCTAGAGTATCGCTGGTTTCCACCGCTTCGTCGTGGGCTTGCTCGGCTGCTCGCGAACGGATCGTGGGAAGATGCGTCCCCCACCAGCGCCGCGCATCGTCCGGGCAGTACTTTGGCCGGATCTCGATCGCTTCCAACTGGCGCGCAAACTCGGCGGCGCTGTGAATCCGGTCCTGCGGATTCTTCGCCAGCGACTTCAGAATCAAAGCGTCCAGCTCCGGCGGAATCGGCAGTTCCGTTCGCAGCGAAGGCGACACCGGTTCTTTCTGCACGTGGGCCAGCACCACCGCGGTGGAGCTGCTCTCCTGAAACACCATCTGCCCGGTGAGCAGATAGTAGGCCACGCAGCCCAGCGCATAGATGTCAGCCCGTCCGTCCACCGTGCCGCCCAAGGCCACTTCGGGAGCCATATACGCCGGGGTCCCCGTTGCCGCGCCATCGGCGGTCATCAACGTGTCTTCCGGTTGGAGCATGTTCTTCACGAGCCCGAAATCGAGCACCTTGGAAAAGTCATAGCGGCTGCCCAGCTTGCAGAGGAAAATGTTTCGCGGTTTGATATCGCGATGGACCATCCCCAGCGTGTGCGCCTCGTCCAGCGATTCGCACACCTGCAGCAGAATGTTCTTCACCCGCGCCGCCGGCAGTGGACCGTAGTTCTCCACCATCGTCTGCAGATCCAGCCCGTCCAGCAATTCCATCACGTAGTAAAACGTGTGGTCCTTGGTAACGCCGAAATCGAACAGTGCCACCGTGTGCGGCGAGCGCAGTGAGGCGGTCGACCGCGCCTCCCGCTCAAACCGCTTCCGCAGCAGCGAGACGCTCTTCATGTTCACGCCGGACATCACATCCGTGCGGATCAGCTTCACCGCCGCGTCCCGCGCCAGCAGCCTGTGCTTGGCACGCCACACTTCGCCCATCCCGCCTTCGCCGATCTTGTAGTCGAGTTGGTAACTACCCATGTCCTCGGCGCGCTGCGAGGCCACCGTCATCGCGTACATCCGCCGGTTCAGGAGGTTCGTCCATATCGCTGACATCGCCAGCGGGGACATCCAGATCGCCACCCGGTTCCAGCCGATGAACTCGCTGTCGAACAACTGGCGGGCGATCAGATACGCCGACGGCCAGGCAAGCACCGAGAAGAATCCCGCCAGCATGTTCACAAGCGGTGTGTTCGGGATCAGCACCCCGCACAGCGTAATCCACAACGCCACCGAAGAGACGCCAATCACCGGCATCTCCGGGCCGCGCGGCATATAGGACTCTACCAGCGCGATAGTGAATGCCACCAGCACCTGGAAGACCGCGCCCAGATGCAGAATCGCCTGCTTCGACAGCACTCCCGACCGCTGAAGCACCACAAACCCAACCGAGAGCAACACCAGCGAAAGATCCGTCAATCGTACAAACGGACTCCTAATCACTTCCTTCGCTTCTGGCTGCAACATCACGTGCAGAAGGACAAACAGGATCGTGCTCACCGCCGCAATAACGGACACGTAGCACAGGTTCGTCACTGCCCTGTCCAAAAGTTCGGATGGAAGACTCAGTCCCGGACGCCTCCGCCTCTCCCCGCTGGAGGTGCCACTCACTGCTCTGACGACCGGCATAGTTAGACCCTCTCTTGCAGGATAACCCTTCTGCGCTTGCGATTCACGATTCCGAAGTCTAAAATGTTACGCGACGCCGCACGTGGGAAAAGCTCACCCCTGCCGAACCAAAAGAAAATCGGCCAGCAACAACGTTCTGCAACGTCACTGCTGGCCGGAGGGAAGGGTACAACGCTCGAAAGGTTACTGGCGGCCCTTTAATGGCCAGCTTCGGACGTATTCTTCTCTTTGAAAAGCAGTTTCTGGTTGGTCCCGCCGACACGGACTTCCTTCAAATCGTATGTCCCATCGGCTTTCAGGCAACAGGCGGTGGTTTTCGCGAACTTCGTCCCCGATGTCTCAACCGTCACGGGAGCTTCCACCGAGACCTTCGAGTTCTTCAAAACCGCCTTGCCGCCATCCACATGAATCCTGTAAGCGCCAGCTTTCAATTGCGTCCCTGCGACAACGGCTGCTTTGTCCAGGTTCAATTGGCTATCAGAAGCGCCCATGCACAATGAAAGGGCGAAAACGGACAGAGTAGCGATGCGTGTCAGCATGTTCCTTATTCTTTTCCTTCGTGCGGAATCTATGAACAGTGTATATCAACTGATCACTGTTTGTCAACAGATCTTCGTTCCGCACGGAAACTCAGTTCCTTCACTTATCATTGGATGCCAGTAGATACGCATCCGATGCAGACCAAGTTCGCTCTAAATCACCTTACGCAAAACTCCCCGGACTCTTCGTTCATTCGAGCTGTATTTTCCAGCAAGGCGCGCAATCTGTCCATGGTAATCGGCTTCGGGAGGTAGTCGTTCATGCCCGAATCCAGGCAACGCTTCCGGTCCTCGGCAAACGCGTTTGCAGTGAAGGCGATGATCTGCGTGGTGATCCCTTGCTGCCGGATCCGCGCCGTAGCCTCAAACCCATCCATCTCCGGCATTTGACAGTCCATCAGGATCGCATCGTAGTCGCGGCGCTGCACCGCTTCCAGCGCCTCTTTCCCGTTGTCCACCAGATCCACCGTATGCCCGAGCCGCGTCAGCATGCTCTGCACCACCTTTTGATTGACGTGGTTATCCTCCGCTACCAGAAGGTGCATCGGCCGCGTAGAAACAGCCAGCGCAGCCGCTGAAGGCGAAGCCGCCGTTGCCTCCTCCTTCACCAGCGGCAAAACAACCTTGCACTCAAACCGCGTCCCCACCCCCGGTGTGCTCTCAAACCAGATGTCTCCGCCCATCATCTGAACCAGATGCCGCGAGATCGACAGCCCCAACCCCGTCCCCCCGTAGCGCCGTGTCGTTGACGTATCGGCTTGCAGGAACGGCACAAAGACTCCCTCCCGCTCCTCCTCCGACATCCCGATTCCCGTGTCTTCCACGACGAAGTGTACTTCCTCCCCTCGCGACCGCGCCTCCACTGTCACGCTTCCCAGATGGGTGAATTTCACCGCGTTCGACACCAGGTTCAGCAGCACCTGACGCAGCCGGAATGCATCGCCGGAACGCATCCGGTCACACCCCGGCCAAATGTGAAACAACACTTGCAGTCCGCGCTTTCGCGCCTCCGGCGCCAGGATGGACTCCACCTCCGCAAGTAGCGCCGTTAGCCGGAAGGGCCGGACATCGAGGTCAATTCTGCCCGCTTCGATCTTGGAGAAATCGAGGACATCGTTCACTACATGCAGCAGCGCTTCCCCCGAGGCCAGCATCGTCTCCAGATGCTCCCGCTGCTCCGGCCCCGGATTCACATCCCGCAGGAGACTAATCGACCCGATAATCCCATTGAGCGGAGTGCGGATTTCGTGACTCATGTTGGCCAGAAATCGGCTCTTCACCACCGTGGCGTGCTCGGCCGCGGCCTTCGCCTCCTGCAGGTTCTGTATCATCTCTTTTTCCGCAGTGATATCCTGCGTCGCACCTGTGATGCGCTCCGCAACCCCGCCTGCGCCCTGTTCCACAGTGCCCTTCATGCGGTACCAGCGGTAGCGGCCGTCTGCACGCCGTACGGGGAGTTCCAGCATCAGATTCGCCGCCCCGGCCAGACAGTCGGCCAGCCGCCGCGACGCCTCCGCGCGATGGTCGGGATGCACCAATTCGATCCACGCCTCCACCCGCTCCCTGCCAACCTGCTCCCCCAGTCCCATCAGCGCCAGCAGATTGTCCGACGCCAGAAGTTGCCTCTTGGCAACGTCAATTTCCCAGACCCCGAACCGCGCCGCGCGCTCCGCCAGATCCATCCTTCTCATGTCCCGCTCCAAGGACGCCTGCGCCTGCCGGTTCTCGATCGCGATCGCCGCCAGATGCGCGCCAATGCGGCATATCCGCAAATCCCGATCACTCGGACTCGTTGGATGCGTATGGTACTGTGCAATCGTGCCAACCACGCGTTTGCGGCTGTCCACAATCGGAAACGACCAGCACGCCTCCAGCCCAGCCTTCGCCGCCAACTCCGCAAACCCCTCCCACTTCGGGTCGGTGGCGATCTCATGCACGATCACGACTTCTCCGGTATAAGCGGCCGTCCCACAGGACCCCACTCCATCGCCAATCGCCACCCCGTCAATCGCCTTGCAGTAGGACTGGGGCAAATGGGGAGCCGCCCCGTGGAGCAGATGTTTCCCTTCCTCATCCACCAGCAGAATCGAAGACAAGCACCCGCGCACCTGATGTTCTATCCCGAGACAGACCCTCTCCAGGATTTCGCTCAACGGCGCGCCCCCGGCCGTCATCTCCAGAATGCGCCGTTCCTCGTCGAGCAAGGTTGCTGCTTCGAGCAGCCTGCTTCGTTCATCCGCGAGACTCGACGCCTGCCGTAGCGCCCGCCGCGCTGCTGCCGATTCCCGCCACCAGCCGGCAACGGCCACCGCGACAACAATACCTGCCAGGATCAAAGAGAGATCCATATGGCGTACTTATCGGCGTAAATCCCTCGCGTTGCGATAAAGTTCGTGCGATTCTGCCATCTTGTGGTTATACTGTTGTATTCCGCTACAGCACTCACCAAATCTGGAGGTCTACACCAATGCCCAGACTGGACGTTCGTGTCCCGGCGCTGCGCGCGCGCACCGTCGCCATCGCCTACACGCCGACCTGCTTTAATCACATGATGCACGGCACAATCGCCGGCGGAACCCACACGGGGCTGCACTCCTTGAACCTCGCCGCCGCTCTCCCCAACCTGACGCTCGCCGCGCTCAACGTCGCCCACGCCGGCACCCTCAACGGCAGCAACATCACCGTAACCATTCGCGAACGCGACCTCCGTGTCGCCGGCATCATCGTTGCGGATGTCACCATCGGCGCGAGAAACCCCAAGCGAAGCTGCTTCTTCCCTGACAACCTGAACTGGGCAGGCGTCCAGGCGGTGATTGACGAAGCCTACCGCGATTACCAGTTGAACGCGAACAACAACATCTATCAGTCCAAGCGCTCCGGCGCGGGCATCACCTGGGCAGGCATGGCCCGCATCGCCGGCCAGGACATCTGGCTCGCCGCCCGAGGCAACCCCGTCGATACAGCCTTCCCCGCCGTCAACAACAAGTTCTTCTAACCGGAGGTGCCACGGGTCACAACCCCTGCAGAAACTGAATCGACGCCCGCTCCGCCGAATCGGTCCACCCGCTCTCCAGCGTGTCGATCATCAACTGCTTCGCCGTCGGGTGCAGTTTCAGCGCTTCCTGCACACTGCCATTGTGCTTCTTCACCAGTTGCACATACAGATGCACAACATCGTCGGAATCGGAATTGTAGTATTCCAAAAGGTGCCTGATCACCTCGCACACCTGGTCAATGTTGATCCCGCATTCGTCATAGAGCGCGTTCGCCAGCCCCTCCTCATCGCGGGAAAAAAGGTGCGTGAACCGCGGAACAATCCGCGCCACGATCCCGGTCACCGGCACTACACCCTCAACATAAGCTTCATCGGCAACAATCGCGCCGAGAATCCCCCCGATAATAGCCCCGATGGCCGCTCCAATCGGCGCCGCCGGACCCGTCACCACCGCCCCAACGGCCGCACCTCCAGCCATCCCGCCGCCGATCCCGCCCCCGATTCCCGCAAGTTCTCTCCCCGCCGCCACTGTCTTGTTCTCCGCCGTGCCCACATTGTAGATGGCGATCAGTGCAGTCAGGACCCAGAAGGCCCGTCCAGCCGCGCCCAGACGCCCCATCGTGGCATTCACTTTGGGGTTCGACCGTCCGGAGGCAGCCACGATTTCGAGCGCCACGACATCGCGCTCCGCCGTAGTAAGTTGGCTTGGCGCCTTACCGAACTTATCCTTGGCGTACTTGGCCAGAAGCGCGTCGAGCGTCAGGCCTTCGTCTTTCAGAATGACCGCGATGGCCTTGCCGATTTCCGAGGTCTTCGACCGCGACATGTTCATGATCTGGTTGCGCATATCGTGCGCAACCCCCTGAGCCTGTTGCGCCGTCAGTTTTCCTGAACTGTACGCCTCCATCGTTGATTTTGAGAATTCTTTGATCCGCTCGATATATTCGCTGCGCACCTTGGCGTCATTGATAAAACGATATGCATAACCCAGTGCCTGCGATTCGAAGTCGCGCAGCGCTTGTGTTAGTTCGGCATTGTCGGCGGTGGTCTTGTTACCCATCTTTCTCTCCCCTCCTGATCTCTAACCGGCGTTTTGAGCCGGCGCGCAGCATCTCCCTCAATCCCGCGCTGGTGTTCAGAATGTGACGAGGCTCCGGATGAACCCTTAGCTCATACGGCGCCCCTGGATGAAACAAAAACCGCATCGTGTCAGGCCCTGTCACCTGCACTTCCCGCAGCACCCCAGCCGCATACCCCTGACCCACATCCAGCCTGTCGATTGTGTGGAAATCCCGGTCCAGCAGATAAATGTGCAGCGATTCCTCGTATGGGCAGTCGTCGGTCAGCAGGAGCAGAAACTCGTCCCCAAAAGCGAACTGCGCTTCCAGCGTCGCGCCCTCCAATGTCAATCCTATGGGCGATCCCTGGTGAATCAGCAGCGCCCGCGGCGCCTTGGAGTCCCCGCGTTCCACTTCGCCTAACGTGAATGCATTGATCTCGCCTATAGTGCGATCCATGGCGTTCACCATTAAAGCGTAATATCCCGCCGCGTTCCATCATTCACGCGCAGCCGGGATGTAATCTGGTGCTTCGGGAGCCCCCCGGCGGTTGGTAGCCGGAGGGCCGATTACCAATCGGCCGGGGGCTGGCCTGGAAAGGCCAGCCGCGGCCAGGATTGGCCGCCCCACAGGACGGCTAAATGTCCAAACTCCAGGGGCCGATTACCAATCGGGCGCAGAGTAACAAGCTGCGCCACAGAGGAGCTGAAACATACCTGGGGATCATTCGTGGCGCAGCGCCACAAGCGGGTCCACGCGGGTGGCGCGGCGGGCAGGAACCCAGCACGCAATCACAGCTCCGGCGGCAAGCAGCAATACCGCCGCGACGTAGGTTACGGGATCCGCCGGGCCAACCCCGTACAACAGGCCCCGCACAAGGCGCGATAACGCAAATGCTCCAGCCAGTCCGATGGTGCAACCGGTTGCCGTCAACAACAGACCCTGCCGGAGCATCATGCCCATGACGTCGCTGCCCTGCGCGCCCAGCGCCATTCGGACGCCGATCTCGTGCGTGCGCCGCGATACGGATTGATACATCAGTCCGAAAATACCCACCGCCGCCAGCACCAGCGCCAGCATCGCGAACAGCGCGAGCAACAGTGCCTGGAAGCGGCGCGCCGCCATAGTGGTCCCCACCTCTGCCTCAACCGTGCTCACCTTCGTCACGGTAGCCAGCGAATCGAGTGCACGGATCTCGGAACGAACCGCCGCCGCGAGCGCCATCGGATTTCCATTCACGGCAATCAGCAATTGTGTGCCCCGCGCGGGTCTTTGAGTCAACGGTGCGAAAACCTCCAGTCGCGCCTCGCGATGCAGGCCACGGCGTCGCATGTCCTCAATGACGCCGACGATCGTGATCCAGGGATTGCGCTCACGGGGCATTCCGAACACGAAGCGTTTTCCCGTGGGATCCTGCCCCGGCCAGTACTTGGAAGCGAACGTGGCGTTGATGATTGCCGCGCGCGGTCCGTCCATACGGTCGCGGTCATCAAAGAACCGCCCATACTTCAGACGCACCTGCATCGTCTTGAAAAACTCCGCCGACGCGATGTCCGAAGTGGCTTCAATCTGTTCCGCCTCCGGAAACGGTGGGCGGTCCTCCAGCGTGAACGTGCCCGAGTTTGGCGTGTCGCTCAACAACAGAGTGGTGATGGACCCCATGCCTGTGACGCCCGGCAACCCGCGAATTTTCTCCATCAATCGCTGATGGAACTCCAGTACCTGCGGTGGTTGCGCAACCTTCGTGCGGGAGGCCACCACTTGCATCGTCAGAACACTGTTTGTGCGGAACCCCGGATCGACGCCTTGCAGCCGGAATAGCGAACGAAGGAACAAACCGGCGCCCGCCAGCAACATGATGGCGAGGCTGCATTCGGCCACCACCAGGATCGCGCGGGTGCGCTGTCCGCCAATCGAGCCGGCCACGCTCCGGCCGCCCTCCCGCAAGGCTTCGTTGAGATTGATGCGTGCAATGCGCCAGGCCGGCACCATGCCAAAGAGCAGGGCAGTCAAGACCGTCACTGCCAGTCCAAACAGGAACACCGGAAGGTTGATCCCGATCTCGTCCAGCCGCGGCAGATCCGCCGGCGCAAGCATCACCAGGGCCTTGACGCCCCACCATGCGGCCATCAGGCCAACACCCCCTGCGATCAGCGCCAGGGCTACAGCTTCGCCAAACATCAGAATAGCCAGCCGGGCGCGGCCCGCACCCAGAGCCGCTCGCACCGCAACTTCTCTTCCCCGCGCTTCTGCCCGCGAGAGCATCAGGCCGGCGACATTGACGCAAGCGATCAGCAGGACGAACCCAACCGCTCCCAACAGCAGCAGCAGCGGTGTTCGCGTGTTCCCCACCACGTGATTCACCAGCGGATTGACATAGATTCCGTAGCCTGCGTTCTCCTTCGGGTATTGCAGCTCCAACTGCTTGCCTACCACTTCCATCTCGGTCTGCGCGTTCTGCATCGTTGCGCCGGGCTTCAGCCGCCCCACCATCTGGAGCCAGTATCCGACCCTGCGTTTTGCCCCATCCGGCACCACCAGCGGCGACCAGAACTCCGTCTCTTTCGTGGGAAACCGGAAACCTGGCGGCATTACGCCTATGATCGTCGCCTTGCTTCCGTCCATCTCAATCTTCTTGCCGAGCACGTCGGTGCTGCCGCCAAAGCGCCGTTGCCACAGCCCCCATCCGATTACCCAGACGTCGCCCTTTCCCGCCACATCTTCCTCGCTCGTGAAGAACCTCCCGATGTGGGGGCGAACGCCCAACTGGTCAAACAGCGCAGCCTCCGCACGCACTCCAAGTATCGACTCCGGCTCGCCATCGGTAGTCAGGTTCGCGCCGCTATTGGAAAACGCCGTCATTGATTCGAACGAAGTCCCCAGCTTCTTGTAATCCTGATAGTTCAACCACGATGCCCAGTCTTCCTTCATCTGCAGCCGCCGGTTGTCCATCCAGACACGCGCCAGGCGTTCCGGTTCGCGGTACGGCAGAGGCTTAATCAGGATGGCGTACACCACGCTGAAGAGCGCGGTATTTGCGCCAATGCCCAGCGCCAGCGTGACAATCGCCAGCGCCGCGTAACTGCGGTTGAGCCGCAACTGGCGAAAGCCGTGCGCCATGTCGGAAATGAAATCGCGAACCATCAGAATCCTCCTCTGTTCGTAGAACCATTCCTGCCTTCTTGTGACGTTGCCGAACGCGCGCCGGGCGCCATAATAGGCGTCCGCCGGAGCGGCGCCTTCTCTCAGAAGTTGCTGCGCCTCGAGTTCGAGATGGGCCCGGATCTCGTCGTCAAAGTCCTTTTGCGAGCGCCGCCAAAACATCCCTACCCCTGTTCGAGGCCGAGAATCCGGCCGATGGCGCCGGTGAGCCGTTGCCAGTCCGACGTCTGGTGATTCAGTTGCGCCCGGCCCTTCGCGCTTAGCTCGTAGTAGCGGGCCTTGCGATTGTTCTCGGAAATTCCCCAGCGCGCCTTGATCCATCCTTGGGATTCCAGCCGCTGCAATGCGGGATAGAGCGAGCCATGGTCAACCAGCAGCACATCCTCGGATTTCTGCTGAATGGCGCGAGCGATTCCCTGCCCGTGCTGCGGGCCGAACACGAGTGTGCGCAGGATCAGTAGATTCAGAGTGCCCTGCAGTAGGGCGACATGCTCCGGCTCCCTTCGGGTAGACATACCACAGGAGCCTACACCTCTTCGGGTAGAATGTCAACCCGGGTCGGAGTTTACAAATGGCGTCGTACTTCAAACGGGCGTAACGCGCGTCAATTCCGCGGGGCCGCTAATTACTCGCAGCGGATTCCGCAATGCGCGTCCGTATCCTTCCCAGGCCACTTCCATGACATCGGCATCTCGCAGCATCACCTGCTCGCCAAAACTGAATGCGCTCGCCCCGAAGTAGTGTATGTGCACATCACCCGGCCGGCGGTGCAACGGAAACTTGAAGTGATGATGCTCCATGTTCTCCAGCGTGTGGCACATGTTGGCTTGGCCGGTCTGGATGTCCTTCGCCCACAAAACCGCGCCGTTTCTCAGCACACTCACCCGTCCCCGCACATCGCCAAAATCGGGATCGAGCACAAGCTCCGGCCCCAGTGAGCACTGCCTCAGTTTCGAACTCGCCAAGTACAGGTAGTTCTTCTTTTCGAAAACATGATCGGAGAATTCGTTGCCCTGCGCCAGACCAATGCGCCGCGGATTGCCCTGCGGATCGATGAGGTAGACGCCGGCGATCTCCGGTTCCTCGCCGCCATCCTCGGCGAAGGCGGGAACATTCAACGGATGGTTGTGTCCCACCAGAATCGTCCCGTTGCCCTTGTAGAACCATTCGGGCGACGTGCCGATTTGTCCGGGCGCCGGCCGGCCGCCTTCCACGCCCCATTGATACATCTTCATGCTGTCGGTCAGTTTGTCGCCCGCCGCATGCATTGCATTGCGATTGGCGGCGCTGGCCATGTGAGTCAGTCCGGTTCCCGTCACCTGGCAACAGGCGGCCTCGACAGGATGATCCATCGCCGGAAGGATCGTCCACTCGGACGCGCCGCTCCATGTCACCGAGTAAGGAAGTGTCGCAGCCGCCGCGGCATCGGCCACCAGCGTGCGCAGCGGGACACGGCTCGCGATAGCCTGTTGCGCCCAACCATACACAGTGGTCGCGCCCTGCAATAGCTCCAGCACATCGCCACTGACGCGCGCCACCGCCCGGCCACGGCGTGGATGCCGCAGTTGCACCGTGCGCATGCTCACTGCGCTTTCACCTCGGTCTTGATCCAGGCATCGGTCTCCGCGCGCAGCCGCTTCATCATTTCCGGATATTCCTGACCTATGGTTCGCCTTTCCTGCGGGTCATCCTTCACGTTGTAGAGGAAATGATTCGTCCCCACACGCAGGTACTTGAAGTCACCGCGCATGGCGGCATACATGTCCCAGCCTTCCAATTGCAGTTCCCAGAACAACGTGCGCTCGGGGGCCTTCGCCTTCCCCATCCACACGTCGAGCATGTTCATCCCATCCACCTTCCAGGCCGCATCCGGCTTACTGCCGGCGGCAGCCAGAAAGCTCGGAAACACATCAGTAGTGTGGAACGGCGTATCGAGTTTCTGACCCGCGGGAATCTTGCCCGTCCATCGCACGCAGGCAGGCATGCGAATGCCGCCCTCCTCCAGACTACGCTTCTGCCCGCGATAGGGCCGGTTGCTGTCGTGATAGTTCGACGCGCCCTGATTCCCCGTTTCAAACGTCGCGCCGTTGTCGGAGGTGAACACGACCAACGTGTGCTCGGCGAGCTTCAGATCGTCAAGAGTCTTCAGTACTCGTCCAATCGCCGCATCCAGGCGTTCGATCATGCCCGCGTAATGCGCGTTGTAGGGCTTGGCCGGATCCTTCTCCTTGAACTTGCCTTTATACCTGGCAACGTTCTCCTCCGGCGATGCGATGTAGAAGTGCGGTTCGATGAACGGCAGATAGAGGAAGAACGGATTGTTCTGATTCTCCTTCATAAACCGCACTGCCTCATTTACGATCAGATCGCAGCTAAAACCGGACACCGCCACCTTCTCGCGTCCCCGATACAATTCCTTGGGAAAATGTTCCCACGCGTGGCGCGCGTCCAGGTATCCAAACGTCTCCTCAAAACCCTGATCCAGCGGATGAGTGAACCCGCCGCCCGGCAGGTTCCCCTTGTGCCACTTGCCGAACAGCGCGGTCTTGTAGCCCAGCGGCTTCACAGCCTCCGCAATGGTGACCTCGCTCGCGGGCAAATCCTTGCCGTTGTTGCGCACCGTATTGTGGATGGTGTACTTGCCTGTCATCAGGCACGCCCGCGACGGCGCGCACACAGGAAATCCGGTGTACCAGCGCGTGCACAATGCGCCCTGCGAAGCCAGACGGTCGAGGTTCGGCGTCTTCCATTCCTTGCGCCCGTTGAAGCCCACATCGGACCACCCCATGTCATCGGCAAACAGCATCAACAGATTTGGCTTGCGCGTCTGCGACCATGCGGGTAAAGCCAGTGCCGGTGCGGCAGTGAATAAACGGAGCAGGTCCCTGCGGGAAGTGGTAATCGGCATAGACCCGGTATCGTATCAGAATCGGCCGCTAGTCGATGTAGAGGAACTCGTTTGAGCTCAGCAGCGCCTGCACAAATTCCTGCCGCGCCCGCGCCGCCGCTTCCTTCTCCGGCAGATTCGCGTCGCGGTAGATCTTCTCCTGACGCGCCAGGTACTCCTCGCTCATCCGCACGTCGGCGGCCCCGGCTTTGCGCGCGAACTGCGCCAGATACGCCGTCTCAATAAAACGCTCAGCCCCGCCCAACTCGAGAAACCGCTCGGCCGCCAGACGCGCCGACTCCGTAAGGAACGGATCGTTCATCATCGTCAGCGACTGGATCGGCGTCGCCGATGGAATGCGCCGCGTGCAGGTCGTGTCGATCACCGGAAAATCAAACGCCCCGAGAAACGTCAGCGGATAATTCCGCCGCGCAGTGAGATACACACTCCGGCGCCACGGCGCCTCCGGCGGTTCCTTCCTGGAAACCACCAACAATCCATTCGGTTCCACTTCGAGCGCGATCGGCGGGCCGCCCATTGTGCGATCCAGCTTGCCTGTCATGGCAAGAACGCTGTCCCGCAATGCCTCCGCGTCCAACCGCCGCAGGTTCATCCGCCACAAAAGCCGGTTCTCAGGATCGACGGTGCGCGCTTTCGACACCCACGATTCTTCGCCTTGCCGCGAGCTCTGCCGGTACACGCTCGACATCATGATCAGCTTGTGCAGCCGCTTCTCCTTCCAGCCGTGATCCATAAAATCGACGGCAAGCCAGTCGAGCAACTCCTGGTTGGCGGGCGTCGCGCCCATCTTGCCGAAGTTGTCCGTGGTGGCCACAAGCCCCGCGCCAAAATGATGCTGCCAGACGCGGTTGACGATCACTCGCGCCGTGAGCGGATGATCGCGATGCGTGAGCCACTGCGCGAACGCCAGCCGCACCCCCGATGACTTCCCCTGCGTCTGCGGCGGACGCACCGCATCGGTGGACCCGCTGAAGGCAAGCACCCCCGGAAAACCCGGCGTCACTTTAGGACCCGGCGCATCCGCATTCCCGCGCTGCAACAGGCGGATCAAAGGAGGCTCGCCGACATCCCAAAGCGCCTGGATCTTGTCCAGCTTGCGCTTGTAGGAAGTGTGCGTCTTGATCTGCTGATCGAGCTTCGCCGCCGCCTCGCCATCGACAGCCTTGTAGAGCTTGGATAGTTCCGCATCGGTCGCCTTCAATGATGCGCCGAACTTTCTCACCAGGTACTTCTGCACCTCGGTCTGATCCTTCACCGGCGTCGCCACAGCCTTACGCGCGTCCTCTCGAATTTCCTCCGGCAGTTTGCTCAGCTTCTGTGTCAACACCTGTTCTTCATAAGGACGGCGCAGCGTGGCCAGTTGCTCTTTCAGCTTCGCCACCGTCCCATCGATCTCCTTGTTGTACCGCTCTACTTCCTGCTTCTCCTCATCCGGCACGGTGTACAGATGCCGGTTCTTCGGCTGCAGCCAGTCTGACGGATTGAACGCGGTGGTGAAGAGCGCCAGAAAGCGGTAGTAATCGCGCTGCGGTATGGGATCGAACTTGTGCGTATGGCAGCGCGCGCAATGCATCGTCAGCCCCATCGTGCTCGCCCCCACCTTCTCCACCACCTTGAACAAGGCCTCGTAGCGTTCCACCGGCAGATTGGTGATGTCCTCATTCGTGATGTCGAGCACATTGCGCAAATACCCCGTGGCCGCGAGCAGTTCATTCATCTCCGGCGTGCGTTGTTTCGCACTACGCCAGTCAGTCAATTCATCGCCCGCGAGCTGCTCGGTCAGAAAGCGGTCCCACGGCTTGTCGCGATTGAGGGACTGAATCACGTAATCGCGATACCGCCACATGCCGTCCGCGTACTCGGCCCTGCCCGGATCAAAGTCTTTCCCCGTAGTGTCCACGTAGCCCGCCGCATCCAGCCAGTGACGGCCCCAGCGTTCGCCATACTGCGGCGACGCAAGCAAGCGGTCAACAACGCGCTCATAGGCCGTGGCACTCGGATCGGCGAGAAACGCCTTCACCTCCTCCGGCGAAGGAGGCAGCCCGGTGAGATCAAGAAAAGCTCTCCGCAGAAGGTTGGTTGGCGATGCCTCCACTGAAAACGAAAGGCCGTTCTGCTCCAGCCTGGCGAGCGCGAAAGCATCCACGGGCGTACGCACCCGCGCCGCCGCGCGCACCTTCGGAACCTTCGCGGCGATGGGCTTGCGGAACGCCCAGAACTGGCGCTGTTCCGCGGTAATCTCCGGAGCCTCCGCCTTGGTGAACTCGCGGTTCAGCGGGTTCTCCAGATCGATGCCATCCGTCAGATGCCCGCGATTGATCCACTCCTTCAGCAACTGCACTTCCGCTTCCGAAAGAACTTTCCCTGACCCCGGCGGCGGCATTGCTCCACTGGCGACCTTACGCACCAGCACGCTCTTTTCCGATGCGCCCTCCATCACCACAGGCCCGCTGGTGCTGCCCTTCAGCAAGCCGGCGAGATCCCGCAGGTCAAGCCCGCCCATCGGCTTCCCCGCTCCATGGCATTTCACGCAGCGCTCGTTGAACAGCGGCCGAATCAGCTTTTCATACCGAGCCCGCTGCTCCGACGATGCCTGCCCGAGTCCATCCGCGTTGTCGGCAAGCGCGCCCCCGGCAATCCAGCGTTTGATGACCTCGATCTTATCGTCTGGCATCTTTCGCCCGAACGCCTCATGCGGCATCACCTTGGTGGAGACCTTCTTCCACAGCAAGCTCTTCTCCAGCGAGCCCTTCACCACCACTGGCCCGCTGAAGCTCCCACGCATCGTTGTCACCGCGGTTCGCAGATCAAGCCCCTGCTTGGGTGAGCTCTGCCCGTGACAGGTAAAGCAATACTCCGTGAAGACCGGAAGCACGTCCTTCTCAAATCGAGGCGCCTCCTCAGCACGCAGCGCAAAAGCAAACAGCACTAGTGAGAGTCGCATGTCTCAGGCCACCTGCTTCGCGTTGGCGAAGAGATCGCCAACCACCTTGGCTCCCGTCACCGTGACATCGGACGGCGTTTCCACGCGGCCTCCATACGGATACTGCACCTTGGAATGATCCAGCCCCAACTGATGCAGCACGGTCGCAATCAGATCCGGCACACCAACGCGATTCACTACGGACTTGTATCCGAAATCGTCGGTCTCGCCATAAACAAAACCCTTCTTGAACCCGCCGCCCGCGAGCCATATCGTGAACGCGTTCCGGTTGTGATCCCGCCCGTCTCCGTTCTGCGTGGTGGGCAGACGCCCAAACTCACCAGCCCACATGACGATCGTGGAATCGAGCAGCCCGCGCGATTTCAGATCCTTCACCAGCGCCGCCGAACCCTGATCCACCTCGTTCGCAATCCCCGGCAAACCGGTCTTGATCCGGTTGTGGTGGTCCCACGGCTGCCCGGGACTCACGGTCACCTGCACAAACCGCACGCCCTTCTCCACCAGCCGCCGCGCCATCAAACAGCGCAGCCCATACGGGCCGCTGACAGGATTGTCCAACCCATACAGATCGCGGGTCGCCTTCGATTCCTTCGAGATGTCGAGCACCTCCCCGGCCGCTAGTTGCATGCGAGCGGCAAGCTCGTAATTCTGAATGCGCGCATCCAGTTCACTTTCCCCGGGACGCTGCGCCGCGTGAGCCTGATTCACTACGGCAAGAAAATCGAGCGTGCTGCGTTGTGCCCCCGGCGGCAGCGGCGTCGCTGGATTCAGATGCTGCACTGGCGCGCCCTTCATGCTGAACTCCACACCCTGATACAACGCCGGCAAAAACCCGTTCGCCCAAAGCTGCCGTCCGCCGATGGTGTAGCCCTTCGGATCGCGCAGCACCACATATGCCGGCAGGCTCTGATTCTCTGTGCCCAGCGCGTAGCTGATCCACGCCCCCATTACAGGACGGCCCGGAAAGATCTTGCACGTCAGCAGCATGTTCAACCCTTCCAGGTGGTTGTTGTGCTCCGTGTGCATCGAGCGAATGAAACACAGATCATCGACAATGCCAGCCGTGAACGGCAGCGCTTCGCTGACGTCCATTCCGCTATCGCCGTGTTTGCGAAACGCAAACTGGCCCGGTAGCAGAACGTTCGTATTGTTCGGCTGATGAATCTCCACCCCATCGGGATGCGGCTGGCCCGCGCGCTTCGTCAGCTCGGCCTTCGGATCGAACAGTTCCATCTGGCTCGGCCCGCCATTCTGCACCAGTTGAATCACCGCTTTCGCGCGCGGCGCAAAGTGGCCGTGGCGCGACCTGGTGTCGTTGTGCAGCCGCGGTCCGGTATCGGCAAGCAGGCTCTGCAAGGCGAGCGTTCCGAATCCCAGACAGGTGCGCTCCAGCAGTTGACGTCGCGAAGGGCCAGAATCAGGCATGTTTTCACGAAAATATCACATCAGTGCGTCATTGCGTACAGCAGCCAGTTGACGCCATAGCGGTAAGCCAGCGCCGTCATCGCCTCGGGGTACTCCGGCGCATCGGCATATTCCCACGCATCTCCGACATCGGTGTTCAGGTTCACGGCCACCACCATCCGGTCGCGATCGTCAAGGATGGCGCGCCATGCCGGCTCCATCCCCGCGGGCATCTCCACCCCAACCAGTCCATTGGCGCCGCGCCGCAGATGACGCGTCCCCGGAATGTAGGTGCGGTCCTTGTCCGTGATGTCGTACACCATGTGATTCACTGAATCGGCCGGCACAATATCCACAATGGACCGGTCCGGAAAAACGCGCGACATCGTGTCGCGGAAAAGCTCCCACTGCTCCTCGCCCCACATGTCATCCACGACGAGAAACCCGCCCTTCAGCAGGTAATCGCGCAGTTGCGCAGTCTCGGCTTTGGTCAAATCCCACCAGCCAGTCTGCGTTGCGTAGACCCAGGGATTGTCATATAGCCGCGGGTCGGTGATGCGAAAGTGAAGCGGCTCGGCCGTGTGGATGCGCGTCAGCCGTTCGATACCTTGCGAGAAATGCTCATCGGCGTCGGGCCAATCCACCAGCCACCAGCCCATCCCTGTCCCACTGCGCGAGCCGAATCCGAACCGCCGGCTCACCTGCGGCAGGTCGGTGTATTCCAGCCGCACGAAATGAAACTCGCCCTGTTTTGGAAACTCGATGCGAGGACCTTCCCCGCGTTCGATGCCGCGCCCGAATCCTCTGTCAAACTGCCCCCCGAACCGTTGCCCGTAGGCAAGCACCGCAAGCGCCACTATCGCCGCCCCGGAGATTCCGCCACGCAACTTCATCGGATGGCCAACCCCATTGGCCTCCTATTGTAATCCAGCTACCTCGGCCTTACAGCTTGTTCACCAGCTCCTGATAAATCCCGCTGTCCTGAATCGCCCCGCTGAGCCCTTGCCCGTAGGCGCCCTGCATCGACAACACGCCGGCCGAGAACTCCACCTTCGCTTCCGAAGCATTCGCCACGTTGCGAATCTTCACCAGCTTGAGCCCATCGCGCACAGCGTCCTTCCCCATCGCATCGATGCACAGCGTGCGCAGCGCCATATTGAGACGGTGGCATGCGATGTTGTCCACGAAGTTCAGCGCCTGCATGTCTTCCGCAAAACTGTTCCAATCCACTTCATACGGAATCGCCACTCCGCAAATCTCCGCAATCTCCCTGGTGCGCTCCGGAATCACCCCGTCCTGCAGTTCCTTCATCTTTCGCCGTTCGTTGAGTCCCATTTGTGCTCCTTCGTCTATCAATGCGCGAACGGCCGGCGAGAATTCTCGCCTCAGGCGAAAAAAAAGCCCGCGCGATCGCGGCCCTTGTGAACCGGACGGCGCGGGCTAGTCTCGCTCTCTCGTGGCGGACTACAACTTCTTGATTCTGACGTTACGCAATTCGATCTTCATCGGCGGACCGACATGGCATTGAATCCCAATGAGCCCGTCCATCTTTCGGCCCTTGGTGTCGTCGTCGATCAACTGGCTCATCAGCCTGCCATTGAGAAACTGGAGAATCGTGTTCCCCCGCGCGACGATGTGTATGCTGTTCCAATCGCCGGTCTTGATCAGCGCCTTCAATTCATCGCTCTCCCCGAGCGCGCCCACCAGCCCCGGCTTGCCATCCGCGCCGACCCAGGTGAACTGGCCGCGCATCGCCAGAAACCCGCGTCCGCGCTCTTCGTACCACTGCCCGGTGTAGCGCTGCTCCCCGTCAATATCGGCCTGGTAGCCGATCATGCCGTACTTGAAATCCTCGCGCTCACTGCTGCGAATCTGAATACCGCTGTTGTGGCCGCTGAGCTTGTAGTCCAGCTTCAGCTCGAAGTCCGCCGGCTTGCTCGCCCGGTAGATGAGAAAGGTGTTCTGCTTGAGCGGATTCGCGGCTGTGGTTTCTCCCACGATCACGCCGTTCTCCACGCGCCAGTAGGCGGCATCGCCATCCCAGCCTTTTAGTGACTTGCCGTCGAACATCGGCTCAAAGCCCGTTTCCGCAATAGGTGCGATGTTCGGCCCGCGAAATCCGCTTTTCTTGCCATCCTTCTTTGCGCCAGCGGGCGGGCCTTGCTGTGAATACATCGCCGCCGCTATCGCCAGGACGACGGCCGAGGTCGCGAGAATCGTCTTCATTTCTTAATCCCATCCGTGCGCGTCACGCACCGCAAGCATTGTCTTCAGAATCTTGTTCCACGTCTCCACGTTCATCATTACGGCGTTGGGGAACATGCACCCGTCCCAGCAGATGTGCTGGAAAGCCCGGGTGGGCTCGCCATCATCGCCGCGCATCCATGCGCCCGCATCGCGCACAATGTCGAGCCGTCCATTGGGATCGTCCGGCTGGCAATGATGCCCCGTCTTGTCATGCGAGCCCGAACCCTTCACCGTTCCGTCATTCTGCGCGACGTGGAAATCGAACGTCCAGGGCCGTAGTGCCCGAGCCATCGTCCGATAGGCTTCCGCCAGCTTCTCGTGATCGTTCCAGTCGAAATCCTCAGGCAGCAGCCGGTCCTCCGGCGCGTTGTATCCCATCGTGAACAACATTGTGTGCGCCATATCGGCCTGGAATCCCACCGTCTTGGGACGGCCCACCATTTCCAGCAGCTTCACGTTCTGACGCCAGGAATGCATCCCCGCCCAACAGATCTCGCCTTCCGCCGCAAGCCGCTCGCCGTAGTCTTCCGCGATTGCGCCGGCTTCGCGAAATGTCTGCGCGATCTTCTTCGTGTTGCCCTCCGGATCGGCCACCCAATCACCGGGCCCCGCGGCGGAATCAATTCGAATGATTCCGTACTTGCGAACGCCAAGCTCGCGCAGCCGCTTGCCGATCCGGCAAGCCTTCTTCACCTGCCCTAAAAACCTCGCCCGCTCCGTTTCATCCCCCATCGCCGATCCGCCACCCGTGGGCGGCCAGACCGGCGCTACCAGCGATCCCGCAACAAGGCCGCGCCGCGCAATCCCATCGGCCAGCTTCTTCAGATCGTCATCGGTGGAATCGATGTCCGTGTGCGGCAGCGAGAGAAACAAATCCACGCCATCAAACTTCTTCCCGTCCACCTCAGCGGCCGACGTGAGATCCAACATCGTATCCAGATCGATGGGCGGTTCCGAATCCGGGCCCTTGCCAACAAGGCCGGGCCACATAGCGTTATGTACTGCAGGGTATTTATGATGAGTGCTCATGGGTATTCAACGAGGGAAGAGTATCCCAGCCCTCGGGCTGGTGTCAATGATCGTCATTCTGCTGGCTATTATCCTGGTCCCCTTCGTCTTGTTTGAGGAGACCTTTCAGAACCTCGTGGATCGGCTGGTGACACCGGATTGGCCAAAACCAGTGGTAGCGATCTCCATCGCGTCGCTACTCGCCTTGGACGTATTTCTTCCCCTGCCGTCCAGCATCGTCAGCACTGCGGCCGGAGCGTTGCTCGGCTTTGCGATGGGCGTTGCCGTGTCCACCGCGGGCATGACCGCAGGCTGTGTCATGGGATATGTGTGCGGCTACAAACTCGGCCCGCCGGCGGTGCGGAGGCTAACCACAAGCCGCCAGCTTGAACAGGTGTCGGCGCTCTTTCAAAGGCACTCCGATTGGGCGTTGGTGATGATGAGGCCCATTCCTGTGCTGGCTGAGGCGTCCGCAATGGTGGCCGGCCTCGCAGCGATTTCATTCCCGCGCTTTCTCAGCATCACGTTACTCGCCAACACAGGCATCTCGGTGGTCTACTGCTTTGCCGGCGCCCGCGCCGTCACCTCCGGATCGTTCCTCTATGCCTTCGGCGGCGCGATTGTCTTCCCCGCATGTATGATGGCGTTGCGCGAAATTTGGAGGCGCCGCCAATCATGAATCGAAGGACGTTACTTGTTTCTCTTCCCGCAGCCTTGACCGCACAGCAACCGCCGCCACCGGAGCGTCTGCTGGCCACAGGCGCGCTCCTCGCGTCCCCAATGCAATTAAAGCCCGCGCCCGGCAGAACCAGTACGGTGTACCGCGCCGCGGAAGGCCAGTGGCAGTTCAACCTCCATTCCTACATGGCGTTTCATGAAGGACGCTTTTGGGCGATGTGGTCGTCCGGCCGCGTCGATGAGGATTCCAGCAATCAGTTCATTCAATACGCCACCAGCCGCGATGGACACACCTGGTCGGAGGCGCGCTCACTTGCCCCCGATCCCGACGGCGAGGACAAACCGCAGCGGTGGATTGCGCGCGGCATCTACGTGCGCGATGGCAAGCTGACCGCGCTCGGCGCACTCATCGAATCGGCCGCCTACGGGCAGCGAGGCAAGGGCGAGGTGTGGAGCAATCTGCAGTTGATGCACTTCATCTGGAACGGCAAGAAGTGGGAAACCGCGGGAGTGTTCGCGCCTGACTGCATGAACAACTATCCGCCGGTGAAGCTTGGCGGCCGCTCTGCAATGCCGTGCCGCGACAGCCGCATGGACATGCATTTCCTACTCAGCGCCGCACCCGGCCAATGGAGCAAAGTCCGCATCCCGTCCGAGCCGCCCAATCATCGCATGGACGAGCCCACATGGTACGAAGCCGCCGACGGATCCGTTCATATGATCATCCGTGATGGCACGCGCTCGGGCTACCTGCTGCGCTCGCTCTCGCGCGACAAAGGACAGACATGGTCGTCGCCGGTGCGCACAAATTATCCCGACGCCACCAGCAAAAATTGCACCGGCCGTTTGAGCACCGGCGCATACTACCTCATCAACAACCCACATCCCAAACAGCGCGATCCCCTCGCAATCTCCTTCAGCCCCGACGGTTGGGTGTTTGATCATCCTCTTTCCCTGCGCACTGGAGCACCTCCACGGCGCTACGGCGGCAAGGCCAAAGGCAGCGGAAGCATTCAATATCCGCACGCCATCGAGCACAACGGATCGCTGTGGGTGATCTATTCCACCAATAAAGAGGACATCGAAATCGGCGAATACCCGATCGCCGGTCTCCCCACCGTCAAATGATGCTCCTGTTGCTTGTTCTCACATGGCGGCTGAGCGCCGCGCAATCCTTCGATGTCGTGGTGTACGGCGGAACACCGGGCGGAGTGGCGGCGGCCGTTTCAGCCGCGCGAATGGGCCATTCGGTGGCGCTGCTGGAATACCACAACCACCTCGGCGGCATGTCAGCGAGCGGCCTCGGCAAATCCGATATCGAAACGAAAGAAGCGATCGGCGGCCTGTTCCGCGAGTTCGTGGAACGGATGCACCGCTATTACGTCGCGCGATATGGCGCGGGTTCGTCCAACGCGAAGCTGTCGCGCGAAGGCTATTACTATGAGCCCTCGGTGGCCGGGCATATGTTCGACGTCATGGTCGCGGAGCAGCCGCGCATACAAGTGCTCAAGCGGCGCTTGCTGGTCTCGGCGGCTCGCCAAGGCAATCGCGTCACCTCAATTCGCGTTCGCAATCGCGACACCTCCATGCCGGAAGACTACAGCGCGCAAGTCTTCATCGATGCCACCTATGAAGGCGACCTGTACGCTTCGGCTGGAGCTGCTTACCGGTTGGGCCGCGAGAGCCGCGCCGAGTTCAACGAATTGCACGCCGGCGTCGTGTATCAGGATCATGAAACGCGCACGTTCCTCGCGGGCACGACCGGTCAGGGCGACAAGCGCATCCAGGCATACACATTCCGCCTCTGCATGACCACTAACGCCGCCAACAGCCGTGTGTTGGATGCGCCTCCACCGGATTACGACCGCACCCGCTACCTCGCCTATCTCGACGATTGGAAGGCCGGCCGCCTGGCTCCACCCAAGGTGATGAAGGAAGGGCTCGGTTACTATGCGCCCACCTTCGGCACCCTCGTGCGCGCGTTGTCGATGGCCGATCTCCCCAACGGCAAACTCGACATCAACATGAACCCACGTCCGCTGGGCTTCCCTTTCGCCGAACTGAATTACGATTACCCCGAAGCGGATTGGGATCGCCGCGAGCAGATCACCACCACCATTCGCAACGTCACCTTGGGACTGATCTATTTCCTGCAAAACGACGCAGCGGTTCCGCCGGACCATCGCAAGCTCGCCCGCCAGTTTCATCTGGCAAAAGACGAATTCACCGATAACCAGAACTTCCCCTGGCAGTTGTATGTCCGTGAAGCGCGTCGCTTGAAAGGGCTGTACACATTGAGCGAAGCCGATGTCACCGCGCCGGAGAACCTCGGCCGCACGCGCGTCCATGCCGATTCCATCGCCGCGGGCGAGTTCCCCATCGACAGCTTCCCCACACGCCGCCGCGAGCCCGGGCACGATGTTGCGCTCGAAGGGTATCTGCTGATGCTCGACCGGTTCACGCGTCCATACCAGATCCCATACCGCATCATGATCCCGGAGCAAGTGGACGGAGTCATCGTGCCGGTAGCCGCATCCACCACGCATGTTGCCTATTCCACGATCCGGTTGGAGCCCACCTGGATGGCGCTGGGGCAGGCCGCGGGTGTCGCCGCTCACCTGGCAATCACCGCCAAAGTGCAACCCCGCAATGTGGACACAGACCGGCTGCAGCGCGAGTTGCTGCGGCAGGGCCAGGTGATCACCTACTTCCGCGACATTGACCGCACCGATCCGGCCTATGCGGCGATACAGTATTATGGGACAAAGGGGCTGTTTCCCACGTATGAGTCCCGATCCAGAGCGCTGCTCGGCAACGAGTGGATGGGCTTGTTGCCGCGAAGCTCCAACGAACGCATCACCCGCGGAGAGTTTCTCCGCCGTGCGTATGAGCGCGGCCGATGATTTGCGTACTGCAAGCTCAGTTCCAACCGCCGCCGAGTGCGCGATAGAGCTGCACCACAGCGATCAGTTCCTGCCGCCGCAATTGCGCCAGCACCAGATCAGCCTGGAAGAGGTTGCGCTGCGCGTCGAGAACCTGCAGATAGCTGTCCAGACCACCACGATAACGAAGGTTGGAGAGCCTGTCCGTTTCGCGTAGCGCGCCGACAAGGAGTTCCTGTTGCTGTCGCTGTTCGGAAGTTTTCGTGTGACCGATGAGGCTGTCGGAAACCTCGCGAAATCCGTTTTCCACAGCCTGCTTGTAGACAAAGACCGCTTCTTGTTTGCGGGCCTCACTAATGCGCACACCGGAGCGAATCCGGCCCGCATTGAATAGAGGCGCGGTGGCGGCGGGAACAAAGCTGAACTGCTGCGCCGGCCCGGAAAACAGATCGAGCAGAGAGCGCGATTGCCCACCGAGAAAACCTGTGAGCGATATCTGCGGGAAGTACTGGGCGCGGGCAGCGCCGATTTGCGCATTGGCCGAAATGAGTTCCGCCTCGGCCTGGCGAATGTCAGGACGGCGTTCCAACAACGACGAAGGCAGACCAGCGGGAATTTGCCGCGGCGAGAGGATCTCTTCTAATTTCCGGCCTCGTGGAACTTCGCCCGGAGACTGCCCGGTGAGAAAACGCAGGAAATTCTCCGTCTGCGCAATCTGCCGCTCGGCCGATGCGATCTGCGCCGTGGCCGTGTAGAGGAACTGCTCGGCCTGGTGCACATCCAGACCGGTGGCCGCGCCTTGATTGTGGCGCAGTGTCGTCAGCCGCAGACCGGTCTGCGCAACGTCTCGCGTATTGCGCGCAATCTCGAGTTCCAGGTCGAGTTCGCGCAGCGAGATGTAGGCCGCCGTAACATCGGCTACGACGGTGGTAATCACGGCGTTTCGGGCATGCTCTGACGCCAGATAGTCCGCCCGGGCCGCCTCGGTGAGTCTGCGCAACCGTCCCCAGAAATCGAGCTCCCAGGAAAGAGCAAATCCAGCCTGCGTCACGCTGGCGTCCGTGGATGGAAACCGGATAATTCCTTCGCCGGAGTTGCGAACAGCCGACCATTGCGCCGATCCGTTCAAGGCCGGATAGAGAAACGAGCGTTGAATACCGGACTGATTGCGCGCCGCAATTACTCGCTGTGTAGCAATGCTGAGATCGAAGTTTCCGCTCAGTGCGGTTTGCACCAGTTGATGCAGCACATCGTCTTGAAACAGACCGGTCCACTTGGTCTCCGCGATGGAAGGCGTGGCCGGATCCTGTGTGTCAAAGCGGTGGCGCGGTGGTACCGGGACATCGGGCCGCGAATAGTTAGGTCCAACGGCACAGCCCGCGAGAAGAAGAAGGCTGAGAAGGAAGATGTGTTTCATTGATGACCCTCCGCGGGAACAGCGGCTGGTAGCGCTTCAGGCGACTTCCGTTCGCTGAACGTCTGTACAAACGCGTATAGGGCGGGAACAAGAAAAACAGCGAGTAGCGTTGCTGCCAGCATGCCCCCAAACACCGCTGTCCCGAGCGCTCGGCGGGAAGCCGCGCCGGCTCCTTCGGCGATGGTGAGTGGCAGCACCCCGAGAATAAATGCGAAAGACGTCATGAGAATCGGCCGCAGCCGTAGCGAGGCCGCGCGCATCGCCGCCTCCATAACGCTGAGTCCTCGCTCACGGCCCAACTTGGCGTACTCGACGATGAGAATCGCGTTCTTCGAAGCAAGCCCGATCAGCGTCACAATGCCAATCTGCGAATAGACGTCGTATGCCAGCGAACGCGTGTAGATCGCCAGCAGCGCACCGAACAGGCCCAGAGGCACCGAGAGCACCACGGCCATAGGAATCGCCCAGCTTTCATACAGCGCAGCGAGAAACAGGAAAACCAGCACTCCGGCGAATCCGAAGATGAAAGCCTCCTTGCCTTCCGACAGGCGCTGCTGAAAAACGGTGCCAGTCCATTCATAGCCAAAGCCGGACGGCAGCGACGCCCCGATCTGCTCCATCGCCGCGGCAGCCTGCCCGGAACTGTATCCGGGTGCGTTCGCGCCGATGATCTTCGCCGCACGGTAACGGTTGTAGCGGTATACCACTTCCGGGCCGGTCATTCTGCTGACCCCCACGATGGTGTTGAGCGGAACCATCTCGTCATCCGCAGCGCGCACGTAAAACCGCCGGATGTCGTCGGGACGGTCGCGGTACTCGGGCTCGGCTTGGAGCATCACCTTCCACGTGCGCCCAAAGCGGTTGAAGTCATTTACGTACAAACCTCCGAGAAACGTCTGGAGGGCGTTGTAAGCGTCTGTCACCGGAACACCGAGAGACTGCGTCTTTTCCAGATCGAGATCGACTCTATATTGCGGCACCGACACTCGAAACGCGCTGATAGCGTTGAGCACTTCCGGATGCGACCGCACCGCATCGGTGACACTCTGGCTCACTTCGGCCAGTTGTGAGACATCGGATCCGGCACGGTCCTCCAACATGAATTCAAAGCCCCCTGAAGTGCCTAATCCGAGAATTGGCGGAAGGCCGAAGGCAAAGACGATTGCACCCTCCACTTGCGACAGCCGCCTGTTGGCTTCCGCAATGATGCCGGCTTGCTGTAGAACGGGTGTCTTGCGCTCCTTCCACGGTTTGAAAGTGGCGATCACAGTGGAGACATTGGAATTCGAAGTGGAGGTAGTGATGTCGAGACCTCCGAACACCGTAATGTCCGCGACCCCGGGAATGCTCTTGGCAATCCGTTCCACCTCTGTCACCACCTCTTTGTTCCTGCCAAGCGAAGCCCCATCGGGCAGGCGCACGGCCACAAACATCACTCCCTGGTCTTCATCAGGCAGAAAGCCGCCGGGAAGATTGCGGAAGAGCGTTCCCGCTACGACGTAGAAGAAGAGCAGCGCGGCCATGGACAATGCGGTACGCCGGATGAGGAACTTGACACCGCTGAGATAGCGGTTGGTAGTCCAGTTGAAGGCCCGGTTGAAGCCGGCGAAGAACACGGCCAGCGGGCTGCTCGATTGCTGTGCGGGACGCAGAATCAGTGCGCACAGAGCGGGACTCAACGACAGCGCGCTGATCGCCGACAGAATCACCGAGGAGGCAATGGTGAGCGCGAACTGGCGGTAGATCTGGCCGGAGATCCCGCCGAGAAACGCCACCGGAATAAAGACCGCTCCGAGAATGAACGCAATCGCCACCACTGGGCCAGACACTTCATGCATGGCCTGAATGGTGGCCTCGCGCGGAGACATGCCGCGATCGAGATTGAGTTGCACCGCTTCCACCACAACGATCGCATCGTCCACCACAATGCCGATCGCCAATACGAGCGCGAACATCGACGTCATGTTGATGGAGAATCCAAAGATCGGGAACAATGCGAACGCACCGATAACGGAAACCGGAACGGTGAGCAGTGGAATCAGAGTGGCGCGCCAGTTCTGAAGAAAAACGAAGACTACCAGGATGACCAGCGCCGTGGCTTCAAACAGCGTCTGAATCACTTCCTGAATGGCCGTGCGGACGAAACGCGTCGCATCGTAGGAGATCTTGTATTCAATGCCGCCTGGGAACGATTTGCTCGCCGTGTCCATGAATTTGAAGATCCGGTCGGCGGTTTCCACGGCGTTGGCGCCGGGCGCCAGATACACAATCAGCAACGAGGCGGGCTTCTGATTCAGCCGGCTGAAACTCTTGTAATCCTGGGCCCCCAATTCGACATGACCGATATCGCCGACACGCAGAAACGATCCGTCCGGCTGCGCGCGAATGATGATGTTCTCAAACTGCTGCGGTTCTTTCAGCCTGCCTGAGGCGTTCACCGGATACTGAAACTCCGTGCTCTTGTCCACGGGCGGCTGGCCAATCGAGCCCGCCGGGTTTTGGCGATTCTGGGCCTGTATCGCCGCGCTCACATCAGTCGCCGTCAAGCCGAGCTTGGCCATCTTGTCCGGGTTGATCCATATCCGCATCCCGTAGTTCTGCGGAGAAGCGAGCCGCGAATCACCCACTCCCTGCAAACTTCCCACTTTGTCCATCAGGTTAATCGTGGTGAAGTTGTTGAGAAAAAGATCATCGTAACGGCCGTCGGCCGAATAGACCGATATCGCCATCAGAAAGGCCGATGAGACCTTCTTCACCGTGACTCCTTCGCGTTGCACTTCCGGCGGCAGCGAGGGAAGAGCCAGCGACACTTTGTTCTGCGTCTTCACGGTGGCGAGATCAATGTTCGTGCCCAATTCGAAGGTGACATCGATGGTCAGCGTCCCATCGTTGGACGAGCGCGAAAAGAAGTAGAGCATACCGTCGAGGCCGACGAGTTGCTGCTCGATCGGCTGCGCCACGGTGGTTTCCAGGTCGACGGAATTGCCGCCGCGGTAGTTGGCGATGATCTGCACCACGGGAGGCACCACTTCCGGATAGCTGGCGATAGGCAGCGACGGAATCGCGACGGCTCCCAGAATCACGATCACAATCGCGATGACGATCGCGAAAACGGGACGGTCAATGAAGAATCGTGCCATGGCTTATTCGGCTCCCATGGCTTTACTCGGACGCGCGGGTTCGCGCTTCTTCACCTCCGCCTGCTGTGGAGTGACGGGCAAGCCTGGACGCGCCTTTTGCAGACCGTCCACAATGACGCGGTCCCCGGCTTGCAAGCCTTGCAGAACGATCCAGCGGTCGCCCACGCGGTCGCCCATCACAACGGAACGGGCGACCACTTTGTTTTCGCTCCCAACAGTGAGCACCGACTGCATCCCCTGCAACTCCTGGACAGCGCGTTGCGGCACCAGCACCACGTTCTTCTTATCGTTGATGTTGAGGCGGACGCGCCCGAATTGGCCAGGTAGAATGCGACGCTCGGGGTTGGGGAACGTAGCCTGGATTTCCAGTGTGCCTGTCTTCGAATCCACCTGGTTAGTGGTGTTCTGGATCTTGCCGGCGTGTGGATGTTCCGCCCCGTTGGCAAGGATGATGTGCAGCGGGCGGAGACGCGCTTCGTCCTTATCGGCGCGGCTCTGGAAGTTCAGGTGCTCCGCTTCAGACACCTTAAAGCGGACCCAGATGGGATCCAATGGAACGATGGTGGTCAACGGTTGCGCCGAAGAATGATTCACCAAACCGCCCACCTGGACGAGAGTATCGCCGATGCGGCCGGCCACGGGCGCGCGAATGGTTGCGTACTCCAGGTTGAGCTCGGCGGAGCGAAGGGCGGCCTTGCGGGATTCCGCCAGGGCTTCATTCGTTTCGATCTGCGCGCGAGTGGAGAGCTTGGTCTGCTCCACGTTCGCACGCCGCGCGTTAACATTCGCCTGGTTCGCTTGCAGCGCCGCGGTGGCATTGTCGAGATCCTGTTGCGATGCCGCGTCCTCTTTCACCAGCGGGCGAAGCCGCTCCACGTCCTGCTTGGCCTTCATGAGATTGGCATCGGCTTGCGCGAGGTCGGCTTCGGCTTGCGCAAGAGCTACCTGACGGCGAGCGAATTCGAGGTTTGCCGTGGCTTGCGCGAGATCGCCTCTAGCGCGCGCCACCTCCGCCTGATAGGTACGATTATCGAGCTGATAGAGAACCTGCCCTTCATTGACATCCGAACCTACTTGAAAGAGACGCTTCTCCAGATAACCATCCACTCGTCCGCGTACATCTACCATGTCGCGAGCATACGTCTGCGCCGCGTAGTCACTATAGACAGCGACGTCTTCCAGTTGGACTTCCACGAATGTCACTTTTGCGGGCGGGGGCGCAGGCGGCGAACTCGATTTGGCCTGCGGAGCGCATCCTGCCAGCAAAGCGGCAATAAAGAGAGTGAGAGAGAGAACCCAGCGTGGCACTCTTCTAGTGATGATGGTTGGGAGGTCTTGGATTCGGCGGAACGAAATCGTAACGTAGCGCATACAGACTCGACACGAGGGCTTGATAAACTGCGACTGTATCGATTTTCAGCTTCAGAGGTGGCCCTAATGTTCCGCATCTTCCTTTGCCTTCTCTTTCCTTTCCTGTCTGCTCTGCTGCATTCCCAAACCGTAGGTGGCCGATTCTCCGGCACCGTAAAGGACCCCACTAATGCGGCGGTGCCAAACGCTTCCATCACAGCAGTCAACACCGATACCGGGCTCAGGGTCGCCGGCTCCACCAACGGGGAAGGTAACTTCGTCCTCTATCCACTGCCCTCGGGAACCTATGACATCACCGCACACAAAGAGGGCTTCAGCACGTTCACTATCGAGCGCCTCACCATCAGCGTGTCCGAGAGCGTCACACGCAACATCACTCTTCAAGTCGGCGGCGTAAACCAATCCGTCAGCGTCACTGCCGAAAACGCCGCTCTCACCACGGACTCTCCTTCCATACAGGCAACCATCGACCGCCAGCAGATTGAAGACCTCCCCATGAACGGAAGAAACTTCAATCAACTGGTGCTCCTCTCGGCGGGCTCGGTGGACAATGCAACCGGCGGCAATAACGATTTCGGATCAGTTGCTCTCAATGGAAACCGCACGTACGGAAACTCGTACCTCGTGGATGGCACCACCAACACAAACGCGTTCCAGGGCACCTCTGCCGCCCCGCTTTCTATTGACCTCATCCGCGAATTCAAGGTCTATTCCGGCGTTGCCCCGGCGGAGTTCGGCCAGGGCGGATCGCAGATCAGCGTCGTCACGCAAACGGGCACCAACCGCTTCCATGGAAACCTCTTTGAGTATTACCGCGGTACGCAACTCCAGGCTCGCGACCCCTTCAATACCACGTCGCAGGCCTCGTTCCTCCGCAACCAGTTCGGCGGATCGGTGGGCGGACCAGTGCTGTTGCCGCGCTACAACGGACGCAACCGCAGCTTCTTCTACTTCAACTACGAAGGCAACCGCCAGAATCAACAGGCGACGCGATTCAGCTCGGTGCCGCTCGAGGAAATGTGGAGTGGCAACTTCTCCGCGGTGCTGCCGCTCGGCGTGCAGTTGCGCGACCCTCTCACCAGCGGCCGTCCGGTGATTCCCGGCAACCGCCTGGATCAGTATCTCGGCGGCGCTCGCATCAATAAGACAGCGGTCGCGCTGCGGCCGTACTTTGGAAGCCCCACGCAAGCGGGCGTCGGAAATAATCAGGTCACAAACGTGGATCGCGAGAGCAACGCCGATCAGTTCACCATCCGCGGCGATCAAACGCTGCCCCGCAACAACACCCTGGCATTGCGCTATACACAGTCGAAAACGTCCGGCTTCATTCCCAATCTGTTGGGCTCTCCGGGCGCGGGCCGCAAGGAGCCGAACGACAACCTCAACGGAACGTTTTCCTGGACATCCGTTCTCACCGCTCGCACAATCAGTGAGCTGAAACTGGGGGCGATGAAGTTCGGCAACGTCACTTCCTACTCCGCGGCGTCGCTGCCCACCGCGGTGTCCCTCGGCATTCAAGGATTCACCGCGATTAACCCCGCAATTCCGCCACTGCCGCAGATTTCGTTTTCGGGCGTTGGCGCTCCCACCAACATCAAATTCGGCGACACGGCGAGTTTCGGTGAGGCGGCACTGTCGATGATTCAGAACGTCTACACGGTGAATGAAATCGTCTCCCGCACGGCGCGCAACCACAGCCTGAAGTTCGGCTACACCATCCAGCGCGATGACTACAATGCCTTGCAGCAGAGCAATGCCGGCGGGCAAATCTCATTTGCCGGCTCGGCAACTTCGGCCAACTCGACAGGCTATTCCTTCGCCGATTTCCTCACCGGAGTACCGTCATCGTCACAGCAGGTTCCCGTCAAGCCGAAGATTTTGCTGAAGCAGACACAGCTTGCCGCCTTCGTGCAGGACGACTGGCGCATCACATCGCGGCTGACGCTGAGCCTCGGCCTTCGCCACGAGCTGTTCCTCAATCCGTATGAAGACCGCAACCGCCTGGCCATGTTCGATATCAGCACTGGCGGAATCGTGGTGGCGAGCAGCAACGGGCAATTGCCGGTAAGCCAATATTTGCCGGTCGTCGTTTCCAAACTCACGGACGCCTCGGGCAAGTGGCGCTTTCCCCTCATGAGCGACGTAGAGGCCGGCTTCAACCCGCGGCGGTTGCTGGAAACGAATCCGAACTACTGGGGGCCGCGCGTAGGCGTCGCCTGGCAAGCCATTTCCAAAACAGTGGTTCGCGGCGGCTACGGCATCTCCTATTCGCGCTACCCCATTCAATACCTACTCCAGACCGTGGCGGTGAATCCGCCGTTCGCGGGAACCTTCAGCTATTCGCAGTCCATTCAGAATGGAGTGGCGGCTCTGACGCTGCCCGTGCCATACAGCGCCACGGGAACTGCGAGTGTTTCCCCCGCGGGCATCCAACGGGACTTCGCTCTGCCGGGCAATCAACAGTGGAACCTCACCATCGAGCGCGATCTCGGCGCTGCCACCACCATGACGCTCAGCTACATCGGAAACAAGGGTACGCACCTCTTCCGTTCCATCAACGCCAACAGCGCCTACATCGATCCAGCGACAAAAGCCGTCGTTCGCGGTTACTCCGCCGTCTATGGCACCAGCGCCATCAACTTCCGCCAGAGCAACGGCAACTCCATCTACAACGCGATGAACGTCGAGTTGCGCCGCCGCTTCTACAAGCACCTCGCCTTTCAGGGCAACTGGACCTGGGCCAAGGGCATCGACGACGTGGGCCAGAACGTGCAATCGGCGCTGCTCGATGTACAGAACCTCGGGCGCGACCGCGCCAACAGCGATTACGTTCGCCGCCACGCCGTGAATGTCAACGCGGTTTACGATCTGCCGTTCGGCAGAAAGCAGGCCTTCCTTGCCTCGATGCCAAAGTCGCTCGATACCATTGCCGGAGGATGGAAGCTCGGCGCCATCTGGCGTCTCTCAACGGGCCGTTATCTCACCCCCTCATTCACCAGCGCGGGCGGGTTGGGCAACAGCCGGCCGGATGTAGTGGCGGGCCTCTCTCCGAATCTGCCGGGCGATGAACGCTCGCCGCGGCGGTGGTTCAACGCCGGCGCTTTTGCGATTGTGCCCGCCACCGATCCCACCACCGGATTGCCTCGCTTCGGCAACGCCGGACGCAACACAATCCTCGGTCCGGGCTCCAACTACATGGACGCCAACATCGCCAAGAATTTTCCGCTCGGCGGAGAGAAGCGCATGCTCACCCTGCGCGTGGAAGCGTTCAACGTTCTCAATCACGCCAACTACGCCAACCCGCAACTGAACATCTCCAACACCACCACCATTGCCACTATCACCAGCGTGCTACGCTCAATGCGCGAAGTTCAATTTGCTGCCCGGTTTACCTTTTGATGCACACTCGACGACAGTTTCTCGCAGGCACAATCGCTGCCGCCGCGGCGCAGCAGACGAGATGGAATCTGCTCATCATCACCAACGATCAGCATCGTGCCGATTGCCTCGGATGCTACGGCAACCCCATCATAAGGACGCCCCATACAGACCGCCTGGCCGCGGAAGGCGTCCGCTTCAACCACCACTATGTGCACGCACCGCAGTGTGTGCCGTCGCGCGTGAGCATGCATACCGGCCGCTATCCGCACGTCCATCGTGTCCCTTCCAATGCCTATCTGCTGCCGGATTCGGAGCAGACCATCGCGAAGGTGCTCAAAGCTCAGGGATACCATACCGCCTGCGTTGGCGAAATGCCATTTGCGCCGCGCGCATACACCGGCGGGTTTCAACAGGTGCTCGCCAACAATAAGGATTACGATGCGTTCCTCCACCGCAACGGCCTGAAGTATCCCGAAAACAAGGGCCCGTTTCAGGCAGCGCCGGTTCCCTGGAGCGACGACCTCGACGAGACGGCGTTCTTTGCCCGCCATGCCCGCGAGTACATGCGCGCCTACCGCGATTCACCGTTCTTCCTCCACGTGAATTTCCGCCGCCCCCATCATCCCTTCGATCCGCCCGCGCCCTACGACCGTATGTACAGCAGCGCGGTGTTTCCGGCGTCGCACAAGCGCCCCGGCGAGATGACCAACAAACCGCCGCAGCAGCAGGCCGCGCTGGAAAAATCCGTTGGGTTTGACCTCCGCACCATGACCGCTTCCGATCTCCACCGCGTCAAGTCTTTCTACTACGGCATGATTTCGGAGAACGACAAGTACATCGGTATGCTGCTCGATGAACTCAAGACGCTCGGTCTCGCGGACCGCACAATCGTTGTCTTCAATGCCGATCATGGCGAGATGCTCGGCGATCACGGTCTGCTCTTCAAAGGCTCCTACATGTACGACGAGGTGACGCGCGTTCCGCTCATCATCCGTGCCCCGGGCAAGCTGCCCGCGGCGGCAGTGGTGGATGCTCTGGTGGAGGAGGTGGACCTGATGCCCACACTCTTGGAGCTGATGGGCGTTCCCGCCCCTCACGGAGTACAAGGTCAGTCGCTCGTCGCGCTGGCTCGAAAGCCCGCATCGCGCCATAAACAGGCGGTCTTCTCCGAGTTCCCCACAATCCGGATGGCGCGCACGCGCGAATGGAAACTCGTCCACTACACGCGCCAGAGGTACGGCGAGCTATATCACCTCACGGAAGATCCGCATGAGTTGGTGAACCTTCACGCGGATCCAAAGCACGCAAGCGCCCGCGCCGACATGGAGGCGCTCCTGTCCGATTGGCTGGCCACATCGACAGACCCGAAGCTGGCCCCCGAGCGCGACTCCGCCGAACCTCCGCCTAAGTGACGGCTCTCCGCCGTTGAACGCCCTATCTTCAAGTTGCAGACGTTCGCGTCGGCGGAAGACCGGGCTGAAGCCCGGCGCAGGATGAATCCTGCCCCACGTGGGGCTGGCTTTAGCCAGCGCGGGGCATCAGTCTCGCCAGTGCGCGGATTTCTGCAAGTAGGAACTAGAAGTGGAACTTCGCTCCCAACTGGATCTTCCGCGATCCGCTAATTACGTCATCGCGAATTCGCCCAAACGTCCCCGACGTAATCGTCGCCGTCGGAATGTTGAACGTCGGAGTGTTGGTAAAGTTCGTCGCATCGGCGCGCAGTTCAATTCGCATCCGCTCCGTCAGCGCTATCCGCTTCAGCAGCGCCACGTCCATATTGAACGCCCCCGGGCCGCGGAAGAAGTTGCGCCCCGTGTTTCCCAACTCGCCGGCATTCGGCGTTGAGAACGAACCACGCTGCGTCGAGCTCAGATAGAACTTCACCCCCTGCTCCTCGATCACCTCGCCCAGATCGCGAGTGCAGCCGCTGCAGTTCGCCGGGCTCTGGGTCAATCCGGAGAACGTGTTCGCCCCCGAGTAGATCGTGTATGGCCGCCCTGCTTGAATCCGCAGAATTCCGGAAAGTTCCCAACCACCGATCACGCGGTTCATCATCTGCGAAACGTTGCCCCCGAAACGTTTCCCCTTGCCGAACGGCAGTTCCATCACCCAGTTCGATTGCAGAATGTGCGTGCGATCAAAATCGGAGGGCGCGTAGTTCAGTTTGCGGTTGTTGATGTCGAACGGAGTGGAACTCGCCGATTGACCGCTGCCGGTGGCCGCCAGCGTGAACGCAGGATCGAACGACCGCGTGTCCAGCGACTTCGACAAGGAATAGCTCGCCTGCCATCCGATCCCGTTATTGAATCGCCGCTCCACCTGCACCTGTAGCGCGTGATAAGTGGAGAAGTCGTTCGAGTCGATCACGTTCAATGCACCCAGATACTGCGGGAACGCCGAAAAGAAATACGGCGAGTTCCCGGCGAGCACCACCGCCTGCTGACCGTTCTGCACGCGCGATGCAAGCGACGCCGCCACCGCCTCCACACTGTTCAGTGCCAGTAGAGACGTGAAGTTTCGCCGCAGAAACGCCGCCCCCGTTTCAGTCGCATTGCGCCGCGTATCCGCCGCCGTAAGGCGATCAAGCAGCGGGCTCTCTCCCCCAGCTTTGGCAACTTTGAACGCATCCAGAAAACCGTTGCGGAAAATCTCCGGCTGATTAGCGTTATACCCGCCCACCAAATGATACGCCCGCCGTCCAATGTAAGTGATGTCCAGCACCGTGCGCTTGAGGATCTCCCGCTGCAAGCTGAGAGACCACATATGCGTCTGCGGGAATTTGAAGTTCGGATCAAACACCGTGTTCCCGTTCAACGACACCGCCGGAGGCTGCAACAGGCTCGCCGGGCTGGCCGTCGGCGCGGCAATCGGCTGCACGTTCCGCAGTCGGCCGCCCGTGTTCCCGAACGCGGTTGTTGTCACTGCCTGTACCTTGCCGGGCAGGTTCGGATAGATGAAGGACGACGGCAGAAACGTCGGCAGCCGGTCAAACGCAGTCCGGTAGTTGGCGCGAATAGAACTCTTCCCCGACCCCGTCGGATCCCAAGCAAATCCGATCGACGGCCCGAGGTTGGTGTTGCGCGACGGGAAGAGATCGCGGCTCACCCAAGTGGCGGAATCCGCCGGCGCAGCCCCGGCGACCAGCGCCCGATCGGGCGCGTAAAGGCTGTCCGGACTGCTCGGCGGCGACTTCATCTCCAGCCGCAATCCCACATCAACGGTCAGCCGCCGGTTCACCTTCCAGGTGTCCTGTATGTAGAATTCGTTCTCCTTGGAGTTGGAGGTGTACTCAAAAATCCCGCTGACGTACTTATCGCCGCGCGCCCAGAAGCCCTGGCTCTGCGTCCCTACCCGGCCCAGCAGCAGGTTCACCGCGGTCTGGAACCGCGCCCGGTCATTGGCGATCTCGATATCCGCCGGCAGGTTGAACGTCGCCGGATCCACAGGCTGCACGCCGGTCGAAAAATCGAGTGACGGCGCGATGTTGCCGCCCACTGATCCGCGCTGGTCAAAGTGATCGGTGAATCGCAGGTTCAGACCGAATTTCACCGAATGCGCGCCCTTCACCCACGAGAAGTTGTCCACCACCTGCCACGTCGTCAGCGTGCGCGTGTTCCCATACGCCGAGGTCTCCTGCAGATTCACCAGACCCGTGGTCAGTGTGTACCTGTTCACATCGAAAAACGGCGAATCAAACTCGAATCGGAACCGGTTGATCCCTACCACCAGTTCATTGGTCATACTCGGCCTCGGGTTGTAGCGCCAGTTGAAGGCGTAATTCCGCGGAGACCGCGCTGTGTTCACAACGCACCCGCGCCCGGGAAACAACTCCTGCCCCGCATTCGCGCTATCGCACAGCGTGTTCTGATAACCCCAAGCCACCCTCGCGAAGAACGTGTTCTTCGAGTTGAAAATGTGATCGACCTTGAAAACATTGTCGCGCTGCCGCTCAATCGACGACGGCGTCACAAACGTGTACCCCGCTGTGTTCAACCCATCACCCAAAGTGAAGTTGTTGGGCAGCGGTGCGGCATTGATCGCGCCCTGAATCGTCGGGTCGATCCCCAACCGCAGAGGGTCGTTCTGCACCACGTTATATGTCCCGACGTTCACCCCCGCCAGCACGTTCCCCTGTGCGTCCACTGAAGCGCCGGCTACGCCGGCCGGAAGGTTGCGGCCTCCGCGCACGTACCGCAGCGTGCCCTGCCGCGCCGTCTGTGTGAACACGGTGCGGTTGATCAGCGCCGTCGTCAGCGCTTTCAGGTATTGAACATTTCCAAAGAAGAATGTTTTGTTCTTGATGATCGGCCCGCCAAACGATCCACCGGTGATCGTCTGCACAAACTGTCCCTTGAACCGGTTGTTCAGATTGTTCTCCCACTCGTTGGCATTCAGCCGCGGCGTGCGATAAAACCAAAACCCGGTACCGTGAAACTCATTGGTGCCGGACCGCGTGATCATCGCCACCGATCCGCCCGAGTTGCGGCCGTACTCCGAAGTCGGATTCGCCGTAATCACGCGAAACTCCGCTACCGAATCCGGATTCGCACGCAATGGCGAAAACCGCGACCCACCCGCGCTCGTCTCGTTGTTGTCAATCCCGTCGAGCGTAAAGTTCCACGCCCGGTCGCGCGCACCGTTCACATGGGTCCCGCCGCCGGTATTCGATCCCGCAACCACGCCGGGTTGCAGCAACGTCAGATCCAGCGGATTGCGCCCGCGCGTGCCGACAATCGGCAGGTCTCGAATCACCTGCTCCGTAAGCAGGTTGCCAATGTTGCCGGACGTGGAAGTCTGCACAGCTTCCGATGTACCCACTACTTCCACACGCTCCGACAGCGCGCCTACTTCCAGCGTCACGTTCACCGTCGTCGGCTGGCCGATGGTCACCTGATTCCCCGTCGAGACAAACTCCTTGAAGCCCTGCAAATTCACACGCACCGTGTACCGCCCCGATTGCAGCGCTTCAAACACATAACTGCCGCTCCCGGACGCCTTCACCTCAAACGTAGTCCCCGTGCCTTCGTTGGTCAAACGCACAACCGCCCCGGCCACCGACGCGCCGGACGAGTCAGTGATTGTCCCAACCAAACGCGACGTGGTCCCCTGCGCATAGAGCGCGAGCGCCGCAAGAACGCAGCAAAATAGATTTCGTAGTCCCCTGATGGTCATTCAGAGATGGTAGCAGAGCTAGCCTGCGTTAGAACAGGACGAACAGGTTGTCCTAACCCTGAATGGCCGTGAAGTCGAACCGGGAGCATCACAATCGCACCGCAAACTAGTCCGTCGCCTGGAACAGAAATCAAGGCTTTCACAAACTGCATTTCAACCCGCCGCTCGAGCCATCCGTGCCAAGATTTGACAAAGTGTCACATTAGATATAATCTAAAAACGTATGGACGCCGGAGCAATCAGACGATCCTTGGAGGGCAGAGGGTTGCGGTGCACTCCGCAACGCTACGCAGTGATTGCATTCCTGTTGAAACAAAACAAGCATCCCACAGCCGCCGAAATCTTTGAAGCCGTGAATCGTGTCGATCCGCGGTGTTCGAGGGCCACAACTTACAACAATCTGCGGGACTTGGTTCAGGCGGGGCTGGTGAGAGAAGTGGCTGTCGAGGGCCGTGCCGCGCGATTCGATGCGACTGGCATGCGGCATCACCACTTCATCTGCGACCGCTGCGGCAACGTTGAGGACATGGAATGGTACGAGGTGCCCCAGCCTGCCTCGAACTCACTCGGCAAGCGGATCGTTCGCGAATGCGAACTCATTTTCCGGGGGCTCTGCTCGAAATGCGCTCCGCGGCACGCTTCCGGTTAGGTTCGTCACTGTTTTTTCACTAATTCGAAGGAAGACTAACATATGGATAAGAAACTCGCCAATGCAACGGGGGCCACTGTCCCAGAAGCCAAGTGTCCGGTATCGGGCAGCGCCCGCAGACACACAGCGGCCGGAGCCACCACAAATGGTGGCTGGTGGCCAAATCAACTGAACCTGAAGATTCTGCACCAGCACTCTCCTCTGTCCAGTCCCATGGACGGGGAGTTCAATTACGCTGAGGAATTCAAGAGCCTCGACCTGGATGCCGTGATCAAGGACCTCCACGCCCTGATGACTACTTCGCAGGACTGGTGGCCGGCGGATTACGGCCATTATGGGCCGCTCTTCATCCGCATGGCTTGGCACAGCGCAGGCACATACCGTATCGCGGATGGCCGGGGCGGCGCGGGTTCCGGATCACAACGGTTCGCTCCGCTGAATAGCTGGCCGGACAACGTGAGCCTGGACAAGGCTCGCCGTCTGTTGTGGCCGATCAAGCAGAAGTATGGACGTAAAATCTCCTGGGCGGACCTCATGATTCTCGCCGGTAACGTCGCTTTGGACTCGATGGGATTCAAGACCTATGGCTTCGGCGGCGGGCGCGAGGACGTTTGGGAGCCTGAAGAGGACATCTATTGGGGACCTGAGGGCAAGTGGCTGGCGGACGAGCGCTACAGCGGCGAACGTCAGCTCGAGAATCCACTGGCCGCTGTTCAGATGGGCCTGATCTATGTGAATCCGGAAGGGCCCAATGGAAAGCCCGATCCAGCCGCCGCGGTACCGGATATCCGGGAGACGTTTGCCCGAATGGCGATGGATGACGAGGAGACGGTGGCGCTCATCGCCGGCGGACACACGTTCGGCAAAGCCCATGGTGCCGCCGATCCCGGCAAGTATGTAGGTCCCGAACCTGAGGGGGCCGGCATCGAAGAGCAAGGCCTCGGGTGGAAGAATAGCTTCGGCAGCGGCGCGGGCCCCGACGCGATCACCAGCGGCTTGGAAGGCGCATGGACTACCAATCCGATCCAGTGGGACACCAATTACTTCGACAACCTGTTCGGCTATGAATGGGAACTCACAAAGAGTCCCGCGGGTGCTAACCAATGGAGGCCCAAGGACGCATCCGCGGCCGGCACCGTTCCGGATGCTCACGATCCGTCCAAAAAGCACGCCCCGATCATGTTCACCACAGACCTTGCACTGAAAACAGACCTGAGCTACGCGAAGATTTCGAAGCGTTTCCAAGCCAACCCACAGGAATTCGCCGACGCCTTCGCAAAGGCCTGGTTTAAGCTGACGCACCGCGACATGGGACCTGTTTCGCGCTACCTTGGCCCGCTCGTTCCGGCAAAGCCGCTGCTCTGGCAGGACCCCGTTCCTGCCGTGGATCATCCACTGATCGACGAGCAGGACATTGCTGCCTTGAAAGCCAAAATCCTGGCATCCGGACTGTCCATTTCCCAACTGGTCACAACGGCGTGGGCGTCGTCGGCAACGTTCCGCGGCGGGGACAAGCGCGGCGGCGCCAACGGGGCACGCATTAGTCTCGCGCCGCAAAAGGACTGGGAAGTCAACCAACCGGGCGAACTGGCGAAGGTCCTTCCAGCGCTGGAGGCGGTCCAGAAGGGTTTCAACGCGTCACAGTCCGGCGGGAAAAAGGTCTCGCTTGCTGACCTGATAGTCTTAGGCGGCTGCGCAGCCGTCGAAGCGGCCGCGAAGAAAGCCGGTCACGACGTCAAGGTTCCCTTCTCCCCTGGTCGCACGGATGCATCCCAGGAGCAGACCGATGTGAACTCATTCGCCGTTCTCGAGCCGGTCGCGGACGGATTCCGCAACTACCTCCGCAAGGGACTCCAGAGACCGGCGGAAGAACTGCTGGTGGATCGGGCACAGTTGCTCACGCTCACTGCCCCCGAGATGAGTGTTCTCGTCGGCGGCATGCGCGCACTGAATGCCAACCACGGCCAGTCAAAACACGGAGTTTTCACCAATCGTCCTGAGACTTTGACGAATGACTTCTTCGTCAACCTGCTCGACATGAATACTAAGTGGCAGGCCACATCCGAGGGAGTGTTTGAGGGGCGCGATCGCGCTACGGGCGGAATCAAGTGGACCGGAACGCGCGTCGACCTTGTCTTTGGTTCGAACTCCCAACTCCGTGCACTCGCGGAAGCCTATGCTAGTGACGACTCGAAGGAGGCGTTCGTGCAAGACTTCGTGGCTGCGTGGAACAAGGTGATGAACCTGGATCGTTACGACCTCGCCTGAGGCCAGCCGTCACGTCTTGTTCATCCACACATCCCACGTGATGAGCCCCGCCTCGTCGTCGCTAAATGGGCGGCCCGCCAGCTTCAGGGCCAGTTTGATTTGGCCGTGATGATAGCCCTCGTGCCAGATCATGTGTTGGAGCATGAGGATCGGATGATCGTAATGGACGAGCATGTCCTGGCCTGCCTCCACACGGCTCTTCACAGCCTCGCGCACGGCTGCCGCGCTTTCGTTCAGCAGCCGCGCGAGGACGGAGGGATCCTGTTCGGATGCCCACTCCTGCCGGTTGATCGGGCGGGCACATTCAGGGGCGTCCTCGAGTACGAAGATCAGCCGGCAATAGTGCATGTGTGTGAACAGCTCCGCGATGGAGGGGCCACCTTCCATCGCCCGGATTTCCAGCCCACCGTGGGAAAACGCCTGAAGCAGGTTCACCAGGATCGTATTGTTCCGGTCCCAGGAATCCAGCAGGGCGTCGAACAGGTTTTGATTCGATATCTTCGGCATATGATGAACTACCGTGCGAATTCCAGATTCACGATGATGTCCGCGCCGGCCGCGGCATCCACACCAATGCGGACGGTGCGCGAGGCAGCGTCGTAGCGCCACTCGCCCGAGTGGAGAACGCTGCCGGGTGCGGTTTCTGTGTAGGTGCGACCCTCCACCTGGAGAACCCTCGACGGCTTGTTCATGTGATAGATCACCCACTCGTACCGGCGCGCCACTTTGGATTCGATCTCGACACGGTAGATATCGGCTGCCGGTCCGGCGTGGGCTTGCGTCCACTCGCCGGCTTCCGGCTCCAGGATGAAGAACTCGCCGCCATTGCGCGGGAAGTAGTGCAACTCGGTGGGGCCTTTCGAATCCGCGCTCGCGAATGGGATAAGGGAGCCATTCTTGGCGAGGAGGATGAGGCCGTCGTCCGGAACAGGCAGCTTCACTGTTTGACGGCCGCGATGTTCCCGCCGTGTGTTGAAGTCAGTCCAGATGCCCATGGGAAGGTAGACTTCCTTCTCCTTGGCGCCATCGCAAGCCGGGGCCACCAGAAACTCATCGCCGAACATATAAGCATCCACGTGACGGCCCGCCTCCACATCTCGCGGGAATTGATGGAGCAGTGTGTGAATGATCGGATAGCCGCGCGAGCGGGACTCGTCAGCGTAGGTGTTCAGAAAGTGAATGAGACGTTTGCGCAGCGTACGGGCTTCGGCCGCGTACTGTGCCTTGAGGCCTTCAAACTCGACTCCGGAGGAGTTCCGCACGGCGGGAGAGAAAGCGGCGAGACGGGCGGCGCGGCGGAAGGTGGCATCATCCACTGTGCGGAATCGCGATAAATCGATGGCAGGCAGCATCACGCCGGAGAGGGCCGCGTGCGGCAATGCGTGGGCGACAGCGCAGAGGTTCTCGCTGGCCAGACCGGTGACGCCGCGAGGAAGCCTGGGGCCAACGATCCATTCGATCTCGTTGCCCCGGACGTCGGGCGCTCCCGTGATGCGAAGCTTTTCTTCCCAGATCTCCTTCATCGACGGGCCGTGGGCAAAGACGTATTCCATGCGTTCCAGACCGTTGGCGGTGATGCTGACGTGTTCGGCGCGCGATTTGGCAAGATCGAACGTGAACGGCGACGGAGTCATCGTCCAGAATGCGTAGCCGCGGCTGGACACGAAGAACGGCGGTGTTGCCTGCACGATAAGACCGCGCGCACTCATGGCGGCTTCCGGCCTTGGCCCGAGCCCGAAGAACTGCTCGGTGGCCGGGGAGCGCAGTTGCAGTAGCGCTTTGCCTTCCGCCACGATGGCCGCGTCTTCCGCGTATAACTCAACACCCGAGGGCAGCTTTACGGTGATGAGCCCGCGCGAGCTCACCGTAATGCGGAGTTCGCTGGTTTCGAGGTTGAGACCTTCTGGGGTAACGCTTACCTTAGCCTCGACCTTCGCTTCCGCGATGGGTTTTCGTGGGGGGCCGGCAAATCCGCGGCGCACACGGAAGGCGGATGCGCTCGTGAACTCCACCTCCAGATCACCGCCGGCGTAGCGCAGAAGGAAGGTGTTGTCCTTGCGCGAGGTGATGACAGGATCGGCGGAAGCCAACGCAGCAACGGTCAATAGGAGGGCTACTACTTGCACAACCTCAATAACTCCTGCTGCTCTTCTCCCGTCACCATTGCCGACCCTTCGCCGACGTAGACATTCACTTCGCTGCGGATGCCGAATTTCTCCAGGTACACACCGGGCTCAACAGAAAAACACGTACCGGCGATGAGGCGGCGCGTGTCGTGGCTTTCCAGGTTGTCCATGTTTGCGCCTGTGCCATGCACTTCTTCGCCAATGGAATGGCCTGTGCGATGTACGAAGTAATCGGCATAGCCGGCTGCGCGGATGTGGCCGCGGCAGGCATCATCCACTTCAAAACCGCATGTGGACGTGCCCGCGGCAATACGCGCTTTGACGAAATCGGATGCTGCTTTGCGCGCGCCGGATACCACGGCGAACACTTTCAGCATCTCGTCAGAAGGAGTGGGTCCGCAGAAGCCGGTCCAGGTAATGTCGTAGTAAACCGCGCCCGGTTGATCGAGCTTTGCCCACAGGTCAATCAGCACGAGGTCACCCTTGCGGATCTGTTGATGCGCGGCCGGGGTCGGCTCGTAGTGCGGATTGGACGCGTTCGCGTTTACCGCAACAATGGGGCCGTGATCGGTGATCAGCCCCGACGCCGTGAACCGCCGGCGGATGAACTGCTGAATCTCGTACTCGCTGATGGCCGTGCCCGCGCCAAGCGCATCGCTGATTCTGGCGAACGCTGCGAGGCGAACCGCATCGACACGGCGGCCGGCTTCGAGGTGTGTTTCCAACTGCGCCGCGCTCCACCGCGATTCAAAGTGCTGCACAAGATCGGCCGAGGTAACGATGTGGAGGCCGAGGCTGCGAACCAAGTCGATCATGCCGCCATCGACGAGCGCGATGTAGGGGATCTCGCAATTGTCGGAATGCTGCATGGCGATGCGCCTGGCGCCCTTCGTAATAGCACGGATGCCGTCGCACATCGTCTGCCAGCTCGAGTAGACGTGCTTTTCACCGGCCAACGCGTCCAGCATGCCGGGTTCGATCCGATGCACCAGCCTGCGCGGTTCGCCAATTGCGGGAATGAAGTAATACCAGCGGCGCGACGGCGTACGCGGCGCTTCAAACTTGAGCACCCGATAGGCGAGCGGATCGCGAAAGTGATGATCGTAGAACAGCCAGCCATCCAGGCCCGCGTTGCGCAGAGCCTCTTGAATCAACGAAACGGACATCTATTTCACTCCTCCCATAAGCCGGTTCACCGGCTTGGCCGCTACTGCCAGCAGCAGCCCCATGACGACCGCGAAAACGCCCACCACTCCAAAGAGCGAAGGCAACGAGAACGATTCATACACCGCCGAGACACGCGCGCCCAGGTAGTTGCCGATGGAGATGGACAGAAACCAGAGACCCATCATCAGGCCCGCGACGCGCGCCGGGGCAAGCTTGGTGGTGGCGCTCAGTCCCACAGGGCTTAAACATAATTCCCCGAACGTGTGCAGCACGTATGTGGCGGTGAGCCACAGCGGACTCACGCGAACTCCAACGCCCGTGGCCGCGGGGATGATCAGAATCAGGAACCCGAGGCCGCCGCAAACGAGACCCCACGAGAACTTCGCCGGGCTCGAAGGCTCCCGCGAGCCGAGCCGCATCCAGAGCCAGGCGAACGCCGGAGCCATCGTCCAGATAAAGAGACCGTTGAGTGACTGTAGCCAGCTTGGCGGATATTCCCATCCGAATATCTGATTGGCGGTTTTTTCTGAAGCGAAAATGTTGAGTGTCGATCCGGCCTGTTCAAACACGGACCAGAACATAGTGGACGCCACGAAAAGCACAGCGATGGCGACGAGGCGTTTCCGCTCGATTGCGGACCAGTCGCCGCTCATGAACAACCATGCGAAGAAAGCGAGGGTGAGCAGCAGGAGAAATCCACCGGCGGCGTTGTTCAATCCCTGCGCGCTGATGTTCACCAGCCCCAACTGATCGACGCCCAGAACAGCGGCCACCAGCAGGACAAGCGCGACGATGCACATGTAGAAACGCTTGCGCTGGAGGGCATCAACTTCCGGCGGCACTTGCACGGGATGCAATCCGGCGTTGCCCAGGAAGCGGTAGCCGTAGAGGTACTGCGCGACGCCTGCCATCATGCCAACTCCGGCGAGCGACATCCCAACCCGCCAGCCATATTCGCGCGCGGCCAATCCGCAGACCAGCGGGGCAACGAAGGCCCCCATATTGATGCCCATATAGAAGATGGAAAAGCCGGCGTCGCGGCGTTTGTCTTCGGGCTGATACAACTGCCCCACAATCGTGGAGACATTGGGCTTCAGGAGGCCGGTTCCGATGACGACGAGTACGAGTCCCGAGTAGAAAGCGGCCATGCTGGGCAAGGCGACCATGAGGTAAGCGGAAACCAGGATGATCGCGCCGAAGAGAACGGATCGCCGCTGGCCAAGTATGCGGTCGGCCACCCAACCACCGGGAAGGCTGGCCATGTAGACCATCGCGGCATAGAGGCCGTAGATGGCGCTGGCTTTGGATTGATCGAAGCCGAGTCCCCCGCCCTGCTCCGGTGCGCGCATAAATAGGATGAGGAGCGACCGCATGCCGTAGTATCCCCAGCGCTCCCAGAATTCAGTGAAGAAGAGCGTGGAGAGGCCGCGCGGGTGGCCAAAGAAACTCCGATCATGCTCCGCCGCGGATTGGGCGGGGACAGGTTGCATGTGACGCGCTCCTTGCTGATGGTCGAAAAGACATTCCATTCTAACAACAAGGCGGTTGCGGCTCCTGTCAATAGGCGGCGGCAACAGCGGTAGTGATTTCGAGTGTGCCTTCCGGGGGGAGTGCGTCCATGGGGAGTCCGCCGAGCCAGAGAGATATATCCAGCCGGCACCGGGTTTTCTCCCCTAGCGGGATGGCGATTTCGAGCACCCTTTTGAATGCTGCCTCCACGCCTGGGATTTCCGTTTCGACGACGGTGACGCTCTTCTCAGCCAAGACGAGACGGACTGCCTTGCCGTCGATGTGCACGCGGACTTCCATGCCGGGAAGGGAAGCGGACTCGCTATCGAGGAAATCCAGGCGGAGGTGGAGCAGCTCAGCATCCTCAGATGCGCCGGTGCCGTAGAGCAGTTCCTTCACGAAGAAGCGGCGCCCGTGCATGGAACCGGAGCGCGCCTCCACACGATAAGTGCCGGCGTAGAGCCATTCAAAGTAGGAACTCACCTCGCCGTCGATGGTTGGCGTGAGCCGCTCCACCGGCTGGCGGTGCTGCGAGGTGACACGGGCCCGCAGAATGGACCGCGACAGTTCGGCGGGCGGGGTGAGGTGCAGGGCGTGATACATGTTGGCGAGGTGATCGCGAAAAAGCTGATCGAATTCCTGCCGGTTCTCGCAATCGTGATGAGGGCCGTACCACCAGCACCAGTCGCTGCCTTCGGCGATGAAGAGCTCCTCTTCGGCGAGTTTGTAATCGGCGGTTGAAACCGCGGAGGGACTGACGCCGGCGAACGCCTCGCGCGCCTGCTTCAGCAGTTCCCAGGAGCGGTTGTCTTCTTCGAATCCGATCCAGACGTCGAAGTTGGCGTTAATCCAGGAGCCGGGGTGAATATGCTTGAGAGGCTCAGCCGGCACTTTCTTGAGCGCCTCGGACACAGTGACGGCTTCGATGCCATTGTTGCCGTCGAGCTGTTTGTACAACTCGGTGAGGAACGGACGGCCGTTGCGGTGGTAGTGCTCCCAGGCGTTCTCGCCGTCGAGAATGACGGGGACGAGCGCGTCCCGTCCGGATCGTAGGATGGGGTCGCAGTTTTCGCGGATGCGATGGAGGAAGTCGGAGGCCGCATCGGTGGCGTGCATGCGGGAATAGACGAAGCCAACCAGATCGCTGAGGTAGTGATCGCGGAAGATCATCTTCATGCTGTGGCCGTTGTTCTCCCACAGATAGGGCCGGTAGGTGGCGAAGGAGTCGGCTGGTCGCTGGATGGTGCGCGAGAGGACCCCGTTGTCGGTGGCGGCCCATTGAAAGCCTGTTTCGGCGGCAATTGTGAGAGCTTCATCAGACACGGAGCCTTCGGATGGCCACAGGCCGGCGGGGCGGATTCCAGTTTTCTCTTCGACGTAGGCGATGGAGCGTTCCAACTGGGCGCGGGCGTCCTGAGGATAGCGGAAGCGCGACGGCAGCGGAACGTGCGGATTGGATTCGCCGGCGATATTGGAATCGCACAGCAGCGGAAGGATAGGGTGGTAGAACGGCGTCGCGGAGATCTCAATCTGGCCAGTGGAGGCGAATTGACGATACACCGGAAGCACATGTTGCAGGATCTCGATCTGCTTGCGGCCCATCAGTGCTTGTTCGTCGAGCGAGTAGTTGCGGCCCTTGGAAACCAGGCTGACGACTTCCCTGTCGTTGTTGAGGAACTCTTCGTCGAACCATGCCAGTTGCGAGAGGACCTGCAGGTCGCGCAGGGTCTGCGGGTTAAAGACATGCTGCGCACGGCGCATGTTGCGGTCGGCAGCTTTCCATGCATCGTAGAGTTCGGCATAGCGCGGGTAACGGCCGATCAGGTGGGTGGAATTCGCCTGAAAAAAGTAGTGGAGGATGAGGCTGGTTTCGTCCGTGGTCAGCTCTTCAGCGGGTTTGAGGGCGCAGCGCAGGAAGGGGTCGACGGCGGCGCCGGCAGCGTACTCTTCAATCTGCGCGAGCAGGGAGGGCACCAGGTTAAAGGTCTGGTGAACGTGAGGGAAGTCCTTCAGGATATGCACCATCCCGTAGTAATCCTTGAGCGCGTGCATTCGCGTCCACGGAAGGCGGTATTCATTGCTGACCAAATCCTTATAACAAGGCTGGTGCATGTGCCAGACAAAGGTGATGTAGATCTTTGGCATGGTTTAGGCTTCCGGCTACCGCGGGCGGAAGTTGAGAGTTCAGGATTCGTTCTTCATTGTAGCTGGCTTGGGGTGTGCGAATATCACATCGATGGGCCTTCCCGTATTTCGCGGATTGTTTCCGATAGTGCACACGCCGTTCACCGAGCATGGCGACGTCGATTTTGATTCGTTGCGGTCACTGGTGCGGCTTGTTGGCGGCGAGGCGGATGGGATGGCGTTTCCAGGATTTGCGAGCGAATTCTGGCGACTGACGGAGGCCGAGATCCTGGAGTGCGCGGCGGCGATTGTGGGTGCCGCGCCGGAGGGCTTTCCGGTGGTGTTGAATGTGACGCCGCAGGCGGTGGTGCCGGCGGTCAAGCGCGCCGTCGAGTTTGCGCGGATGGGTGCGAAGTCGCTGATGGTGCTGCCGGCGTTTCAGATTCCCGTGCCGGTTGCCGCGGTGGAGGAGCATCTCGGGGCGGTGCTGGGGGCAACGGGACTGCCGTGTATCGTCCAGGATTCGGCGGGGCTGACAGGGACGCAGCTTCCGGCGGGCGGGCTGGCGCGGTTGCGTGAGGAGCATGTGAACTTCGCGGCGCTGAAGGTGGATCAGGTGCCCACTGGTCCGGCGATCAGTGCCTTGCGCGCGGTGCCGGCCTTGTCGGATCTGGCGTTCTTCGTGGGGTATTCGGGAGTGCAGATGTTGGATGCGGTGCGGCGCGGGGCAACGGGATTGATGGGAGGGTGCGGTCATCTGCAGGAGGATCGCCGCATGTTGGACGCGCTGCTGGGCGGAGATGCCCCGGCGGGATACCGGGAGTTCGCGCGACTTTCTCCGATGCTGAATTTCGAGATGCAGACGCTGGACCTGTCGGTATCGGTGCACAAACGGCTGCTGCGCGAGGCGGGTGTGATTGCGACGAGCGTCAGCAGACAGCCGTGCCGTCCGATGGATGATGTGCACGCGGGAGAACTTGCGTTGCACATGCGGGCTCTGCGGGGGTGAGCCCTACGCGCTGAGTGCTGCCCGCGCCACTCTGAGCACATTCCCCCCGAGGATCTTTTGAATATCGGTGTCGGAGTGGCCGCGCTGTACCAGCCCCACTGTGTAGATGGGCCAGTTGGTCCAATCGAGCGATGGACTGGCCGGCACGCCACCTAATGCGCCGGGCGGCCACAGGGCTTCAAAGCGTGTTCTGGCGCGGGCGCGGCGCGGGATCTTGCGCGACTCTTCAGCGGCGTGTGAAGAGAAATACGCGATATCGGTACCGATGGCAACGTGATCGGCGCCGTAGCGCTTCACAACGTAGTCGATGTGATCGAGCATGGAGTTGAGATTGCCGCCGCGGCCGAGGAATTCGGGGATGCAGCAGATGCCGATGTAGCCGCCCGTGTCCGAGATGGCCCGGATGACTTCATCGGGCTTCGAGCGGATGTGCCGGTTGAGCGCGGCCGAGCAGGAGTGGCTCGCCACCATCGGTTTTCTGGACGCCTTTGCGGCTTCGAGGCTCGTCTGCCAGCCGGAATGGGCGCAATCGACGATGACACCCACGCGATTCATTTCCGCAATGACGGAGCGGCCGAAATCGCTCAGACCGCCGTTGGCGATCTCCGCGCAGCCGTCGCCGATCATGTTGCGGCGGTTGTAGGTGAGGTGCATCATGCGTATGCCGAGCTGAAAAAAGATGCGAATGTAGCGTAGCTCGTCCTCCACCGAGACCCATCGTTGTGTCAGTGGGACGCCGTTGCCGGACATGTAGAGGCAGCGGGTGCCGTTCTTCTTTGCCGCAACGATGTCATCGGGGGTGACGGCCCGGTTGACGAAGCTACGCAACATGTCGGTGAGGTAGGTGAAGCGGGCCAGGCGCTTGATGAGAATCATCGGGTCCTGATTCTCTTCGCCGGCGTTCTGAAAGATGCAGGTGAGACCCGATGCGCGCCAGCCGGTTTCATACTCCAGCCTTTCGGCGGCGCTGGAGACAGCGCGGATCATGAGCATCTCTTCGGAGAGGTCCTGCAATTCGATGTCGGAGGCGCCGGCTTCGATGGCGGCTTTCATGCGGTCGCCGTCGAGCGCGCAGCGCGGCGAGAACCCATAGGATTCCATGACGAGCGAGGATGCGTGGAGTTCCAGACCGTGTTGAATCTGACTGGGCGTGGCTTTCAGCAGATCAAGAGCAGCCTGGCGGGAGCGCTCGATGCGGTCGTTGGTAGCCGCGCTGGCCTGCGGGGCAAGGCCCAGAGCAGAAGCGGTCTGAAACGAGGTACTAAAGAATTGACGGCGGTTCATGCCAGGCGTCCTTTCACACCACGACGTCGGCGCCGATTTCGGCCGCGAATTTCTTCAGCTTTTCCGAGAGGCGCGCGGTTATGTCGGGATGCCGGTCGTGGAGGTTGTACATCTCGGCAGGGTCCCAATCGAGATGGAACAGTTCGGGTTTGCCCTCGCTGCCGCCGGAGCGGCCCTTACGATATTTCCATGGGCCCTCACGGACGCCCTCCAACGTTTTCCCCACGCAATAGTAAAACTCATTGCGCGGAGAGCGTCCACCCTGGCGGAGGAACGGCATGAGGTCGAAGCCGTCGTACTTGCGATCCGAAGGCATAGTGCCACCGGCGGCGCTTACCAGAGTGGGGAAGAGGTCGAGGGTAGAGCCGGGGTCGGCCGTTACTTGGCCGGGGGCAATCACGCCCGGCCAGCGCATGATGCCAGGCACCCGCTGGCCGCCCTCGTAGGAGGTTCCCTTAGAGCCGCGGAGCACGCCTTTGGTACCGGTGTGCCACGGCTCTACTCCTTTGGCGAGCATGCGTGGCGGCAGGTTGTGCCAGGGGCCGTTGTCGCTCGCGAAACAGACGAGTGTGTTGTTGTCGATACGCTGTTCTTTTAAGGTGCGGAGGATCTCGCCCACCGACCAGTCGAGGGTTTCGACGACGTCGCCGTACAGGCCGGCGCGCGACTGGCCTGCGCGGCTGCCGGCGCTCACCGGCAAGTGAGGCATGTTGTAGGGCATGTATAGGAAGAACGGTTGATTGCCGGAAGCCTTGATGAAGCGCAGCGCCTCGGCGGTGTACCGCTCGGTGAGGTTCGATTGATCAGGGCTTTCCTCCACCGGGTCGGCGTTACGGTAAACCCGGAGCGGTACTTTCGTTTGTACCCATGGCGGGATCATGTCGTTGCTGTAGGGCAAGCCGAACCATTCGTCGAAGCCGCGGCTGATGGGGAGTTGTTCCTTGGGCTGATGGCCGAGGTGCCACTTGCCGATCGCCATCGTGCGGTAGCCGATCTTCTTCAGAACCTGGGGTAAGAGGATCTCGCTCAAGGGCAAACCCCCGCGAGTGTCGGGGCCGGTGTTGTTGGGCTGTCCGGCGCGAATAGGATGCCGTCCGGTGAGGAGGCCAACGCGCGAGGGTGTGCACACCGGCGCGGCACTGTAGAAAGAAGTGAAGCGGATGCCTTCAGCGGCCATGCGGTCGAGGTTGGGTGTGCGGATGACCGGGTTGCCGTAGCAGGACAGATCGCTGTATCCCATGTCATCGGTGAACAGGATGATCAGGTTCGGCTGGCGCGGTTGTGCCTGCGCTCTGGTGACGGCGGCGAAGGCGGCAGCCGAAAGCTGGAGGAAATGTCTACGGGTGTGCATGAAAACAGCAGCTTATCAGACCACGCGTACCTTCGCTCCAGACCCATAGTCCCTAACGACCAACCCCCGCAAGGGGGGATCGCCCTGTACGCGCGGCATGGAGCTTCCCATCGGCCCGAACAGGCCCTTTTCCAAAAAAATGTGGACGCTTTGACGATTTCCCGATCCGCGGTCGGACCCTATGCTGGAAACATGAACAGGACTGCGATTTGGACAGCATCATTCTTTCTCTTCTCTCTGAGCTCTCTGCATGGGGCCACCATCACTGCGCAATACATTACCCGTTTCACAGACGGCTTTGTGACAGTGTCTCCCAACGGCGGCGCGTCAACGGAACAGACACGGATATCCACTTTCATCAATCAGCGGGTTGGGGGCACCTATGTAGGGCCACCCGACTTCCCAACCATCTTCAATTCCTATTGCATCGAACTGCAGGAAAGCACTTCTCTCGGAACTACAGCTACGTTTGACGTTGTTGCGCTGGAGATGGCGAACACTTTTGTGGGCGGAATCGGCGGCGTGAAGGCCGACCTGATTCGAGAGCTACTTGGACGTTACAGCCCCAATCTGAACGTGCTTCCCGGTGCCGCCGTGGTCGGCGGTGTGCTGCGCTCCGGAAGCACCATTGCCGGCGCGTTGCAGCTTGCGATTTGGGAAATCGAATCCGACGCAGGTGGGACTTTCGATCTTGCGGGCGGCAGTTTCCGGCTGATCTCGGCGGACGATCCGGTTGTTGGCGCTACGGCGATGGCCATGCTGAGCAGCCTGAATGGTAGCGGACCGATCGTACATGACCTGTATGCACTCACTCGCGTGGGTGGTCAGGACCTCCTGATTCAGAGCAGTAATCCGGAGCCGGGCACCATGGGGCTGATGCTGACAGGCATTGGTGTGATCTTCTGGGTGCGGCGAAAGCAACGGCGGGATACGGCCCGTCCCGCGATCAAGACGCTTTGATTTGCTTGACAGCTTTTTCGAGCTTTTTCTCCAGTTCCTTTGATTCCTTGGTGGCGGGAATAGCTTTGACGGCTTCCAGCGCTTCGGTGCCGAGCAGTTTCTGACGCAGCGGTTCATCGAGTTGCTTGGGACCGAAGAGAGCCATCTGGTCAGACATGGCGGCGGCAATGCCGAGCAGGAAGACCGGCCGGGAGATCTCAAACGGTTGCTGCTTGAACATCTCAATGGTCTTGGCGGGATTGGAGGGGGCTCCGGCGATGCGGCACGCACTGGCGAGGACGCCTTTCTGGAGCATCGCCAATTGAGCGCCTTCGATTTCCGCATCGGGCGGCACAATGCCCTTCATGATTTTGAGGAGAACAGGAGGGTCGTTGAGGGTCCCGGCGGGTGGGCCGATGTCGAGCGCGAGTTTCTCATCCTTGATTTTGGCGGTGTAGAAGTGGAGGGCTTCAACGGATTGCATGGCGGTGGCTTTGGCTGCTGAACGGGCGGCGCTGGCGCGTTTGCGAAGAGCCGTGACGTTCTTCGGACTCGCTTTCGCACCGAGTTCAAAGGCACTGGCTGACTCCATGTAGCCTTGTGTCAAGCCGCTCGACAGCAGGAGCAGCCAGGCTTGGGCGCGGGCGCGGTATTCATTATCGGAGCCGGTGATTTTGGCAAGATTCTCTGTTGTTCGAATGTAGTCGCCGTTCTGCCAGGCGTTTTTCGCTGTGGCCCAGAAAAACCCCGGGGTTCCAGGCTTGGCAGCGGCCGGCGCGGAGGTGCCGCCGGAATCGCCGCAGCCGGCGAGAAAAGCAAAGAGGGAAATGAGTAGTAGTAGAGACGCGAACTTGCGGCAGGTGGTCATGGCCGCCTCCCATCGTGAAGTGGATTCGGGCGACCCAATTATGTGAAAGAGATGGGTGGGAGTCAAGGGTCAGGGGGATGGGGAAGGCGGTCAAAGCAGGCGGCTTCCGGGAGCCTTTCGCTCCACAGAAATCTGCCCGGTGCTTCACGGAAACTACTCCATAGGTCCTTCCACAAATGGCGACGGTCAGCGGCGGCCAATCCACGGGCGCGCATCGCTGTTTTCAGCGAAAGGTAGAACGACACCGCGAAATTGAAGAAGGCAACCACCGCGATTCCGGTGAGCCCTTCCACCACGGCGTCGCGGTGCAGCAGGCCGTCCCACCAGAGCCGTTCGCCGGCAATAGCAAACGAAGCCGCCTGCAGAGTGACGTGGCGCACGGGCAGATCGAAGCCAATGAACATCCAGATCATCGGAACGAAGCCGAGGAAGAAACCGAGCGAGACCATGCTGATTCCGCCGCTCCAATGTTGACGGATTCGCGCGCCCAGCCAGACAGCCGCGTCGTGGCCAAGCCACACCCGGAGACGGCGGCTTGTGGCAACGGCCTCCGGGAAACGGCGGTAGTTTGACCAGTTGGCGGCCCATCCGGCCACCAGACTCGCCAACCACAAATAAACACCAGTCAGTGCCGCCAATGGAGCCAGATTCCAGGCGGAGAACACCTGCAGACCTTCCACCGTGTGGCGGGCTTCGTCAACGCTTACGGCGCCACCACCGGTCATCCAACTCCAAAGCATTCCCACGGTGAAGGATGCAGGAATCCCAATCAGGAGATTGCCGAGGGTGACGGCCGTTTGCGACCGGCAGATGGCAGCGATGAGCGCGACTTCTTCGTCCGTGCCGTTGTCAAGCTCCATGCCTTTCGCCAAGGCGGATGCGGTCATGGCAGGCTGCTTGGAGGCCAAGCTGAATCCACAGAACTGCATCGCCAGGAAGCTAGCGGCGTAGTCGGCCCAGAGGAGCGTTCCGGTGGCGCCGGGGGCGAGATGCAGTGCGGCCACAAGGAACTTTCCGATTGCGGTTCCGACAGTAACAAGCCCGCCACCGGAGCCGGCCCGGAACATCGCTTTCCACTCTCCCCAACTGTTAACGACGTAGTGCTCGCCCGTTTCTCCAGTGTGCTCGACTACTTTGCGGGTGAGGCGGCGCAGGGCCGCGGAAATCGCGTCACGGACGCTTTTGCGGCGCACGCCTGCTCGCACCAAATCCGCCATGAAGGGTTGCAGGGGTACGGTTCCGCTCCCGTTTGCGGTGGTGAGCGAAACCAGTTTGCGCATGCGCTCCATCTGGGCCTCGAGCAATTCGAGGCGAAAGACAAGATCCATGGAGACACCGCGGTCATCCAACCGCAGGTGGGATTCGCGAAGCCAGCGGAGGCAGGCGACGAACCGGTCTTCAAAATCGAGGCGGGCACGCGGATCCTCGGAGTAGCTCAGCCAGTAGTCGGCCGATTGGGGGAGGGAATAGAATGGCGAATCACCGTCTCCGAACTCGGGCTGCAAGGCGAGCAGTTCGCGGCTCAGCGCGACGCCTGCGATGCGGTAGGCGAGCAACCGGACCGCGTCACGCAGGTGCGGGTCCAGGACAGGCATCACCGGTCTCCAGAATGCCATCCGCTGTTCCGGAAGGGATTCCAGCCAGTCGACGTCCTGCTCGGTGAGCGGCAGTCTGTCGAGCAGCGAATGGAGATCGCTGGCCGATTCCTGCTTGGCGAATACCTTGTCTACGGCGCGGCGGCCCGCTTCCTTCCATACCGTGGGATGGTCGGGGATGCCGGTTTCGGCAAGGAAGCGTGTCAGGGGGAGGTGGCGGACCGCATGGGCAATCGCGGTGATCACCTCCTGGCTTGCCGGGTGCTGGCGGATGGCGGTTTCCAGCGCCATCAGGTGCAGATTGTGTTTTTCCCGGCTAGCCTCCAGCACCCAGCAAAGGGCATTCTCCAGCCACTCCGAGTCGATCCGGTCCACATCAAGCAACTGCACTGCCTGGCTTACCAGAGCAGGAGCGGATTCCTGCACTGGGGGCAGCACGTCAGGGAACTCGTCTGTCCAATTCTGCACAAGCGTTCCTTGCTAGCGGGCTTCCATGGGCGAGTAAGTGCCGAGGAGGGCGACCAGAGGCTGGGCGGCCGGTGGTACCGAGGCTTTCCTTTCGCGGACGATCTGCGGAGTATGGAGCGCTACACCGTAGAGAGCCCGGTTGGCGTCGCGGTCCTCACGTAAGGTGGAGCCTTGCAGACTGACTCCGGCGAACAAGCCGCGGGAGCGTGAGTAGCTGAGCATTTCAGCACGCATCAAGGCATCCGTTTCGGCGCTTATGGAGCGGCCCACAGGACCAGCCATCGCGGACGCTTCACCGCCCACTTTGAACTCGGATCTCATGAGGCGGTCCGCACCGGATTCGTTCATCACCAGGAGGACGAGGTCGGTTTCACCACCGCCGATTTGCAGGCCGATGCTGCCGCCTTCCACCCGCAGATTGGCGGGTGCGCTCCAGCCTCGACCATCACGGTCACGACAGGTGAGAAACCCCTTGCCGAACTTTGCGCCGACGATGAAGCCGCCTTGCTTTGCGCCTGGCACCACAGCTACGCAATGGGCCTGTTTGAGCAGGCTCTCCGGGATGGCGGAATCGCCGGACCTCATGATTTCTTCCAGCACTACTTTTGCTTCTTCCAAGCGATCATTGATTTTCCTGGTTTCCTTCCCGGAGATTGTCGCCGCCAGCAAGGGAGCCAGCATCAAGACCACTGCTGTTAACACGCCGAGTACATTCTTCATTTTCGTCATGTCATCTCCTTTGATGTTGTCGCTTTAGTCCTGATTACTTAGAGAGAGGCAAGCCCGATGCCAAATCCGGGCAACGAAGATACATGGAGTTAAACCCACGGCAGAGGGGTACGCGCTGGAAAAAATTGCCGGACCCGGTAGCAAACTCCACGTTTTGGTCTGCACTCGATGAACGATCCATATCCCCGCGCTTCGAGAGCATTTACAATCAGGAGTAGTGCGTGCTTCCTACCTGCTCCGAATCTGGGGACTGTTGATGGTCTCGACTGGACTAGCTGTATGCGATGACCTCTCTGTAAAGGGATTTGATCATTTCTACAACTTGGAGTTCGATCAGGCGGTGGAGATTTTCCAGGCCTCGGTGAAAGCGGCTCCCAACGATCCGGAGCCTTACAATCACCTGGCGCAGGCGATTCTGTATCGTGAGATGCTGCGCTCGGGAGCGTTGGAGAGCGAACTCGTCACCGGGAACAACCCATTTATCCACCGTGACAGGTTGAAGCCGAGGGTGGAAGATCAGCGGGTGTTCGAGGAGTCGATAGCGAAGTCGATTGGGCTTACTCAAGCGGTGCTCGACAAGAATCCGAAGGACATTCGCGCGCTCTACGCGCAGGGTGTCGCAATCGGGCTGCGCGGCAATTTCCTTTTTCTGGTGAAGAAGGCATGGACTGATGCGCTGCGGGACTCGACAGCGTCGCGTAAGCTGCACCAGCGGGTCACGCAGCAGAAGCCGGATTTCATCGACGCGCGACTCGTCCAGGGCGTGCATGATTACGTTGTCGGGAGTCTGCCGTGGACGTATAAAATGCTTGGGTTCATCATTGGGTTTCGCGGCGACAAGGAAGGCGGCATCCGTACGTTGCGAGAGGTGGCGGAGAAAGGCAACGGGAACAAGTCCGACGCCAAAGTGCTGCTGGCGGTGGCCTACCGCCGGGAACGACGCGCGGCTGAAGCGATTCCACTGTTGAAAGATCTACTGCAGCTTTACCCGCGCAACTACCTGCTGCGGTTGGAAATGGTGCAGATGTACGGTGACCTCGGCGACAAGGCTAGCGCACTACAAAGCCTTTTGGACCTGGAGAAGCTGAAGGCTACGGGGTCTCCCGGTCTTGCGGCGCTGCCGGAGGAGAAGATAAACGCTGCGCGTGGTACGCTGCTGTTCTGGTATCGCGATTACGATGAGGCGATCGCTGAGCTTCTGAAAGCAACCGCGCACGTCAAGGGACTCGACTTGAACACCGCTACTAATGCGTACCTTCGTCTCGGCCAGTGTTTTGACATGAAGAAGAATCGCCCGCGGGCAGTGGAAGCCTACCGGGCCGCGGTCGCGCTAGCTCCGGACTCCGACGCCGCGCGGCTTGCCAAGCCTTACATCTCCTCGCCCTACAAGCGGGAGCGCCATGAAGACGCAAGGCAATAGTCTAAGTACCGATTATTCATATACTTGCGGGAACCTTGTTCGGAAGACGACCGTCTTACCAAACATGAGAAAGGACCAGCAGTATGAAACACACGGTTCTAGCAGTTTTGATCCTGTCCGGCGTTCTGGCGCAGGCACAACCATCTTCTGAGATGATGGCCCGCATACGTGGCGGGGGCGGCCTGGACGGCAAATGCACAATCGAAGTTGAAGTGGATGATACAGCCGAAATCCAGATTGCCGGCGACATTGGACGAGTGCGGTCGCTCACCGGCGGAATATCCGCCTTTCGGCGTTTCGAATGCACATCGCCAATGCCGAGCGACATGGCAGATTTCCGATTCCGTGGCGTCGATGGCCGCGGCCAACAAGTGCTTCTTCGCGATCCCCGTATCAACCAGGGATGGGCTGTAGTGCGCATCGAAGACCGGCGCGGGGGACGGGAACGCTACACTTTCGACCTCGAATGGCGCGGCGCAGCATCCTCTGACCGCTCCGGGTACGTTCCACCTCTGTCGCCCGCTCCGACGCGTGTCTTGAGCGAGAGCACAGTTGGGCTCTGCCAGGATGCCGTTTCGCGTCGTTTGGAACGCGATGGCTACTATGGAATGTATTTTGAAGGGGTCAGCTACGACAACAATCCAGGACGCCATGATTGGATCGTGGGGTCCGTGGATGCGCGGCGAGGAGGCTATAACGATCGGTTCTCCTTCTCGTGTTCCGTGGATTTCAACGACGGAAGAGTGCGTACTGTCGACATGCGCCGGAGGTAGCGTTACCCCCTAAGCGCGTTTTTCAAGCACCGTGCAGGGGAAGTTGCAGCAGGCACTTCCCCTGCTTTCTGTTTCGGGAGGTGGGAAGAACGCGCATCCTGCTACACTAACAAAGATTAGCGATTTTTCATATACTTAGCGGAACCCTCGCGCGCCGCCTGGCGTCTTACGAGGCGAGAGAGGATCAACCCATGAAACTCAACACGCTGGCGATTTTGATAGTCGGAGGGGCGATGGCGCAGGCGCAGCCTGACTCAGAAATGAGAGCCCACATCCGCGGAGGCGGCGGACCAGATGGCAAGTGCACCATCGAAGTGGACATCGACGACAGTGCGGAAGTGCAAATCTCCGGGGACTTGGGACGGTTGCGGTCGCTCTCCGGAAGCCGCGCAGTCTGGCGGCGCTTCGAATGCTCGTCCCCGATGCCGAGGGACATGGCGGATTTCCGGTTTCGTGGAATTGATGGTCGCGGACGGCAGACTCTGATCCGAGATCCTCGCAGCAACCGCGGCTGGGCGGTGGTGCGGCTCGATGATCCGAAGGGTGGACGTGAGGGCTACACGTTCGATCTGGAATGGCGTGGCGGCGGGTCCTATGGCGGACCGGGCCGGGGACCGGGGTACGGGTCCGGGCCAAGTGGTCCTCCTTCGCGATTCACAGCGGAAAAGGCCATCGCGATCTGTCAGGAGGCCGTCTCGCAGAAGTTAGATCGCGACGGCTACCGGGGGATCCGGTTCGACCGCGTAATTCCAGACAACAACCCTGGGCGGAATGATTGGATCATCGGTAGTGTGGACGCCAGGCGTCGTGGCGACACGGACCGGTTCTCTTTCTCGTGTTCCGTGGACTTTAGTTCCGGCAGGGTGCGTAGCGTGGATGTGCGACGGCGGTAGTCTGTTTGACGTTCTGTAACACATTCATCCATAATCTATAAAGCTTCTGGGACTGTGGGTGCGTGTTTTCCTTACGCCTCAAGATCACACGTATCGTTACACAGGGTTCGTCCCGTAGGCAAAGAGGGGAACACGCAAAGTGATCAAGTTCATTGGATTGCTCTTTTCGGCGCTGCTGCCGCTGATGTCACAGACGTTTACTTTTTCCGATGGGGGAAAGCGCACTCGTGTAGAGTTTGCTCCGAACGAAGCGTACGTAGCGGTTCGTTCCGGTGCGGAGCGCAAGCCGGCCATTGCCCAAGTGCGGCAATCTCTCGGAAGCCAATCAAAATCTGTAATCGAATCCGGGGATACGGGATTCGTGGTCACATTGGCCGGCCCGGCCCGCACGGCGGTTCAATCTCTGCGTAGCGGAAAGTCGAAAGTGGAGTCCATCCGCTCGACGGCGCCGGTGTTCTATGACAGCGCCGAAAACCCGTCGGCGCGACGCGCCAGCGCCCGCCGCGTCATGACGGACAAGTTGCTGGTGAAGCTGGACAACGACGAGCAATGGGTGGCCCTGCGCGAATCGACCAAGGCGCAGTCAAAGAAAGAGAGCCTGATCAAGGGATGGGTTCTGGTGCAGTATGCCGATCCGTATGCCGCGTTCGATGCGGTGGAGGAGATGACGAAGGCGGGCAAGTGGGAGTTCGCTCCCGTGTTCGCCCGGCTGTTTGAGAAGAAGCAGGCGTCCGGTACGCTCAAACGCGCGGTGAATGATCCGCTCTATGGGAACCAGTGGCACCTGGCCAATGAAGGGCCGGGAATTCGTATGAATGCTTCCTGGGACGTCGCCACCGGCAAGGGCATCAACATCACGGTGGTGGATGACGGACTCGATGTGAAGCATGAGGACCTGTCCGGCAACGCCTACCCGGTGAACTCGGGCTATCACAAGAATTACAAGGACGGGCCGAAGGACGATCCGTCGCCGGCAAAGGCGGACGAGAATCACGGTACCGCCTGCGCGGGGTTGATTGCGGCAACGGGCTTCAACAATCTCGGCGTGATTGGTGTCGCTCCCGAGGCGCGTTTGATGGGCCTGCGGATCATCGGTGGTGAGTCAGGAGACGACGACACGGCCGAGGCGCTGGCGTGGCAGCCAGGCGGGTTGGTGACTCACGTTTCCAGCAATTCCTGGGGACCTGCCGACGACGGCAAAGCCACCGGACGCATGGGGCCGCTGCAGGCAGCCGCCATCGAGAAGGCCGCCACTACCTATCGCGATGGCCTGGGGACGGTGTTCTGTGTTTCGGCCGGCAACGGCCGCGCCGACGGGGACGAGTCGAGCTACGACGAATTCGCGGGATCGCGGTTTGTGATTGGCGTCGGTGCAGTGAACAAAAAAGGCGAACCGAGTTCCTACGGCGAAGGCGGCATCAACGTGGCGATATCGGCTTTGGGCGGAGAGTCCGCTCCACCGGAGATGATCTGGACCACGAACAATGCGGGAGATGAAGCCCACGCGAAGCTGCACGAAGACTTCGAGACGTCGGAAGCACCGGTGCATTACACGGACGCCTTCAACGGGACCTCGGCGGCTGCCCCTCAGGTATCGGGTGCCGCGGCGTTGTTGCTCGAGGCGAACCCCGGGCTTGGGTACCGGGATGTGAAAGAGATCCTCATGCGTACCGCGACGCGGACGGGGCTTTCCGGTGGGGACGATTTTGTCACTAACAAGGCCGGGATCTCGTTCAGTCATTCCTTTGGAGCAGGGTTGCTGAACGTTGCGGCCGCGCTCGATGCCGCGAAGGAGTGGAGCAACCTCGGTCCCCTCACCAGCGTGTCACTCGAATCCGCGGAAGAGAAGGCGATTCCCGACGGTTCCATCAATGGCGCCGTCTACACTTTCGATTTCTCCACAAAGCCGAACCTGCGGGTGGAATCGGTGGAGTTCAAAGTAAACGTGCTTCATAAGAAGCGGAGCGACATCGGGTTCCTGCTGACTTCTCCATCGGGGATGCGCAGCATCGTCAACAACCGCGTTCCCGATGACGGCGAGAACTTTGAAGACTACGGCTTCATGTCAGTACGGCATTGGGGCGAGGATTCGACGGGCACGTGGAGCCTCAGGATCATCGACATCGAAGGCAACAGTGTCACAGGCCGCGCCGGTGATATCAGTGTAAAGATTTACGGAACAGCCAAGTAGTTCCGTCAGCAAATATTCACCACCGGTAGATTCATCAGCTCTCCCAACCTCGCGATGGAGGTCTGGCAGTGACCCACGCCCAATGCGCAATGATGGGTCGGACCCTCATGGCACCAGGCATTTACGAATTCGCGGGGACCCATCGGAAAGCGGATGCGCGTGTTCGTGTTGCCGATACGGAGCGTCGGGCCTTCCTCGGCAGAGCCTTCAGCGGTGATCAGCTTGAGCGAGCCTTCTGCGGTCTGGGTCACGCTGAGCAGGGTGACTGGACCTGGCCTGACGCTGAACTCGACGCTGACGCCGTGACCACGTTTGCCGTGATACAGGCCGAGCCCGCGAAGCACTGGCCGCTTGCCGCTGATGGCGAGATGCCCGGGGCCGTCGTGCCCCATCAGCAGGAAGCCTTCGCGGAAGTCCATGGCGTAGAATTCGGTGAAACTGCCGCCGGCGTTGAGGCGGTCGAGGATCATCATGGCCACGCAGTTTTTGAGGTCGCCCTCGCCACTGGCGGGAATGCCCGCCGCTGTGAGCAGTGAGTTGCCAAGGATCAGGCCGGCGCCGAGACGCTCGTAGGGATTGCCTTCGCGTCCGCGATAGTAGTAGGTGAGTCCGTCCAGTTGGAACTCGCTTACCATGCGATCCAGACCGGCGGCCACACGGAGCGACCAATCCAGATCCTCGCTGTTAGCATTCTCGATGTCGAATACGGTCTCGGTGGCGCGGCGCTTGGCCGCTGTTTCTTCCGCGGTGACGGATTGGACGCATTGATCGAGATCGCACATCTCCAGCACTTCGATGTGGGCTCCGGTTTGTGCGCTGATCATCGTAAAGTCGGAGTACATATCGAGCATGCCGGGATAGGTGTGTCCCAGGAATCCGATACGGCTGGTGCGCAATGCGCCGGCCACGCCCGCGGCCTTGCACCAATCTTCAATCGCGGTCCAGGCCACGGGATCGTCGCGAAGGGTTCCGGTGACCACGCGGAAGGCGACACGAGCGCGGGCAAACGCGTTCGACAGCTCGGGCACGCAGCAGGCGGAACAATTGGCGAGCCACTCGCCGGTGCTGGTGTTCTCATAGTCGAGAGCGGCAACTGGCTGCAGATTCAGGATCAGTACCGGAATGCGGGACCGCTGCACGATGGGGAGCACCTGCGACGACGTAGCGTAGGTACCCACGTAGCAGATCAGCAGATCGAGCCCGGCGGAGGCGAAGCGCTGGCCCGACTGGACGGCTTCCGGCGCGGAGTCCACCAGACCGGCAGAAATCACCTCGACACCAAATCCGGCGATGCGCGCTTCCACTTCCGATTGGTAGGATTGCAATCGTTCCCGCAATCCGGGGAACTGCGGCCAGTAGGCCGCCAGGCCGATTCCGAAAACGCCGATGCGTCCCGGAGTTTGTTTCCTCATTCGCTACTAACCCGCGAAAACGGTGCGCAGCCGGGCCACCAGCCACTCGAGGTCCTCGCTGCTTACGATGAGCGGCGGCGCGAGGCGGATCACCGAATCATGCGTCTCCTTGCACAATACTCCCAGATCCTTGAGCTGCTCGCAAAACGGCCGTGCGAGACCCCTCACTTCGATGCCCGCAAGCAGGCCCTTGCCGCGCACCTGGCGGATTTCGGCGTGCCGCAGTGTGCGCAACTGGTCCAGCAGCCACGCGCCCAATTCGGCCGAGCGTTCGCACAAGCGCTCTTCGGTGATGACACGAAGAGCGGCGCGCGCCACCGCGCAGGCGAGCGGATTACCGCCATACGTGCTGCCGTGACTGCCGGGGCGGAAGACGCCGAGAACATCACGCCGCGAAACGACTGCCGACACCGGATACACTCCGCCCGACAGCGCTTTTCCTAACACGTAAACGTCCGGGGCGACGCCTTCGTGCGCGCAGGCGAACATGCGGCCGGTGCGGCCAAGCGCGGTTTGAATCTCATCGGCAATGAAGAGGACGTTGCGCTCGCGGCAAAGCTGGGCCGCGGCACGCAGGTAGCCATCAGGCGGCATGAGGATTCCGGCCTCGCATTGGATGGGCTCGACAAGGAATGCGCAGGTTTGTGGCGAAATGGCTGCGCGCAAGGCTTCGAGATCGCCGAAGGGGATCACGCGAAATCCCGGAGTGAACGGTCCGAAACCGTCGCGATAAAGCCCGGTGGTGGAGAAGCCCGTGATGGTTGTCGTGCGGCCGTGGAAGTTGTTCTCACAGACGATTACTTCGGCGCGGTCGGAGGCAATGCCCTTGACGGTATAGCCCCAGCGGCGCGCAGCTTTCAACGCGGTCTCCACCGCTTCGGCGCCAGTGTTCATGGGCAGCACCATTTCCATGCCGGCTTCGACACCCCCACAGAGCGCGGCCAGTTCCTGGCAGAACAAGGGAAGCTGCGTATTGCGGAATGCTCGCGAGGTGAGGGTGACGCGCGCGGCCTGATCGCGCAGAGCATCGAGGATCGCCGGGTGGCAATGTCCCTGATTCACTGCCGAGTAGGCGCTGAGACAGTCCATGTAGCGGCGGCCTTCGATGTCATACACCCAGGCGCCCTGGGCGCGATCCACCACGACATCCAGCGGATGGTAGTTATGCGCCCCCCAGCGTTCCTCGGTTTCGATCAGGGCACGGGGATCGGAAATAGCGTCAACGTTCGGCAAGGGGGTTCTCCTCGGGAATCCGGCGGCCATGCAAGCCGCCCTTTCTGACAGGGTACCAACCTCCCCACGTGATTCGCCGGGCATGCTTCAATATGAAGCTATGGTTCGACTCGAATCGTTTCTACAATCCTGGAAGACGGTGCGCACGGACGCCGCCCAGGCCGTCGAGGATTTCCCTCAGGAGGATCTCGATTTCACGCCCGCCGAAGGGCTGATGTCCTACCGGCAAAACGCGCGCCACATTCTCGAAGCGGGCAACGCGCTGGTGGGTCTGCTGTTGGATGGAGAAGAGGACTTCGGCGCACCGAGTGTGCGGGAGAAGTTCAAGGCTTATGATTCCGGTTTGGCGGCGGCTGCGCCTGGCACGGAACTGGCCGCGGCGATGCGCGCTTCCGGGGACCGTCTGCGCGATGCTCTGTCGGCTCAACCGGCGGAATTCTTTGCGCAAATGATCAATGGTATCGGGGGGCAGCGCATGACGCGGCTGGAGATGCTACAGTTCGTCAAGGAGCACGAATTGACGCATCGGGCTCAGATGTTTACGTATCTGCGTTTGAAAGGAATTGTGCCGCCGACGACGCGAAGAAAATTGGCAAAAAAATAGGATCTCGGGATTGCATTCGTCTGCCCCTTTCGGATACAAAAAGATGGGTGTCTGATGATGCGCCGGGCCGCGATTCAGGCGGTTGGGTTTGTTCGAGCTTTGTTAGAGGTTTCTTTGGAGGAACGGGAAAATGGTCTCTTGCCCTAACTGTGATGCAATGATCGATGTGGACGAAGAAGATCTGGACGAAGGGGATCCGATCAGTTGTGATGAATGTGGCGCCAGCCTCCGTGTGGTGAGCGTCGACCCTCTGGAACTGGAGTCCGACGACGACCTCGACGATGAGGATGAAGAGGATTTCGATGACTTCGACGAAGACGAAGACGAGGAAGAAGAAGAGGATGAGGAAGGAGAAGACTGGTAGCAAGGCGGGGAAGGTGCTGCTATCCGTGGCGGGGTCGCTTTTTCTGACGTTCCCTTTCGTTCAGCAGGCGCAGGTATCCCAGCCCTCCGCCGGGACGAATCCGGCTTCAACAGAGCGCTCCCAAAAGAAACCCGCAAAACCCTCGAAATCAAAACCGGGACCCGCCATCATCAGCGGAACGGTTTTCCGCGATCCTGGTCTTTCCTTTCCCGGCGTTGAGGTTACTCTGGAACCACAACCCGAGGGGAAAGCATCTAACAAACCAGGGAAGAAGATGAGGACCATCTCCGACAGCCGCGGTGAGTTCAGCTTCAGAGTTCCAGGCGTGCCCATGCGCTATACTGTGAGCGTTCAGGCCACTGGGTACCAGCCGGAAAAAAGTCAGGTTTTCATCAACGGCGAGGAGCGGCAGGACGTTTTCTATACGTTGAAACCGGTTCCGAATCCGGCCACCAACGCCCGGGAGTGACTTATGAGAACCAGAGATCTTTTCGCGATTGCAGTGCTTTGCGGCGGAGCAGCGATGCTGACGGCACAGATAGTCCCGCAGCAGAAGACGCCCCCGATTTTCCAAGGGGAGAAGAAGAACAAAGACGACGAGAGCAAAGCCCGCAGTCTCACCGGCGTAGTCAAGGACGAGGCTGACAACAATGCCGAAGGTGCGGTGGTTCAACTCAAGGATACGAAGTCGCTCCAGGTGCGGTCGTTCATCACCAAAGAGGACGGATCGTATCAGTTCCACGGGCTGAGCTCCGATGTGGACTACCAGGTGAAGGCGGATCGGAAGGGCACCGCCAGTTCGGTAAAGACGCTGAGTGTGTTCGATTCGCGGAAGAATCCGGTCATCAATCTGAAGCTGGAACCGAAGAAGAAGTGAACACGCTGACGCGAAGGAACGCATGCGCGCTTCTATCACTGGGAGCCTTGGCGGCGTCGCAGCCTGCCGCTCTCAACCTCAGTGACCTATCAGGTAAACGTCACACATTCCCCGTTGCAGGCAAAACCACCGTGGTGGTCTTCTATTCCACTATCTGTCCCATTTCCAACGAGTACAACGAACGAATTGCTCGGTTTCATCGGGAATACTCGCTCAAGGGTGTTCAGGTTCTGGTGGCGAACGCCAACCAGAATGAACCCAAAGATCAGATCGAGAAACATACTCGCGACGCGGAGTTCGAATTCCCGGTCTTCATTGACAGCGCGAACGCCGTTGCTGACCGTCTGAAGGCCTCGGTCACGCCGGAAGCCTTCGTTCTCGATTCGAAGGGCGTTGTTCGCTACCACGGCCCCATCGACGATGCGCGCAATATTGCCCGTATCAAGGCGCACCTGCTGCGAGATGCGGTGGACGCGGTGCTGGCGGGCAAACCCGTAGCCAGGCCCGAAGCGAAGGCGTTCGGGTGCACCATCAAGCGTGTGAGGAAAACTTGATTCGTATACTCTCCATTATGTTTCTGACGGCGGTCCTCGGGCTGCCCGCTGGGCTTGCCCCTGTCACGGAGTCAGGCTATGCCAAGATGGTGGCGGGGCACAAGGGCAAGGTGGTACTGGTGAACTTCTGGGCCACCTACTGTGTTCCCTGCCGAAAGGAAATGCCGGCGCTGGTGCAGATGCAGGAGCGTCTGAAGGCCAAAGGGCTGGTGCTGATCACCGTGTCCGCCGACGAGCCGGAAGACGAAGCCAAGGCTATCGAATTCCTCAACAAGACGAGGGTTCCCGAGCCGCGCTATCTGCGCAAGGCCGCCAACGAAGATGCGTTCATCAACGCAGTGGAACCGAAATGGTCCGGCGCGCTGCCGGCTTCCATCCTATATGACAAGACGGGCAGGAAGGTCCGGTTCTTTGTCGGCGAGGTGGACCTGAAGGTGCTGGAAGCGGCGATATTGAAGCTGTTCTGATCCTACGGCACGCGAATGAGGATCGCGCCGTTTGCCCGGCGGTCGGCACCAAAGGTGACCGCTTCAATCGAGTTCGCCTTGACGTTCAACCGCTGCATTGGTGGAGCGGCCTGTCCCTGCCCCTGGCCTTGTCCGCCGCCGCCCGGCTGCTGAACCGGAACCTGGGCAACGAAGGTCACGCCGTCGGGGTTGTCCGCGAAAGTAACTTCGCCACTGGCGAGATCGTAAATCAGGTACTGCGAACTGGCGTTGTTGGTCTTGGTGCCGCGAGCCACGAGCTTTCGCGAAGCGGTGAGAATACCGAGTAGCTGGACTTGCGCGAACCCGTCCGGCAACAGGAGCTGTCGTGTTTCCACGCGTTCCAGGTCGAGAATCAGGAAGCCGGCGTCCCCGTTCACTCGCTGGCGGCCAACTCCCACTGCGATGCCTAATTGTGGAAATGCAGCAATCCCCGCGATGCCCACCACGCCTTGCGGCAGGTCGAACCGGTAACTGGTTTGCGTGACGCCGTCGATGGCGTAGAGAGTGTCCCCACCGGTGCTGGCTGTGAGGACGAAATCGTTGATGTCGACGCTGCCACCGCCTGTGGCGTTCACCTGCCCGCTACCGCTCAGCTCGACAGTGGTGAACTGTTGCGAGGTGAGATCGAAGGATAGAAAGCCAACGGCGTTGCAGGTGGCTTGATAGGTCCTCGTCAGTGTGTTGCTGGCGAAGTAGATCAACCGGCGCGACGTCTCTATGGAGAAAGCTTGGGCAACGTTGGAACAGCCAGGAATGAACGTGCGCGCCGGAGTTGGGATCGCTTTGGCATTATTCACATCGACCGCAACCAGGCCGTTGGCGGAGTCGTCGGCTTTGCGCGAGACGAAGTAAACAGTGCGCGTCTGCCCGTCGGTGAAGTTACCAACGCGGAACGGGTTGACGATAACACCGGGAAGCTCTGGCCGACCGCCGATGGGCTGGTTCGGATTGGCGGGCACAGTGGGCATCACCATCGGAAGCCAGTCGGCCGGGTAGTCGCGAGACGCCGTCACTTCGCCCTGCTGGTTCAAAACCGCGATCTTCGCGGCTGTCGGATTGTTGCTATCGTCGCCCACCAGCACAATAAGCTGCCCTGGAGCCACCGCCGCGGGTGGTGTGAGCACTTTGTCGAGACCGCCGCCCAAGTCGACGCGAAGGTTGAGTATGTTGATCGCGATGCCGCCACCAGCCCCGCCTCCACCTGCCCCGCCCCCCCCGATGATCCCGGTCAGGCCGCCTTCGGAAACCTCGCCGGTCACGGTGTTGATAGTGGCTACCTGCGGAGGGGTTCCGGCCGCTCCCACCGCCACTGCTGCGATGTTAGTTCCATCCACTCCCAACAACTGCGTCGCGGTTAGCGGCAAGTCAACCCCCATGGGTTTCGCCGACGGACGGAACACCATCACCTTGTTGCTGACCGGCTGGCCGGGAGTTCCATTACCCTGAGGCGGACCGACGAAGGCGGCCAATGTAGCGGAATCGTTCGCGGCGACCACAGGTGTTTGCGCATTCCGGTTGGCCGCCGTCAGGCAGCCGCTGATATTGGAGGCTGTTTTTTCCCGGATATCAAAAAGGACGCTCGGATAGCAGCCTTCCTCTGTGCGCGCGGCGCTGGCGATGAGAAATCCGCCGCGAAGATCGGAACTCGCCATCGCGCGGATATCCGGAGCACCGCTGGGAAGGGGAACGAATGTGGTTTCCACTTGAGAAGCCCGCTCATGCGTGGCCAGGTTTGCGATACGGCCGTTCCCGGACAACGTCAGAGTGTCTCCTGGACGCACTGTTTCGGGCAAAGTGACCGTGATATCGAACTGGCCCGGGACGGTGGTTGAAGCGCGGATGTCGGATTCGACGAGAATCCCGCCGGCGTGAACGTCGAAGTTGGCTCGGGGGCGTGCGGGACTGTCCGCGGAAGCTGCCGCGCCGGTCGCCGTTCGCGGCTCGGTCACCCCGAGTCCTGTTGCCTGGAAGGTGAGTTTGTTCCCGCTTTTCGTCGATTTCAGTTCCCCGAAGCCGCTCTCATCTCTGGTCTCGAGTCCGGGCAGGAGAGCCACCACGTTGATACGCGCGATGCGGCTGTCTACGCCGTTTCGGCGGACCACCACATTGGCGAGTCCGTTGCCGGTTTCCAAAGGCACCTGCGCCACGATCTTCGACGGATCGGCGGAAAAAAGAGGTGCTGGCCGGCCGTTAATGAGAACCCGTACTGGCGGGTCGCCGATTTCGACGGGGAGGGGCAGTCCGCTCGCGGTTGCTCCCGCGGCGGGTCCCAGATTCAGTCCTTTGATCCAAATAATGCCGCCAGGAGAAACTGTCGAGGGCGCCGGCGTCTGCGTAAAGGCATTGATCACCCCGCGCTGGTCGATGACCGGGGACAGCGACGGCTGCCCCTGCAACACCCCCGTACAGAGCAATACAGCCAGCGTGGACGCAGAACGAGGAGACATGATTCACCCTTTCTCTTGGTTACTATCCTATCAACACGGAATACGCACGAGAGGTTGCGGGCGTCACCGGCGGCGCAGAGCCCCGCAACAGAGAAAAACCGTGAGAGAAAGTGGAGAGGCCAAGAACCCCATTCGCAAAGGCGGGTTCACTTCCATATTCAGAGTAGCAAGTCCAGTGCCGCTGCCACGCTGTCAATTGTTCTGGCGCTACTTCTTCAGCGTCGCGGTCCAATTGGAAAGCAGCGTCAACGGGCGCGCGGAGGTGGGACCAGCGCCGTCGTCCACCACAAGAAACTTCTGTCCGTCGGCGGTGGCGTCGTATGTGAAGCCGCGCCCAATCACGATGCCCTCGAACAGTTTCTGCACGCGGCCAACCTCCAGCGATCCGGTGCGGGCAGTGACTTCAGCAGCCATGAGCTGCCCGTCGGTTGTGACGTAGAAAACCTCCTTGCCGTCACGTCGCCATCGTGTCCGGTATCCTGAGGCGTTGGAGATCTGGCGCTTGCCGCCTGGCCCGGGGAACGGAGCCGCATACACCTGGATCTCCCCGGACTCGTTCGATTGATACGCCACCCATTTTCCATCTGGCGAGAATTGGGGGTACTGTTCGGCAAACGGGGTTTGGAGAAAGAGGCGCGGCGCTGCCTTTGCCGGGCTCTCCGTCTGCGTCAAAGGCAGAAGCCAGATATCCTGCCTGGTCTTCTCTGCCGATTGATAATAGAGCAGCCACCGGCCGTCGGGCGACACACTTTGCGCTAACTTAGGATCCCCTCCCTGGAGCAGGATTTCCTCCGTTCCGGCGCCATTGGATGACTTGCGAAACAAGTCGTAAGGGCCCTTGCGATTGGAACTGAAATACAGGGTGTTGCCGTCCGCCGACCACACAGGGCTCCGGTCATTCTGAGGATCGAAGGTAAACCGGGTAGGGATGCCCCGGGCGACATCGTAAATCCAGATATCTTCATTTCTGGAATTGCCTTCCACAATCGACGCTGCTAGCCGTTTCCCGTCCGGCGACAAGTCAATGCCACCGATCAGGCCTGTGGGCTGTCCGAGAGTGCCCAACTCGTTCCCCTTGCGGTCTTTCCACACCAGCCGGGATCGCGACCCGGAGGCCCCTGTCTGGTACACCAGCAACCCTCCGGGGGAAACCGCAAATCCCGGGATCCGCGAGAAAGAGGCAAAGGTGGGAACACCTTCCACGACAGGGACTGGGTCACCCCGGGTTTCCAGACGGTCCGGGTCAAACGGTTGCGCCATCAACGTATTCCCCATCAGGTACAGTAGATGTCCCTGGGCGTAGACCGCGGGGGAATTGGTTTGCGCCACTACTTTCCCCGGCTTTTGTGGCTCGTCGATGGAACCGGCCAGAATCTTAATGGATTCTCCCTGTTCCCGCTGCTCAACCTCTGACGCGCCTCGGCGCCCGGTCAAACGCCTTCCCTGCATATAGAGGAAGTGACGCCCATCCGGCAGGAACCAGGGGTGGAGACCAGCGCCGTCCACTACGGGCGCCGTCTTCCCTCCTGCTGCCGCCACTCGAAAAACCGGCCTGGCACCAATGACACCGAGTACGATCGTTCCCTGCGCATTCCAACTTCCCCCACGCAAAGGGCCCGCCAGATCCGCAATGGCCACCGGTGGACCACCCTGGATATCGATCTTTCTCAGCTTGCCGTCCTGGCCGAAACCCACCCATCGGCTATCGGGCGACCAGAACGGGGTCTCCGCGCTTTCGGTGCCCGACAGGAGCTGCGTGGTGGGGGAATCCAGGCGGCGCAGCCAGAGATGCGTCTTGCCATCTTTGCCCCTGGCGCCGAACACAATCCGGGTTCCGTCGGGAGAGATCGCCGGCATGGCGTGTCTTCCGCCGAAGTCGAATTCGGTGTTCTCCGGAGGGAGCAGAGTAGCGTTGAGAACAGGCAGGTGCGGCGGCGTCTCGCGGAAGTGAATGAAGGCAAGGCCGCTGGCGGCGAGCCCGAGGATGGCGGCAACTGCCCAACCCCGCTTCGAGGTGCCTCGTGAAACCTGTGGCGATTCCACTATGGGGTCCGCCAGATATTTTGCGATTGCCAGCCGCGCCTCGCCGATGTCGCGCAACCGCGATTTGGCATCACGATCCAGACAACGCCGCAGCAGGTTCTTAATCGGAGCCGGTACGCTCACCTTTTCAAAATCGATGGGGCTCTGCAGCACACCGGCTAACGTGTGCGATAGCGTCTCCCCGCTGAACATGCGATTCCCGCTGAGCATCTCCCACAGCACCACGCCAAACGACCAAATGTCCGTGCGCTTATCCACCGGCTTACCCGAGGCCTGTTCCGGACTCATGTACTCCGCCGTACCCATGATCATGCCGGCGATGGTCGGCGAATGGCCTCTTACAACCGTTGGCGCGGACTGCGGGTTCTCCGAGGATTCCCGCGGATCGGTCAGCTTGGCCAGGCCGAAGTCCAGCACTTTGACCGTTCCTTCCGGCGTCACCTTCACGTTGGCGGGCTTCAGATCGCGATGAATCACGTTCTTGTCGTGTGCCGCCTCGAGCGCTTCCGCTATCTGCCGAGCGATGGAGAGCGCTTCTTCCAGGGGAATGGCGCCTCGCTCAATACGTTCGGCGAGCGTGGGCCCCTCCACCAACTCCATCACAATGGCGCCTTCTTCGATACCGAATATAGAGGCGATGTTGGGGTGGTTCAGCGATGCCAGCACCTGGGCTTCGCGGGTGAAGCGGGACAGCCGGTCGGCATCGTGCGCGAACGCATCGGGCAGGACTTTGATAGCAACCTCGCGCGCGAGTTTGGTATCGGTGGCGCGATATACCGCGCCCATGCCGCCCTCGCCGAGCTTGCCGGTGATTTGGTAATGAGCGATCTGTGTTGGGTCCAGAGTAAGGGCAGTATATCGCAATGCTCGAACGTGGAGTGGAGTTCGCGTGCCGCGTTTCAAGATGCGAACCCCAACTCGACTTCGCCGTTTGTAGTCCCAAAGATGTGACTGGAGGGCGCCTCAAACCTTCAGAGGTTCGAGAGGATTTCCCGCGCCGCGGATTCGTCCGGGGCCTTGAGTAAAAGCGAGAAGAAAATTCGAAGCCAGTTGCGCGTCGCCTGTCCTGGCAACGGCGCGCGTGCTATCGAACCAATCCTCATCGCGGCAGCGGGTGAGCGGAATCCACTTCCGCAATACGCTGCGGCCAATGTCCAGCAGCGTCCGCGCTTCAATCTCCCACAGCCGGTCCGCACACCGGCGGGGATTACCAGTCCTATGCGGTTTCCCGGGACGGCGAGCGGCTCCTCAGCATCCAGCTTGTGAACACTGGATCCGGCGCGCGCCCCGGGCACGACGATCCCTCCCGATCCCGGCGGTTTGTTTGCGGTTGTACGGAACTGGCCGCGGGGGTTGAAGAAGTAGGTGCGGAGACAGGAAACAGAAGCTGCTATCGTGTTCGTATGAGTGTCGAGACGATCATCTCCGTCCAGGAGTACCTGAGCACGTCTTACGATCCAGACATGGAATACGTAGATGGCATTCTTGTGGAGCGCAACGTGGGTGATTGGGTCCATAGCCTGGTTCAACGCAATTTGATCGTCGCTCTGAGTCGGAAATATCCGGGTATTCTCGCAGTTCCGGAGCTTCGGTCTCAGACCAGAACCTCCCGTTATCGTCTGCCGGATATTTGCGTGCTGCTCGCGCCACCCAAGACGAAGTATCTGCTGGATGCGGCGTTCCTCGCGGTGGAGATCCTGTCGGAAGACGACAGCATGTCCAGGGTGCTGGAAAAACTCGAAGAGTACGATCATAAGGGTGTGGCGAACATCTGGCTGATTGATCCACGTCTTCGCAAGATGTGTGTTTATTCCAGAAGCGGGCTGGACGTGGTACGCGGCGATGTCATCGCCACGGCCGGCGACCCGCGACTCGAACTCACAAGCGGCGAAATTTTCCAGGATCTGCCATAGAGCGTCGTGTTCTTGTCTCGCTAACAGCTTGCCGTCTTTGGGAAACGGAAGATAGTTCTACCGCTAGCCGCCGTGGCGCAGCCACCGTGGACCAGCCGGCGGCGTTCACCTTCGGCAACCTCGGCCGCGTGATGCCGAACGTCCGGGTGGATGGCGTGCACAATTGGGACTTCTCGGTGTTCAAGAGCTTCCCCATTCGCGAAGCAAGGCGAATCGAGTTCCGCGCCGAGTTCTTCAACTTCACCAACACCCCGCAGTTTGCACCTCCGTGCCAGGCGTTCGGCAATGCCGCCTTCGGCGTGGTGAGCTCATAGCAGAACAGTCCACGCCAGGTGCAACTGGGCCTGAAGGTGTACTTCTAGACAGAAAAACCAACGGCCGGTCATTTCCAGTTGAGAACCACAGTCAGCGGAGAGGCGTCGCGTTCGGAGTAGGCCACCACCAGAAACCTGCCGTCCGGCAAGTGCGCGTATCTCGGCGAAGTGCCATAGACGGTTCCAAACATGCGCGAGTCAAACAGTGGCTGGGGCGTGTCCACTTGCGCCGCGGGCGCACTCGGAGGACCGAGTTTCACCGTCGCCGCCATGAGTTGTTTGAGGGGCGATATGAAGTACAACTCTTTCCCGTCCTGGCTCCACACAGGCTGGGCGCCGCCGCCGGTGGACACCTGCCACTTTCCTTTCGGACTGTCGGGGAAGGGGCGCACATAGATTTGGTGCGGGCCGCCCTCGTTGGACTGGTAAGCGACATAGTTGCCGTCCGGCGAGAACTTGGCGTGGCCCTCCTGGAACTCTGTGCGCAGGTAGAGGTGCGGTTTCCGTTCACCGGCCATGGGGAGGACCCAAATGTCACGTGCTGTCTTATCGTCGACGTCCTCGTAGAGCAGAAAGCGCCCGTCGCGTGACCAGTCGGTTGGGAGTTTGCGCGTTTTGGATTTCAGCAGCGCCTCTTCCGCGCCGCCGCCGCTGGACGACTTGAGATAGAGGTCCACAGCGCCCTCGCGCTGCGCACCATACACGATCTTCGTCGAGTCGGGCGACCACACAGGGTGAGTATCGGTGCCGGGATGAAAGGTGAAGCGGGTCCGCACGTTGCGTCCAAGGTCCAGCAGCCAGAGCTCGCGCCCTTCCATATTCTGAATGTTGCCCTCGCCAAGCGCCGCACGCTTCCCATCAGGCGAGAGAACGATTTCGCTGTAGCTGCCCGGCTCCGCTGCCGGCTCCGCCCGGCCTGAGCGGTCAAAACTCAGCAGTTCGTTTGCCCGATCGCCGCTGCCAGATTGAAAAACCAAAACATTGGCGCCGGCAGCGCCGAACAACAGGCTGCCCAACTGTTGATTGACGTTCTCGCCAACGGGAAAGGGCGCGCCCTGAAGCTGTCGACTCCCCGCGTCAAAAGCATGGGCCATCAATGTCCGCTCGCGGCCGTAGAGCAGGTAGCCCGTGGTGGACCCCTCCGAAGATGGCGCGAACACCCCGTGGCTGGAGGAGTCCACCAATCTCGTAGCTTCGGGTGAAGTGAGTGACCCTACCCAGACCCCACTTTTGCCTTTCTCAACCCCCTGGAACAGGTAGTGTTTTCCATCGGGAAGGAACTGGGGATAGGCGCGGGCAAGACCGGGGGAGCCGGGGAGTTTCGCTGGCACTCCGCCCGCGGCGGCAACCTGATACAGCCCTTCCGCCGAGCTGAATACAATCACGCCCTCGCGGCTCCAGGCGCCAGCCAGGGATTCGTTTGATCTCGTTGTCTCGCACAGTGTCACCGCCGGACCGCCGCCAATCTCCATTCGCTTGAGTTTTCTGGGGTTTCCGGCAAAGAAAGCCAGGGATCGTCCGTCGGGCGACCAAAACGGGTCACGGCTATCCTCATCGCCGGCGAGCATCTGTCCGGCCAGTCCGTCCAGGGAGCGCAGGACAATCGCATGCTGCACGTTCTTCTGATGGACTACGGCGGCGATACGGCGGCCATCGGGCGACACCGCCGGGAAGTGGCCGAAGGTCACGCCTTCGGGAGGCTGGATGACGAACTTCGCCATCGGTGGAGTGCGCGGCGCGGGTCGCATCCACCAGCCGATTGCGGCCACGATTGTGAGCGACGCCACCAGCGCCCAAGGAAGCCAGGATCGACGCGAGTCCGCCACGGCCGCGGTCTCGTTCACAGGCGGCGCTTCCATTGGCCCATCGAGGACGAAACATGCCTCGCCAATGTCGCGTAGACGGGTCTTCAAGTCCTTTCGAAGACAGCGGTCAAGCAGCCGCCGGACGCTCGCCGGAGTGCCGTCCGGCAACAGGCTCCAGTCCGGATCGCGCATCACCACTGCCGCGAGCATGTCAGTCACGGTCGCTCCGCCGCCAAAGAGATCCCTGCCGGTCAGCATCTCAAAGAGCACCACGCCAAATGCCCAGATATCGGCGCGCCTATCCACGTGCTGGCCTCGCGCCTGTTCGGGGGACATGTAGCCCGCGGTGCCCATGATCATGCCGGCGAGGGTCGGCGAATTCCCGCGAACGACGGTAGGGGCGGAGGCAGGATCCTCGCCAACGTCGGCCGCATCCGCCAGTTTCGCGAGGCCGAAGTCGAGCACCTTCACCTTGCCATCCGGCGTGACTTTCACGTTGGCCGGCTTCAGATCCCGATGAATAATTCCCCTCTCGTGCGCCGCTTCCAATGCTTCAGCGATCTGCCGCGCAATCGCCAAGGCCTCGTTTAAAGGCACCACGCCCTGCGCGAGCCGATCGGCGAGAGTCGGCCCCTCCACCAGTTCCATGACAATGGCGCGTTCTTCGATTCCGTACACCGCCGCAATGTTCGGATGATTCAACGAAGCGAGCACCTGCGCTTCGCGCGTAAACCGTGACAGCCTGTCCGCGTCATTCGCAAACGCGTCTGGCAGAACCTTGATCGCAACGTCGCGCGCGAGTTTGGTGTCGGTGGCGCGATACACTGCGCCCATGCCACCTTCCCCTAGTTTGGAGAGGATCCGGTAGTGGGCAATCGTCTGGGGATCCATACGTGCGGTTTCCATATCCTATCACCGTTCCTGAAAGGGAGTCCCACAGGTCGTGAGGAGCGAATGCGAGTTACTCACTTCTTTAACCCCGCTGTCCAGTTCACGGTAATTGGCGTAGCCTCGGCAGCCGCCTCCACCACCGTGTTGATCAGAAACCTGCCGTCGCTGATGATGTCGCCCACCCTCCTCAAGAAATAGCTGGCCGCGGCGTGCGAAGTAGCCAGCCACATGTACTTACAGGAGCAGGGATTTGCCTTCGCGCCTCATCCGATGCTGGTGGAAAACCGACCGCGACAAGTTCGCCGTGCATCAGATCATCGACTTCTATAACCAGCAGAACATCGACTATTGGCCGCGTTGGAAGGGCGACAGCAAGGAACTGTATTTCCACGCCATCTCTTTCAATTTAGATTCGCCGGCCAACACGTCGTCGTTCACGGGGGCTTTGTTCTCCGTCCCAGTGAGTACTCGGGGCAGCGAGTTTGTTCCCGGCAACCCCAAAGAGTTCGTGCGCAATCTCGTCAATAACAATCCACACAGCGGCGGGGATCACATGACCTATGCGGTTTCCCGGGACGGCGAGCGGCTCCTCAATTCAGCTTGTGAATACCGGAGGCGGCGCGCGTCCAGGCACGACGACGGCGGGTTGTTTGTAGTGGTGCGGAATTGGCAGCGGGGGTTGAAGAAGTAGGTGGGACGTGGCGAGTGTCTGGGCCACAGTCCTCGTCCGTAGTTGTGGCTCACACCCGTGGCGACCACCCCTTACTGCACGGTGTTGCGACTGGACCACTTCTTCCACATCGCCGGATCGGCCAGCATCTTGAGAACCACGCCGCCGACAACAGATCGGGCCTGGAACCCGCGCTGCTTGCCATCCTTCGTCCAGTACCAATCCGTCATCGGCACGCGGCTTTCCGATTCATTGAGGAACTTGTGCACCGGAGCCACCAGTGCTTCCCAATCCGCGTTCGATTCGGCCAGTACCGCGGACCAAAGGATCCAATCGAGCTTGGTGTAGGATTCGCGATTGTCCAACGGCAGTCCGTACTTGTTCTGCTTCTTGAGATAGAACGCGACCTCCTTGCGGGCGACTTCCGGCGGGAAAAGGTTGAGGTTCAGGAGCCGGTCCCAGACGAGGTTGTACTTCTGGCTCCATGTGCCTGGCTGGCCGAAGGCGAGCGAGTAGTGATCGCCATCCGCCGCCATCTCCATCCACTTGCGCGCATAGTCTTTGGCCATCTGCGCGAATCGCCGCGCTTCGGCGGTCTTGCCGAGCTGCCGCGCCAGATCGCCGAAGGCGCCCAACGCCACAATTGCTTTGATAGAGAGATTGGTGTTGCGCGCCAGGTGGCCGGCAAAGTCATCGGTGGAGAGTTGATTGTCCGGGTCCATGCCTTTTTCGGCAAGGTACTCCGCCCATTTGGCGAGCAGCGGCCAATACCTGCGGGCGTATTCGGCGTTGCCGTCAGCCTTGGCGATCGCCGCTGTAAGGATGAGCATATTCCCGCTCTCTTCCACCGGCATTTGGCGATCCTCAGTGCGCTCACCGCCGCCATACACCTGGCCGTTCGCGAGCGGATATGTACCAAGGTCATGCGGCGCATAGCGCCACGGCCAGCGTGGCAGCTTCGCGTAATCGAAGATCGGCGTCATCATGCCTTTGAGCAGCGTTGGGTTCAGCAGTAGGAACAGCGGCGCCGATGGATAGGTAACATCCACGGTGGCGATGCAGCCGTTGCTGAAGTTCTCCTTGGAGAAGAACAATGGCGTCTCGTCGAGGTCGGCCACCAGCTTGTGCGCAGCAATGGCTTGCCGATAGGCAAGCACCGAAATATCCGCGAATTTCCTGCCGCCGGTTTTGGTGAGATCAGCGGTGAAGTCGCGATCAAACTGCTCGGCGCGTTTCTGCAACGCGGTGAACTCGCGATCCGCTGTTGTGAGGAGTTGTGCGGACGTCATCCCCTTGCGCTTCCAGTAAGGCCGGAGGTTGCGGTGGAAATACTGGATGGAGAACTGGTCATCGTAAGCCACCATCCAGCGGCGCGAGACTTCCGCAGCACCCACGCGCCCCAAATCAAATCGCGACGCCAGAACAAAACCCTGCCGCGATGTTTGTTGCGGAGGCTCCGGTTCGTCATCGGTCGGCCAATCTGACCCCGATGCAAACGCGCCCCGCAAGGTGTTGTGCGCCAGCACTGTCCTGGCACCCGGCTGCGGAGGAACGGCGAGATACACGTGGCCCCAATCGATGCGCAGGTTGTCGCCGGCCTTCTGCAACGTGGGTTGCTCCAGCGACCCGGCACGCAACACCTGCAGGTTGCCGAATTGCAGCCGCGACACCGCCGTGCGCTGTTCGGGCGTGTTCACCGAGATGTTGGCGCTGACATCGAAATAGAGCGAGACGTCGTGCTGCGCACCGTCCATCGACTTCACTGCGACCGTCATGTAGGTGACCGGCCGGGACAGCACGTCGAGGTTATCGGCGAAAGCTGGCGTGAGGAACGTGAGATCGAGGTGCACGCCTTTTTGTTCGAAGGAATAGAACGTGCGCGTGGGGGTAACGCGCCGCGCTGTCTGCTTCATTGCCGGGCCAGGACGTTGCCAGGAGCCAAGGAAACGCAGCGTCTCGCCGTCGATGCGGATCATGCCGGCCAGCGGTTGGTCAGTACCGGTCCAATGCCGGGTGGGGGAACCGGTGAGATTGTCGGTGGTGGACCAAATGGAAAAGTAGGGGTCATGTACGATCAGAGGTGTGGCCGGTGGCCGCAGTTCCTGCGCGAAAAGCCCGGGGAACAAGAGTAGGAAGAGTAAGAATGCCATCGTCACTATTGAATCACGATGGGCTACTCTGAAAGAGAGCCATTCGATGCCTTCAGCCGCACTTGCACTCCCGCCGATTCTCCGAGAAGGGGACCGCCTCAACAGCGAGGAGTTTCTGCGCCGCTGGGAAGCAATGCCGGAACTGAAGCGGGCGGAATTGATAGCCGGAGTCGTCTTCATGCCATCCCCAGTCAGCAGAATCCACAGCAATGTTCATATTCGTTTGAGCACTTGGCTGGGAACCTACATGGATACCACTCCCGGCTGTGAAGGCGGCGTTGAAGGCACCTGGATGATGACCAATGAGAGCGTCCCGCAACCCGATGTTGCTCTGCGAATCCTTCCGGATTTCGGAGGCCAGTCTCAAGACTTTGGTACATACAGCGCGGGCGCTCCTGAACTCGTTCTGGAAGTGAGTGGCTCGTCGACGTCGCGAGACCTCGGTGCGAAATTGCTCCTGTACCAAAGCGTGGGCGTCCGCGAGTATCTCACCATCCTGCTGGATCCGCGTCAGGTGATCTGGCGGCAACTCGTGCGCGGCAAATACCGCGACATCAAGCCGGATGCCGACGGCTTACTCCGATCCCGCATATTCCCCGGACTATGGCTCGATCCCGATGCCGTGTGGGATCCGCAAAAATCACTGCGAACAGCGCTTGAGAAAGGACTCGCGTCCCCCGAACACGACGCGTTTATTCGCAAGCTGCAATCGCGCCGGCGCAGGTAAGCCGCTCAACCCGCCGCATACACCACCGCCGCATTGTCATGCAGCAATGCCGATGCCGCCTGCCGCAAACCCTGTGGTGGCGCGCCCATCCGCTTCGCGAAAGTGATGGGCTACTCTGAAAGAGGAGTCATCTGGATGTCCGCCGCCGCACCCACACTACCGCCGATTCTTCGTGAAGGGGACCGCCTCAACAGCATGGAATTCCTGTACCGCTGGGAAGCAATGCCGGATCTGAAGCATGCTGAACTAATCGACGGAGTTGTGTTCATGGCCTCTCCAATTGGAATGCCGCACTCCACGTCTCAATCTGATATTGGAGGCTGGCTATGGCTGTACAAAGATCGGACGCCCGGGTGCCAGGCCGGATCAGAAGGCACATGGATCATGGGGCCCAGGAACGTTCCCCAGCCGGACTGCATGCTGCGGATACTCCCCGAGTATGGCGGGCAATCGAGCCAGAAGGGGAATTACGGTGAAGGCGCACCGGAACTCATTATTGAAGTGAGTGGCTCGTCGATGTCGCGTGATCCTGGCAAAAAGCTCGAGTTGTACCAAAGCGTGGGCGTCCGCGAGTATCTCACCATCCTGCTGGATCCGCATCAGGTGATCTGGCGGCAATTGGTGCGCGGCAAATACCGTGACATCAAACCGGAGGACGACGGCCTGCTTCGCTCGCGTGTGTTTCCCGGACTGTGGCTCGATCCTGAGGCAGTGTGGGATCCGGAAAAGTCACTGCGAACAGCGCTCGAGAATGGACTCGCGTCCCCCGAACACGAAGCGTTTGTTCGCAAGCTGCAATCGCGCCGGCGCAAGTAACCCCTCATCCCGCCGCATACACCCCCGCCGCATTATCGTGCAGCAATGCAGCCGCCGCCTGCCGCAAATCCTGCGGTGGCGCCCCCATCCCGTACCGCCGCTCCGTCAGTGTTTCCAGCAGAATCTCCCGCGTGAACAGCGACGATCCCACGGCCATCTCCACCGTCGTGGAATCGTGGCTGCACATGATCTTGTGATAGGGAATGTAGTTCCACCACGTCGCGATAGCTTCGCGAAAGTAGTTGGGATTGAGCACCGGCTGCCAGCAGGTGTCGATATACACGTTCGGATGAAACTTCGCCAGCCATCCGGCTTCGCGCAGAAACGGCCAGCAGTGGATCATCACAATCTTCATCGCGCGATAGCGTTGCGCAAGCGCGGCCAGAGGCAGGGGATTGGAGTGCGGCAGGTTGTTTGTGCCCACGTGAATCTGATGCACCCATCCACGCGCCGCAGCCAGCTTGCAGCATTCGTGCACCACCCAATCCTGAAAGGCAAGCGTCTCCTGCGGCGTTCGCGTTCCTGACCAACGGATCTCATTATCCGATCGCGGTGCGTAGTCGAGATTGCGTCGGTAGGCCTGCAGTTGTTTGATCCCGAGCGCGCCGGCCTCGGCTGCCCGCGTGAAGTGCGCTTCCAGAAATTTCCGCCACGACGTGGCATCGCGCGCATCCACACCTGCAATCGCAGCCAACGTGCGCCGCCGGGGTGTGTCGGAGTTGTCGAGCGTCACGAACGGATCAATGCGCATGATGGTCCGCGTGAAGGCCTTCTCCTCGGCAGCCGCCGCTGCATTCGAAGGCGTCGAATAGAACTCCGGGTGCACAATGCGAATCAGCTTGCTGAAGTGTGCCCGCTGCATCGCCTCCCTGTACCAGGTGAAGAGCTTCGTGTAGCGGTGGCCGATGGATGCATCGAGTTTGTCCAAATCGCGCCGGTCCATACGGTGGATGTCGATGCCGTGAAGCTGCTGAATCCCCCGACGCGTACATTGATAGACGCCGGTGAAGCGATGGGGCTCCAGCGCGGGCCGCAAGGTGGTCCAGGCGTCCCAACCCGCCTTCTCCTTCAGCCCCATCGCGCTGACATTCGTTCCGCCCGCGTTCAGCCAGCCGCGGAAATAGGGCTCCAACAGAAGATCGAGCAGCCGCGTCCGAACCGTGGGCAGCGCACCCGCCTCAAAATCGGCGCGAAACCCGCCCGGCGCAGGTCCAATGGAATCCATGCTGCCCCAATGCTCATGTGCGCAGAAGTTTGGTAGCGCAGCAAACGACAACGGAACCGGGGCAGCGGCCGCGCCAGCCGACGTCAGCAGAAACGCGCGCCGCCGCATGGCCGGCCTAGCTGATGCCTTTCACTTTCCAGCCGGAGCGATAGCGGCGTCGTACGAACTGCGTCGCCTCGGGTGAGTTCTTGAACTTCATCGATGCCGCGTTCCATTCCAACGTGGTTTGCGGGAAGCGAGTGGCGATCGGACCCAGCAAAACGCTCTCGGTCAACGGCCCTGCATAGTCGAAAGAAGTGGATGTCTTTCCGTTGCCCATCACCGCGTCGACGAACTGATGGTAATGGTTCACCGTCTCTTCATTGGGCATCGGGTAATCCTTGAACTGCTCCTCGGGAAACAGCGTCGCGCGTCCCACATGCGGCAGGAGCATCACGCCCTTGGTTCCGATGAAGATCGAACCCTGACCAGGTATTCTCCTCGGCCCAACCAGCGCCTGCACATCCTTCGAGGGCCGTTCGTCGCCGTCATACCAACTGATCGGGACGGTCTTCTCAGCCGTGTAAGCCGTACCTGGAAACACGTACCGGATGATCGTATTGATGGCCCAGTTGTGCTGCGTCGGCTTCGGACCTTCCGAACGCACCGACAGTGGAGCCGTCAGCGCCAGCGAACCGAACACCGGATCGAAGATGTGACAACCCATGTCGCCGAACGTGGCCGTGCCGAAGTCGATCCGCTTGCGCCAGTTCACCGCGTGATAGTAATCGGTGATGTAGGGCCGCTTCTCGCAAACGCCCAGCCACAGATCCCAGTTCAGCGTGGACGGCACCGGATCGGAGCGATCCGGCATCGGGTCCATGTCGCCCCACTTCTTTTCGCTCCAGGAATGGACTTCCTTGATCTTGCCGATGGCCCCGCCTTGCACCAGTTTGACCGCGGTCTTGTACTCCTTGCTGGAATGCACCTGGATCCCCATCTGCGTCACAAGCTTTTTGCGGCGCGCCATCTCCGTGAGGCGGCGCACTTCATAGATGTCGTGCGCCAGCGGCTTCTGCCCGTACACGGGAAAACCCAGTTGCATTGCTGCCATTGCTTGCGGCGCGTGCATGTGATCCGGCGTTCCAACACACACGGCGTCGAAGTTCTTGCGCTCCTTGTCGAGCATGCGGCGATAGTCTTCGTAGACCTTGGCTTCGCCAAAAGCCTTTTTCACCTGGTCGAGCTTGGCCGAATCCACCTCGGCAACGTACGACACCTTCACCTTGGGATGCGACGCCAGTACCCGAATCGTGACGAACGCCATCCCGCCTGCGCCAAAGCTGGCTAGACGCACGGTGCTGCTCGGCGGCGCCGAGATCAGATTGGGAATAAAAAACGGCGCTGCGGCCGCCTGCGTGAGAAAAGTCCTGCGGTTGGAAAGAACTGAAGTAGACATGGCTGAAGTACGATCTTACCCCAGCGCGCATTCCCCCGGCGCAGCGTCGGTCGGAGGTCAATTAGTATGAGACACTAACAAACAGGAATTTCCATGATTCTCCGTTACCTTGCCGCGGCCCTCGTTGCCGCCACCCTCCTCGCGCAGCCCCCGGCGGGCCGGCCTCCGCAACCTCCCCCAGTCGTCTCCCCGGAGGTGAAACCAGATCGCAGCATCACATTCCGGATTCTCGCCCCCAGCGCGCAATCCGTGCAATTGAATGGTGGCGACATCCAGGGTCTATCCGCCGATGCCCGTAAAATGACGAAGAACGAAAAGGGCATCTGGGAGGTGACGGTTCCTCCGGTTGTGCCTGGCGCCTACCGCTATACATTCAATGTCGATGGAGTCACGGTGGTGGATCCGCGCAACCCCACGGTCAGCGAGTCGAATAACAACACCTGGAGCCTGGTGCCTGTCCCTGGATCGGAACTGATGGACGCGCGCAACGTACCGCATGGCGCCGTCTCCTCCATCACCTATTACTCCTCCGCCCTTGGCCGCAACCGCCGGATGCAGATCTACACGCCGCCCGGCTACACCAACACCAATGCGAAGTACCCGGTGTTCTACCTGCTGCACGGTGCGAGCGATTCCGACTATTCGTGGTCAACGGTGGGCCGCGCCGGCTTCATCCTCGACAATCTCATCGCTGCGAAGAAGGCAAAGCCGATGATTGTTGTGATGCCGGCCGGCCATACCAACGCCGGCGGCTTCCGCGTTCCAGGCGCGCGGGATGAGTTTGCGCGTGACTTCGTGGAAGACATCATGCCCTACGTCGAGAAGACATACCGCGTCTATACGGATCGCGCCCACCGGGCCATCGCCGGGCTTTCCATGGGTGGCAATCAGACGCTTGCCGTGCTCACCTCGAACCCTGACAAGTTCGCATACGCGGGCGTCTTCAGCTCCGGTTTGATCGGAGCGTTCGGCCGCACCAGGCCAGGCGCGCCTGAGCCACCGCCCGGTCCAAGCTGGGAAGAGCAGAACAAAGCGGCGCTGGAAAACGCGAATCTCAAGAAGGGCCTGAAGCTGTTCTGGTTCGGAACGGGGAAGGACGACTTCCTTGTGGAGACCTCGCGCAAGACCGTTGAGCTGTTCAAGAAGTATGGTTTTCAGCCGGTCTACAATGAAACCGCCGGCGCCCATACGTGGCTCGTCTGGCGCGGCTATCTGGGCGAGTTCGCTCCCAGGTTGTTTCAGTAACGCTAGGGCATCGCTGCCGGCATGACGTGCAGCAGGAATGCGTAATCGAGGGCAATTTCTTTCAGCCGCTCATAGCGGCCAGATGCTCCCCCGTGTCCCGCACTCATATTGGTTTTGAGCAGCAGCAGGTTGTCATCCTGCTTGAGACTACGCAGCTTGGCGGTCCACTTCGCGGGCTCCCAATACGATACACGCGGGTCATTGAGGCCTGTCGTGATGAACAGATGCGGATAGGTGCTTGACTGGAGATTCTCATACGGCGCGTATGACCGGATGTAGTCCCAGAATTCCTTCTTGCGGCAGTCGCCCCATTCTTCGTACTCAATTACCGTGAGTGGCAGCGTCGGATCTTCCGCCGTATTCAATACATCGACAAACGGCACGTGGGCGATCACCGCATGGAACAACTCGGGGCGCTTGTTCATCACCGCGCCCATCAGCAGCCCACCGGCGCTACCGCCCATGATCGCCGTGCGGTCAGGCGACGAGTAACCCGCCTTCTGCAAATGCTCGGCGGCGGCAATGAAGTCGAGAAATGTGTTCTTCTTCTTGAGAATCTTTCCGTCGTCATACCACGGCCGGCCCAGATCCGATCCCCCGCGGATATGGGCAATCGCATAAACAAAGCCACGGTCGAGCAGGCTGATACGTTCCGGCTTGAACGAGGGCTCGATGACAATTCCGTAGGACCCGTACCCGTACAGCAGCATCGGATTGCTTCCATCGAGCCTGAGTCCCTTGCGATGCACCACACTGACCGGGACCTTAACACCATCATGCGAAATCGCATGCACGCGCAGCGTCTGATACTGCGATGGATCGTATCCGCCCAGCACCGGAGTCTGCTTCAGCAACGCGCGCTCACGTGTGTTCATGTTGTAGTCGTACACGCAGCGCGGGGTCACCAGCGAGGTGTACTCGTAGCGAAGCGCGGCCGTGTCGAACTCCACGTTGTCGCCGAGGTTGACCGCGTATACCTGCTCCTGCATTTCCACGGTGTGCTCGGTTGAAGGGGTGCCGTCACTTAGTGCAAACACGCGCAGCCGCCGCAGGCCATCCTCGCGCTCGGTCACCACGAGGTGGCCTGCAAAGGCGTCGACGCCTTCCACCAGGACGTTCGGACGATGGGCAATCCACTCCTTCCAATTCTCGGGGCTCGGGTCCGCCGCCGGAGCCACACTCACACGGAAGTTCCGGCCGCCATCGTTGGTGCGGACATAGAACCGGTTGCCGTGATGCTCCAGGTCGTACTCGACATCGTGGCGCCTTTCCGTGAACAGCACCGGCGTTTGTGCGGCATCATCGGCATCCAGGTAACGAAACTCGCTGGTGATGGAACTGTGCAGCGACAGGAAGAGGAACCTGCGGCTACGCGTCCCCTGCACTGTCATGTGAAACCGCTCGTCCGTTTCCTCATACAACAACACATCCGGCGCTGCGCCGATGGTGTGCCGCCATGCGCGATACGGCCGCTTGGCTTCATCCAAAGTCACATACACGAACGAACGGCTGTCGTTGTACCATGCGAGCCCGTAATACGCGTTCGGGATCGCTTTCTCGAAGATCTCCCCGGTGGCGAGGTTCTTCACGAACACCGTATACACTTCATCTCCAGCGGTGTCCAAGGAGTATGCGAGCATCGAATGATCCGGGCTGACGGCGTAATTCCCCAACCGCAGATAGGCGGCGTCCTTAGCCAGCTCATTCAATTCGAGAAGGACCTTCTCGCCGTTCTCAACTGCGCCAAGCGGCTTGCGGCAGTGGATTGGATACGCCTTTCCTTCCTCGGTGCGCGAGTAGTAGGAGAACGGTCCATAGGGGACTGGCACGGTAAGGTCGGTCTGCTGAATGCGTCCGAGGATCTCCTGGTAGAGCTTGTCTGTTAACGCATCAACCGGCGCCAGTTTCTCTTTTGTGTAGGCGTTCTCCGCTTCCAGGTACGCGATGGTATCGGGATCCTCGCGGTCCCGGAGCCAAAAGTAGTTGTCTGTGCGCGTTTCGCCGTGGGTGGTGATGAGTTTGGGTACAACTTTCGCGATGGGTGGTTGCATTCCGGATCAGGGTAGCCTATTCCGGCTCTTCCTTGCCTGTGTAGAGTTCCTGAATGACTCCGTGAAAATTCTCCAGCACCTTGCCGCGCCGCACTTTCATCGTCGCGGTCAACTCTCCGTGCTCGATGGAGAACTCACGGTCGAGGATGCGAAACTTCCGCACCTGTTCGAAAGGCGCCAACTGCTTGTTCGCTCTTTGAACAGCGCGCTTTACCTCCGCCGTCACAGGCGCCGATTTTGCCAGTTCCTCCTGAGAAAGCCCCTTCTGTCCCTCCAGACCCTTCACCGCCTCGGCCGCCCCCGAGTTCAACGTGAACAGCGCGGAGACGTAAGGCCGCCGGTCGCCCACCAGTATCATCTGATTGATGAGCGGCTCCATTTTCAGCAGCCCCTCGATCCGCGAAGGATAGATCTTCTTGCCGTTGGACGACACGATCATTTCCTTCTTGCGGCCGATGATCATGATGTATCCGTCAGCATCGACAGCGGCAAGATCGCCCGTGTGCAGCCAGCCATTCTGCAAAACCTGAGCGGTTGTCTCCGGATCGCCGAAGTACCCGGAGAATATTGTCGGCCCTCCGAGCAGTAGCTCCCCATCCTCGGCGATCTTCCAGAGCACGCCTGGCAGCATCTTGCCGATGGTTCCGGGTTTGGGCTTGTCCATCGGGTTCAATGTGGTGACGCCGCCTTCGGTGAGTCCGTATCCTTCCATCAGAGGCATGCCGATGGCTTCAAAGAAATGAGCGAGGTCCTTGCCCAGCGGCGCCGCTCCGGACACAGGCAATCGCATCTGACCGCCGAAACGTGTACGCAGTTTGCTGAACACTACCTTGTCCGCCAGGCGCAAGGACGCACTCATCCAACCGGGCACGGGTTTGCCCTCAGCGCGAAGCTTATTCGCACGCAGACTCAATCCCAGTGCGCCCCAGAAAACGCGCTGCATAGCCGCGCCGCGCTTGCGGATCTCGGTGCAGACGCTCGTGTAGATTCGCTCCCATACGCGAGGAGGAGCGAGAAAGAACGTCGGTTTCACGGACTGCATCTCGTGCGGCAGTTTGCTCAGCCCTTCGGAGAACCACGTCGGAGCGCCGCAACGAACGCTTAGCAACTCGATTCCGATGCGCTGTGCAATGTGCGCGGAAGGCAGAAACGCGAGCGTCCGATCCTTGGGGTTCAGGTCAACCACCTTCGGCCCCATATCCACGTTCGCGACGAGAGCCCCATGCGTCACGACGCCCATCTTTGGCTCGCCGGTTGCGCCTGAGGTGAGATAGAGAATCGAGTAGTCCTCCGGCTTCACCTTCGCATGCATCGCCGAAAAGAAATGCGGATCGTCATCCATGGCGCGCCGGCCCAATTGCCGTACGTGGTCGAGCGTCATTGCGCCCTCGGCTTCTCCGGTGAGAAGAACCCACTGCACCGCCAGTTGCCCGGCGCCGCCGCTCTGCAACAACCGCAGAGCTTTCGGCGAATCGACAAAGACGAGCTTCGCCGTGGACGCGCGCAGCGTCTTCACTAATTCCCCTGGAGGGTAGCTGGTGTATTGCGCGGCGGAGATCGCTCCGATGGACATCACTCCGAAATCCGCGAAATAAAACTCAGCGCGCGTTTCCGCGTGCAGGGCGCAGACGTCACCGTGTTGAATCCCCAACCGTGCGAGCCCGGCGCCGATCTCGCGGGCGATGTCACGAAACTCATTCCAGGTGTAATCGCGATACTCCCGGCCGGATTGCGGCTGGTGCAGCGCGGCTACATCGCCTTGGCGCGCGGCGGCTTCCTCCAGCAGGGTGAATACGGTGCGAAGGGTCATTCGAGGCAATCGTAACATGGCCGCCCTCCTTAAATGCATCTGGCAGGGGCCATCCCTTTACAATGGAATGAATGTCTTTTGAACGTGAATTGGAAGTGGCCCGCGAAGCGGCTCGCAAAGCCGGAGAACTGGCGCTTCGATACCAGCAACAAGGCGTCACCGCGGAGACCAAAGAGGACGAGTCTCCGGTGACCATCGCCGATCGGGAGTGCGAGAAACTCATCGTCAACGTGCTGACCGGCGCGTTCCCCGAGGACGGCATCATGGGAGAAGAAGGGACGGGTCTGGATGCACGCAGCGGACGCCGTTGGATCATCGACCCAGTTGACGGCACGCGCGACTTCTCACGAGGCAGCCCGCTCTGGAGCGTTCTCATCGGTCTCGAGCAGGCAGGCGAGGTTGTCGCCGGTGTGGTCAACATTCCGGGCTGGCACCAGGAATATTACGCTACGCGCGGCGGCGGCGCGTTCTGCAATGGACGGCCCATACGCGTATCCAACGTCGATTCGGCTTCTAATGCGATGCTCTACTTCAACAAGCTTCGCGAAGCCTACTTCCGCGATTTTGGCCCGCGACTCGTCGATTTCATGGGCAAGTTCTGGGCCGTCCGCAGTATGAGCGGCGCCCCGGATGCCATGTTGGTTGCGGCGGGTCATGGCGACGTTTTTGTCGAGCCGGAAGCCAAGCCATGGGACCTGGCGCCTATTCAGGTGATCGTCGAGGAAGCCGGCGGACGATTCTTCAATTTCCAGGGCGGCCGCAGCATTCATGCGGGCAACTGCGTCGCCTGTGCGCCGGGTATGGTGGATACCGTTCGGGAGTTCCTGGCCGGTTGAGGCATTTACCGCACTCTGCCTACTCTTCAAGTTTCTCGCGCAGTCGCTGTGCCGCTCGCGGATCCGTCGTCACAATGAGGATCGTATCGTCGCCCGCGATGGTGCCTACAATCTCCGGCCAATCCGACTGGTCCAGCGCCACAGCCACTGAGTTGGCGCTGCCAGGCGTGGTCTTCAACACCACCAGGTTCATCGCCGGGCGGATATCCACGACGAACTCATTCACCAACTGCTTCACGTCAGGAGCCGGCGGCGCTTGGCTCAGCTCCTGATATCCCTGCGTCGTTTTCGCAAGGCCGAGTTCGCGGATGTCGCGCGAGAGCGTCACCTGCGTTGTCTCGATCCCAACCTCTGCCAAGGCTTCGGCGAGTTGGTCCTGGGTATGGACGTTGCGGGCGCGGATAAGCCGAAGAATCTCCTGCTGCCGTCGCCGCTTGATCATCTATCCTCGCATCTCCCGCAAGCGAATCCCCGCTTCCGCCAAAGCGCCGGCTACTGCCTGCGGACCCGTCCCGCCGCGGATATTACGTGTGGAAAGCCCCGCGCGAGGATCCAGCAGCGCCGCCATATCCGCGGTGAACGCCGGATGAAACGCCGTTAGCGTTTCCGCGCTCCATTGCCGTGCGGTCTTGCCGGCCTTCACGCTTTCGAGTACCAATTGACCCACCACCTTATGTGCCTGATGGAAGGGCATTCCACTGCGCGCAAGTGCGTCGGCCAGATCCGTTGCCACCGCCCAGCTTTGCTCCACCGCTGCGAGGGCGATCTCCGGTTTCAGCGTCGCCGTGCGCACCACCACCGTTGCCATCTCAATCGAACTCAGCAGTTGATCCACCACATCGAACAGCGGCTGCTTGTCCTCCTGCATGTCGCGATTGTACGTCATGGGCAGACCCTTCATCGTCACCAGCAGGCCGATGTAGGCGCCGAACACGCGCCCGGCTTTGCCGCGAATCAACTCGAGCGAATCAGGGTTGCGCTTTTGCGGCATCATGCTGCTGCCGCTGGTGACGCCGTCGCCGAGATCCATCCAACCGAATTCCTCGCCGGTATAGAGAATCCAGTCTTCCGCCATGCGGCTTAAATGCAGCATCGTCAGATTGGCGGCATGTTCAAAGTCGAGCAGGAAGTCGCGATCGGCCGAAACATCCATCGAATTGCGCGTCACTGAGGCAAAGCCCAACTCCGCCGCCACCGCATCGCGATCAACAGGAAATCCGCTGCCCGCCAGCGCGCCCGATCCCAGCGGCATGACATTCACGCGCCGCCGCGCATCGCCGAGCCGCTCCCAATCGCGCGAGAACATTTCGAAATAAGCCAGCAGGTAGTGAGGCCACAGCACCGGCTGAGCCCGGCGTGTATGCGTGTAGCCTGGAATGATCGCGTCGGGATAGCGATGGGCCAGTTGCAGCAACTCGCCCAACAATTCCGTCAACAAGCCGCGCCCGGAGTCGATTTGCTCGCGCAGCCAGAGCCGCACATCGAGCGACACCTGGTCGTTGCGGCTGCGGCCCGTGTGGATCTTGTCGGCGAGATCGGCGCCCAGCCGCTCCTTCAATTTGTGGATGACGACTGTGTGCACATCCTCATCAGCCGAATTGTCAAAGAAACCCCGCTGGGATGCCTCGCCGCGCATAGCCTCCAACGTGGAAATGAGCTTTGTGCATTCCTCCGCGCTCAGAATCCCGATCTTCAACAACCCCTTGGCGTGTGCAATCGAGCCGCGCAGGTCCACGTCGATCAGTGTCTTGTCAAAGTGCAGAGAACGGCCAAAGCGGTCGAAGACCTCGGAGGGTCCCCCCTCAAATCGTCCACCCCACAATTTCATGTGTTATTCCGTTGATTCGCTATTTCACGAGCATCATCAGCAGCGCCTTCTGCGCATGGAGCCGGTTTTCCGCTTGATCGAACACCGCCGAACGCGGCATTTCCATCACTTCATCGCTCACTTCCAACCCGCGCTTGGCCGGGAGGCAATGCATGAAGATCGCGTCCGGCCGCGCCGCGCTCATCATCTCTCCGGTCACTTGATAGGGCGCAAAGATGCGATGCCGCGTGGATGCTTCCTCCTCCTGACCCATGCTCGCCCACACATCGGTGTACACCGTATGAGCGCCGCTCACGGCTTCCACGGGATCATTGGTGATGGTCACCCGCACCCCGTTGTTCTCCGCATACGCCCGCGCCTGCGCGACGATGCCGGGGTTTGGCTCGTAGCCCTTTGGAGTTGCGATCGCGAAGTCGACCCCGAGGCGGCTCGCATCCAGCATCAGCGAATGAGCGACGTTGTTCCCATCGCCGACGAAAGTCAGTTTGATTCCTTCGAAAGTTCCAAACCGCTCCAGAATGGTCTGGAAATCCGCCAGAGCCTGGCACGGATGATAGAGGTCGCTCAGAGCATTGATCACCGGCACCGACGACCACTTGGCCATCTCTTCGATGGTGGTTTGTTCAAACACGCGTGCCACGATCCCCTGTGTCCAGCGATCCAGATTCCGTGCGACATCCTTCAACGGCTCGCGTCCGCCGATCGGCCCGATGCACACCACCGCGTCCCCGCCAAGCTGCTTGATGGCAAGTTCAAACGTGAGACGCGTGCGCAGCGAGGGCTTCTCAAAAAGCAGCGTCAGATACCGGCCGGCGAGTGCCGACGCAAAGCGCGAAGGCGTTCGCTTCACCTTCGACGCCAGATCGAGTAGGGTTCGCAACTCCTCAGTCGAGAGATCGAGATCGGACTTCAGATCGGCTGCAGCCATTTTCCAAACCGCCGTTTGCACCATCGGGACCGCCATAACAGTGCCTCACAAAATGGAAATGAGGCGGGGGAACCGCCTCGGTGAATGTTTATTCACTCAACTGAATAATTACACATTCCGGCCCGCGACGCAAGCGGCTCTACCATACCGATATGCGCAACGAGCTCACTACGATAGTGGAACGCGACGGCCCTTGGTACATTACCGACCTGCCATCTCCTCTTAGATAACCTCGCTCGCTCGCGATGTCATGTGCGGTATCGTCCGCGGCGCCTGAAAGTCTCAGTCGTCTGATCCCTGCGGGTCTTTGGTGAATTTGATTTCCGAGCCGGCCCGCACCCACCAGTAGTCGGTTCCCTTGTTGCGGAAATCCGGGATGTTGATCCGCTGCCACTTTGCGAACGTTGGCCTCGGCTGGCACTTTTCGTTCACCGTCAACGGGTTGTACCAACTGCCGTACTCATCCTCGCTCGCCGCCTCCATCTTCACGTTCACAAGAGTGAGCACGCTGCTGCAGAATTTGCAGCACTTGCGGCTGGCGCCGACACTGGTGAGTACTTCCTTCACCCTGGACGGGTCGTGCTTCACTCCGTACATCGCCTGGATAACCGCCCACATCTCCGCGTGAAATCCCGCGCCGGCCAACGAGACGTAATCGTCTCCGATTTTGGAAATCCCCTTCTCCTCCGCTTCCGCCTTCGCCGCCAATGAAATGGCGGAAACGTCGTTTGAAGTGCAGTACATGTTCTTGTCCGTGCACTTGACCACCGCGATGGTGGTAGCCGCGTTGGAGCGGGCGTTATCGCCCAGTTTGCTCCAGATTGCCAGTGCAATCGTGCTCAATGACATGATCCCTCCCAGTGGGTTGTGTGTTTCGTAATTGTACTGCAAAAAGAGCGGAAAGCGAAGTCATTTCCTGGAAAGCCGGCCGTGCATAAAAAATGCTTCGGACGTGAAGGTGTTCACCCCTCTGGCGCCGCTTCCAGGTTAAGCCTGCCGCGGGCCACTCAACAGGAGGAACACTTCCATGAAACATATGCTGCTTCTTCTTTGCACTCTATCCGCCGCCGCCGATGCGAGCATTCTCCGCACCGGTGTTTTTGCGGTGGATGACGACGTCCAGCTTTTCCAGGTAACGCTGCAATCGGCGGGTGTCCTGACTGTACGCTCAGCCGGATACGGCGGCGATACAGGGCTATCCATCGTTGCAGGCGGCTTTGACAGCCTCGTTTCGCTCTTTGATGGCGATCCGGCCGGCTTGCTGCTGGCGGTGAATAATGATGGCACTTGCCTGGACGTCAGCCCCGATCCAACCACCGGGATGTGTTGGGACGCCTTTTTGACCATGCCGCTGATGGCGGGGACCTACGTAATGGCTCTCACTCAATACGACAACCTGTCCAATGGGCCGGCGCTCCTCGACGGATTCCTGCGAACTGGGACTGGGAACTTCACACCCGGACTTTCCGGCTTTCCAGGTACTTCGTTCCTGGACTCGCTCGGCAACCAGCGAACCGGCAACTGGGCGCTGCTCTTCGACGGCGCAAGTGATGTGGCCAGCGTGCCCGAGCCGGCGGCCGGCCTCCTGGCTCTCTGCGGGCTACTGACTGCGGCGGTTCGGAGCAGGTGGCGGAGCCGCGAGCGTTAAGCGAGGGGCAGCGACTTCGTCTGCGGGTCTTTGCTTGTGTCGGAGTCCTCGAACATGCCCACCACCGACATCTGATTCCCGATCTACTTGCAGACCTACCGGGACCTGCTGCGCTCAGGCGCCTATGTCGATCAATCTACCCGCAGGCTCATCTCGCATTGGACAATTCTTCTTGATGCCTCACCCTCCAGGTTCGTGGTATCATCTATCTTGTTGCGAGGCGTTGCCTCGCCCGGTTACCCATGACAGTTTTTCTCACAATCATTCACGTTCTCGTGTGCTTTGTCTTGATCGGCGTGGTTCTGCTGCAGAGCGGCAAGGCGGCTGACTTGGCCGGTGCCTTCGGCGGCATGGGTTCCCAGACCGCCTTCGGCCCGCGCGGTTCCGCAACCGTCCTTTCCAAGGCAACCACGATAGCCGCCGCGGTGTTCATGATCACCTCGATGTCGCTGTCCGTCCTGGCAAGCAGGGGTGGCAGCGCAGGTTCCAGCGGTGGTTCCACGGTCCTGGAGAAGCTTCCGGCGCAGAGCCCGGCAAAGAAGAGCAGCACACCGGCTCCGCCGACGACCCCGCCCGGCGGCGCAAACGTGCCGGCTCCGGCGCCTGCCAGTCAGGCTCCAGCACAGCATCCGGCTCAACCCCCGGCGCAAGCCCCGGCAAAGAAGTAAGTTTCGAGTTCATCAGTTTGTTTGACAATGCGGAGATGGCGGAATTGGCAGACGCACTAGCTTGAGGTGCTAGCGGGTAACACCGTGGGGGTTCAAGTCCCCCTCTCCGCACCATTGATTCAAAAGCAGTTAACGAGGCCCAATTGAAAATTGCTCAGCCTTTCAATGGTTCTTACTTGACATGCTGATTGGACCAGTCGCAGCCTTTTTCCGTTCCTTCCTGTGGCACAACATGCCTTTACTGCCTAACTAAGCTATTTCTCACCAGCGCCCAAGCGCCTGTGTGTCACCACTGCCGCAGTGATCTCCGAATGAAGGCCGACTGCCGATAAAGCCGCATCTGTCTGTTCAGCAAGGCTGATGAGGGAGAACATGACACGAACGCTTCTGAATCGAATGCTACAGCGACCGTCTTAAAGGCCATCGGAGCAGTTGCATTGTTGGTGCTTGTCATTCCCGTTTTCACTTCGTGCGGCAGGGACGGCGAGGAACAAAGAGTTACCTCCATCCCCCCTTCAGTCACCCCACAACACCAAAAACCAACACTCGATGATCGCCCGACATACAAAGGGCTTAAGCCTCCGGTTCGCGAGTTCAACACGCCCGGCAGCGACGTGAAGGACCTGCGATTAGCGGCGGGTCGAGTCTACATCGGGCAATCGATGCTCAAGGCTACAGACATCCTTCCAAGTGCCGAAAAGGAGGACTCAGAGGACGACCAGGAGATCACGATCACGTCGCCCTTTGGAAATCATGTCGGAATGCGATACGTGAATCGTTACCGCCTGACGGACGGCCGCACAGTGGTCGTCCGTTTTCAGCGAAGGGTTCCGAAGCGACCATTTATCGGCGCGGCTGGGACCGTTCAACACCCCTTTGTAGTGCATCGAATCACAATGCAGTAGAACAGTCGTTTCCTCTGTAGCCATGCCAGCACCCTCCGCCCTTCTGGAAGAGAAGAAGCCCGGTATCGTACAGCGTCTGCTCAATAGGACACCCAGGCAAAACGCTGTTGTTCGTATCAACAATGTTCTCGCCCGAGCTTCCGATATACGAACAGTCCCGCATCCGCACCAAGCTTGAGGCCGCTGCGTCGAATTGCTGCAGCGGCCTTTATTGCTTCCGCGTGCTGATCGGGTCGAACACCGCCTGTCCAGATGCACAAAGAGGCGAGATCGGCTTGCTCCTACATGATGCGGAGCAGAGCGCCTTTTCGGAGCCCAACGTGCATAAACGACGACAAAGAGGGGCATACGGCGGGATTCATCGGTTGATACACGGGGAGGAACGAAGACAATCCGCTACCCACAGCAGCGGCTGTAGGTGTGGTTTTCTCCCTGGGGCCGACAGATGTACACCGCACTGTTCGATCCGCAGTTCGCTCTGTAATCTTCTCTTGGAGCTGGCGGTTAGATTAGTACTCGATCCGGAACCCAAGCTGCACGATGCGGGGAGAGTTGCTCTGTCCGTTATCACGGAAGATACGGCCAAAGTTGACCGACGTCGGGGTCAGATCCGGATTCGC
>JACQZR010000251.1 GCA_016213775.1 Acidobacteriota bacterium
ATCTTTTGCGATGCGATCATCGACTGCAAAACCAGCAGCCCGTCCGTGGACCCCATCAGTGGATCGCAGGCCCGCTCGGGATGGGGCATCATGCCCAACACGTTGCGGCCCGCATTGCAGATACCCGCGATATCGCGGAACGAACCATTCGGATTGTTCACATAACGGAAGACCACGCGGTCCTCGGCCTCTAATTCATCGAGTGTGCGGTCATCGGCAATGTAGCAGCCTTCGCCATGGGCGATCGGCAAGCGCATCACCTGACCCTTCCTGCCGGCGCAGGTGAACGGCGTGTTCACCGTCTCCACCCGCAAATCGACCGGCTCGCATATGAACTTCAGGCCGCGATTGCGAATCAGCGCGCCGGGCAGCAGCCCGCTCTCAGCAAGAATCTGGAAGCCGTTGCAGATGCCGATCACGAGTCCTCCATCATTGGCGAACCGCTTCACGGCCTTCATGATTGGTGAGAACTTCGCGATTGCCCCGCAGCGCAGGTAGTCGCCATAGGAGAACCCGCCGGGCAGAATGATCGCATCGACGTTGCCGGTGCGATCGGAATCATGCCACAGGAATTCCGCCTGTTGACCACAGTTTTCAGTGACTGCGTACCATGCGTCATGGTCGCAATTGGAACCAGGGAAGACGACGACCCCGAATTTCATGGTGGGAAACTCCAGTGTAGCAGTTCCAGAAACCGAGCCGCGACCGTTAGGGAGACGGTTCCGAGAGAATCCGTGAAAACGGTGAATCACCCGGCCGTTGCTACTCTGCCGAGTTCTTGTAGGGCGGACGCCCTCGTCCGCGGCCGGTTGAACACCCCCCGACCGGCTTCCAGAAACCGAGCCGCGACCGTTAGGGAGACGGTTCCGAGAGAATCCGTGAAAACGGTGAATCACCCGGCCGTTGCTACACTGAATACTGTGTTGGTCACCATCGAGCCGCCGTTGAAACGTCCGGATTGGCTGCGCGCTCCAGCGCCCGCCGGCGGAAACTATCGCGATCTCAAGCAACTCGTCCAACGGCTGCAGCTACACACCGTTTGCGAATCCGCCGCCTGCCCCAACGTCGGCGAATGCTGGAATCACCGAACCGCCACGTTCATGATCCTCGGCAACGTCTGCACGCGCCGCTGCGGCTTTTGCGCCGTGCAAAAAGGACCGCCCCTCGAAGTCGATTTCGATGAGCCGCGCCGCGTTGCCGAAGCCGTGGCCGCGCTGGGGTTGCGCTACGCCGTAGTTACTAGCGTCAACCGCGACGATCGCAAGGACGGCGGCGCCCTTCTCTTCGCCATGACGATCCGTGCGATTCGCGAACGCAGCCACGGCTGCAAGGTGGAAGTGCTTGTCCCGGATTTCCAGGGTTCCAGGGACGCCATGGAGATCGTCATGGAAGCTGCCCCGGACGTCCTCAACCACAACACCGAAACCGTCCCCCGCCTCTACCGGCAGGTGCGGCTTGGTGCTCGCTATGAGCGCTCGCTGGAGATGCTGCGTTACGCCAAACATTGCAATCCGCGGATCCCCACCAAGTCCGGCCTGATGCTCGGCCTCGGCGAATCCAACGACGAGGTTCTGCAAGTGATGCGTGACCTGCGCGCGCACGAGGTCGACATCCTCACGCTCGGTCAGTACTTGCGGCCGTCCCCAAAACACCTGCCCATCCTTCGCTACGTCACTCCGCAGGAGTTCGCCATGTTGCGCAAGGCTGGCGCGGAGATGGGATTTCCGCACGTGGAAGCCGGCCCTCTGGTTCGCTCCAGCTACCACGCCGATCACAGCCACGAATCCGCCGCCGCGAGCCCGGCTGCATGCTGAGACCGCCAATCGAAGTCCTGCCCGGTTTGTGGCAACTTACCCTGCCGCTGCCGTTTGAACTCGATCACGTAAACACTTACTTGCTCCGCCGCGGCGAGGGCTGGACTCTCATCGACACCGGCCTTCGCACTGCGGATTCTTACAACGAACTGGTCGCTCAGCTACAGACGATCGGACTGCCCATCAGCGCCATCACGGAAATCCTGTTGACGCACACGCATCCGGATCACGTCGGACAGACTCGCCGCCTGTTGGACGAAACCGGCGCCCGCCTGGTGATGAGCCGCGAGGAGCGTGATCAACTCGTCGGGCTCGCGCACAGCGAGGACCGTCCGCAACTGCTCACCGGCACCATGACCGCGGCCGGTGTCCCCGCCGGCCTGATCCCGCGAATCCTACGGGGCTTTGCGCAGATCCGGCTGAATTTCGATGCCATCGAGCCGGATGCATTCCTCGAGGATGGTGCCGTGCTCGATACAGCGCTCGGACCGTTTCAGTTGATCGAGACCCCCGGCCACTCTCCCGGCCATATGTGCCTCTACAGCCGTGACCGCCAACTCATGATCTCCGGCGATCATATCCTGCAGTTCATCACCCCCAACATCGGGTGGCTTCCCGAGAAGGATGCGCTCGGCGATTTCCACCGCTCACTCCAACGCGTGTTTCCGCTCGAGATCGAGACGATACTGCCCGGTCATGGCCAAATCTTTCGGGGCCATCAGCCATGGATCGCCGAAACGCGCGCTCATCATGATGAGCGTTGCGAGCAGATCCGCATGTCCGTCAGCGAAAGTCCACGTACCGCGCACCAGCTTGTGGGCGATCTGTGGGCTCGCCCTCTGGCGCCGTTCCATCATCGCTTCGCATTGTTTGAGGTGTTGGCGCACCTCGAGTACATGCAGCGCCGCAATGTGGTGACCTGCGAGATCTTAGATGATGGCCTTCAGTTGTGGCGGAGTTTGGATTCGTAGGGCCGACGCCTTCCGCCGTCATGTAGGGCGGCCAATCCTGGCCGCGGCTGGCCTTTCCAGGCCAGCCCACGCGGGACTTGAACACTTCTGCACACATTTCCCAGCTTTTCCGCCCCATCGCATCGAACCCAATTCGCCCAAATCCAACTGAGTTCGACATTTTCCGCCGCCACGCAGTCCGCCGGCACAACACAACGCAACACTCCACAACACTTTTTTCGTTTTGCGAACGACACCAAACCTACTCCTGCTTCGTCACACAACTTCAACGGAAAAGTCCAGTGAACCCTGTATGCTATTCTGAGGGCGAATATAGGGTTGCACGTCTACTGGGCCTGACGGGTGAGGAGAAAGTTGATTTGGGAATGCGCGCGCGAAACGTCATCGTGGCGATGATGGCGGTGTTTACACTGATGAGCGCTGCTTACGCATACCAGCAGTTCTCCCAGTGCCGGTTCATCGAATCCCGCCTTGAGAACGCCCCTATCCCCGACGACGTCGGCGCGAAAACCGAGTATTTCTTCGCCCGCCTCAAGTACCCGAATATCGAGCACGGCCCACCGGCCAACTGGCTCTATCCGCAGCCTGACCCCTGGACCTACGGCCGTCCTGATTTCTGGCTCCGCCGCGGCCATTGGCAGGTGGACTACCCTAAAGCCGAACGTACCTTCATGAAGGGCGTCCAGCGCCTCACACGGCTCCATGCCCGCACCATGGAGGAAGTCGTCGACCTCGATTCCGACAATATCATGAACTTCCCCTGGATCTACGCCGTCGAAGCCGGCCATTGGGACCTGCCCCAGCACCAGGCTGACAAGCTCCGCGAATATCTCCTCAAGGGCGGCTTCCTCATGTGCGACGATTTCCATGGCACTTTCGATTGGAGTATATTCACAGCCAGCATGAAGCGCGTCTTCCCCGACCGGGCCATTACCGACATCCCCAACCCCGACGCCATTTTTCACACCCTCTACGATCTCGATGACCGCTACCAGGTCCCCGGCGCGGTGATGTGCTTCACTCACTTGACCCATGAATACGACGGCTACGAAGCCAAATGGCGCGCCATCCGCGATGACAACGGACGCATCATGGTCGCCATCTGTCACAACGTCGATCTCGGCGATGCCTGGGAACACGCCGACCACCCGGATTACCCCGAACGCTATTCCGCATTGGCCTATCGGATCGGGTTAAACTACATCATCTATGCGATGACCCACTAGAGAAGGAGCCTTCCGGAAGAAGCACAAATGTTCGAATTCCTGTTCAAGTATCCCGGTACCGTTTTCTCCAAAGGGGATTTTGTGCTCCTCGGCGCCTGGCCGGTTTGGGTCATGCTTCTCCTTCTGGTTGTTGGCGCGGTGGTCATCGGCTTTCAGGCCTGGCAAATGCGCGAACGCGCTGCCGGACGCGCCCGCGGTCTCCGCCTCGCTCTTATCTGGATCCTGCAATCCGCCCTGTTCGCACTCGTTCTCTTGCTGCTCTGGCAACCAGCCATGAGCATTGCTTCGCTGAAGCCGCAGCAAAACATCGTCGCTGTCATGGTGGATGATTCCCGCTCCATGGCCCTCGCCGAGCAAGGCAAGACCCGCAAGGACCGCGTCACTGAAGCCCTTCAATCGGGCCTTCTCGATCAGCTAGGAAAGAAGTTCCAGGTCCGTACCTACCGCTTCTCCAGCAGCCTCGAACGTATTGAGAAACTCGACAAACTCACCGCCGGCGGCAACGCCTCGCGCATCGGCGAGAACCTCTCCACTGTAGCGGCCGAATCCTCGACGCTGCCTATCGGAGCCATTGTTCTGATGAGCGACGGAGCCGATAACACCGGCGGCGTCGACCTCGATACCATCGGCATGCTCCGCCGCCTCCGTATCCCGGTCCACACGGTCGGTGTCGGCCGTGAAAAGTTCGACAGGGACGTGGAAATCACGGACGTGCAGGTTGCCCGCCGCGCTCTTCCCGATTCGCGCCTCAGCGCGCAGGTCACCCTCAAGCAGCGTGGCCTCTCCGGCTCAAAAACCAGGGTCCTCATCAAGAATGAAGGCAAGGTCCTCGCAGGCCTCGACATCGCACTCAAGCCTGAAGGCACTCTGCAAACCGAGATCGTCGCATTCCAGTCGGGCACCGCCGGACTCAAGAATCTGCAGATCTCCGTCGAACCCATCCAAGGCGAGGAGAATCCGAACAACAACGGCGTCACGCGACTGTTGAACGTGCAGAACACCAAGCCGCATGTGCTCTACATCGAAGGCGAGCCCAAGTGGGACTTTAAGTTCATCCGTCGCGCTATCGAAGAAGACCGCACGGTGCAGCTCAGCACGCTGCTCAGCACCACGCAGAACAAGACCTATACACAGGGTCCAAACGCCCAGCAGCTCTCCGTTGGCTTCCCCGCCAAAGTAGAAGAGATGTTCCAATACCAGGGCATCATCATCGGCGGTGTCGAAGCCAGCTATCTCACCGTCACGCAGCTCGAATTGCTGAAGCAGTTCGTCGACCGCCGCGGCGGTGGCGTGCTCTTCACCGCCGGACGTGGCGGCTTGAACGAGGGTGGCTGGGGCAAGTCGTCAGTAGCTGATCTGTTGCCCTTGGCCCTTCCCGATCGGAAAGCCACTTTTCACCGCGATCCCGCCAATGTCGAACTCACCGCCGCCGGACGCGAAAGCCTTATCTGCCGCCTGGAAGAGGACCCCGACAAGAACGTCGAACGCTGGAAGAAGCTTCCCCACCTTGCCGACTTTCAGGAGGCCGGCATACCCAAGCCGGGCGCGCTCGTTCTTGTCGACGCGCTGCCCACGAGCAAAGGCCGGTTCCCGCTGCTCACCATCCAGAATTACGGACGCGGCCGTGTCGGCGTCCTCGCCACCCAAGGCACCTGGCGCTGGCAGATGCAGCAGCCTCTCGCCGACAAGTCCCATGAGATGTTCTGGCAGCAGTTGATGCGCTGGATGGTCTCCGAAACCCCTGGCCGCCTGGTGGCATCCACTCCCAAATCTGTCTACGCCGACGAGACCAAAGTATCCTTCCGCGCGGAAGTCCGCGATCGCAATTATCTTCCGATGACCGACGCCAAAGTCACCGCGAACATCCTCGGCCCGGCCGGTGTCGCCGAACAGGTCGAGCTCGCGCCGGACCCTGTAACCCCCGGCACCTTCACCGGCTCCTGGACCGCGGAAAAGCTCGGCGCCTATGTCGCCGAGATCCTCGCCAAGCGTGGCGAGGAGGAAGCCGGCCGAGACGTGCTCAATTTCCGTCGTGAGGACGGGGTAGCCGAGAACTTTGGAGCCGAACAGAATCGCGAACTCCTGGAAAAGCTCGCCAGCGAGAGCGGCGGTAAGTATTACAAGATCGACGACCTCAAGAAGCTGCCCGAGGAGATCTCGTACTCGGAAGCCGGCATCACCATTCGCGAAACCAAAGACCTCTGGGACATGCCCGCCGTGTTCCTCTTGTTGCTTACGCTGCGTGGAGCCGAGTGGCTCCTACGCCGCCGTTGGGGGGTAGTATGAGACTTCTCGCACTGTTGCTGTTACTGACTGCGCCGGCCCGCTCGGCGAGTTACTATCTCACGATTGCCGGACTCGGCGGAGAGCCCGAATACGAACAGCGGTTTACTTCGCTCGCCCAGGAAATCGACAAGCTGCTGAAGGCATCCAGCGGTGGCGCGCGCGTGGAAACGCTTCACGGCCCAGCGGCAACAAAAGCGAAGATCACCGAGATTCTCAATGCATTTGCGAAATCGGCCACACCACAGGACTCGACAACCGTCATCTTAATTGGACACGGAACATTCGATAACGTGGACTACAAGTTCAACATCCCCGGCCCTGACCTTTCGGCTTACGATCTCGGTGGCCTTTTGGATAAGATCCCCGGCCATCAGCTCGTCATTAACACCACAAGCTGCAGCGGCGGTTCCGTGGTCGCGCTCAAGAAGCAGGGCCGCGCACTGATCACAGCCACCAAAGCCGGCTCCGAGAAGAACGCGACCGTCTTCGCCCGTTACATTGCCGAAGCCCTGCGCGATCCGGCCGCCGACGCCGACAAGAACGAAGCAGTCAGCGCACTGGAAGCCTACCGCTACGCCAACGAGAAAACAATCCGTTTCTACGAAACACAGAAGCGCATCGCCACTGAGCACGCCCAACTGGAAGACACCGGCAAATCCGAACCTGTGCGAGACGCAAATACGGAGAATGGCCAGGGCCTCTTAGCCGCGCGAGTGACGCTCCTCCGTCTGGGCAGCGCGCAGAAAGCCGCCGCAACCCCAGAGAAACGCCAACTCCTCGAGAAAAAGGAAGCCCTCGAACAGGAAATTGCAAAACTGAAGTATCAACGGGCCGCAATGAACTCCGAACAATACAGGAAGCAACTCACCCAGATGCTCCTGGAACTAGCCAAAGTGCAGGCGGAGATCGACAAATGAGAACTACCATTCCTTGTAGGGCGGCCAATCCTGGCCGCGGCCCGGCTTTCCAGCCGGGCCTCCTATCACTGTTAATCACTGTTCATCTGTGGCCATTAGGTCTTCTTGCCCAGTCAGTAACAGACTGTGAAGCCCACAAGCATCACGGACGCCTGGCCGAAACCCAGCGCTGCTATCAGCAATTATCCAATTCAAGAGATCTGTTGCAGCGCGCTGAAGGCCTATGGGGTCTGGGCCTGACCCAGGACGCAAACAACGCCTTCCGCGCCGCCGCGGCCGCCAACCCCAAGTCCCCCGAGATCAAAATCCGCTGGGGCCGTTTCTTCCTCGAACGCTGGCAGAAAGAAGACGCCGCCGCCCTCTTTGAAGAAGCGATGGAGCTCAAGAAGGACCATCCGCAAGCGCTCCTGGGCATGGCCCTGCTGGCCAGCGAAGGCTTCGAAAAGAAGGCCACCGAATTCGCCCAAAAAGCCCTCGAAGGCGACCCGAAGCTTGTCGAAGCCCAAGCCCTGATGGCCCAACTCGCGGTCGAAGATGTCAACTTCGACAAGGCCCGCACAGAGGCCGAAAAAGCCCTCAAAATCTCCGCCGAATCGCTCGAAGCCATGGGCGTCATGGCGGCGCTCGATGTCCTGGCCGACAAGCCCAATTCGCCCTGGTTCGACAAGATCGCCCAGATTAATCCGGTCTACGCCGAAGGCTACGCCTACGTAGCCCACGTGCTCACCATCAATCGCCGCTACCTCGAAGCCATCGAGTTCTTCAAAAAGGCCATCGAGAAGAACCCGCGCTATTGGCCCGCGCATTCTGAAATCGGCATCAGCTACATGCGTCTAGCAAGGGAAAAAGAGGCGCGCCATCACCTGGAGTTGGCCTACAACAACAACCACAAGGATCCGGAGACGGTGAACTCGCTCCGCCTCATGGACAGCTATGCCAACTTCGATAACTTCAAAACACCGCACGGCGAACTGCGCCTTCACAAGAAGGAATCGGCGCTGCTCAAGCTCTACTTCGAACAGGAGCTCGAACGCGCCATCACTACCTTCGAGAAGAAGTACAAGGTGAAGCTCAAGGAAGGCGTCCGCCTCGAAGTCTACCCCGACCATGAAGACTTCGCCGTGCGCACTATGGGCATGCCCGGCCTTGGCGCGCTCGGCGTCACCTTTGGCTACGTAGTCGCAATGGACAGCCCGTCCGGACGCAAGCCCGGAACCTTCCACTGGGCCAGCACGCTGTGGCATGAATTGAGTCACGTATACGCGCTCTCGGCCACCAATCACCGCGTTCCGCGCTGGTTTACGGAAGGTCTTGCCGTGCATGAAGAGACCGCCGTTGCACCCGATTGGGGCGACCGCCTCGACCCGCACATGCTCATGGCGGTCAAGGACAAGAAGCTCCTTCCCGTGGCCCAGTTGGACCGCGGCTTTATCCGCCCGTCGTATCCGAATCAGGTCATCGTGTCCTACTTCCAGGGCGGACGCATTTGCGACTACATCAATCAGAAGTGGGGCTGGCAGACGCTGCTCGACATGCTCCACTCGTTCGCCGATAACAGGACCACGCCCGAGGTGATCGAGAAGCATCTCAAGCTCAAACCCGAGGAGTTCGACAAGGAGTTCCTCGCCTGGCTCGACAAGCAACTCGCGACCCCTCTGGCCAAATTCGAAGACTGGCAAAAGGCACTGAAGCTTTTGAATAACGGCGCCCGCGAAGCCAAGGCCGACGACGCCCTCAACAAGAAGGTGATTGAGGACGGCCTCAAAATTCGCGACTGGTTCCCCGAATACGTCGAGCCCGGCAACGTCTACGAGGTGGTGGCCGAAGCCTACCTCAAGATGGGTAACAAGAAGAGCGCCGCCGCGGAGCTCGAACGTTACGCTAAGGTCGGGGGCCGAAGCCCGGCTACGCTCAAGAAACTGGCCGACCTGCAGGCCGAACAAGGCCGCCCCAAGGACGCCATCGCCACTCTCGACAAGCTCAATTTTATTTACCCCGTCGCCGATCCGGACATGCATCGGAAAATGGGAGAGTTGTGTTTAACAACCAATCAACTCCCGATGGCGATCCGCGAGTTTCAGGCTGCTTTGGCCTCCAAGCCGCTCGACCCCGCATCGTCGTATTATCAATTGGCGCTGGCCTATATGAAGGCCAACCGCATTGCGGACGCCAAGGAACAGGTGATCAATGCGCTGGAAGCAGCGCCCGGCTTCAAGCCGGCCCAGAAGTTATTGCTCGAACTGAGTTCGAAATAGGAAAGAAGAACGAATCGAATGGCTGCCACTCTCAACATTGAAGCCGCTGAGTTGAAGAATCGCATCGGGCGATTCCAGCAGGCGTACTCGGAAATAGTCGGGCAGGTCCGGCGCGTCATCGTCGGTCAGGAAGAAGTACTCGACCAGGTCCTCATCGCCTTGTTTGTCGGCGGCAACTGCCTCATTACTGGTCTGCCGGGCACTGCCAAAACCTTGCTCGTGCGCACTCTTGCTAACACGCTTGGCCTCGATTTCAAGCGCATCCAATTTACTCCCGACCTGATGCCCAGCGACATGACGGGCACTGACATCATCGAAGAAGATCCTTCCACCGGACGCCGCACCTGGACCTTTATCGCGGGCCCGATTTTCGCCAACGTGCTGCTGGCCGACGAGATCAACCGGACTCCTCCTAAGACGCAATCGGCGCTGCTCGAAGCCATGCAGGAGCACTCCTGCACCGTGCGCGGCAACCACTACAAGCTGCCCAGCCCGTTCTTCGTGCTCGCCACCCAGAACCCCATCGAACTGGAGGGCACCTACCCTCTGCCGGAAGCCCAGCTCGACCGCTTTCTCTTCAACGTTCTGCTTGACTACCTGCCGGCCGAGGACGAGTTGAAAGTCATCAACCTGACCACTGTCACCACCGTCGCCAAGGCCGATCCGGTGACCAACGCCGAAGAGATTCTTGGCTTCCAGGAACTGGTCCGCATGGTCCCGATCGGCGAATCGGTGGCACGCTACGCCATCGACATTGTGCGCGCCACGCGCAGTTCCGACCCCAACGCGCTCGACTTCATCAAGAAGTACGTCAACTACGGAGCGAGCGTCCGCGGCGCACAGTTCCTGGTACTCGCCGCCAAGGCGCGCGCCCTCATGAAGCAGCGCTATCACGTCTCCTATGAAGACATCACGGCGATGACGATACCGGTTCTGCGCCACCGCATCCTGATCAATTTCCAGGCCGAATCGGAACGCCTCAGTACTGACGATATCTTGAAGCGCCTTCTGGAAGCCCGCCCGGCCCCTCGGAGCTAGCATGACGCCGTTCATGTGGGGCAAGCTTCAGCTTGCGGCGGACTTCAGTCCACCCGAGGAGTAACCATGCGCTCCCGATTCCTAGAACCGAGCGTTCTGGCCGGCATCTCCGATCTGGAGCTGGTGGCCAAGACGGTGGTCGATGGCTTTATCTCCGGTCTGCACCGGTCGCCGGATTTCGGCTTCTCGCAGGAGTTCGCCGAATACCGTCCCTACACGCCTGGTGACGATCTGCGCTATGTCGATTGGAATGTGTTTGCCCGCACGGAGAAGGCTTTCCTCAAACGCTACCGCGGCGAGACGAACACGCGCGTGACGGTCCTGTTGGACGCCAGCGCATCGATGGGCTTTGCCTCCCATTCCGTTTCCAAGATCGACTACGCCCGCTACATGGCAGCCTCGATGTGCTACCTCGCCGTCCAGCAGCGCGACGCCTGCGGCATGATCGTCTTTGATGATGAGGTGCGCCAGTACGTGCCGCCCAAGAGCCGGCAGGGGCAGATGGCGCGTTTGCTTCACGCGGTGGAGAAGGCCGAGCCCGGCGCGCGCACTGACTTCGGCAAGCCCTTCCATCATTTCCAGCAGTATCAGTTCCGGCGCGGCATCGCGATGGTGATCTCGGACTTCTACGCGCCGCCCGATGAAGTAGTGAAGGCGATCGAACCGCTGCGCTTCCGCGGCACCGAAGTCGTCCTGTTCCATGTACTCGATCCGGAAGAGCTCGCCCCGAAGTTCCGCGAGCCTGTCGTGTTGATCGACATGGAAACCAAGGAGTCGATGGAAGTGTCGCCGGACTACGCCAACACGGAGTACAAGGCGAAGATCAACGCGCACATTGAAGCACTGGGAAGCAAGGCGCGCGGCGCCGGACTGGACTACCACATCGTGAACACCTCGCAGCCGCTCGATGAATCATTGCGGCAGTACTTCATCATCCGGGAGGGCCGGTTCTAATGGGCTTCCTCTCCCCCTGGTTCCTCGCGGGATTGACCGCGCTCGGGTTGCCGGTCTACCTGCATCTTCTGCGGCAGCACAAAACCACTCCAAAACAATTCGCCTCGCTCATGTTCTTTGAGCGGCGGACGCAGAGCTCCATCAAGCACCGCCGGTTAAAGTACATCCTGCTGATGATCCTCCGGCTGCTGCTGCTCTTTTTCGTAGTGATGGCCTTCGCCGCGCCGTTTGTGCGGAACATGGGGCCGATTGGCGCGGCCGGCAACCGGCTGCTGATCGTGGCCATCGACAACTCGTACAGCATGCGTATCGGAGACCGCTTCACGCGGGCCAAGCGCGAGGCCGCGCAGGTGCTCGCCGGCAAGGGCGGGCGCGAACAGGCGCAGGTGCTCGCCATCGGGGCCACAGTGCATGCGATGACGCAACCGGTCACTGATCCGGGCGAACTACGCGCCGCGGTGGAAGCGATCCAGCAGTCCGATTCGCGCAGTTCCTACGGCGAGATGGCGCGGGCACTGCGTTCCATTGAGCAGTCCGCCAGGATGCCGCTCGAAGTGCATCTGTTCAGTGACATGCAGAAGAGCGCCCTGCCCCCGGCCTTCACGGATCTGCGCCTGGGCGATTCCACCAAACTCGTGGTTCATGCGATGGCGGACAGGATGCTGCCCAACTATGCGGTGGAATCGGTCAGTGCACCGCGCAGTTTGTTTGATCCGAAAAAGGCCCGCATACAAGTGACGGTGGCGTCGTACCACGCGCCGGCAGCCAAGCGGAATGTGACGCTCGCGGTGAACGGCAAGTCGGTCGGAACGAAACCGTTGGACGTCCCGGAGAACGGCCGCGCCACAGTCGAGTTCATTGGCTTGGACGCCAACTACGGCTTCAACAAAGCGGAAGCTCGCATCGATGCTTCCGATGAAATGAAGGGCGATGATACTCTCTTTTTCTCGGTGGAGCGGTCCGACCCGCGCTCTGTACTCTTCTTGCACGAAGGCCGCCAGACCAAGGGGCTCCTCTACTACAAGGCGGCGCTGGAGTCGGCCACCGAAGGTGCATTCGTCGTGGAGAACCTGCCCGCGGAACAGGGTGGCAACATCGCACTGGCCAAGTACGGTTTCGCAGTGTTGAGCGATGTAGGCCCGACGCTTCCTGCCTCGTTGGAACAGACCCTCAAGACCTGGGTGCAAGGCGGCGGGTCGCTGCTGGTGGCTGCCGGTCCGGCTTCAGCCGGCCGCACGCGCGTTCCGGTGTTCGATGAGGCCATACGTGAATCCCGCTATGCTTCGCGTGCCGGCGAACGCTTCCTCGTTGCCGGCGCGATGGACCCGACACACCCCGTGATGAAGGCCACGGGACGCTGGGAAAACGTGAAGTTCTATCAGGCTGTGCGGGTGGATCAGGGCTCATCGCGCGTGGTCGCCCGGCTGGCCGATGAGACCCCGCTGCTGCTCGAAAAGCGCGTGGGCGAAGGCCGCGTGCTGGTCTTCACGTCCACCTTCGACAACATCTCCAACGACTTTCCGCTGCATCCTTCGTTCGTGCCGTTCATCGAACAGAGCGCCCGCTACCTGGTGGGCACCGAGGTCCGGCCATCGAGCTACAACGTCGATTCCTATGTGGAACTGCGCGCCGAGAAAGGCGCGGGGACCGTCGAGGTGCTTGATCCGAAGGGCAAGCGCGCGCTCGATCTGAAACAGTCCACCACCGCGCGCAGCTTCCTGTTGCAGGAGACCGGCTTCTACGACATCGGCCGCGCCAACGGCCGTCACGAACTGGTTGCCGTGAACGCCGACCGCAAAGAGTCCGATCTGGAACTAGCCCCGCAGGACACAGTCACCATGTGGCAGGGCACCGGCAAAGCCACGCCCACGGCCGGATCAACCGAGGAGCGCGATCAGCAGACCGCGAATCTGTGGTGGTACGCGATGCTCGGCGCAACGTTGGCGGCGCTAGCGGAGAGCTGGCTCGCCAACCGTTATCTCGACGCCGTCCCAACGGACGCATAGTTCAAACAATGAGTGAGAGGAATTCCGGCTGGCGGGCACTATTGAAGTGAGGGATGGCGCGATGCCGGACCCGCAAAAGGAACGCTCCTTCGACTGAGGCCGGGGGGCCTATGCCGCTGTTAGCGCAGCGACACAGGGCAACCCCGGAGAAGGAGGTTCCCTATGCGAATCCGCATCAGCGTTACCATTAACCTAACGCTAAGACGGGTCGTTATTACGATCCGATTTGGCTAAACGGCCAAGGTACCCGGCCCTCTCGGGGGCCGGGCTCCCTCCTCTTAGAGTATCAGCAGGCGGAAGGTTGTCAATAGCCCGTTTACGGGGCGAGGAGTAGCGGCAGGATCTCGCTGGCGTTGCAGCCCTTCAACGGAATCGTCTTACAGTTACCAGTGTTCTTAACCGGTCGATTTCGGATTCAGAGAAGGGATGATCGAGTTTCCCCTCGGCTTCCAGCTTCTTGTGCCAAGCCATGCACGTGGAGCTGCTGTTGATTCGCATCAATTCAAGCTTTGAGTTGAACGTGTAGATCAGAAATGGCGGGCTACCACCTTCAGTATAACTTTCAATGACGTTGACATCGATCCCGGTCGGAAGGACTTTAACCTGGAAAGCGCGATTGGATGGAAACATCTTCATAGTGATGCAGGAGTGGGGGAATAGGATAACTATCTTCTCTTTCCCGGCACCCATCGCCGGGATTTCGAAGGGATTGAACGTCAGCGGAATCTGGGCTGGAAGCTCGTCCAGTGGCAGCGCCACCAGAGTTGCACGTTTGAAGTTGTTGTTAACACCGGCCAGCAGCAGGGTTTGTCTACCGTCCTTGTTCAGGTCGGCCACGGCCAAGTCACGGATGTGGCCCGGGTGCCAGTATTCCCCGATCACTTGGCCGTGTCCGTCCAGGAGGGCGATCTGGTGTGGGTGCCAGAGGGAGTGGTTGCTACTAACGATGATCTGTTTTCGCGCAGGCAGCGCCCAAATACTGGAAAAGTAGATCCCAGAAAAGGCCTGGCTATCGTCCCGGACCAGCCTGCTCGTCATAAACTGCCACTTGATGCTGCCATCGGCCGAAAAACAATAAAGCGGTGTACCAGCTTCGACGACATTGATGGGTCTGTAGACGAAAAGCACCTCGGTCGACCCATCGCCGTCAATGTCACCGATCCAAACGGATTTCTGCCGGGCATTGGGCAAATAAGTCTCCGGATGAACCGGCTGGGGGAAAGTATGGCTCCATAGCTCGTCGCCTCTGGCATTTCGCACGCTCAGCGTTTTGTTCTGAAACCAAAGATTGGCGGGAACGCCTTCGGGGCGTCCGCGTCTGGCAACCTGACTGGGACACTGCGGACCAGGCGGCGTGCCCGTTGACGAGAAGGCGGCGGGGCGAACCCCAAAGCCTCACCGATCTCGATTGGGGCAAGGGCATCCGCACGCTCATGATGGAGGAGAGCAATGTCAGACCCTCCAACCGCGTTGGAGACGAGCATGGGGATAGCCAAATCGAGTGAGAGGAATTCGGTCTGGCCCGCACTATAAAGGTGAGGGATGGCGCGATGCCGGACCCGCAAAAGGAACCCTCCTTCGACCAGGCCGGGGGGCCTATGCCGCTGTTTGCGCAGCGACACAAGGCCACCCCGGAGAAGGAGGTTCCTATGCGAATCCGCATTAGCGTTAGCTTCAACCTAACGCTGAAACGAATCGTTATTACGATCCGAATCGGCTAATGGCCGAGGCACCCAGACCCTTCGGGGGCTGGGTTCCCTCTCCTAGAGTATCAATACGGCGAAAGTTGTCAATAGCCCGCTACGGGGCGAGGAGTAGCGGCAGGATCTCGCTGGCGTTGCCTTCCAGGTGGCAATCCACCCAATCGGAGATCTCGGTTTGGGCGGCGTTCACTTCGATGACGATGGCTCCGGCATCCTGCGCGACCCCGGCCAGGCTGGCGGCGGGTTGAACAACGGCGGATGTTCCGATGATCAGGAAGACCTCGGATTGGTGAGAGGCCTGGGCAGCGATGTTCCATTCGCGAGTGGGGAGCGGCTCGCCGAACCATACGACTCCTGGACGGGCCATGGCGCCGCATTCGCAGATCGGGGGCAGCGGGTCCAGCGAAGCGCGCATGTCCTCCCAACTTCGCTCGCATCGCGTGCAGCGGAGGGTCCAGATGTCGCCGTGGAGGCGGACCACGTTGACGCTTCCGGCGCGGGCGTGGAGGCCATCGACGTTCTGCGTCACCAACGTGAAAGACGGCGTGCGCTGTTCGAGTTCGGCAAGGGCGATGTGTCCGGCGTTGGGGTTGGCTTGCGCGATGAGCGAACGGCGCCAGTCGTACCACTCCCAAACGAGTTGGGGATCGCGGCGGAAGGCTTGTGGCGTGGCGAGGTCTTCGGGGCGGAAGTTGCGCCAGAGGCCGCCCGGACCGCGGAAGGTGGGGATGCCGGATTCGGCCGAGATGCCGGAACCTGTGAGGGCAACGATGCGCTGCGCTGCGGCAATGCGTCCGCGGGCTTCCTCGATGTTCATTTGGCGCTCAGCAGGTTGGCGAAGATGCGGTAGGCTCCGGGCACTCCGGCGGGGAGTTGGCGGAACCAGGAATACGAGGTGTGGACGTAGACACCCTTGCCGTAGCGCGCGTAGAGCATGCCGCCTGGGAGCCAGTCCTCTTTCGGATCGTGCGAGGAGAACAGGGATTGATACTTAGGGTCGAACTCCTTGGCGAAGTAGAGACCGCGTTCCTGCACCCATCCTTCGAAATCGGCATCGGTGATCTTATTCGGCGTGGTGAGCGCGGGGTGGCTGCGATCGGGGAACTGCATAGGGGCCTCCTCCACGGTTACGCGGTCGCGCCCCAGTTGGATGGGGTATGGGCCGAGCCTGGAGAGCGTGTCGCGGTTGTCACGGCCGGCGAAGCTCTCGAGCACGTTGTACTGTACGACGAAGGTGCCGCCGGAGGCGGTGTAATCGAGGAGACGCTGCATGTTGGCGCGCAAGGCCGTGCGGGTGTTGAAGGCACGCACGCCTGTGACGATGGCGTCGAAGCGGGCCAGTGTGACGGAAGCGAGGTCCTCATCGGAGAGCGGGGTCACATCCACGCCGAGTTGGCGGAGCGCCTCGGGGATGTCGTCTCCAGCGCCCATGACGTAGCCGATGCGTTTACTGGTGATGCGAATGTCGGAGCGAATCAGCTTGGCCTCGGCGAGAGGGAAGACCGTCTGCGGTGGGATGTGCGGATAGGAGATGACCTTCATGGACTGGGCGAAGTCACGAGCGCTCGTTTGCACGATGGCGCGGAGAGATGCGGAGGAGTTAGCCGAGGGTGGTGTGACAGTGAAGGTGACGATGGATTGTTCGCCGTTCTGCTGCATGCGGAAGTCGCGTGATGCGGGCTCCACCTTCCAGCCTTGCGGGGCCTGGAGACGCACCTGGCCGGATGCGTTCGGCTGGTTCGCTTTGAGCGATACATGGACCAGCCGGGGTTGCGCGGTGGGGAAGATCAGGATGGGGTCAGTGAACTCGGCGGCCACCGGAGGTCCGATCAGAAAGGCGCGGGTGAGCTCGCCGCGCACGTGATCCACGTAGCGGTGGAGCATGGGGCGGGAGACGCTGCATTCCACTCCGTTGATGACGAATCGGACGCGCGCTTCGAGGATTGGCTGGTCTTCCGGAAGACCGATCTTATTGAGCTCGGTGACATTATAGAGAGTGCCGTTCTTGGGTTTGGCCAGCCAGAAGGGTTGCGAGGGCGCGGCATCCGCGGGGACGTTCCATTCGGTCTTGAGTGCCAGTGGTTCGTTGAACGCGAGCGGTTTCGATTGCGCGTTGGGGACCGGCGCATTGTATAGGCCGGTGATTTGGGCATCGACCAGGATGGCGTCGGTGCGGGAGCGGCGGACGATGTTGAGGTTGAGTGCGACCTTGGAGCCGGGAGTGGCGAGGGGGCGGTCAGCGGAAGCGTCGATCCAAAGACCGGCGCATTGGGCGATGACTTCGTCAATGTCGGTGAGCTTGCGTTTGGCGTCGGGATGATCCAGTGCGGCGAGGAGTGTGCGGGCCTTGGTGAGCGCGGGGAGGGATGCTTCGGGGTGCGAGCCGCGGAACTGGCCGGCGGCCTGTTGCAGCAGTGCTCCGATGGCGGCGCCGTTGGGGTAGCGGGACCACGAGACATCGATGCCTTCGAATGGGTCTTTAGTAGCGGGATCTCCGGCGATCACGGTGAGTTGATCGCGAATGGCGCCACGGCGTTGGGGGACTCCCATACCCTGGCTCGCATGTTGCGACCGGCTGCGTCCGGCGAGTTCGCCGTAGGACATGCCGAACAGGGGATTGTACGCGCCGCTATCGACGGTGATCTTGTTTGGGATGCTCTCATTCTCCTTCTCCATCTCACGGGTGAACGAGAAGAGGTTGAAGAGAATGCGGCGTGCCTGCCAGGGCTTCACTTGGGCGAGTTGTTCGGGGAAGCGCTTGGGATCGGCGGCCGCGGCGAAGGCCTCTTTGCCGAGGATGGCGGAGCTCTGGTGATGGCCGTGGCCGTCGCGCGGGGTGCCGGAGAAGCGCAGAATGATGACATCGGGGCGGAAGTTGCGGATGACCCAGACGATGTCGCCGAGGACCTGTTCGCGGCCCCACTTGGAGAGGGTCTCATCGGCGTTTTTGGAGAACCCGAAATCGATGGCGCGGGTGAAGTACTGCTGGGCGCCATCAATGCGGCGGGCCGCAAGGAGTTCCTGGGTACGGATAAGGCCCATGTAATCGCCCTGTTCCGGGCCGATGAGGTTCTGGCCGCCCTCGCCACGGGTGAGGGAGAGGTAGCCGGTGCGGAGGTTGCGCCCACGGGCGAAGTAAGCCAGAAGGTTGGTGTTCTCATCGTCGGGATGGGCCGCAATCATGAGGACGCTACCGGTGGTGGCGAGACGGCGGATTTGCGATTCCAGCTCGCCGGCGGGTGGGGTTTGTGCTTGGAGCGTGGTGAAAAGAACAATAACAGTCGATAAGATCATATTAGGCTGAACCCAGTTTGGTCTGGAGGCGTCTTCCACCATAGTAGGGCATTAACGGCCCTATTGAGGGGATTGACGCTGGAGGAGGGGTGTATGAATCCGGCAGTCCGGGGACTTCAAAAGGCGGCCGAGGCGTTTTGGAATCGGATCCGCAGCGGCGAGCAGCAGGGAATCGGGCTGGCGCTGGGTGGAGGGTTTGCCCGCGGGATGGCGCACATCGGTGTGCTACGCGTGTTGGAACGGGAACAGATACCGGTGGCGTTTGTGGCGGGGGTGAGCGCCGGGTCGATTGTGGCGACGGGGTTTGCCGGGGGCGCGACATCTTACGATCTGGAGCGGGTGGCGCGGAGCATGTCTTTTCGCGATGTGGCGAAGTGGTGCATCAGCCGGCTCGGTTTCGTGGGCAGTGACAGGATGGAGCAGTTTCTGCGGCGCAGCTTGCCGGTGCACCGGTTTGAAGAGATGAAGATACCGCTAGCGGTTGTGGCGACGGACTTGAGGAGCGGCGAGGCGGTTACCTTTCACGGAAGAGGAGAGGTGTGTTCGCCGGTTCGGGGGAGCTGTTCCTACCCAGGGCTGTTTCAACCGGTACGTTATGACGGGCGGATTCTGGTGGATGGGGCGATCAGCATGGAGATTCCCGCGCTGGCCCTGCGCGGGCTGGGACTGCGGCGTGTATTGAGCGTGGCGCTGCCGCCGGCGCCGGTTTCGGGCGAGCCTGGGAGCATGTTCGCGGTGGTGAACCGCTGTTTCCAGATCATGCAGCGGCGCACCGAGCAGCACTGGCGCGAAGCGAGCGATTGGGTGATCACGCCGGACGTGCATGGCGTTGCCTGGGATGACTTCACGCAGTTAGACAGGCTGATTGACGCCGGGATGAAGGCCGCAGAGAAGGTGGTGCCGGAGTTGCGAAAGGCAGTGGTTGTGGAGCAGCCTCAGCGCTTGCGGCGCAGGACCAGCATCGCCAGCAGTCCGGCGGCGGTGAGCGAGTAGGTCAGCGGTTCGGGGACAAGTGGCACTCCGACGGTGAACTCGATTCCGGCCGGCTGGGTGCCAGTGGCGAATGCGGCAGCGGCTCCGTCGCCCGTCAGGAAGAAGCTCGTCAACCAGGCCAGCTCCGTGGCGTCGCCAGCTTCGGCGGCCAGCAGGTGCGTAATGAACGCGTTGTGGCGGGTGTTTGGGAAGGCGACGCTAAACAGAGCGCCGGAAGCGCCATTCACGAAGTTCTGATTGGCAAAAAAGAGGACGTGGGTCTTGATGTCTCCCCCGGTGGTGGAGGGCAGATCGAGCCCGACGATCAAGGATGTTGTCGGTTGGAACGCAACATTATGGCTCAAGGTCTGAATGCCGGAGCCAGGCACGGTGAACGGGAAGTCCACGGACACCTGGCCGCCCGGACCGGATTCGAGAATGGCAATGCTGGTGAGCGGGTTGCCGTTTAAGGTCCCGAGGCCAAAGTTCAGAGTATAGTCGACCTGCACCGCCGCGGCAGGAATGGTCACACAGAGAGAGAGTAGAGGGAGTAATCGCATCCTCATAGGTCGATTATTGTAACACGGCCTATTCATCACGCAGGGCGCGAACCGGTTCCAGCAGCGCGGCCCGCACCGCCGGAGCCAGTGACGCGATTGCCGCTACTGCCAGCACACCGGCAACAACCGAATCGCGTTCCATGGGTCGGATGGGACAACGCCGAACAGCAGTCCGGTGAGAAGTTTCGATCCTGCCGCAACCAGGCAGAGCCCGGCCACACAACCGAACAAGGCTACCCGCAATCCTTGCATCAGAAATTGCGACACGATACCCGCGCGGGAAGCTCCGAGTGCCATGCGGACGCCGATTTCCTTCTGGCGCACATTCACCAGATAGCTCAACGTACCGTACAGTCCGATGCATGCCAGCGAAACGGCCGTCAACGCAAAGAACGACAGCAGAACGCCGCGCAATCGTGCGTTTGAATAGGAATCGCCCAACCGGTCTCGCAACAACATCAAATCATAGACAGACCGGTTTGGCTCCAGTTCACGTAACTTGTACCGTATTGCGCTTAGCACCACCGATGGCTTCCCATCGGCCCTCACCAGAAAATATACTCTCGGCTGGAATGGCGCCCCGCACCAATACAGAGTGGGACGCGGCTCCTCGTGCATGCCGGTCTCGCGCGCATCGCCGACGATTCCCACCACCTCTCCCGGCTGAATATACGCATTGCCCGGCTGCGTCAGCCGGCGACCAATCAATGTTTCTCCCGGGAAGTAGACACGGGCAAAACTGTTGTTCACCACGGCGGTTGGTTTTCCAGCCCTCGCCTGGCACATCTCGCCCGCAAGCAAAGGAATGCGCATGGTCTCGAAGTAGCTGGGAGTGACGTATCGCTGCTGGCCGCTGATTCGCCGGTCGGGGTCACCCGGCCCGTCCAGCGTCTTGAATTCCACAGTGTAGTCGGTCGGCGCGCCTGGCAGCGTGATAGACGTCGCTGCATTCGCAACTCCGGGGATTGCTCTCATCCCTTCCAGTATCCGTTCCAGCCGGGACCGCAGGTCTGGCTGGCCCGTCTCATTCCAACTCACACTCAAGTGAAACGAGATGACGTTGTCGGCGTCAAAGCCCGGTGCCACTTGACCGACGTAGAGAAAACTGCGCACCAATAGCCCCGCGGCGGCAAGCAGCGTCACGGCGAGCGCCACCTGGATTCCAACCAGCGTGAACTGGACCTTGCTTCGTCCTTGCACTCGTCCTCGCCCACTTTGATTCATCACAGCGCCGAGTGCTTCTGAACTGCGCAGGACCGGCAAGAGGCCGCACAGCATTGTCGTTACGGCGGCTGCGGCCAGAGAATACGCGAGGATTCTCCAGTCCAGTGTGATTTCCTCCAACCGCGGTAGATCCCTGGCCAGGCGGCGAAAGAGCGACGCGGTGCCGCTGGCCATAAGCAAGCCCAGCAAGGCCCCGATGAAAGCAATCACACCGACCTCTGTCAGTAGATGTCCGGCCACAGCGCCTTTACTCGCCCCAAGCGAAAAGCGCACCGCGATATCGTGTGCGCGAGCGGTGGCCCTGGATAGAAACAACGCCGTAACGTTCGCGCATGCCAGCAGGAGAAGCAGCGTTACCGATCCAAACAGGATCCACAGGGTACGCCGCACGCCACCGACTTTCGAGTCCTTGAGCGGCGTTAGGGACACGCCGAGCTTTCCATCTGATTTGGGAAAATCCTTGCCCAGTGCCGCCTGCACCGCGGCCAGATTGGATTGGGCCTGTTCCAGAGTAAGGCGCGGTTTCAACCGTCCGATTCCTGTGAACCACGTCAGATCGCGGCCCTGAGCGTAGGGAGCGTCTATGCCGGCTCCCGACCAAACATCCACTGTCGATGCGGGAAAGGCGAATTGCGGAGGCATCACGCCGATAATCGGCGACAACGTGCGGCCGAATCGTAGAGCCTTCCTGGTGACGTTGGGATCCGCGGCAAACCGCCTCCGCCAGAGCCGGTCGGAAATCAAAACCGCGCGCGGTCCGCTAAAGGATTGCTCCTGGGCGCTAAGGTCGCGTCCCAACGCCGGGGCCACTCCCAGAATCTGGAAAAAGCGCGGCGCGACAAAGGCTCTTCGCAACCGTTCCGGCATGTCTCCTGACAACTCCGACGCGTCTTCCTGGTAGTAGCCCGAGATTGCTTCAAACGTCGAGTTCAGGCGGTTCCACTCCTCCAGCCGCACGGGCGCGATCAGGTTGCCGGCGGACTTCGCATTCGCCTGCCCCAACTCCACCAACTGCTCGCTTTCGGGGAAGGGAAGCGGCCGCAGCAGCACCGCATCTACTACCGAGAAGACCGCGCTGTTTACCCCGATCCCCAGCGCCAGCGTCAGCACCGCGGCCAAGGTGAACACGGGTGATTTGCGCAAGCTGCGAAGCGAAAACCGCAAGTTCCGGTAGAGCGAGTCCAACAGAAGATTGAGGTCCATGTCCCGAGTCCTTTCGATGTGGGCAATCCGGCTCCCGAACTGCATCCGCGCCATACGCGCCGCTTCCGGTGCGCTCATTCCCTGCTCGCGCAGCTCCTCCTCGCGTTCGCGAAGGTGGAACGCGATCTCCCGTTCAATATCCGTTTGCGTTCTTCGCGCGCACACGGTGTTGAGGAGCCGTCTCGTCCAAGCCATGATCGTGTTTCATGCGAACCGGATGACCCGGTCCACTCCTTCGGTCAAGCGCCGCCAGCTTGCTTCTTCGGCGTGAAGTTGCTTGTGGCCTTTCGCGGTGAGCGAATAGAATCGCGCGGCGCGGTTCTTCTCCGTAGTGCCCCATTCGGCCCGCACCCAGCCTTCCTGCTCCAGGCGATGCAGCGCCGGATACAGCGACCCTTCCTCCACCCTTAACAGTTCGTTTGAAACGCTGTGAATGTGAGCTGTGATGGCGTAGCCATGCAGCTTTCCACGCGACGCCAGTGTGCGCAGAATCAGCAGGTCGAGCGTGCCTTGCAGGATGTCGTTCCGTTTGGTTCCCATGAATACCTAAATAGCTATGCCTTGATTCTTAGACTACTCCCGCGCGGCTTTGTTAGCAAACAGAATCGTCGCCGAGGGGTGTAAACTCTCTGTTACCGTTATGGGAATGAAGTTTCTGCTGCTGCTGCTATTGGCTGTCTCCTGTTGGGGACAGGATTTCGATGGACTGCGCGAATTCATACGCACCCGCCTCCGCGACGATACGGTGCCTTCGGTGGCTGTGGCAGTTGCACGCGACGGGAAGATTCTGTTCGAAGAGGGGTTTGGCTGGGCGAATCGTGAGCAGCGCGTGCCGGCGGATGCCCACACGCCGTATTCGCTTGCGTCCATTTCAAAGCCAATCACCGCTACCGGGCTAATGGTGTTGGTGGAGCGGGGCAAGGTGGATTTGGATGCGCCGATCAACCGCTATCTCGGACCGGCGCCGCTGGTGGCGAAGGTGGGGGAGGCGCCGGCGGCCACAGTACGCCGCGTCGCTTCGCATACCGCGGGCTTGCCGCTGCACTACCAGTTCTTCTACGACGATGAGCTGCGGAAGCCGCCTTCGATGGAAGAGACGATTCGCCGTTACGGGATTCTGGTGACGCCGCCGGGCGAGCGCTACGAGTATTCCAACCTCGGCTTCGGCATTCTGGACCATGTGATCACCCGGACCGGCGGCAAGGCCTACGGCGATTTCATGCGCGAGGAGGTTTTCGCGCCGCTCGGTTTGACCAACACCGCCATCGGGATTCCTCCTGGCGCGGAGACGCGGCACGCCGTCCGCTACGGCACTGACCAGTTGCCGATTCCGTTTTATGATTTCGACCATCGCGGCGCATCGGCCGTCTATGCTTCGGCGCATGATCTGGTGCGCTTCGGCATGTTCCATTTGAAGGCGCATCTCGCGGATCAGAAGCAGATCCTCAAGGACACATCGATTGACCGCATGCAGCAGAGCGAAGAGGCTGGCGGAAAGACGGCGCAGTATGGGATCGGTTGGAGTGTGGCGGACCGTGGCGGTCTGCGCGTGGTGTCCCATAGCGGAGGCATGGGCGGCGTATCGACGTTGTTGACGTTGATCCCGTCAGAGAAAGTGGCCATCGCGGTGTTGTGCAACGCGCGGTCTTCGCTGCCAGGCGCGGTGTCCATGCGAGTGAGGGAACTGTTGAAAGTGAAGGCGCCTGCGTCTCAGCAGCAGACGCGCGCCGAGGACACCTTTCGCCCGCCGGCGCCGTGGGTCCGCACATGGAAAGGCAAACTGGTGACCCACTCCGGCGAGCAGGCGGTGCAAATGACGATCCATCAGGGCGGCGATGTACACGTGCGATTGGGAACGTCGCTGTGGACGCTGTTGAACCAGGTTTCCTATCGCGACGGCTATCTACGCGGCGTGCTGGATGGAGACGTGAAAACCGAGGACGCGTCGCGATTGCCGCACGTAGTTCAGGTGACGCTCAGGCTGCGCGGCGACGTGCTGTGCGGACCGGCCTCAGCGGTGTCGAAACCGGGCAAGCGCGCGGGGAACGCACTTACGAGTTGGTTGGAACTGCGGTAGTGGGGGTGTCGTCCAGACCTTTGAGTAACTCGATCGCGGGGACGATAACTACTTTTCCGTCGCGCCAAGTGACGACGTCCTCGCCGAGTTTGTGATGGCGGAGCATGGCTTGGCGGAAGGCTTCCTGGATGGCCTGATCCACGGGCCAGCCGAGTTCCATCTTCTCGCGAATGGACAGCTTCTTTCTCAACTCAGTCGCTTGTTCCATACTCACCCTCCAGTCTCGACCAAAGCCCCGGGTCTTCAACCGCCCGGTTGCTGGCAATCAGGCGGGGCTCACCTGACGAATCATAGAATCGCCATTCGTCGGCGAGCGGCCTGTACAGATGAAAGAAGTTCCGTAGACCGCCTTCGTAGCGCCGGTGGACCGTTTGCTCTGGAACAAAGTGACCACCGCAACGGACTCGTTGCGCGACGCGCTGGACGTTCATTTCCGGATCCGGCAGCCACATGTACAGGACGGCGATTCGATAGCCCTGATCGTGCAGAGTTCGCAGCCACGGTGCGAAGGATCGTGTTGCCAGAGTCGTTTCGAAGGAGAAGGAACCGTTGGATGCGGCGAGTTGTTTCAGCCGCCCGAGCATGATGCGCGCCGCGTCCATGGAAACCGATTCGGGGGCGAAGCCACAGAGTCCCCGGGCAATCGTGTCCGCGTTGACGAAGTGGGGAATGCCGAGTCCGGGTAACACCGTGGCCGACGCAGTTGTCTTCCCAGCCCCATTCGGACCCGCCAATATTACTACGTAACGCTCGTCCACAGGATCAGGCAAACAGGCCCTGAATTTCCCGTTTGGCGCTCGGCAGCGACTTCAGTTCGCAGCCCATGGCGCGGTTGGCGACGGCCATATACAGATCACCCACCGTACCCGTGGTGCGCGTGTGCATGCCGGTGTTCAACTTGCCGGCATGGCCAGCCACAATCACCGAGAGTCCGTTGTTCTTGTGGTCGTTGGCTTCGGCGTGCTCGTGGACGTAAACAAGGCTGGTGTTGTCGAGCATGTTGCCGCTGCCTTCGGGCGTGGTTTTGAGGCGGCCCAGCAGCCACGCGAACTCCTCGATGTGCCAGCGGCAGATGTCCCGCATCACCCGCTGGCCGTCCGGCCCATCCGCGCCCGGAGCCTTGCCGTCGCGATGCGTGTAATCGTGATGGCGCGCGGCGGTGTAGCCGAGCCACGGGAACCGCGTCAGCCCCTGGCATTTGGTCAACATGTAGCTGGCAACGCGCGTCTGGCCGCTGGCGAACGCATGCATCATCAGTTCGCTTTGCAGCTTGGCGATGCGCGGCCAATCCTTCATATCGTCGAACTCCGGCGGATCGATGCGGCGGTATTCCGGAGGCAGGCTCGCGATGGCCCGCTCCACGTCGCGCACAGAGGCAAGGTGCTCTTCCAACCGGCCGCGATCTTCCGTACCGAGCGAATTGCGCAACAAGGCGGCGTCTTGCTGCACGGCATCGAGCACGCTTTTCTTGCGGCTCACCCAGCCGAGATCACGCGCGCCGAAAAGGCGATCGAAGAGCTTGTTGGGAAGCATCTCCGGAGGCAGCGCGCGGTCATAGCCGGCCCAACTCATGTTGCGCTGCACGCTCTCGCCGAACGACTCCTGCGAGACGCCGATCTGAAGCGAGCGGAAACGCGAATTGCCGCCGACCTTCGCGGCCACTACCTGGTCAATTGACGCGCCACCGGCGCCCCGGCCTGTGAACTGTGTTCCGGTCATAAGGGCGCTCATCGAGCGATGGTGATCGTTACCAGGACCTGGCAGTCGCGCGGCGGGATTGTCGAGGCCGGTCACAATATGGATATCGTTACGGAATGGCGCGAGCGGCGCCAGACATGGCGTCATGACGAAGTCGCTGCCGGTGTCGGTGGGGATCCAGTAGCGCTCGACGATGCCGTTGCCGTTGAACCAAAGCACGAACCGGGTTGGCACTGACTTGGCGGCGTCCTTGGATGGCGCGGCGTAGGCGGAGCCCTGGGAGTTGAACATTGCTACTAACGGCGGCAAACCAACGGCAACGGGTGTTCCTGCCAGCGCCGAAGCGCCACGCAGAAAGAGTCTGCGCGAAACGGAGCGGTCTCGTGTATGAACGGCTGCCACTGCTATTGCACCTTTCCGGATAGCGCGGGCGGGTGGATGCTCCACTTCGCCAAGGCCACCATCAACTCCTGGAATTGGAACCCAGACTTTGCGAAATCGTCGAACGTGCGATCAATGATGAGCCTGTCGGCAGGCTTTTCATGACGCCCCGAACACCAGCGGAACAACTGCTTAACAACACACTGCTGGCATTGAAGCGTGTTTGCCAAAATGATACCAAGTTCGCGTGGTGAAGAAAAGGCGGAGTCCTTGACGCCGGCGATTTCGCCATTGGTGTTCAACTCCAGTTCGACCGTTGTTGCGGGCGTGCCTCGTTCGCCCCGCGCGGGCTGGATGTTCAGAACCAGCTTCGGCCGGAATCCACCAATGGCGTCGAACTTCTCCAGGCCTAAGCCGATGGGGTCGATGAGGCGGTGGCAGGAGGCGCACCCTTCATTGGCCAGATGGACCGACAGCCGTTCGCGCTGCGTCATCGGGCGATCCTTGGTGATGGCGGGGAGATTCGTGTTGACGCCTGGGGGCGGTTGCGGGACTTCCTGGCAGAGGAACTGCTCACGGATGGCGAGACCACGCGAGGTGGGCGATGTCTCGCCGGGCTTGCTGGTCATGGTGAGGAAGCTCGATTGGCCGAGGATGCCCGCGCGTTGCGTTTGCGGCGGCAGTTCCACGCGGCCGTAATCCTCCTTCGGAGCGGGCACCTTGTAGAGCTTGGCGAGGTCGCCATTGACGTAAGTGTAAGCACCGGAGAAGAACTCCATGAAGTTGCCCTTATCCCAAACGAGGTGGCTCACCATGCGGCGCGTTTCCTCGATCATGGCAACCACCAACTCGTTCGTGAATTGCGGGTATTGCCGGCGTTCGCGCACGGTGCCGGAGAGGCGATCGAAGCGGATCCACTCGGCGATGAACTCATCCACAGCCTCGCGCGCCTTAGGTGATGCCAGCATGCGGCGGGCCTGCATTTCCACGCCGGCGGCGGTTCCCAGCTCACCCGCTGCGGCGGCTTTCAGCAGCGTGTCATCGGGCATCGAATTCCAGAGAAAGTAGGAAAGCTGCGAGGCAATCTCATATTGACGGAACTTGGGATCGCGGCCGTTTTCGGTGCGCAGCAGGAAATTGGGCGATTGCAGCATCACCTCCACCACCACCTGCGCGCCGGCGGCGAATTGCTTCCTGGCCGCGGCTTCCGCCGAGAACACCTTCCCGTAGCGCGCGATCTCCGCATCCTCCAGCGGACGGCGGAATGCTTTGCGGCCAAACTCGCGCAGAAAGCGATCCTGACATGCGCTGTCGTCGAAGCGGCGCGGCTTGCAGGGAATCAGATTCTGGGCATCGCCGCTGAGGAATGCTTTGCGTGCGAGTTTTTCCGCGGCCGTGGCGTAGCTCTCCGCCAGCATTGGCGATGTGCTCTGCGATTGATATTGATTGCGGAAGCCGTTGACGAAATCCTCTGGAGGGAACTGATCAGCGAGCCGCGAGGAATCGCCCAGCAGATCGCGCACGGTGTTGTTGTACTGTGCATGCGTCAGGCGCCGCAGTACGGGCCCGGAGGTGGACAACCGGTCGGTACGGCGCATGGCTTTCAGTTTGGAAACATCGGTGACGGCGAGGTACGCCGCCCACTCGCGCAGCAGTTTCTCGTCGGGAGAGCCCGGTTGAATCCTCCTGCCTCCGGCGTGTGGGACGCGCTGCGTGGGTTTATTGGAGAGGAGCGATTTCTCGGGTGCCGCCGCATCCACAAAGGTCTTCAGCGACAGCCCAAAACCCTGCAACTCCTCAGTGGAAACTTTCTCTTCGGGAAAATGCAGGCGCGTGGGAGATGCCACTCCAGTGTCCTTATGACAGTTGGCGCAACCCGCTCGGTCCAGCACGGGGTACACATCCTTGACGAAGTCGATCGCGGCCGTGACTGGCACAGACACGAGAAGCGTAAGAAGGATGGTACGCATAGATAAGGGGAGTTGCTGTCATTATATCATCCGTCCACCGCCGTTCATGGCTGAGGTGGGCGTGCATGACGCGGTTGATAGACGCCCAGTTTGCCGCCTCCCGGAAGCGTGACCTGCGTGAGGCGCCCCCATCCCTGCTGTTGCACCGGCGTGCAAGCGGCGTTGTGCTTTTCCATTGCATCGACAAAGGCATCGATATCGTCGCACATCAGGTAGAACTCGTGAATGCCGTTCTTCTACCTGGGGTGCACCGCCACCTCGGCGGGAGGCAATCCGAAGATCAGCCAGCCTTGGCCGGCGTCGACGTGCGGGAAGCGCAGAACGTCTTTCAGGAAGGCGCGGTCGGCTTCCGGATCCTTAGAATAGATGATGGAATGGGCGCCAGTGATCATGGGGCGATGGTAACAGAGACCTTGCGCGTTTGGGAGCACGACGACTGGCTGGTGGTGCTTGGGCGAAGCTGCCGTGAGGCCGATGATGTGTGCCTGGAAGCGTGCGCGGCGGATGGCGTGCGCGTGATCCGGCGAGAGTCCGGCGGGGGGACGGTACTGCTTGGGCCGGGATGCGTCAACTTTGAAGTCTCGCTCAGTCTGGAACGCCGGCCAGCTCTGCTGAACGTCGCGGATAGTTATTGTGTGCTGCTGCGGTCCCTTGCGCGAGCGCTCGACCTGGGTTGTGAAGTCGCGGGCAGCGATCTCCTCCGGATCGGCCGCAAGGTTTCCGGCAACGCGCAGCGTCGCGTTCGCGGACACCTGATCCACCACGGAACGCTGCTCAGCGGGATGGATCTGTCACGGGTGACCCGCTATCTGCGGGAGCCGCGCCGGCGGCCGGCGCATCGGGGGGATCGGACCCACGAAGAGTTTCTCGCGAACCTCCCCATGGGAGCGGATGAGGTTCGCGAGCGGTTACGCAAATGGGGTGCGAAGTTGGGGGTTATTCAGCAGGAGGGATGACAAGTTTGTCGCCAGGGTGAATGACGGAATGCTCGTCCTTCAACTTGCCGGGGTTGGCGGCAATGATCTTCGGATAGTGCGAGCCGTTGCCGAGGAATTTTGCCGCGATCTTCCAGAGCGAATCGCCGGCGACGACGGTATAAATCACCGGGTCGGGGGCGGGTTGCGGCAGGCTCTCGTCCACTGAGAGGTCGCAGGTCAGATCGCCGTAGGATGGATCGCAGGCTTTGATTGCGTTCCACACCTGGTTCTTAACGTCTACGTTAGGTGCGGCGCCTTGCAGGAATAGTTTTTCGTCCTGAATGTGCACGTGGTCGAGGCGCACTCCACGCTTTTTGATCAGTTGCAGCACGGAGCTGTATTTCCCCTTGAGGGCTTCGAGGTCGGCCATGTTGGGTCTCCTTAGGCCCAGTATAGCGCTACGCCCGCTCGAAAGCGGGCGCAGATGCAAGCTAAATTAAAGATTAATTGTTTGTTAACGAACAGGTTTCAGACATGCCCCTTGGAGGCTTTGACGCTTGGTGTCAGCCGCCGAGCGAGTCGCACTCTCCAGTTCCTGCATCGTCTTCGAGTTTATGGCCGTGACTGTCGATGTGTTGTGGAACGGTGTAGGACATGCACACCATTTCCTCAGTTGGGGTATGACACTCATATTGCTTGTGGACACCGGGATGTAGCAGCAACGGAGTGTGGTTGGCGGGCGTTGGGTTCGCGGGAACCATAGTGATTCCGCCTCCTTCGAGCCTCAGTATACGCTTGGTTCCATCTACTAGCAATGCTTTTCTGGCAGTGCCGTCAGTCCGTTATGCGCCGCGCAACGAGAATTTTGTTCTCGTAGTTCTCGTAACGCATCTTGTCGGGCTGCGGCTTTCATTCTACATTCCGCGTCGTGTGGGGCGGCCAATCCTGGCCGCGGCTGGCCTTTCCAGGCCAGCCTATCAAGGGCGAAGCCCTTGGCTAGTTGGTGCGGCGCTTGAGTGTGGGGCGCTCGTCGGGGTCGTCCGTCTTGCCGGTGCCACCCTTGCCGCCATTGTCGTCGATCGTGCCGCCACCGGAGCCGGGAGCTTTGCGAAGACGGGGACGGTTGAGGTCCTTGTCGTCGATCTTGCGACGGTTGTGAAGCATGGCAAGGCGGTCCTTCACCGTATCGAACTCGCTGGTGGTGACCACGTATTCGGGTTTCGCCTTCAGGATTTCCTGAATGTTCTTCTGGGCGTTCTTGATGCGATCCTCATTCAGAGGATGGGTGGAGAAGACCTTGGCCATAGTGCCCGGCTTCTTCTTTTCCATCGCCTGGAGCTTTTCAAAGAAGTCGACGAAAGCCGTTGGGTCATAGCCAGTTTTATAGAGGTATTGCAGGCCGAGGAGGTCCGCCTCTTCTTCAAAACCGCGGGAGAAGGACAGGAACCCGATGGGGACGAGGACGCTCACCGCCTGGCGCGCACCATAACCAGCCCAGCCGCCCATGAAGATAAGCGGGATGCTGGCCAGGTTGGCAAACTGGCCGCGTGTGGACTGACGTGTGCCGTGACGGGCGGCGACGTGGGCAATTTCGTGAGCCATGACGCCGGCGAGTTCCGCTTCCGATTCGGCGCGTAGGATCAGACCGGAGTTGACGAAGAAGAATCCGCCAGGAAGTGCGAATGCGTTCACGTCCTCGCTGTCGATCACTTTGATGGTGAAGGGGACCTTCGCATCGGAATTGCGGACAAGGTTCTGGCCGACGCGGTTGACGTATTCGGCAATCACCGGATCGTCGACGATTTTGGCCTGCCGTTCGATATCCTGCGCCAATCCCTTGCCAAGAGCGATCTCCTTCTCAATCGAGTAGAAGTTGACGCCCTTGCCGACATCCCGATTTCCGATCTCCTCGGGGTCTTTCTTCTTGTCTTTGGCGAAGACGCTGGTTACCAGAAGGCCCAACGCCAGGATCGCGAACAGTTTGTGGAGGCGCATACTATCCTCTCTTTTAAACGCTACTTGCCCAGGCTGCCACTATTATAAGCACACTTTTGTCGGAGTACACTCTGTCACATCTAGATAACGTATCCTTTGAAGGATGGGTTTCGATTTTTCGACAATACCGCTATGGAAAGCTGTAGCAGACGAGTTTCCGGTGAACGAGCGGCTGTGCTACCTGAACCACGCGGCGGTGGCGCCGCTGAGCAAACGCGCTTCGGCGGCGATGCGGTGGCTGGCGGAGGATAACCTCCTCTACGGGTCGCTCCATTACGACCTTTGGCTCGACACATACGACGGGATACGCACGGCAGCGGCGGCGCTGATCAACAGTACGCCCGAGGAGATCGCCATCGTGAAGAACACCTCGGAAGGGGTGGCCACGGTTCAGATGGGGCTCGACTGGCGGGCCGGCGACAAGGTGGTGGCCTTCCGCGAAGAGTTCCCGGCCAATTATTACCCCTGGAAGCTGTTGGAAGGGAAGGGCGTGCGCGTGGAGTGGTGCTCCATCTACGATTCCCTCCAACGCATAGACGAGGCGTGCGCGGGGGCCCGGTTGCTGGCTGTGAGTTTTGTGAATTACCTCACCGGGTACCGGGTGGATCTGAAGGGTATCGGCGAGATTTGCCGGCGGCACGGCACTTTCTTTTTTGTGGACGCGATTCAGGGGCTGGGGGCATTTCCCCTGGACGTGCGCGAGTGCGGGATTGACGCGCTCAGCTCGGACGGACACAAGTGGCTGCTGGGTCCGGAGGGGTGCGGTCTCCTTTATGTGAGGCAGGAGCGCCAGGACGAGATTTTTCCAGTGGAGTTCGGGTGGACCAATGTGGCCAAGTACGCCGATTATTCTTCGCGCGACATGACCCTGCGCCCCGATGCAGGGCGCTATGAGTGCGGGACGCTGAATACCGTGGGCTGCTTTGGGCTGCGCGCCGCTCTGGACCTGGTGGTGGAAGTTGGAGTGGACCGGATCGCACCGGTGGTGCAGGCTCTTGGGGATCAGATTGCACATGGGGTGACACGGTTGGGGTGCGAACTCGCGGCTCCGCGCACGACAGAATGCGGAGCCGGCATCGTGAGCTTCCGGCATCCGGATGTGGATTCGCGGCTGGTTGTGAGCCAGTTGAAAGACGTGGGAATCATTGCGGCACCCAGGCAAGGGTGGGTGCGCACGGCCCCCCATTATCACGTTCCACCGGAAGGGGTGGACCGGCTGCTCGAAAGAGTGCGCGGGATTTTACCGTAAAACGGCCACCGTAATCTAACTGCCCGTTACTGTTTTGGACACCAGGGTCAGCCTCATTCTGTATCCAGGAGGGGAGCATGACCCAAACGTTGTTGAGCCTTGTTGCTGGTTTTACGACCGTGTTGTCCGGCCTGGACGGATCGTGGGTGGAGCATTACCAAAAGGCGATTGAGGCGCATTCGCAAGGCCGCTATCAGGAAGCCGAAACCCGTTACCGCGCTGCGTTGTCCAGGCATCGCAAGACGAACGGGCCTGCCAATCTTGTCCCCGTGCTGTTGAACAACCTCGGATCGGAGTGTCAGATTCTGGGTAGATTTAACGAGGCGGAAGTACTCTACCGGCAGGCGATTGCCGAGTGGAGCCGCGTGCCGGTGGAAGAGTCGGGTGTGCGGGCGACCTTAACAAATCTCGCGGGGTTGTACCGCACGACGGCGCGGTATGCGGAATCAGAAGCGGCGTACAAGGAAGCACTGGCGGAGATCGAACGGGTGAGCGGCGTGGAGAGCCTGGAGTACGCGGGGACGCTCGCTAAGGCGGCGGATCTGCAGCGCGCCTTGGGGAATCACGAACAGGCTTTGCCGATGGCAGAGCGCGCAGTAAAGATCGCGGTGTTGCACCTGAACAGTGGAGATCCCACGCTGGCGGTGATCCTGCAGACGCTGGCCAGCGTGTACCTGGAAATGGGCCGTTGGGATGAGGCGGAGTCGGCCTACGAGCGCACTCGTGTGACCTTCGTAAAGAGCGGCAAAGGCAGCGGGGTTGGGGTAGCCGCCGCTGTCACGGGGCTTGGACGTGTGGCGGCATTGCGCGGGGATGGCGCGCGTGCGGAGCGGTTCTACCGGCAGGCGGCGAGGATCTATGAGCAGACGCTGGGAGCGCGGCACGCGATGCACGGCGTAGCTCTGAACAACGTCGCGCAATCGCTCAAACAGCAGGATCGTTTGGATGAGGCTGGACCCGTCTTCCAGCGGTCGCTGGAGATTCTGGAAAGCGCCGAAGGGTCCCCCGCGATGGAATTGGTCCGCTGCCTCGGAAACTATGCCGACTATCTGTTGGCGCGTGAACTCCCCGGAGAGGCAGCCGTGCATTTGAAGCGGGCCATCGCGGCGGCAGAGTCGAAGGTGGGCGCCGATCATCGTGAAGTGGCTTTGCTGCAGGTGAGGCTGGCGGCGGTGCGCCACGCGCAGCGGAGTTATGTGGAAGCGGCGAGGCTGTACCGGGTGGCGTTGCCCACGCTCGCGGTTTCGATGGCTCCGGCGGATACGCGATTGGTGGAGACGGCGGCGGGATATGGCCGTCTGCTGCGGGACGCGCGCGGGTTTGTGGTGATGCGATAACGGGTCAACACCGTGGCTATTCGGCGAGACCGATCCTTCGAACGAGGGCCTGGAAGCGCGGCTCCTGGCTGATGGAGTCGTAGGCAGGGTGGACGGCGATGCTACAGATCGATGGTTCGTGCCGCTCCGCCCCGAGTTCGAGCCAATGGAGGGCTTGCTCGGTTTCTCCGAGTCCGGTGTGGGCTAACGCGAGGGCGGTGCAGGCGACGAACCGCTCTTTGCTGATTTCGGCAATGCGTTGGAGAATCGCTCGGGCGGTGGAATGGTCGCCTGCTACGGCGTAGGCTTGCGCCATGGCGCCGAGCAGTGCGGGCATATCGCCGGCCAGTTCGTACCCTCGCTCGAACATTTCCAACGCGCGGCGGCAATCCCCCTTGTGGAGAAGGGCGCGGCCGAGCCCGGTGACGGCAGCTACGAAGTTCGGGTCAAGGTCGAGGGCTTGACGTTGATAAGCCATGGCTTCATCCCAGCGGCGTTCGAGCATGGAAACGTAACCGGCACTGGATATGATGACAGCCGAGAGCGGATCGAGACGGGCGGCGGTTTCCATCAATTTGCGGGCAGCATCGAAGCGCCGCAGCAATGCGAGGTAGTCGCAACCGTACCAATGCAGCGCGGTGACGTAGCCCGGGTGGATGGCGATGGCACGCTTGTAGTGGAACTCGGCGGTGGACCAATCCCATTCGTAGAGCGATTGAATCAAAGCGAGTGAGGTATGCGCCTCGGCAAGCTCGCCATCGATTGAGAGGGCTTTGAGAGCGGCTTCCTTGGCACGCGGGATGACATCCCATGGAGCGGACAGTCCGCGCTGTGCCAGAAGGCTGTAGGTGTCGGCGAGTCCGGCGTATCCGGGAGCGAAACGGGGGTCGCGGAGCACTGCCTCCTCAAAACACTCGATGGCCCGCTGAAAGCCGTCGGGAGTGCGTTTGTTCCAATGAAAGCGGCCACGCAGGTATAGATCGTAGGATTGCAGCGGCCACTGCCGCGGCTCACCTCCGAGGAGTCTGGCACGGAGATTCTCGGCCACGTGCCGCGAGATGTCCTCCTGGATGGAGAACAGCCCTTCCACCATCCTGTCGTATGTCTCTGACCACAGCACCCGGCTCGATTCCGTTTCCACGAGCTTCACCAGGACGCGAACATGGTCGGTCTGGCGGCAGCGGCGCACGGATCCTTGCAGGATGTTCGAGACGCCGAGGCGTCCCCCGATTTCGGCCAGGTTTGAGTGCTCGTCTTTAAAGCGCGCGGCCGATTGCCAGGCGACCACCGTGAGCCCATCCACTTTTGTGAGAGCGTAGATGATCTCTTCGGTGAGGCCGTCGCTGAAGTAGTCGGTATCGGGTTCGGCGCTCAGATTGGAGAAAGGCAAGACCGCGATGCTGGCAGCGGGCTGCGCTTTGCGGTGCTGCGGTTGCATTGGAGGCATGTCGCGGCGGAGGTGGAATCGAGGGGTGTACCCGCCGGTTGGAACCTGGATGATGAGGTCCTCGGCGCGGCCTTCTGATTCGTAGTATTGGCGCAGCTTGGCGCGGAGGCGGCGTGCTTCCACGCGAACGATGGGATCAGTGCGCGGGTCGAATTGCGCGGTCCGGTCGAACACCTCGACCCCAAGGAGGTATTCCTTCAACTCCTCGGCTCGCTTGGACAGAGCGGCTTCGACGATAAAGCGCAAAAGGCGACCCATGCGTTCCGAGGCAAGGAAGCCTTTGCTGGTGCTGATTCTTTCGAGCTGGGAACGGACTCTGGCCGCGTCAACTCCGGCGGGTAGATCGGTAGCCGGGTTGTGACGCCTTGGTCCCAATGAAGCGCTCCGCTGTGAAGGGGATCTTTCTATTATGCCCTGTGCGGAGCCGGAGGACAACGAGATGAGAATTAACAAGGCGAGGCTAATGTGGCGCACGCTTCAGCGAGGACGACTCGACGCGAACCGTCACAAGTATCAGAAACTTGGGTTGTGGGGCGCGGCTTTAGCCGGTGCCGGAACTTCAGTTCCGCCCTGGAGTTTGTACATTCCGTCGTCGTGTGGGGCGGCCAATCCTGGCCGCGGCTGGCCTTTCAGGCCAGCTCCGCGGAACTTCAGTTCCGCCTGGAGAGCGTGCCGCGTCGTCTTGACGCTGCACGCAGGAGTGTGCGGCGCAGGAGTGCGGCGCCTACATTTCCACGATTCAGCGGAATTGCAGTGGCGAACAAAAAGCGGTCACAACCTGCATCATGATCAGAATCAATACTTTAACTACAAACTGTTTCCTCCGCACTGGTAAAATGGCTATGAGGCGTGCCTGCGAAGGCCAACGCCCCGCGGTTCCTTGACATTCTTGAATACGCTGTACCTCGCGAGTGCAGCACTTCGGAGCGCTGCTATAATCCTTGCGGCGCTCCCCCGTACCGGGGGCTTGAATGGACAGCCCGTTCGAAACGAAGCCAATTCCTCACGCCGGGTGGTCGAACGGAACAGAACGGAACACTTCTGAACACTGTTTCGCTACTGTCCCCATCGGACACCCCCCTCGACCAGCCCGTTCGAAACGAAGCCAATTCCTCACGCCGGGCGGTCGAACGGAACAGAACGGAACACTTCTGAACACATTTTCGCTACTGTCCGCATCGGACACCCCCCTCGACCAGCCCGTTCGAAACGAAGCCAATTCCTC
>JACQZR010000250.1 GCA_016213775.1 Acidobacteriota bacterium
CACCTCGCGGCTACGCCTTGCGTTTCGCTACGGTTGCCTGTCATCGGCTCCGGTTGGCTCCTTTCATCCAACAAGATTCTGCCCATGCTGGGCACACTGGGGCGGCCAATCCTGGCCGCGGCTGGCCTTTCAGGCCAGCCTGGACCGACCCCCTGGTCGGTCCAATTCTTCGTGCCTCGGGGTGGCCGAGCTATGCGCAAAGACCTAAGACGCCGTGTTTAGTTACACGGCCCAGTTCAGCCTGCCGATGGCGGCGGATCACTCCGCGATGCTCTTCGTGGGTGCTTCCGAAGCTGATCGCTGACGGCCGCCAAAAATATGAAATATTTTTGGCTTCGGAATAGAATGAAATAGGGAATTTGTTATGCAGCGGTTAAGTGCGGTTCTCTTTTCAATCGTCCTTCTTACCGCGGCGCTCCATGGACAACAGTACTTGATCTCGACGATCGCCGGAGGGGCGCCTCCGTCCCTTCCTGCGCGAGCGGTCGATGTCATAATTGGTACGCCATCTGGAGTAGCAGCAGATGCCGCGGGCAATGTCTACTTCACCGGCCTGGGTTACCTGTTCAAACTGGACCCGGCAGGCATCCTGCACCATATCGCGGGAAATGGCCGTTCCGATCCGCTGGGCGATGGAGGACCGGCCACCGAAGCGTCGATCGGCGTCGGTGGGCTCGCCTGTGATGCCGAGGGCAATCTGTTCTTAGCCGACAACCTCAATCACCGGATTCGCAAGATCAATGGGAATGGAACTATCACCACTATTGCCGGAGGTGGCGGCAATGAACTGGGAACGATGTCCGGCCTCGCTCTTGCGTCTGATGGCAGCCTGTTTGTGTCCGACTCTATCAACAACATCATACGGAAGATAACACCGGAAGGCGCCGTCCTTACGGTCGCCGGCGGTGGCGCCGAGTCCTCCGAGGACACGATGCCTGCACTCGAGGCAAAGCTCGCGAGTCCTTCGGCGATTGCCGCGGACGCTGAAGGAAATATCTATTTCGCCGACATCAACGCGCGGCAACGAATTCGTAGACTTAGTCCCGACGGAATTCTGACGACCATCGCCGGTAACGGAATGGATCGCCACGTCGAAGATGGGCCGGCGGCGAGTGCCGCGATATTCGATGTGGGCGGCATAGTGACTGACCGGGCAGGCAACATTATCTTCAGCGAGTACAACCTGTGGTACAGGATCTGTTCTCTAGGGACTTGCGGAGTAAACGTACATCGGCCCGGCGGATCTCGCGGGACGGCATCCTTACCAGCATCGCCGGCATGATCCTGCAGCCCAGAGGGTTCTCGGGCGGCGACGGTGGCCCCGCTCTTGCTGCCGGCCTCCAGATTCCGAGGGGTTTGGCATTGGACCCCGAAGGCAACCTCTCGATTGCAGACTCGATGAACGCGCGCCTCCGAAGAATCTCAGTGGATGGAATCATCAACACGGTGGCTGGCAACGGACAGCAGTATTACCTTCTGGCCGGGGACGGCGGGCCAGCAGCGAACGCCGCACTATATAATCCACGAGGTCTGGCTCTCGATAAGAACGACAACCTGTATATCGCCGACTCCGGGAATCGCCGCGTCCGCAAGATGTCGCGGGGCGGCGTCATCTCCACCTTCGCCGGCGGCGCATCAAGCGGCGTATGTTCGGCTCAAGGGTGTTACGGGGATGGTGGGCCCGCCACGGCAGCATGGCTCGACACCCCAGTTGCAGTCGCAGTGGATCACGAGGACAACGTCTTCATCGCCGATTCCCGGGCCGGTCAAATCAGGAAAGTCTCGCCCGAGGGTGTGATCTCGACGGTTGTCAAGTCGGGAATGCTCGGAACGTCGCCGTATCCCGTTGGTCTGGCGGTGGACAACTCCGGAAACCTATTCATTTCGACTCTCTATGACGTTTACAAACTCACGCGAGACCGCAAGCTTCAACTTCTGGCCGGCCAGTTTTACGGTTCATACGGGCTCGCCGTGGACGGATCGGACAACTTATTCATTGCTGATAACAGGAATTCCCGCGTGCTCAAGGTGGCGGCGAATGGCCTCACCACGACTGTCGCGGGAAACGGGTTTCGTGAGTTCTCCGGCGACGGCGGACCCGCCATAGACGCCGGTGTCCCGTCTCCCGGTTGGCTGGCCGTCGATCATACCGGAAATCTGTTCCTCACCAGTGCGGGCCGCATCCGCAGAGTGAGTCCCGACGGCATCATCACAACAGTGGCGGGGACCGGTAGGACTTGCATCTGCGTGGCCAGTGATGGCCAGTTAGGCGAGAACGTTCCGGTCAATCCCGCAGGGCTGGCTGTCGATGCAGAGGGGAATCTCTACGAGAGCGAAGGGGACGCAGCCTGGAATTCAAACCACGTGGTTCGGATGTTGCGGCCAGTTCGCTAACCAGACATCTCCAAGCTAGCGGTGGCGAACAAAAACCGGTCACAAGCTACATCATCCACAGAATCAATACGTTAACCGTAAAATGCTTCTTGCCCCCTGCTAAAATGATTACAGGGCGCACCTGGGAAGGCCAACGTCCCGCAGTTCTTTGACATCCTTGAATACGCTGCACCTCGCGAGTGCAGCAATTCGGAGCGTTGCGCTAATGGTTGCAGCGCTCCCCTGGGCCGAGGCTGGAATCCGAAACGAAGCCAATTCCTCACCCCGTTCCGCATCAGACACTCCCGCCGAACTCGTCCGAAACGAAGCCAATTTCCCTATCCGTCCGGGAGTCGAACACAACGGAACACTTCTGAACACATTTTCGATCTTGGTCCGCACTCAACACCCCCGGCGCTCAACCCCGTACGGAACGAAGCCAATTTCCTATCCGCCCGGGAGGCGAACACAACGGAACACTTCTGAACACATTGTTCGATCTCGAGTCCGCATCGGACATTCCCCGTACGGAACGAAGCCAATTTCCCTATCCGTCCGGGAGGCGAACACAACCCTACAATACGGAACACATTTTTTGATCTCGAGTGCGCACTAAACACCCCCGGCCAACCCCGTACGGAACGAAGCCAATTTCCCCGCCCGGGAGGCGAACACAACCGAACAATACGGAACACATTTTTCGATCTCGAGTCCGCATCGGAACATTCCCCGTACGGAACGAAGCCAATTTCCTATCCGCCCGGGAGGCGAACACAACCGAACACTTCTGAACACATTTTTCGATCTCGAGTCCGCATCGGACATCCCCCGGTCCTACACTGCACGGAACGAAGCCCATGCCCTAAGCCAAAATCTCACAGTACCGCCCGGCTGCCACTCGGCTGCCGTCTGGCTGACCGCTGATGGCTGACCGCTGATCGCTGCCAAAAATATCAAATATTTTTGGCCCCGCGTGGCGCGTCCACCACTTTTTGCCAGGGTTCTATCTGTGCGCGGATGGCCCACTGGTCATAGAGCGCTGACATCTTTGCGACGCGGTCCGGTTGCTTGGCGGCGAGGTCCTGCATCTCGGTGCGGTCGGCTTCGACGTCGTATAGTTCCCATTTGCCGGGGTGACGCGAGACGAGCTTCCAGCGGCCTTGACGGATGGCGCGATTGCCTTCGTGCTCCCAGAAGATGGCTTCGTGCCCGGCGCGTTTGCCTTTTTCGAAAACCGGTTTGAGGCTCTTGCCTTCGAGTGGAACGATGCGTTCGCCGGCGAAGGACTCGGGGTAGCGCGCGCCGGCAACATCAACGCACGTGGCCATTAGGTCGATAAGATGGCCGGGTTCGTTGGTGAGCGAATTCGTTTTGCGAATCACTTTGGGCCAGCGGGCGATCAACGGTGTGGAGATTCCGCCTTCGTGGACCCAGTGCTTGTACAGACGGAACGGCGTGTTGGAGGCGTTGGCCCAGGGGAGTCCATAGCTCTGGTAGGTTTCTTCAGAACCTGGCATGACGCCTGGGACGTTGCCCACTTTGACGGGCTTGCCATCGAGCGTGGTGCCGGGGATATGAAGTGCCTTGGCGCGCGGGCCGAGTTCTTCGGCGCAGCCACCGTTATCGGCAAGGAACATGACGAGCGTGTTCTCTTCCTGCCCGGTTCGCTTGATGGCATCGAGAATGCGGCCGACGGCCTGATCGAGACGGTCCACCTGGGCGGCGTAGACTTCCATCCGGCGCTGCTGCCATTCCTTGTCCGCGACCTCGCTCCATGGCTTGACGGAAGAATCGCGAGGAGTGACGGGCCACTTCCTGCTCACGATGCCCATGGCGATCTGTCGTTTGTGTCGCTCTTCGCGCAGCACGTCCCAACCGTCTTTGTAGCGCCCGCGATAGCGCGCGATATCCTCCTCGCGGGCATGCAGCGGCCAGTGGGGCGCGGTGAATGCGGCGTAGAGGAAATAGGGTTCGGGCTTGGCGGCGGCATCGGCGATGAATTTGGAGGCGTTGTCGGCAATGGCGTCGGTGAAGTAGTAGTTCGGCCCGTCGAGCGCTGCCTTCTCGTTGTCGCGCACGAGGGTGACAGGGTTGAAGTAATCCGCCGCGCCGTGGATGATCCCGTAGTAGCGGTCGAAGCCGCGCTGGCGGGGCCAGTTGTGCTTGGATTCGGTGACAGGGGTGACGTGCCACTTGCCCGCCATCAGGGTCTGATAGCCGGCGGGTTTGAGCGCCTCGGCGATGGTGACGGCGCGGCGGCTGAGATCGCCTCGATAGCCGGGGAAGGGCTTGGGGTTGTCCACCATGTGGCCGATGGCGGCCTGATGCGGATAGAGACCAGTGAGCAGGCTGGCGCGCGTGGGGCAACAGCGGGCGGTGTTGTAGAACTGCGTGAAGCGGACGCCGGCGCGGGCGAGGCCGTCGATGTTGGGGGTGCGGATTTCGCCTCCATAACAGCCGAGGTCAGAGAAGCCCATGTCATCGGCAAGGATGAGCACGATGTTGGGCTTCTTCTCCGTTGCGGCTGCGGCATGACAGGCAAGCGCAGCGCCGGCGCTTTGTAAGAATGTTCTGCGGTTCATGGTTCCAATGGATAGCTTAGAACAACAGCTTGAGCGCCAACTGGCCGACGCGGGGCAGGCCGGTAGTGGTGTTCAGTTGGCCGAATTGCTGGCTGTTGAAGGCGGTGTTGGGCTGCCAGAAATTGGGATGGTTGAGAACGTTGAAATACTCGGCGCGGAATTGCAGAAGGACGTTCTCTTTCAGTTTGGTGTTTTTCAGCAGCGAGAGGTCGACGTTCCAATAGCCGGGACCGCGGACATCGGGCAGCGTGCGCGATACATTGCCGAACGTGAAGGCCGCAGGTTGCGTAAAAGCGGTGGTGTCGAACCAGCGAGTGACCTGATCGTTGCGCGATCGGCCGCCGCCGAGATTAGCGCTCGTGCCGGTGGAGTTGGGGCGGTTGCCGCCGTTGGCAATGGTGGCGGAAAGCACAAGCGGGTAGCCGCTGCGCACGGTGTAGACGCCACTCACCTGCCATCCGCTCAACAGCCGGCCAGAGCCGAACGGCAGTTCCGCAACGAAGCTGGTGGTGAGGTTTTGCGCCGCGTCGATTTCGGCCACCGCGCGTTCGGATCGGAGATCGTACCAGTTCTGGACACTGGTGTTGAGGCCCGCGTTGAGGTTGTTGCCGTTGGCTCCGAGAGAATTGCGGACGTCGGAGATGAGCTTGGCGGCGGTGTAGGAAGCGAGGAAGGAGACACCCTTGCTGGTGCGCTTTTCGAACTTGAGCGCAAGCGAGTGATAGACGGAGTTGGCGGAGGAATTGTTGATCAACTGGACGGATGTGAACTGCGGGTAAGGCAGCAGCAACTGGCGGCGCTGGACTCGCTGCTGCGCCAACGCACCGGTGGGGATCTGGGGATAGAACGGATTGTCCACCAGGGTCTGCAAGCCGGTGCCGAGGGCGAGGTACTGAGGATCGAGGGCATTGAATTCGCGCACCCGGTTCAGATTGACGCCACGGCTTCCGGAGTAGGCCGCATCGATGAGGAGCGACTTGCCGAAGGAGCGTTGCACGTCAAGGTTCCACTGCAAGGCGTAGGGCGTGACGGCGTTCTGATCCCACGCGCTGATGCCTTGTCCGAGGTAGGTGCGGGCGCCGAGTTCTGAGCGTGTTGGTTGGATTAGCCCATCCGGATATGGATTCTTCAGCGTGCGGTATGGAGTTACGCCATCGAGCGAGGCCGTCAGCGGAGTAGAGGAAGTGAAGCCCGCACTGGGCACGTATCCTTCGCCCGCATCGGAGATTCCGTAAGGCGCGAAGAACAGCCCACCGCCGCCGCGGACGACGGTTTTAGAGTTGACGGTGTAGGCGAAGCCGGCGCGTGGCGCGATGTTGTTTCGATCCCACGCGTAGACCGTGCGATTGTCCGCGCCGGCGAACGTGAGTGCGCCCTTGAGATTCGGGTAGGCGGCGTTCTTCACCGGGCTGTCGAGTGCGAAATCGTACCAGTTGATCTGATTGCGGCGCTCGCTGTAAGGACTCTCCGTTTCGTAACGGATTCCGATGTTGAGGGTGAGCCGCCTGGTCAGCCGGATGTCGTCCTGCAGGTAGCCGGCGTAGTAGAAGTTCTGAATGGAATTGCCGGCGGCGATGTTGATGCTGCCGCTGCTGGGCGTCCCCAGCAGCATGCTCGCGAAACCGATGCCGCCTGTTTCGGTGACGGTGTTCGGATCGGGGCCGCGGGTCATGGCGCGGTTAAAAGCGTAGGTTCCGCCGCCGTTGCCGAGATTGAAGAGGTGAGACCGGTGCATGCGGATGTCGAAGCCGGCCTTCCAGTTGTGCTTGCCGGAGAGGCGCGCGAGAGAGCCGAGCAGGCTGTGGGTGTCGAGGCCGGTTCTCAGTACGCTGCCTCCTCCCTGCCCCGAGAAGCCTTCGACTGAAATGACGGGGTAGAGCGAGGTGGAGATCTGCGAGACGAGTGAAGTGGGGATGCCGAGCTCCCGTTGATCGAACCCGTAGCTGCGCGTGTTGCGCGCCCAGAAGAAGCGCGCGTAGCCGTAGCGAACGTTGAGCACAGTGGACGGGCTCAGGGTGACAGTGTTGTCGATGCCGGCGGTGTAGTTGTTGAGGTAGAGGCGGCCGTTCGCGCCGACTCCGGTGGTGGCGGCGTTGCCGAACGTGTCCGGCTGCGCGAGCGTGGAACGATTGAACGCGAAGCGGCCGAACATGCGCCAGGCCTGCGCGAAGCTGTGGTCAATGCGCGACCCGATGTTTGCCTGGTCGATGCCGCGCGGGGCGTTGCTGATGAAGTTGTTGGTGCCGGTAATCGGATCGCCCGCCGACGTAGGCGCCGGATAGAACGAGGCCATCTTCGCGCCTATGGGGTCGATTTGCGAGGCCGGAATGATGTTGCCAGGGATGGCGCTGCGGAGGAATCGGACGGTATTGGCGGGATCGGTGCGCGTGCTGAAGGGATCGTAGACAATCATCTGCTGGCCGCGCTGGGTGAGGGTTTGCGTGAAGTTGCCGGAACGCTGCAAGGCAGTGGGCAGGGTCGCGATGAAGACGTCGCCACGCCGCCACCGCGTGCCCTGATAGTCGGTGAAGAAGAACGTCCGGTTTTTCCCGTTGTAGAGTTTCGGGACCACCACCGGTCCGCCGGCGGAGTAGCCGAACTGGTTCATGCGGAACGCCGGCGTGGCGTTCCCGGCCCGGCGGTTGAAGAATTCGTTGGCGTCGAATGCACTATTGCGCAGATATTCATATACCGACCCATGCACCTGATTCGTCCCGCTCTTGGTGGAGACATTGATGACACCTCCGCCAAACCGGCCCCATTCGGCGGAGAGGTTGTTGCTCTGCACCTTGAATTCCTGCGTGCTGTCGACGTTGGGGATGGTGGTCATCTGGTTGACAAAGCCGGTGGTGCTGGGGATGCCATCGATGAGGACTTCGTTGGCTCGGGCGCGTCCACCGTTGATGGAGATCATGGAGTCGTCGGTGGTGTTGACCGGCACGTCAGCGAACTGGCCGTTGGCCGATGGTGCGGTGAGGACATTGGTGGTCAATTGCACGAGGCGGAACGGGCTGCGGCCATTCAACGGAATGTTGGAAACCTTGGCGCTGTCGATCAACTGCCCGAGCGCCGAGGTGTCCTGATCGACCGCGGCTGCGTTAGCGGAGACCTCCACCGTTTCTGCGACAGCGCCCACTTCCAGCAGGAAATCGATGCGGGCGGTCTGGTCGACAGCGAGTTCGAGACCGGTGCGCGTCATGGGGCGGAAACCGGCTTTGACGACCGAGACGCGGTAGGTTCCCGGGGGCAGCAAGGGGAAGAAGTATGCGCCGCGTTCGTTCGATTCGGCCTGGCGCTTGAGGCCGGTTTGATCGTTGGAGACCGAAATAGAGGCGCCGGGCACCGCGGCCGCGGTGGCGTCGACGACGGTACCAGTGATTTGGCCGGAGGTCGCCTGAGCGAAGGCCGGCAGAGCAACCGCGCACAGGCAGACACACATTGCCGCGAGAGTCTTCATGGACAACCTCCCCACTGAACGGAGTCTTTCTATCAGGGGAGTGCGGCCGGGGCGGGTTATTCGCGACAGGCGATGGAAGATTATTTCAACGCTGGGCGGAGTGGAGTCGCATGGCGGAATCGAGCAGACGGTGGAGATCCTCGCGGATGGCTGCAATCTCGTTGCCGGCCACAGCGGAGGTATCGTCGAATTCCGCGCTGGCGGCGAACATCCGAAGCAGGTCAGCGCTGGTTTTTTCCGTGGCGGCGTGCAATGAGACGGCGACGGCTTGCCATGAGGTGGTGGAGGCGGGCACCGTGGCTGGGACGGCAGTGTCGCCGAGCATCGCTGCGACGCTGGCGGTGTGCGAATGGATGGCCGCGGCGTGATCTTCAGCGATGGCGCGGAGCAGGCGGCGTTCGGGTTCAGCGAGTTCGCGGGCCGATTCCTCGGGGAAGCGTTCGGCGAGGTTGTGCAATGCCCAGCCATCACTGGAAAGAGTGAGGGCGGAGTCGACGAGGCGGTTCATTGCTTCGAGCATTTTCCGGTGGGAGGCTTCGTCGGTGACTTTCAAGTGATGGCGCAGCCATTTCTCGCCTGGGGCCGGATGGGACTTTGCATTGCGCGCGGGCGTGTGTGGCCCCGGGGGTGCAGTGATGGTTGCAGGTGGGGTGCGCAAATCGAACTCGATCAGATTCCTGACGGAGAGAGGGTCGAACATTGCGTGCAACTGCAGGCGGCGATCTTCAGTTGCAACGATGCCGCTGATGACGATGGCGCGATCTGTCCGCACGACCTGCAACTCCCCGGTGACGCAAGCCTGAATGCGGTGGAGGACGCCCACGGCCTGCACTTCGGCGGCGCGCAGTTTCAGAGGATGGGGCAGCGTGTCCACCGGCACAACGGCAGTGACAACGGGCTCGACCGCCGATTCGAGTGGCGGGCGCGAGCGCGGTACATCTGGACGGAAATGCGCGGCCACGGATTGGAAATCGGAGTGATTGACGCGGCCGAGGCGGGTGATGCGAATGCTGCTTCTGGCGTTGGCCCCGCCCCAGGAGAGGAGCATCGAATGGGGCATGCGGTCGGGGCCGATTTCGAGTTGCATGGTGGCGGCGTGTCCGGCGGTTTGTTCCGCCCGCCAGACGGTGATGTTGCCGCGCTTCTCCACTGTCAGGCGAACACCTTCGCGTGATGCGAATTCCGCGGTCTCCCTGGCGAAGGAAACCGGCTCCCAGACCTGTTGACGGAGCCAGGTCCAGAAGGCCGATTCGAGGGCATCCAGGTGGCTGGGAGCGTCGCTTACCGCGCGGTACAGCGCGGGTCGCACGTGGGCGGGATTGCGAGTAGCGGGTGCGTAGACGGCTAGGCGCACTGTGCCCGAGGGGTCGTGGCCGCGAACCGCGTAGGCGCGTTGCGCAGGCGCGGACCAGACGCGGAATTCGCGCCTCACGGGTGTTGCGGCACTGGAGGAGATCTCCGCTTCAAAACGGTCTTCGCGAATGGCGGAAGCATAACCCGCGTTTTCCAATGATTCGATACCGGCAAGTGCGGCGGCGTTGTTCACGGGGAGGGGGTGTCGCGATTCGGGCAGTGCGAGGTAAACGAGAAGGAACGCGGCTGCCGTGGCGACGAGCACGAGGAATAAGCTGGTTCTCTGGGTTGAGTGGAAATGCTGTTCCTCGTTGCGAATGGCCTCCCGGAATTGCCATCTTGCCCTGGCGGCGTCGAGCTTGTGGCGCTCATCGGCCTTCATGATGGACTGGCGGACGTCGCCGACAGTGGATTCGAGACTGGCGACTTGAGCGCGGCAGACACGGCAATCGCGAAGATGGCGATCGACACGGCTGCGGCGGAGGAAGGGGAGCTCGCCGTCGAGCCAGGCCACCAATTGTTCCGGTTCAGGATGAGCGCCGCGCCGGATCATAAGGCTCTCCTATCGGCGGCGGGCGTCATGGCGGCCTGCAGCTTGGTGAGCGCGCGGGCGAGCAGCGTATTCACCGAATTGATGGAAATGCCCAGCGCTTCCGCGATCTCGCGGTATTTCATGGACTCGAGGCGGAGGAGGAGGACTTCGTGCTCGCGTGCACTGAGCAAATCCATGTGCGCCAGGACGCGGTCGCAATCGATGTTGAGCTCGGCGCCGGTGACCCAATCGCCGGAGAGCTCGGGGGATTCGAGTGGTTCGTGCACGCGTTCGATGCCGAAGGGCTGATGGGTAAGTTCGAGGGCTTTGCGGCGGGCCACACACATGGTCCAGGCTTTGGGGAACTCGACTGACTTTCCGGCGCGGAGGCAGCGGTACAGGTCGAGGAAGGTTTCCTGAACGAGCTCTTCAGCGGAGGCGGGCTGACGGACTAAGCGGCGGGTGTAGCGGAGCAGGGAGAGGTACCATGCTTCGTACAACGCGTCGACGAATTCCGCGGCCTTGTCCCGGTTCATGAAGGGGCTCTACTCTCGTTGTGCCCTGGAAACTGGATTTTAGCGACATCGGCTATTCGATGTCGATTCGATACCAGGGGGTGACGGCACCGCCGAGTGGGATCTCCCAACCCGTGGCGGCCCTGCGCGCGGGGACTGGTTTGAGGCCCGGGGCGGTGACGCGGACGGACTTGGCGTGAGGCAGGTTGGTGAGCGTGACGGTGCCGGTGACGGGTTCGATCACAGTGGGCTCGGTGCCCCAATTGGTGAGGGACGTGCGCTCCGGGTTCCACTGCATGGCCGTGTTGGCAGTCCGTGCGCCGGAGGTCAGCAGCATCGAGCGGGAGCGCGAGATTGGGAGGCCGTCGAGCGAGGTGAGTTGCAGGGCGGCGAATTTGTTTTCGAGTTTCGCGGACAGGTGTTTAGTGGCGAGTTGGTGCGCTCCGAGGAAGCCGATCAACATATGCGTGCGATCGCTGTCGACGGTAACTGCGCCAGGTTTGTCGTGCCAGGTGAGCTGGCGAGTGTCGGAGCGGATAGAACCGTCTTCGGCTTCGGTGTCGGCTTCGCGCGGGCGGTCGAACGACGAGATGCGCGAGGCGTGTTCGAGCGGGAGGCGGAGGTCGAAGCCGGGCGTGAAGTAGGGCCTCTCCTTGAAGGTCATGCGGAGGGAGTCGAGGACCTGCTCGCGGGAGTAGCCGCGCAGGACGGTTTGACGAGCGGCATGCACATCGCCGCGCAGAAAGGTGAACGCGCCGGCGGCGACCTGCGCCATCTTGACGGGATCGGCTCGGAAATCAAAATGGCCGCTTTGCTTGGGTCGCCAGGTGTCGGGCGCGGCGTGCTCGAAGGTGTACCAGAAGATGCCGTCCCAATCCTGAAAGGCGGCGTAAGCGGTGAGGATGGGAATGCCTTCGGCGGCGTGTTCGGCAGGGAAGGGATGGTTCACTTCGGAGACGATGTAGGGCTTGCCGGCGACGGCGGAGCGGGAGAGTTCCACTACGCTCGAATGTAGAGGGTCGTCCACCATCGCGGTGTTGCGAATGCGGAACCCGGTGGTCTTTCCAGTGGCCGGGTCGACGATGTAACTGGGGTGTTGCCAGTAAGTATGGCCATCGACAACGTCGAGCCTGGCGGAGGAGGAGAGCAGCGCATAGCCGCTCATGCCGTGGTTGTGATCGCTGGTGCCGAGAACGAGGGATTTGACGCCGAGGTCTTTCTTTAGAAAGGCGCTCATGGACTGGAAGTAGCGGTCTTCGATCTCCATGTAAAAGGTGGCTTCGACCCGGAAACGGTCTTCGCCGGCTGAGGCGAACTCCTCCTTGCGCAGGCGCGGGACGGGCGGCTGGCCGCGCTTGCGGAGCCATTCTGTGTAGAGGGCGGTTAGTTGCTTTTCGTAGGTTGCGGGGATGTCGGTCCAGGTACCGGGACGAGGGCGGGAGGCTTTTCCGAGGAGGCGGTTTTGCACCCACGATTCGATGAGCGAGTTTTCGTTGACCAGTTCGACAAGGGCGACGGCGGGCTCGTTGCGGTACTCGGCGCCGGTGTAGGGATTGCGGTGCGTGAGCAGCTTTCGTGCGTATTCGCGCTGGAGTTCCAACAGGCGGGGATCGAAATAGGTGAGGGCCTTGGCGAAGCCGATGTACTCGGGGTCGGCCACGCCGTCAGCCTCTTTATAGGTGCGGCCGACGTTGAGGTTGAGATTTACGTAAATACCGCGCTGCTTGAGTGCAGCGATGAAGAAGTCAAGGCGGTCGAGTTGGGCGGCGTCGAACTCACGGGTGTCCGGGCGTTTGCTGTCGATGAGGCCACGAGGCGAGGGGTTGTCAAGAAAGTGCATGCGCACGCAATTGATGCCGTGGCGGGCGAGGAATGCGGCCACCAGTGGGGCGTCGGATTTGGAGGGTTCGTTGGCTGCGGAGGTGATGTTCATTCCCCAGAGGCGTAAGCGTCCGGCAGTTGTGGCGAGGTGCCCGTCCCTGATGATTACGAAGCCGTGTTTGCCGGCGGGGGTGTGGAGGAGGGACGAGGCGTCAGCTATCGGGTTTGGATCTTTCCAATCGAGGACGTACGGCCGAAGGGGAACGTCTTCCGCCGCGAGTGCGCCTGCGCTGAACACGCAGGCAGCGAATGCGACTAGTTTCACGCCCTCAGTCTAGCTCACCATGGCGGAGAGCACCTATTGGCGACGCACGGTGAAGGAGTAGAAGCCGAGGTCCTTGGCGGAATCGTTGGAGACACCCTTGAGCGCGAGTTCGTACTGTCCGGCTGGAAGAGCGCTGGCCGGAACATCCAGCGAGACGGCAAAGCCGCCGGCGTTTCTCTGCCGCAGCAGATTGCCGCGTGCCATCACCTCATCGCCCCGCGCGGTGCGAAGCTCGACGCGGAATCGGGGGTAGTCATCGGCTGCTTCCAGTTGAATTTCGATGTGCGCCACCTGTGCTCCGGCGGGCAGCAGTAACTGGATGGCGTTGGACTGTGCGCGGGTGGCTCCGGGCAGCAGGACCAACGAGGCCATGAGGGGCGGCGGAGACGGTAGTTTCGATTGCGCCGTGAGGCTGTTGGCTCGCGCTTGTTCTTCGGCCAGCCGGCCGGTCAGGTCGTGGGCCTGTCGTTCCAGATCGCTGCTTCGGGACTGGAGGTTCGCCATGCGGGAGTGCAGGGAACGGTTCTCTGACCACAGCCATGAGAGCCCGATGACGCATGCGAGCATGCCTAAGGCGGCGGCGAACTGGAGTGGGTGTCCCCATCCGCGCGCCCAGTCGAAGAGGGCCCCCCAGGACGAGGACTGTGCGGGCTGGACGGCCTCGTCGGCGAGGCGCGCGAGTGTGCCGGCGAACTCCACTTTCTTCCGGCGTTGGGGCGATGCCAGAAACAGTCGTTCAAACTTCCGCAGCTCCGGCCCTGTTAGCTCCTTGCGAACATAAGCGTCAATCAAATCCGCCTCGGCAGCCTGCAGCGCGGCGAGAAAGGCCCTATCGGCGAAGGCGCGATCTTCCACCTCGGCGAGTTTCTCGTCGGGGAGTTTGCCTAGCAGGTAGTCGACGAGCAATCGCTCTTCACTTTTGCCGGTTTGCCACATAATCAGGCTGCTCCCATTCATACCAGACTGATGGAAAAATCGAATCCGTCACAGGGTAAGTACTCCTTTTTTTTGCAGGCAACGTTCGGTGCAGGATTGCAGCTTCTCGCGGAGCCGCAGGGCGCGCATGCGGAGAGTGCCGGCGGGAACGCCGAAGAGTCGTTCGAGGCCTTTGCGATTGTTGATTTTTTCGCCTTTCTCGCCCTGGTAGTAGCGCAGGATCAAGTCGCGGTTCTCGGGAGAAAAGTCGTTGAGACACCGGCGGAGACACGCTTCTCTTTCGTCGGACTCCATGACGGGATCGGCGGGAAGGGCGCGGGGCTCCGGGGCGTGATGGAGCGAGGTCACTTTGTTGTCGGGCGCGCGGGCCATCTCCTTGAGGAGCATACGGGCGATTCCGACACAGTAAGTAGGAATGTCGCGGATGGCGTCTCCTTCACTGATCTTTTTCGCGCAACGGTTAATCACCTCGTCGGCGTAGTCGTCAGGCAACGGGCAGCCGCGCCATTCGAACAGTCGCACGAGGTTGGCGCGAACCTCCAGGTAGCGATTGCCGGCATCGCCGCGGTCGGGGTCGAGTGCATCCAGGAAGGCGTCGAACGCTTCCTGGGTGAGTGACCACTTCTGCCGCGACGCGCTCTCCATGATTCAACGCCATTCCCCTTGGAGCGTGAAGGCGGCCCAATGGTAAGGCACGTCCCAGCCCTTGGTTTTCCACATGGAGATTTGCGCCGAGCGCAAAGCCGCGGCGGGTCTTTCGCCGTTGGCGAGCATCGACTGGTAGAAGCGCTTCATCACTTCGGCGGTGGTGCGGTCGTCCACCTTCCACAGCGTGGCAACAACGCGAGGCGCCCCGGCATACAGGAAACCGCGCGTGAGTCCGATGAGACCTTCGCCCTTGATTTCGCCCCCCAAGGCGGTTTCGCAGGCACTGAGCACCACAAGTTCGGAACCCAGCCGGAGATTGTAGATATCGTAGAGCCGCAGGAATCCGTTCCGGGGCTGTCCGTTGCGATCGACGCGGGACAGGACCACACCGGACAACTCCGGGTGTTCGTTGTTCAGCACGCTGTGGGTGGCAAAGTGGATGATACGGTACTGGCCCAGGCCGGCAGTGAGAGCAGTCTCGCGGCTGGCGTCGAAATCGAGGGCTTTGAAGGTTGTACCGGCGGGAGCGAGACGCGAAATCTCCTCGGCTTCCGTGCGGCTGAAGCGAAGCCGGACGAACTGCATCGAGTCGGCGGTAGAGGAGCGTGTGCCGGCTGTCCACTCGACACGCGCGTCCGCCGCGTCGAATACGGGATCAGCCAGGATTGCCAGAGCCTTGGAGACCGGTTTGCGCCGGGCGAGTTCCTGCCGGATGACGGCTACCACCGAAGCGGAAGGGAGTGAGACCACCTCGTGGTTGACGATCAATGGAGGAGACTTGGCGCCTTCCGGAGCAGGTTCTGGCAGTGAGGCGAAAGGCAGATATTGCAGCACGCCGTCAGCGACGATGAGCAGCCGCTTGTTCGCAAGTTTGGAGGCGGCCTGGCCCAGCAGCATCCGGCTGAGACTGGCGGCCGCGGCAAAGTAGGATGCATCGGCCTGCCGGATACGCAGCGCCCGGGCTGCCGGCGGCTCGTTGCCGGAGTTTTGCGCACGCGCCGTTAACAGGGTGTAGAGGCGGCGCGCGCCTGCCTCAATTTCCGCCCTCGGCGGAAGCGCGTAGACGTCGAGCGAGGAAGCCGTGACGGCCCAAAGGAAGCTGCGCTCGGCTCCGAGTGAGAATTCGAGCAGGACCGTATCGTCATCGAGAACGCGCTCACGGATTTGTTTCAGATTGAGCGGCTCGGGTTGGGTTAGGGCGGCGTAGTCGGGGCTCGTGTCGCGGATCCGGCTTTGGACATGCTCCATCTCGGTAGTGAGGTCACTCAGCTCCTTGGAAATGGCGGCGGGGGCCGATGTGAACTTCGTGTTGAGCAATCTGGTCTGCTGTTCGGCTTTGGCGAAAATGAGGCGCTCGAGTTCGCGCTCGCGTTCGAGCAGACGCTCATCCACCCCGCGCCGGATCTCGACGCTGTTCTCGCCGAGCAGTTCGAGTAGCGACCGTGCCTTGCTGCGCTCACTACCGAGGAGGGCGGCGGCGGCAAACCCTTCCCCCGGTTGGTTGAAGTGGAGGCGCATGAGCAGTCCGATGTCCATCTCCAGCACGTCGCGTTTCAACTCAAAGAACCATGCGCGCAACTGTGGACTGGCGACGCTCAGCCGCAAGGCTTCCAGGGCGGCGAGGGCCTCAGCGGCGCGGCGATGAGCCTTTTCCGCATCGCCCCGATCGCGTTCCAGGCGGGCGAGTTCGGCTAGCGTATCTGCTTCACTTCTACGGTCGTGGATCTGCCGCGCGATGGTGAGCGCCTCCTCCAGGACCTGCCCGGCTTTGTCACGATCGCCCACCTGACGCCATAACGCGCCGGAACCCTGGAGAGCGGCCACCAGACGTCGCCGGTTACCGGTGGGCCGGAGGATAGCCACCGCCATGTCGGCGTGTTCGCGAGCTTTGTCCAGCTTGTGCAACCGGGCGTAAGCCTTGCCGAGCTTGTCGAGTGAGGAAGCCTCTCCTACACGGTCTCCTACAGCCCGGCGGAGTTGCAGAGCCTCATTGTGATAAGCGAGAGCATTGCCGTGGTCGCCCAGTTCGGCTGCGATTTCTCCGAGATTGCCCAAGGTGTTCGACATGCCTCGCTGATCCTTGATTTTACGGAGAATGGCGAGAGCTTCCTGATAGAGTGTACGCGCGCGGAGGCGGTCACCGAGGGTTGCATACACCCAGGCGATGTTGTGGAGGCTGATGGCCTCGCTCCAATTTTGGCCGAGCGAGCGGTGGATCTCCAGGGCTGCACGGTAGGCGTCCAACGCCTTCTGATATTCGGCGAGGCTGGAGTAGGCGGTGCCCATGTTGTTCTGCGTAACCGCTTCGCCTGAGCGGTTTCCGAGTTCGCGATGGAGAGCCAGGGCGCGCTGATAGTGATCGAGAGCGGTGCGGTATTCGCCGAGATCGCCGTGGGTGACGCCAATGTTGCTGGAGAGGGTGGCCAGGTTGCGGCGGTCCTGCATTTCGGTGAAGACGGTCTGCGCCTCACCGAACAGGCCGAGACCTTTGCGAATTTCGCCTATGTAGACGTGAGCCATGCTCAGGCCGTTGAGGACAGTTCCCTCGCCGAGGCGGTTCTTGGAGGCGCGCATCAGGGGGAGCGCATGGGTGAGGTACTCAATCGCCTTCCTCCTGTCACCAAATAGGTTGTGCACAGCGCCAATGGCATTGAGGGCCCAGGCTTCGGCGGCCGGATCCTTCGACTCGCGGGCGATGACAAGAGACTCATTGGCGTAACGAAGTGCGTTTTCCCGCTCGCCGATGTCGGCATAGGCGTCGGCAATCGCATAGAGAGCCGCGGCATGATAGACGGGATCTTGCGCGGCTTTCCAATGGCGGGCCGACTCTTCATGGAGAGCGATTGCCTCGAGAGTTGTTTCCCGCCTGCGCGGGACTCGAGCAGCCGTGGCGCGTGCGGAGGCAAGGGATCCGGCGGCGCGCGCCTTGTGCCTGTCCGTCGCGGGTTCCACCTTGCTCAGTTCGATCTCGAAGGATCCCACCGGGGCAGTCCGTTCGGCTGCTTCCAGCCGTACCCTCCACTCCCCGGACGTGCCGGCTACGAACTCCGCGCTAGCTGTGCCGCCGATCGGGGTATTGGTGAACTCGAACAGACGTTGGGCATCGGCGGTGAGAATCACAACGTGCGCGCGGACACTTTTCTGTGTCACCAGGAGCCGGGCGTACTCTCCTGCCTTCAGAGTGAATCGGTACTCCTGTGGGAGATCGGGCGAGAGCTGGCGCTCAAGCGGGGTGCCAACGTCGAGACGAATGGGGCCGTCCGCTCCAGGGGACAAGGCAGCGGTGAGGGCAAGAAGAAGGATGCGCCAGGCGGCTCGGTCCGACATGAATCCCCTCAGTAGACGGGCGGACGACGCCACGCCGTTTACGATCTTAACACTCGAAATTGAATTTCCAAAAAGTGGCATGTGACGTTTTGCGAATTGTGGTCAGTACCGGGTGATGACACAAAGAACGCGAAAAATACTGTTCACAACGCTCATTTTGGCGGCCAGCGGAGGGTTCGCCATGGGGCAGGGCGCCGACCGGCTGTCCAAGGGCATAGAAAGCCAGGCGAAGATCCGGCTCCGCGGAAGCCGGGATGCGCGCGTGGAGAAGCTGGCGAGCCATGGGCCAGTGGAAGATTCCGTACGCGTCAAGGGCATTTCGTTCCGTTTCCGTCCCTCGGCGGCGCAAGCGGCGGCACTCGAACGGCTACTCAAAGAGCAGCAGAATCCCTGGTCTCCGCTGTATCACGCGTGGCTGACGCCGGAGGAGTTCGGCGAGCGGTTCGGGCTCAGCGCTGGGGATTTTGCGAGGGTTCGCGGCTGGCTCGAGTCGGAGGGATTTCGAGTAGATGCCACGGCGCGGAGCCGCAACTGGATCACCTTCAGCGGAACAGCGGTACAGGTGCGAAACACGTTTCTGGCGGACATTCACCGCTTTGTGGTGGACGGCAAGGAGCGCTACGCCAACGTAGACGAGGCCGCGCTTCCGGCCGAGTTGGAGCCGATCGTGTTGCGCGTCGACGGATTGGACAATTTCCTGACCGAACGTGGGATGCAACAGACACGCGGCGTGGAACTCTTGGATGGAAGGCACGCGATCGGGCCCGATGATCTGGCTGTTATCTACAACTTGAAACCCTTGTTCGATATGGGCATCAACGGGGAAGGGCAGAACATCGTGGTAACGGGCCAATCGGCGTTCCGCACGGAAGACGTGCGCGAGTTCCGGTCTGATTTCGCGCTGCCGAAAATTGACCCGCGAGTAGTGCTGGCGCCGGGCTTCACTGATCCCGGCATTACCCACGATGAGACCGAGGCCCTGATGGACTTGCAATACGTTGGCGCCGGCGCTCCTCGCGCAAACATCATCTACGTGTACTCGCTGCGGGTGCAGAACGCGCTGCAGTACGCCGTCGATCAGAATCTCGCGCCGGTGATCAGCCAGAGCTTCGGCGTGTGTGAAGCGAACGTGGCTCGGGTGCAGTCCGCGGCCGAGTTGTTTCGTGGCGTGGCGCAACAGGCCAACGCACAAGGCATCACGTTTGTGAGCAGCTCCGGCGATACCGGTCCGTTCGCATGTGACGTTCAGCAGGTGGATAGCGAAGGCGTCGAAGTATCGGTCAACGTGCCGGCGAGCGTGCCGGAGGTGACCGCCGTTGGGGGAACCAGGTTCGACGAGAGCACTGGAGGAAAGTATTGGAGTACGGGCACCGTGACGGCAGGAAAGGGATCGGCGCTCTCTTACATACCGGAGACAGCGTGGAACGATACCGCCGTGGATGGGACTCTGGCGGTAGGTGGCGGCGGCGTAAGCCTACTATACCCCAGACCTGCATGGCAGACCGGAGCCGGAGTGCCGAGCGGCAACATGCGCCTTGTGCCGGATGTTTCCTTTACCGCGTCGTGGTACCACGATCCATACATTCTCATGAAGGGCGGGAAACTTATCGCTGCCGGCGGAACTTCGATAGCGGCTCCGTTTTTCGCGGGAGTAGTGGCGCTACTGAACCAGCATGTGATGAAAAACGGCGGCCAAGCCAAGCCAGGTCTGGGGAACATCAACCCACGGCTCTACCAACTCGCGCAGACGTCCCCCAGCGTGTTTCACGACATTACGACCGGCAACAATATCACTCCTTGCAAGACCAGCACGCCGCAGTGCACCAATGGCCGCTTCGGCCATCAGGCGGGTCCCGGCTACGATCTGGCGACCGGTCTCGGTTCGATCGACGTGAAGAATCTTGTGGACCAATGGATCGACTCGGCCCCCAAGCCGGGCGCCATTTCTACGACGCTGCAACTTACGGCTACCCCGCAGACGCTGGCCGCCGACAGCTCCGCGGTTCTGACCGCAACAGTGAAGGCGATGAGCGGGACGGTTTCTCCTATGGGAAACGTGACATTCCACGTCGGGCTGGATCGAATCGGAAGCGCGAGCCTGTCCGGATCGGGCGGCTCCGCGACGGCCACGTTTTCCGTGCGCGGTAGCCAACTCCCCGCGGGCGCCACCACAGTTACTGCTGTCTACGAGGGTTCGGGCGGATTTGGACCAGCAAGGGGATCAGCAACCATCGTGGTTCCGAGTCAGCCGAAAGGTTCCGTGGTTGTCCCAAGCGTGGAGCCGAACCCCGTTGTTCAGCAGGAACGCGACACGGATGGCTACGAGTGGTATTACACGGTGCATGTGAAGGAAACGGCCGGCGTGGCGACCAAGCTGACGGCGTTCTCCGTCGGCGAGCACGATCTGACCCAGTACATTAACGACTGGTTTGGAAGCGCGAATCTACCGGCCAACGGAACCCTGTCGGCCAAGCTGCGATCGCGCGATCTGCCGGTGCCCACGGAGATTGTATTTTCGTTCAGCGGTGTGGATGCCGGTGGCCGTGTGTGGAGTAAGCAGATCCCCGTGCGGTTCGTTTCCGCCGCGGAGACCAAGACCGCGGTGATGTCGCTCACCAGCACACCCGATCTGGTGTTGAAAGTCGGGAAGGGAGACCCGAATTGCCCGGCGGACCGGCCGTACTTCCAGCAGTTGAACCTGCGCGAGTTGAACGGGCATGAAGTGGAGTTATCGAAGTTCGTGGCGGGCGGCTTCGATTACACGAGCCAGATCGCATCCTGGTTCGGGTCGTTGCGGCTGCCCGCGTCCGGCACATTGACCGCGAGACTGTGCTGGAAGCTCGACACCGTGCCGGTGACGCTCCACTACCAGATGGACGGTACCGACAAGTCGGGCAACGCCATTCAGTCAAAGCTCTCAGTGGACTTCAGGAGTCTCGACACCAAGTCAGGTGACGAGTTGGAAATTCGAAACAAATAACACCGCCCAAGGCGGACAAAAAGGAGAGGACTATGTGGAACAGGATATGTGTGGCTGCTTTGTCTGTGTTGACTTGCTCGGCGCAGATTGTCATTCCGGAAGGCACAAAGATTCGTGTGCGGCTGGATCAAACGCTTTCGTCCGCGACGGCGGAAGAGGGCCAGATGGTGGAACTCTCGGTTACCGACGGCATCAAGGTGGGCGACACGCTGGTGATTGCCGAAGGAGCGCGGGTGACGGGCAACGTCAAGCAGGCGCAGGGAAAGCGGATGATGGGCCGGGCGGGGAAGTTGGATTTCTCGATTGACCGCGTGAAGTCCATCGATGGCCAGTGGATCCCGTTGCGGTACACCGTGACGAAGAAGGCGGGCCAAAGCCATGCCGTGAGCACCGGGATCATCACCGCAGGGGTCGCGGCCGTCTTCTGGCCGGCGGCACCGGTGATTTTGCTGAGAAAAGGCAAGGACATCACGATGAATCGCGGGCTTTCCTTCGACGTGTTCACGGATTCCAATCACACGCTCGCGCAGGCGCCGCGGACGATGTCAGGTGCGCTGCCGGACCCGGCGTATGCCTCGCCCGGCGGCACTGATGTCAGCGCGTGGGTCTCGGTGGTTTCTCCGGTGAGCGGCGCGGACATCGAGGTGGACGGCAGATTTGTCGGCCACACCCCCACGACGATTATTCTGCCGGGCGGCCAACACCAGATTGTGGTGAAGCAGGGCGCGAAGTCCTGGCAACGCACTCTTCAGGTGCATGACAAAAGCGCTGTCACTTTGAAGGCAGCATTCCAGTAGGCCAAGAGGAGTGCCCATGAGAACGAATACAACATTACTGCCGGTTTTCCTAATGACGGTGACCGTCTTCGCGCAGACCGGCAAGGAAATCCCATCGGCCTTTCTTGATGTGAGGCAGGAGGCGCGGCAGGCGCTGCCTGTCAGGGACGCGGCAGTCCGCAGACATCGCGAGGCCGCCATCAACATCCGTCTTTTCGACCGCGAGGCAGTGAAGGCGTTTCGCAAGCACGGAAAGTCTGTTCCGGCGGAACTGAGGAAGGTACGGATGAACCTGTTTCCGGACACGGACCTGGTGATCCAGTGGGACCGCGTGGACAGCGCCGACGGCGGCAGGAGCGTGGTCTGGGCCGGTAGTGTCGATGGTCAACCGCTGAGTCAGGCGATTCTGGTTGTCACCGGCGGTGCGGTGACTGGAAATATTGTTTCGGGCGGAGTGATCTATCAGATCCGGCCGGGGGACAATGGCATCCACTCTATCGGCGAAGCCGACCCGAGCACTCTTCCCCTGGAGGGCGAGCCGTTACGTCCACCGTCCGACCCGCCCCCTGGTCCCGGGCCGATGGCCGAACTCGCACCTGACGACAACGGGGCTGTCATCGACGTGATGGTGGCCTACACTGCGGCGGCGCGTCAGGCGGCGGGCGGCGTGGACAGGATGGTGCAACAGATCCAGTTGGGAATTGCGGAGACAAACCAGGGCTATGTCAACAGCCGCGTCAATCACCGTCTGCGGCTGGTTGGCTACGGAGAGGTGAATTACCAGGAGAGCGGAGACTTCGATACGGATCTGAACCGGCTTAGCTCGGCTGAGGACGGGATCATGGACGAGGTTCATGCCGCACGCGATCGTCTGGGCGCGGATCTTGTCAGCCTGTGGGTGGAGAAAGGCGATTACTGCGGACTGGCCTGGATTCTGGCTAACCCGGCGCGGCCGAACCCCGGACTCGGTTTCAGTGTCGTGCGCCGGGACTGCGCGACGGGGTCACTGACGTTCGGTCATGAGCTGGGACATAATCTGGGTGCCACTCACGCTCTGGAGGACCCGACCAGCCGGGGCGCCTACCCGTACTCGCACGGCTTCAAACAGACCACGCGGGCACCGTATTTTCGATCGGTGATGGCCTATGATTGCCCCGGAGGATGTCCACGGGTGAATTACTGGTCTTCTCCCGATTTGGCTTATCAAGGTATGGCGATTGGGACTCGCGATACACATGACAATCGCACAACGCTGAATAACACAGCCGCGATCGTGGCGGCCTACCGGCGGAGTACGCAGACCAGCGGCACTGGGTTCCCGGAGTCCGCGCATCCCTATGCGGATAATTTTGACCAGACCTGGAGTTATACCTTGCAAGAGAATCCCGCTTCGATCGTGGTGACCTTCGACCCAAATACCTTTGTGGAGGAGGGTTGGGATTACATCGTCATCACTGACGGTAACGGGCGGGAAATCGCGGGGAGTCCATTTACCGGGGATCAGTTGAGCAACAAGTACGTGGTGGTACCTGGCGCAACGGTGAAGATCCGGCTGGTGTCGGACGAGAGCGTCAATGGCTACGGGTTCAAGGTGGCGGGCGTTCGCGCGGCCAGCAACGGCGGGGGTTCGGATCTGGCGACCGTTTCGTTCACGGCTTCCACCAGCGGCACGATCGGTGGAAAGATCAATGGCGCCGCGGCAAAGGTGGAGAACCAGGGACAAGCGGCGGCCGGAGCGTTTCGCATCGCTTTCTACTGGATCTCCGAGAGCGGGGAAAGCACGTTCTCCGGATGGTCGTGCGCTGTGGAAGGCCTTAGTCCGGGGGCGTCCTTCACGTGCAGCGGCGATCTCGGTGTTCTGGATTCGCTACGGCCGGGCCGCTACCGAATCGTGGCGATCGCTGACGATGAACGGAGGAGTGGCGATGGCAACTGGGACAATAACGCGCGGGCGTCGGAAGCCGGATTAGTGACGCTGCGTTAGCTGCCGGACTGTCCGGAATAGGTGAAGCCACTCTTTCTTAACCAATTCTTGACGCGGCGCCAACCGCGTCTTGAATCGGCTGTGGTGCAATGTAGACATAGCCATGAACCGATCGCCACTCACCGGCGCGAAGCCGAGCACACTGGCCGGTCTGTTTCTCGTTGTCGTGGGTCTTCCGGCGATCGTCCTGGTGTGGCTCGGAACGCAATTGCTCGTTCAGGATCGGTCTTTGGCGGAACAGCGCGAAACCGAACGGCGGCAAGCGGCTCTCCAATCCACGTCGCGCGAGTTGGAGAAGAAGCTCACCAATGCCTCCAACGGCCTGTCGCCGGGTATGGCGCGCTTCATCCTCTCGTCAACTGGGATTGCGGTGGAACCCAAGGAGAGTGTCTTGTGGGTTCCCAAGATGCCGGTGCTGCCCCCTGCCGCGGATGAGCCATTCGTGCAAGCGGAACGCGAGGAATTTAGCGGCGACCGTTCCGCCGCGCTTGTTTCCTACAATCAGTTTCTGCAAAAGCCCAATCCACCGGCGGTTCGCGCTGGAGCATTGTTGCGTGCGGCTCGAGTGTATCGGGGAGAAAAGCGTTGGGATGAAGCGTTGCACGCCTACGACCGGCTCGCAACTACCGGCAGCGTCGCGATTGAGGGTCTCCCTGCTGATTTTGTTGCCCGGCGGGCGAAGTGCGATGTACTGCTTGATGCCGGCCGCCAATTGGAACTACAGCGTGAGGCCGAGAGCTTACGATCGGACCTGCTCGCGAACCGCTGGGCGCTGGATCAGAGCTCCTGGCAACTGGCCGCCTCCCAAATCGAACAGTGGACCGGCCACTCTGTGCAGACGCCGGAAACGCGTCGCACGTTTTCGGAAGTTGGGAGCTGGCTCTGGAGCCATCGTGACGAACGGCAGGAAAAAGTAATCGTGGCGGACAACCAACAGGTGACGCTTCTTCGGTCCCCCGGAACTGTGACCGCCGTTCCCGCAGTGGTAGTGGAGCAATGGCTTCGCCAGATCGCTAAAGAGAGTTCCGTCCAAATCAGCGCACAGACGGAATCCGGCAGCCATGTTGCGGGTGCAAAGGCCACACACGGCGCACGGTCGTTGAGAGCATCGCTCGCAGAGACAGGCTTGCCCTGGGTGCTGGTGGCGAGCCCCAATCCCCAAACCCCAGCCAGTCCTGAACTCGCCGCAAGGAGACGGCTATTGTCCTTGGGGCTTGGCACTATGATTCTGCTCATCGCAGGCGCAGGCTATCTGTTGTGGCGTGTCGTCCAGCGGGAATTGGCCATGGCGCGGCTCCAAACCGACTTTGTCGCCGCCGTTTCCCACGAGTTCCGTACGCCGCTTGCGTCCTTGCGGCATGTCACCGAGTTGCTGAGCGAAGACGACGAGCTACCCAGGGAGCGCCGTAGAAACTTCTACGAAGCTCTGGGCCGGAATACGGACAGGCTGCACCGCCTCGTCGAGTCCCTTCTGGATTTCGCCCGCATCGAGGCCGGCCGGAAGCCCTATGATCTGCGCCCAATGGATGCGGTTGAGTTTACCGGGCAGGTAGTCTCCGAGTTTCAAAAAGAGGCCGGAGCGCGTGGTTTCACGGTGGATCTGGCAGTGGACACCACGGCCCCCCTGCCGGTGCGGGCCGATCCCGCCTCGTTGGGCAATGCGCTTTGGAACCTGTTGGACAACGCCGTCAAGTATTCACCAGGAAGGCATTCCGTGCGTGTTTCGGTGAGCCGCCGCGAAGGCTCCGTTGCCATTGCGGTAGCCGACCAAGGCATCGGTATCCCTGCCACTGAGCAGAAGGAAGTGTTTCGCCGATTCGTGCGCGGCGCGGAATCCAAGCGGCTCGGGATCAAAGGCACGGGGTTGGGACTCGCCATGGTCTGGCATGTGATCCAGGCGCACGGCGGGTCAATGGAGTTGGAATCCGCGGAAGGAGCCGGCAGCACTTTCCGCATTGTGCTTCCGGAGAAAGTGTGAATCCATGGCGAGGATTCTGATCGTCGAAGATGAACCGGATTTGCGTATGAGCCTGGAGGAGGATATCCGCCGCCAGGGTCATGAAACCACGGTGGCTGAAGACGGCGCGCGTGCGCTCGAATTGGGCCGGAAAGGCCCATGGGACCTCATTCTTCTGGATGTCATGCTACCGAAAATGGATGGCTTTGACGTGTGCGCGGCGCTGCGCAAATCGGGAGTGACTGCGCCCGTAGTCATGCTGACCGCGCGGACCCAGGAAGCCGAGAAGGTGTTCGGACTCGATTCCGGGGCTGACGATTACATCACCAAGCCCTTCGGTCTGCATGAGCTCCGCGCACGCATCCGCGCCCAGCTTCGACGCGGCGCCGGCCCAGTCGATCGAGTGCGGCGATTCGGCGATTGCGTGGTGGATTTTGACCGCGCCACACTGCGCCGCGCCGGCCAACCGGTAGACATTACGCCGCAGGAGCTGCGTTTGTTGGAAGTATTGCTTGACGCCGGTGGGCGCGTGGTGAGCCGCGACCACTTGATTGAAGCAGCCTGGGGGCCTGGCACCGCGATCACGGACAGGGCGGTGGATACGCACATCTTCAACTTGCGCAAAAAGATCGAACCGCTGCCTTCTGATCCCTGCTACCTCCTCAGCGTGCGCGGGCTGGGTTACCGGTTCGGTAGCGGAACCTTAACAGACTCTTGACGCAATGACACCGGCAGATTGAAGTGCGACGCCGACACTGAATCCAGGAGGGACAAAATGAAGTCCAAAGCAAATCTGATGGGGACCCTGCTCTTGAGCGCCGCGATGGTATCTGCGCAGAGCGGATCACCGGCCGACGTGGCGCTCCGCGCTGCTATCGAACTGGAGACAGTGAAAGGCGACCTGCGCGGAGCAATCAAACGCTACGCCAGCCTGGCCGAAGGCAAGGATCGAGCGGTCGCCGCGCGAGCGCTGTTAAGGATGGCGCAGTGTCACGAGAAACTGGGCAACTCTGAAGCGCGGAAGATCTATCAACGCATTGTGAAAGACTTTGGCGATCAGGCGGAATTGGTGGCGCAAGCGCGCGCGAAATTGGGTGGCGACATCGCCTCCGATGGCCCTCGAATCCGCCACTTTGCTCCCGCGGGCGACCATTGCATGCCGCAGGTACTGGGCGCGCGATTCACGGATTGCCATCGTCCACAGGGGTACTTTGTCCGCGACCTCAACACAGGGCAGGAACGCCTCGTCGTGCCGCAATCCAGCACGCAGGGACGGTTGCTCCCCGGTGCGTTTTCGCCCGATGAGAAGACGCTCACTTACTTCGATCTCTCCACAGGTTTGCGGGCTGTCGGAGTCGATGGCACGGGCGACCGGCTTCTCGCTAAGGTCGGCTTCACCGGCGGCGGCGTATCGCTCCTCTATGGTCTCTGGACGAGGGACAGCAAGCACCTGCTGCTACCTCTGCCGGTGAGTGAAACCGACAAGCAGACCATCGAGCTGGCGCTTGTTGCCGTGTCAGATGGCAGGAAGCAGGTCCTTCGCAGACTGAACACCGGGCCGATTGTTGATGCGGTCCTCTCTCCGGACGAGAAACTCGTTGCCTTTCTGCCCAAACCCGCGGTGCTGGACGGCGGGTTGCTGATCGCATCCCTCACTGGCGGTGAGCCGGTACCGCTCACAGGGACCGGCCCTGTGCGGCGGTTGGTAGGCTGGCACCCGAGCGGCCACGTGGTCTACACCAGTGACCGGACCGGGGGCGCGATGGGAATCTGGGCGATCCCGGTTGCACAAGGAAAGGCCTCAGGAGAGCCAAGGCTTGTGCACGCAAACATACACCCTTCGATACGCCCATGGGTGGGACGTGACGGGGCAGTGCACTTTGAGCAGTGGGGGAACGAACCTGTTGTCAAGGCAGCGATACTATCAGCAGGTATGCTGACCGAGCCCAAACCTGTCACCAAGCTCTTCACTAACGGCATCTGGAGCCCGGACTATTCTCGCGATGGCAAGAAACTCGTGTATGCCACGGCGTATGCTCCCGGCACAGTGCGCTACATCGTTCAGGATTTGGCCAGCGGCCGGGAAGCTGCCTACCATGCGCCATTCCGAACGGCTCGCAATGCGGTTTGGTATCCCGACGGATCGGCTTTACTGGTGCATGGGTTCCTGCAGCAAGGAGAGCAATTCACTTTGTACCGGTTTGTACCGGAAACGGGAGAATCGAAACGAATCGTGGACGGGCGCGTGGAAGTCTTCACGGTGGCCGGCCAAGATGTCTACTACCGCCACCCCAGCGACAAGCCGGGCACCATCCGCCTGTTGAATCTTGGTTCCGGAATCACCCGCGAAATCACCCTTCCGGGATCGCCGGCGCACATCTGGGCTCTCGAGGTTTCTTCGGACGGGAAGCGGGTTGCGGTCCAGGCGAGATCGGCGGCGCAAGGGGGGACCGATCCAGATGCAGGCACCTTGCGTCTGACCATGGCGTCCCTTTCCGGAGAAGGTCAAAAGCTGCTGCTCGAATTGCCAGTCCCGAAGGTGCGAGGAACGCCCCCCATGGCATGGACTCCGGATGGAAGCGCTCTCTTGTTTGCGGCCCCAAGAGAAGACGGCGGCTTCGAGCTTCGTCTGGCCTCCGTGAATGGCGGCGAACCTGTGCGCGTCTACACAGGCAAGGAAGATATCGGACGCATCGCCTTCCACCCCAACGGCCGCGACGTCGCCATCTCTAGTCGTGACCGTTCCGGCGGAACCTATTGGGTGATCGAGAACGCCTTCGCCTCATCGAAGAATTGAGGCTGCCCGGCGTTTCTTCACCTTTTCCTGACAATCGGAAGGCGGCAGCGGCAGTACAATCGGTTCTGGTCCGAGCATGCGATTGTTCCACCGTCAAAATCTGCTGTTCCTGAGTGCGGTACTGCTGCCTTCCGTTTTGGTGATTGCGCTGGGTGTGCGCACTATCCGCCAGGAGGAGGAACTGGCGGACAAGCGGCTTCGGGAGCAGAGACAGCAAGCCTTGGACCTGGTGCTTCAGGAAGTATTCACCCGGTTGGAAGCCATCCTGCTGCGCGCTGCTCAAGGGAAAGTCCCGGTTGGTGATCCGGATATCGCTCTGGTGGCACGCCTGGAGGCAGGGCGGATTGTGCTTCCTTGGGAAGGGCTTACATCCAAAGCCGAACCTTACCTGTCACAACTCGTGGATTCGGCAAAGGCAATGGCGCTGCTGCGGCTCGATCCATCGGCGGCGGACGAATACGGCGTGCCCGTGGCTGTGTATGCGGCGCGCCGTCTCGTACGTGAGCCGTCCATACGGAGAGGCGAGATTGACGAACGCATGACTGCGGTGCTGCGTGCGGCACAACTCTCTCCAGCGGCCGCGCACATGATTGCTGAGGTTTGCGGAGATGGCCCGATACGACGGTTGGCTGATGTCCGAGCCGCGGATGCCGAGTTGGCCGAGCGGCTCTCAAGGGAGCCGCACGCTTTCGATGCCGGCGGCGGATGGCGTTTTTTCCAACCGGCCCGCTGGCTGGTTGGGGTTACCGGCGAGACGGTGGTTGCTGCCCGGGCGCAACGTGTGATGGACTCCGTGCATATGCCCGCCCAACTGCGCTGGAACACAACCGGCGATCTCCAGGGTAATGCACTCAGCGACCGGTTGCCCGGATTGCGCGTTCTGACACTTCCCAGTGAAGGCACCTACAGCGGGAGCAGCCGCATCTTCTTTCTCTCCGGCCTGCTGCTGGCGATTCTGGTGACACTCTTCACCGCCTACCTTCTGCATCGCGACGTGTTGCGCGAAACACGCCTTGCCGCATTGCGAGCACAGTTTGTCTCCAGCGTCTCCCATGAACTGCGCACGCCCATCGCCTCAATTCGCGCCTTTGCCGAGCTGCTCGATATGGGCCGGGTGAGGGACGAGAAGGACAGGGCCGAATTCGTGAAGAATATTCTGGGCGAGAGCGAGCGGCTGAGCCGCCTGGTGGATGGTGTTCTGGAATTCTCGCGCATGGAACAAGGCAAGCGTGTCTACCGGCTGAAGCCCATCTCGCTGGAAGAAGTGCTGCAGTCAGCGGCGCAGGCGCTCGCTTACCCGTTGGCGCAAGGTAAGTTCGAACTGAAGATCGCGGCGGAGCCTAACCTGCCACCCGTATCGGCGGACCGCGAAGCGCTGGAACAGGCCGTCGTCAACCTGCTGGGCAATGCGATCAAGTATTCGGGAGATGGACGGCTCATCGAGCTCACGCTGCATCGCGACGGTAAGCAGGCGGTCATTCTCGTGCGCGACCACGGCATCGGCATTCCTTTTGATGAACAGCCGAGAATTTTTGAACGCTTCTACCGCGCACCTGACCCCAGTGGGCGTCAGATTCCAGGGACCGGCCTCGGCCTCGCCCTGGTGGATCACATCGTCAAAGCCCACGGCGGAAGCGTCGCCGTGGAAAGCCAACCCGGGCAGGGAAGTACATTCTCCATCCTTCTGCCTCTCTCCACAATCACATGAGCCGAATTCTCATCATCGAAGACGAACCCGCGCTGCAGCGTGCCCTCGCCGCCAACTTCACCTTTGACTCGCACGAAGTGCTCACCGCTTCCGATGGACGCACGGGCTATCAAATGGCCGTCGACAACCAGCCTGATGTCGTCATCCTTGACCTGATGCTTCCCGGTATGAGCGGCTTCGAGGTCTGCCGCAAGCTGCGGGCCGAAGGCGTCACCACTCCGGTGCTGATGCTGACTGCTCGTGGCGAAGAAGCCGATCGAATTACCGGTCTGGATCTCGGCGCCGACGACTACGTCACCAAACCGTTCTCCGTGCGCGAGCTGAGCGCCCGCGTGCGGGCTCTGCTGCGCCGCGCCAATCCGCCGCATGCCTTGCCGGACCGGCTTCGCATCGACGACATCGAGATCGACTTTCGTTCCTATGAGGCTCGCAAGAGCGGCCAGCCTCTCGATCTCACCCGCAAAGAGTTTCACCTGGTGCAGCTATTGGTTGCCCGCACCGGAGAAGCGGTGTCGCGCGAAGAGATTCTGAACAAGGTCTGGGGGATGGAGGTCTACGTGACCACTCGCACGGTGGATACACACGTGGCGAATTTACGGTCGAAGATGGAGCGCGACCCAAGGCATCCCGAACATCTCATCACGGTCCACGGCATCGGCTACCGCTGGGCCGGCGGAACTTCATGAGAACTTGACATATGCAAAAGGTTTCCATAACAACCCAAGAAATCCTTCCCGTTACTATCGCTCATGAAAGGAAATTCACTCATGAGATTCAGTAAGTGGACCATCGGATTGTTTGCCGCATCCGCGCTGCTGTTAGCCGCGGAGAACGGGTACAAACTGTTCCAGCAAGCGCTGGCCAAGGAGCGGGCGGATGCGGATCCGCGCGCGGCTATCCGCATTTATGAGCGGGTGGTGAAGGAAAGTGCCAACGATCGCAAACTCGCGGCGCAGGCGCTCATCCGCATGGCGGAATGCTACAACAAACTCGGCGACACCGAAGCACGCAAGCTCTATGAGCGGGTGCTGCGCGATTACGCCGATCAGAAGGAATCCGCGACTACCGCGCGCGTGCGGCTGGGTAGTGCCGGTTCTCCAGCACGTGCCAAGGGCGATCGTGTGGTCTGGACGGGTAGAGACGTGATTCATGCCGGCGGCAGCGTCTCCCCCGATGGCCGCTACATCTCTTATACAGACTGGTTTGCGGCCGGCAATCTGATGGTGCACGATCTCGTGTCCGGGACGGATCGCGTGCTTACGGATAACAAGAACTGGAATGGCCAGGGCAGCTCAGGGTTAGGCTCCGCCATTTCCCGGGATGGAAAACAGGTGGCGTATGCATGGCTGAACTACCAGACACGACGGATCGAAATCCGCATTGTGAGCCTCGAAGGCGCTGCGCAATCCCGCCGGGTCATGGAAAGCGCAGAAATCGCACATGCTTCCGTGGGGGACTGGTCTCCCGACCAGAAGCTTCTAGCCGTAACGTTGGAACGTAGAGATCGCAGCAAACAGATTGGCATTGTCGGAGTCCAGGACGGGGCGTTGCGAGTCCTCAAGTCCGTGAGCTGGCGCGGTCCGAACAAGCTGTTCTTCTCTCCCGACGGAAAGTACCTGGCCTATGACCTTCCAGCGGATGATACCGCCCTGCAACGCGACGTTTTTGTGATCGCGGTGGATGGCAGCCAGGACACCGCGCTGGTGACGAACGCGGCCAATGATGCCGTCGCGGGCTGGTCGCCCGATGGCCGGGAGTTACTATTCACGAGCGATCGAACCGGAGCCAACGGTTTGTGGTCTCTTGCCGTGTTCAGCGGCAAGGCTGCGGCCGCGCCGAAACTGCTCAAACCCGATATCGGCACTGTGTGGCCCTTGGGACTTACATCCTCCGGCGCCCTGCATCTAGCCAAGGACACCAGCACCGAAGCTATGCAAGTCGCTCCCATCGATCTGGCAGCGGGAAAACTACAGGGCACGCCCTCTGCGCAGGCGTACCGGGCGAGTGGTCCCGCCTGGTCGCCGGACGGAAAATACTTAGCCTACAAGATTCAATCCGACGGTCTGAATATCCTCGCGATCCGCTCTGTGGAATCTGGTGAGGTCAAGAAAGTCCCGTTATCTTTGCACTACTTCACCGTAGTCCGCTGGTCACCGGACTCTCGCTGGCTGATCACCGGAGCAAGGGACAGGAAAGGCTCTTCTGCAATATACCGCCTCGATCCCGCCACCGGTGACGCCTCGGTCATTGCGAAAGGCAGCCACACGAGCCACGCCGAATTCTCTCCCGACGGAAAGAAGATCTATTCGGACTATCACCCCGAACAGCGAAGGGCGCTCGTCGAGCACGACCTGAACACTGGCAGGACTCGCAGTGTCTACCAGGCTACGGAACCGGCAAGACCGGGCCGGTTCGGACTTTCTCCCGATGGGCGCTACGCCGCAACCGTCCTTATGCTTGATCGCGACCGCACCGCCGCGGACTCTTCCGGAAACACGACGGTGCTGCTACTGATCCCGATCGACGGTGGTGCGCCTCGCGAACTCCTGCGCGTGAGCCGGCCGGAAGTTCTCGAAGCGTTTGACAACCTGGCGTGGACACCCGACAGCAAAGCCCTCATCGTCATGAAACGGACCGGTGAGAAGAAAGAACTATGGAAGGTTTCGCTGGAAGGCGGCCAGGCTCGCAAGCTCGACATCGATGTGAGCGGGTGGCTGGGCTTCCGGCTCCACCCCAACGGCCGCCAAGTAGTCTTCTTTGCTGGCGAGCGTTCAGAGGAAATCTGGTCCTTGGAAAACTTCCGTCAGTTCCTCGTCGCAAAGTGACGCTGTTCCTCCTGCAACCGTCGTCACTGTTCCTCTGGGGCTGGATCTCTATCTTCCAGTCCCGGAGGACAACCCGCTCACCACGGCAAAGGTCGAACTGGGACGGCGGCTATTCTTCGACCGCCTTCACCGGAACCGTCCCTGCGCTCGCAAGCCTGTGAGTTACTATGGATTCCACATCATATGAACTGTATGACATACTGAAAACGTCGATGACGATCTGGACAGTAGAGTTCGGCGACGAGTTCGTGCCCGAGTTCCGCGCACAACAGGTTGCCGTACGTGTGGAAATACTCGCCCTGGCGTCTGCTCCAGCGCTTCGGCCCGAATCTCAAGAGGCCTTACGCCGACACCTTGCACGGCTCGCGCCACAACAATATGAAGGAACTCAGGTTCAGCGCCGCGAACGGGGAGTGGAGAGTGGCGTTCGCGTTTGATCCTCACCGCAAAGCGATTTTGCTCGTTGCGGGTGACAAGGCCGGAGGCAGTGAAAAACGGTTCTATCGCGAGCTGATCCGCAAGGCGGATATCCGCTTTGACGCGCACCTTGCTCGCCTCAACGGAAGAAGGAAGTGACCATGCCGGTAAGCGTGAATGACGAAATCAAAAAGTTGAGCCCCGCGCTACGCAAACGAGTCGAACAACGCGCCGCGCAGTTGATTGCCGAAGAAATGACCATACGGCAATTGCGCCATGCCCGCAAACTCACTCAGGTGAAGATGGCCAAGGCCTTGGGAATCACTCAGGACAGTGTGTCCCGCCTCGAAAAGCGTAGTGACCTTCTGTTATCCACCCTTCGCAAAACGGTCCAGGCGATGGGCGGTAACCTCTCTCTCGTCGCCGAGTTCCCGGACCGTGCTCCCGTTATTCTGGCCGGACTGAATGATGTCGCCCCGTTGCCCCGTCAAACACGAACCCGGCGCAGCGCCTGACTGCAACATACAATGATCAAGATGCCTGCCTGTTTCCTACTGACCGGGTTGCGATCGAACAGAAGCCCGCGCCACACGGGGCGGATCACGCGCGGAATTGAAGCTCCATTGACTGGCCGAACGGAGTGCTGTTCCATTGCCCGCGGAGTTGCCGGACGCGGTTTTGAACCCTGATGAGTAGGTCGTGGGTACACCAGGCGGGCACTGGATCTCCGTAGGCTGCAAACAATCCCTGGATCGCAGTGAGGATGACGGAGGGATCGGAATCCGCAATGTTTTGCAGAGGTCCTACGATTCGCTCCGTCAGAAGCAGCTCGTGGCTGGAAGGGAGTTCGCCGTTGCTTGCGGCCCGGGCAAGACTGCCATAGAAGGAGTTCAGCAGGCCGGCTTCGCTTTCCACGGCGAAATGTACCAGGTCGTGGAGAAGGCAACTCCTGGTTTCGAGCAGGATGTCTTCACCGGAACCGTCGTTGCGTTTGTAGGAGAGCCGATGGTGGGTCGGCGAGACTCTCGTCAGGCGAATCGTCAACATCGAGCTGCTCCCTATCGCACGCGTTGAAAGACCTGGACACCGTGGACGCCTCTGCTTTCGTAGGCGGTGTAAACGAGACCGTTCTTGTCCACTGCGGCGGTCTTGACCCCAGGCATTCTCCACATGGCTACGTAGGCTCCGCGGCTATCGTACTTGACGACGGCATTGCCGATCTGGCGGTCGCGGGCGGCGAGGTACGTGTTGCCTTCGCGATCGGTGGTCATGCTGTGGAAGTGAATCCAATCGCGAAATCCGGCGGGTGCGAATTCGAAGAGGAACTTGCCCTCGGCGGTGAAGCGCTGGACGGGGCCCCAGTAGTTGGAGACGATCAGGTCGCCGTTGGGCATGATGCCAAGTCCATGGGCCTCGTGGAATTCGCCGGTGCGTTCGCCCTTGCGGCCGAAGTCGTAGAGAAGCTCGCCGGTGAGCGGTTGGAAGACACTGACGCGGTTGTTGTCGACGTCGACGACGAAGAGCTTGCTGTAGTCGAGTGAGAATTCGAGGCCGTGGGCTCGCACGAGCTGGCCTTTGCCGGAGCCGCGTCCCCCCCACATACGTTCGAACTTGCCGTCGGGGCTGAAGACCTCGATGCGGGCGTTGTTGGCGTCGGAGACGTAGATACGGCCGTCTTTGTGGACCCGGGCGTCGCGCGGGCCGGCGAATTGTCCGGGACCGCTGCCGGGTCCGAGGCCGATCTCGGCGAGCCATTTTCCATCGGGCGTGAAGCGGTGGACGCGTGAGGCGACGCTGTCCACTACGATGATGTTGCCGTCGTTGTCGATGCAGAGGCCATGCGCTTCCTGCAAGGGATGCGCCATGCCGCTGGGGTTGAGCCACGAACGGATCAACTTGTATTCTTCTTCGCGTGGCGCAGGCGTTTGCAGCGGATCAGGGAAGCTGACAAGGTCCGTCTTCAGCTTGCCGTTCTCCATGAGTTTGGACACGGTGTAGATCCGCTTGTCGGGGCCCACTGCGATTGCTTGCGCCCACGTGGGGCGGCGGCCATCATCGAGCACGATCGCGCCGTGGTCGGTGTAGCGTCCGGTGGGGATGTGGTAAGTGACGAATCGAATTTCTTCGCCCGCGGGCGTGCCCGTGAGGAAGTAGAGCGTGTGGCCGTCGGGACCGAGGGTCAAGCCGAGATATCCGTAGCGGAACGAATCGTACATACCCATTTCGCGGGATTTCTGCGAAGCAATGCGGTCTTCGAGGTACACCTCTTTGCCGCTGGGATTGTAGCGGAAGAGGCGTCCGCTGCCACCATGGACACCGAAGAAAACGTTGCCGGGCCGGTAGTAGACGACCTGACGCCAGCCGTAAGCCATGCTGCCGGGCCGATCGGGGTCCCACTGTCCGAAGGCGTCGCGGCGGAGCGTTGTGCCCTCGATCTTTTGAAGCTTGTTGGTTGCGGGATCGTAGAAGAGCAGGTCGCCGGCGGCGGTGGAGATCGTCGCTTGGCCGCGGTAATCCACCGCAATCGAGCGGCTGACGACACGGAACTCGGAGCCGGTGCCGCGCTCGCCTTTGCCGGCGGTGAAGCCGTGGTTCTGGAGTTTGCGCGTGGCGAGGTCGTAGCTCAGGAACAAGCCGCTGGGCCAGGTGATTCCGTAGAGTTTGCCGAGGCGCTTGTCCATCTCCATGGTGATGATGCCTTCGCGATCGGGGGCAAGCGCGAGGTCTTCAAACTTGCCGGTGGCCAGATCGTAGGAGACGAAGTGACCGCCGGGGTAGGGCTGATAGCCGGGCGGTGGGTCGCCGACGATTTCCTTGCTGCCTTCGTGGCGGTAGTAGCCGAGGTGGGTGGCGAAGTAGAGCTTGCCCTTGTGCTCGAAGAAACTGACGTGGCTCTTGCCTTGGGGGACGGCCTTGCGGCCCTTCTCGCCGACGGCCTCGGTGAGATCGCCGAGTTGTTTGATGGATCCAGTGGCGGGGTCGAGAGAGAACATGCGGGCGCCGGTGTCGATGCCATGAGAGCAAAGGACGTAGTAGATTTTGCCGTCGCTGGCGGTGGTGACGGCGTTGTAGTTGTCGTCAGCCTCGAGGAATCCGGAGTTGTGCCAGCGCGCGGGCAGGACTCCGCGGAGGTCTTGGCCTAAGCACAGTGTCGCGAGGGTGAGAAGCAGAATGGCCTGGAGGATGAGTCGCGTCATAGACCCACTATCATACCGGCCCCTCTTGCCTCCGCGCGTGTCAGACTGAGGCCATCCAGTCCTCGGGCTTTTGGCCTTCGGGGAGCAATTCGCCTTTTTCCAGGTAGCGGATTTTGGTGGCGAAACGGGCAGCGTGCGGGTCGTGCGTCACCATGACGATGGTCTTGCCGTACTCCTTGTTCAGGCGTTCGAGCATGGAGAGTACTTCGTTGGCGGAGTTGGCGTCGAGGTTACCTGTGGGCTCGTCGGCGAGTATCAGGTCGGGGTCTGTGACGAGGGCGCGCGCGATGGCGACGCGCTGTTCCTGCCCGCCGGAGAGCTGGCGCGGGAAGTGGCCCATGCGATCGCCGAGCCCCACGAGTTTTAGTGCTGTCTGTGCGTGCTCGATACGTTCGGATTTGCGGAGGTTGGTTAGCTTGAGCGGTAGCTCGACGTTTTCGAGCGCGGTGAGCACGGGGATGAGATTGAAGGACTGAAAGACGAAGCCGATGTGGGCATTGCGCCAGCCGGCGATTTCGCTGTCGCTGAGGTCGTTCAGGTCTTGATTGAGGACGAGGAGTTCGCCGGAGGAGGGGCGCTCCATTGCTGCAATCAAATACAGCAGCGTCGATTTGCCCGAGCCCGAGGGGCCCATCAAGGCGACAAACTCGCCTTTGTGGATCTCGATGTTGGCGTCCTTGAGAGCGATGACGCGAAACTCATCGCGGACATATTCTCGCGACAGGTTGTGAGTGACGATTACCGGGTCGGCCATGGGTCAACCTTTCTTTGTGATGCGATCGCCGGATTTCAGATCCGGGGTGGGACGCACGACGAGGTCCTCACCGCCGAACAGCCCTTCTTCAATGCGGACACTGTTGCCGGTGGTGGAACCGGTTTTTACTTTGCGCTCGACTGCTTTGCCGTTGAGGAGGACGAATACCGCGCCATTGCGAATGGCGCTGGAAGGAATGAGGATGGACGGTTTAGGCGCAGCGCCGTCACTGATACGGGGTTTCGCTTCGGCGAGGAAGGCGACGCTGGCGTTCATGTCGGGGCGGAGGAATCCGTCGGGGTTCGCCACTTTCACCTTCACTTGTACTGTGGCCTTCTGACGGTTGGCTTCGGGGGCGATTTCGTAGATGTAGCCGTCGTACTTGCGATCGGGGAAAGCGTCGGTGGTGATGACACCCTTCTGTTTGGGGCCGAGCTTGGCGAAGTCATTCTGGTTGATGTCGAGCTCCACCTGAAGGTCGTTGAGATCGGCGAGGGAAACGACGTAGCCCTTGGCACCGCGCTCGCCGACGAAGCTGGTGGTGACGAATTCGCCTTTCTCGACGGCGCGTTCGAGGATGGTGCCGGTCACCGGTGCGCGGATGAGCGTGTTGGCGAGGGCGGTCTCGTAGAAAGCGACGCGTCCGCGGGCCTCTTCTATTTGGCCGGCGACGTTGTCGATCTGTTCGCGGCGTGGGCCGATTTTCACGAGCTGGTACGTTTTGTCGAGGGAGGAGACGCGGGCTGCCTGGGCATCGTAACGCGCGATTGCATCGTCGAGATTCTGTCTGGCGAAGACGCCTTCGGCCGCGAGCTGCTTCACGCGTTCGAGGTTGACGCGGGCGTTCCCCAGATCGGCCTTGGCCTGATCGAGATTGGCTTTGGCGACGGCGATCTCTTCCGGCCGGGAGCCGTTCTTCAACTCCTCCATGCGGGCTTGCAGGGCCTGTAGTTGGCCGCGCCCCTGTTGGAGTTGGGCACGGTATTCGTCGTCTTCCAGGCGAGCGAGGATCTGGCCCTCCTTTACTCGGTCGCCCTTTTCGACGTTGATCGCCAGAACGCGGCCGACGACTTTGGAGGCCACCTGGATCTTGTGGGCTGCGATGATGTAGCCAGTGGCGTTGAGGATCACCTCGCCTTGCGCGGCACTGGTGGCCGATTGCTCGATGGAGGCTGTGATACGTTGGATCTCCACTTCAGCAGGTGCATTCGCCTTGCCGTAGAAGAAGCGCGCGGCTCCGAGGCAAAGGAAGAGGACGATGCCGATGACGATCCACTTGGAGGCCCAGGAGCTTCTGCGCCTGCGCGACCGGTCGATTCTCAGTTTGCTCAATTCATCGGGCATGGAACTAGATTTCCCTCAGGGCGGTCAATATCTGTTTGCGAGCCGCGTTGGCGGCGGGCAGGAGTCCTCCCATCGCACCCATGACCAACGCGAACGACATGCCCGAGAGCATGATGGACGGGGTGATGCGGAGGCTGAAAGTGACTTCGGAAAACGTGGTGGATTGGATGCCGGTGGAGAAGCCGTTCAACTGGAGGGCGAGTGCGATGCCGAAGAGTCCACCGAGCGTTGCGAGCAGGAGCGATTCGATCAGAAAGCTGAAGAGAATGCTGATGCGGGAAAAACCGAGCACCCGGAGTGTGCCGATTTCCTTGGAACGCCGGGCGACCGCTGCATACATCGTGTTCATGGCGGCGAAAGCGCTCCCGATGGCCATGATTGCCGCGACAAATAGTCCTATGAAGCGGAAGAGGTTTCCGGAGCTTGTTTGCGACGTATAGTAGTCCTTTTCGGTCTGCCCGTAGACGTTGAGGCGGCGGTCGTTTTCGAGATCGTTGACGAGTGCCTGGACGGCAACCTCATCGACGGCGCGGACGAGAGCGGAACTGGCGGCTTCGGTGCGGTTGTAGTCGCCGGCCATCTGATTGAGGTCAGCGAAGATTTCGCTGTTGGAGGCGGAGGTGCCTGCGTCCATCACGCCGACGATCTCCCAGGTGCTGCGGGCGAGGCGCAGTTTGCCGCCGAGTTTGGCATCGGGAAAACGCCTGGCGACGCTTTTGCCGACGACGAGTTCGGTGCGTCCGGGCTGAAACCAGCGTCCGTTTTCGAGCTTGATGTCGTCACGCATTTCGACACCAGTGGGGGACATCCCACGGAGTGTGACGTTGGAGCCGTCGGGATTCTCGATGCTAGGCAGATTCACTACGGTGATGAGCTCGAGCGAGACCATCGGATCGCCCTTGCTGTTGCGCGCGATGCCGTTCTTGAATTTCAAATCCTGAAACATCTGGCGCGAGAACGAGCTATTTAACTCGGCGGTGGAGCCTTTGCGCATCACCAACACGTGGAGTGGATTGCCGCTGGAGGCGAACATCAAGTTCAGCCCTTCCACCAGCGCCATGGTGGTGATGAGCACGGCGACGGTGAGGGAGATGCCGAGCGCGGTCATGATGGTGGTTCCGCGGCGCACAATGAGGTTGCGCAGATTGTAGGTGATGGGGATGTTCATCGTCTAATCCGTACGGCGCAGAGCCTCCAGAATGTTGATGCGCGACGCGCTGTAGGCGGGGAGCAACGAACTGGCCAGCGCGATGAAGATGGAGGTGGTGAACATCACACCGATGACAGGCCAGGGAACGGTAAGGGTGCGGATCTGATTGCTGAACGCGGGGCCGTAGTTGCGAATGAGACCGCAGAGGCCGGATGCGAAGAGGTGGCCCACGCTGCCCCCCAGGCAGGCCAGTAGGACTGCTTCGCCAAGGATGATGAACAGGATCAACCCGGGCTTAAATCCGAGAGTTTTGAGGATACCGATTTCGCGGGTGCGCTCGCGGATGCTCATCGCCATGGTGTTGGCAGCGACAAGCATGATGGTGAACGTCACCGCGCCGCACACGCTGAGGAGAATCAGCTTGACGTTGCCGAGCGAGTTGACAAAGCCGAGAGCGAAGGCGCGCTCGGTTTCGGTCCGCGTCTGAACGGTGGAGTTGCGGAACATGTCGTCAACCGTATTGATGATTCGTGGGACGGCTTCGGGCGAATCGGCGAGGATGCTGATGGAGGAGATCATGTCCTTGCGGGTCATCGAGAGCCCTTCGCGGACGTATTCCCAATTGAAATAGAGCGTTTCTGAGCCGAGTTCACTCTCGTAAATGCCGCGGATGACGAGTTCGAGGGTGCCGGGGAAGATGTCGCCGGTGAAGGTGAGCCGCTCTCCGAGTTGCCAGCCAAAACGTTCGGCAAGGACGCGGCCCACGATGGCGCCGCGGCGGTCGGATTGAAAAGCCTTCTTCTGATCTTCGGGGAGTTGGATCTCTGTAAAGATGTCAAACATCTTCACCGGGTCAATGCCGAAGCGGGCGAAGAAGTTGTTCGGGTCGCGAGCGTCCTTGTATGTACCGCCGTACCATTGCCAGTACATGAGTTTGCGCACTCCGGGGACCTTGGCGATGCGGTCCATGTAGAAGACCGGCACGGGTGAGGTGATAGCGACGCGGTTGCGCGTGGTGATGCGCAGGGCCTGCGAAGGCGGCGTGTCGCTGAGGTAGAGGGCGTAGTAGATGGACAGCATCAGCCCGAGCAGGCACAGAGAGAGAGCCATGCTGAAGACAGTGAGTATGCTGCGTCTCCGATTGCGCAGTGCGTTCTTCCAGACAAGAGAGAGAAACCGCGTCATTACCTCTATTGTAAATGTGAGAGCCGCGGGCTAGGATTCGCCGTAAATAGGAATCAGCGCGCCGTTGACGGAAGCGGCCGCCTCGGAGGCAAGGTACATGATGAGTTGGGCGATGGCGCCCGGCTTCACCCACTTGTTGAAGTCCGCCTCGGGCATGGATTCGCGATTCCAGGGCGTGTCGATCGTGCTGGGGAGGATGGCGTTGGCGGTGATTCCGGAACCTTTGCATTCCAGAGCAAGCACGCGGATGAGCGCATGCATTGCCGCCTTGGAGACGTGGTAAGCGCCGAAGCGGGGCGCGGGCTCGCTGCCTGCCTTTGATCCGATGGCGATGATGCGGCCGCGTCCCGAAGCCATCATGTGCGGCATCACCTCACGGCACAGATTGAAGGTGGCATGGAGATTGATGTCCATCATGTGATCCCAGGTTTCATCTGTGGTGGCAGCGATGGTGGTACCTCCGGCGAAGCCGCCCACCAGGTGAATCAGGGCATCGATCCTCTGGAATTCCTGCAGCGTCTGCGTGACCGCTTTGCGGCATTGCTCCGGTTCAACAAGGTCAAGAGTGAGTGGAACGACTCGGTGGCTTTCCGGCGGATGTGGCCAATCCACCGCGACGGCGACGACGTGCGCGCCTCCATCCACAAAGTTGCGCGTAACGATTTCGCCTAGTCCGCCAGTAGCGCCGGTGATGAGAATCACCTGGTCTCGAAATTCCGACATGTCATTCCTAGTTTGGAGCAAAGCCTATTGTGGATGAAAGTCCTAGCCAAAGATATTTGAAATTTGATTCCACCGGCATTCTGCCGATGGTCTGGTTGTCAAGACTGGACCGAAGGAGAAGCCGATGGAATCGTTCACAAAGCTGTTTGGCAGCCTGCTGGTTTTTGTATACCACTGTTTCGA